>CAMIYC010000019.1 GCA_946402905.1 uncultured Prevotellaceae bacterium | reverse complement strand
GATTTCTCACTGCCATACAGCACCGAGAAATCCTAATGACCGATTTGGGTTAAAGAATAGTCCTTAGCACCAGACAGTTTGGTAACTAAAATTCTTCAATTCTTAAATTCTTGACAAAAGAAATTGAGTGTTCGATTCCTGAAGTACAGTACACTCCTTGACTCACAGATTTTTATTGAAGAACTCAAGGATGCGCTCCTGTGCCTTCAGCCCGCAGGAGTGAGGGATATCCCATATCTCCGTCTCCAGTTTGGCATCAGCCCCCTGGCTTTTCCATGCGTCGTGCATAATACGGAAAGCTTCCTCCACCCCACGCACCGGGAAGAGATGATCCCGCGATCCATTGACAAACAGCATGGGTTTGGGACAGGCCATACTGGCGATATGAGGATAGTCGAGATATTGGCGCAGCCCGGGCAGACAGTTGGCGAACCCTCCGTATTCTTTTTTCTTGTCGGCGGTAGACATCTGCACGTCGGTGGTCACCATCCAGCAGATGGCGGCTCCCGCCTTGATATGGTCGGTGAGTGCTGAGAGCATCCACGCCCGGTAGGCACCCATCGAGCATCCCACGCATCCGATGCGCTTCTTGTCTACCATCGGCAGTGTGGCCAGGAAGTCGGTGCTATAGATGTCGTCGTAGTGCATAAACCCACAAAGGTCGCGTCCGAGCATCATCATGTTGCCGGCAATGATGTCATACTTGCTGCGGTCTACGCCCTCCTGCCGGCCACGCTCTCCCCACAGCGGAGCATCCATGGAGAAGACCACATAACCATGCCTGGCGAGAAAGTCGCCCACAAACTGACCCTCATAGAGATTGTCGGCCCAGGCCTGGGCATCGTCTATGACCTCTTGCTCCACGCCAAAGGGGCGTATCATCTTCTCCTTGCCGATATATAAATGAGCACCGTGGTCGTGCAGGGCGTTGACGGCGGGAAACGGCCCCTTGCCATCAGGTATCAGCAGATAGGCTGTGACTCGTGAGTAGGCATTAATATTCAATTCTATGCGCTGTGCCTTATAGCCGTCGCGCTGTTCCTCTGCCACTACTTTCATGTCAAATCCGGCGGCAGGCCGGGGTGGTGCCATCATACATTCAAACACCTTCTTACGGGCAGCGGTGCGCCAGCGGTCAAACTGCCGGATGTCACTGTTGCCCCAGGCCAGCGGATAGGTAAGTTCACGCTTCAGCTGCTCCACGTAGACGGGCAAATCGAAGGTGTACTCAAATTTATCACGTTTCTGCAGGGGCTGGTTCTTCTTTTGCGCACATACAGGCAGCAAAGCCGCCACCGATAGCAAGGTGGCGGCAAATCTCAGGAATAATGATTTGGAGACCATTTGTTGACAAGTTGAGTCTATTTGATCAGATTGACATCCATTTTCTTGCACGGGAACATATAGCCACGCTCCTTGAGTTTCTGATAGACCGTCTCGTTCATATAGAAGTAGACTGTCCAGTAGTCAGTGCCTTTACACCAAGTACGGGTGTTCACCACCACGCCTTTCTCAGCCAGTTCGGTGAGTCCGGTCCAAGGTTCAGCCACCACGTCGGAGTCGTCGACAGGACCTTGCAAGATAAGCGGACAGTCGGCCTGGATCTCGCGTATGGCCTTCTTCACCTCGTCGAGGTCGCCGCCATAAGCGAAATGGAAGTCAAGGTCTACCCTGCGGTATTTCTCTGTAGAGTAGTTTTTCATATTGCCCGTAGACAGCCCTCCGTTGGGAATGATGATGGTCTGCGCGTCGTTGGTACGGATGATGGTATTGAAGATTTGTATCTCCTTCACCGTGCCCTGATAGCCTTGTGCCTCGATATAATCTCCCACTTTGAACGGTTTGAAGAGCAAGATCATCACGCCGCCGGCGAAGTTTTGCAGTGTCCCGCTCAAAGCCATGCCAATGGCCACGCCAGCCGATGCGAAGAGCGCGATGAACGAGGAGGTCTCAATGCCGAGGATGGAAATGATGACGATAGCGAGCAGCAGCCACAGCACCACACTGACGATGCTGTTGAGGAAAGAGAAGAGCGACGGGTCTACATTGCTCTTTTTGAGCAGTTTGGTGCACAACTTGCAAATCCACTTGATGATATACTTACCAACGATGTAGACGACAATCGCCACAATCAGGTTCTTGCAGAACCCCAAAGCCCATGTACCCAACATGGAATAAGTTTCGGGTGAAAAGAATTTATCCAACATACTTGATTTGATTTTTAAGGTGAAAACATAGTGATTGCAAATATACGCTAAATTGTGGAAAATTGCAAACATTTTTGCTGAAAATATGACAAAGAGCGTTTTGGGGCCGATTTTTCTTCCACAGGTGTTATTTGTCTTTGAAGATTAACAAGCACCCACTTTTACGTTAATAAATCATAAAAATGGTTTGCATCCAAGTAAGATTCATACAAAAAGCATTAATTTTGAAAGCGAATGACATAGCAACAAACTAAATTACTATCAAACAAATCCTAATATGCTTATGAAGAAAATTTTTACGCTTGTGGCCAGTGCCCTCTTTGTGTTAGGAGCCAGTGCACAGACCGAAAGTTACAAAGCCATCGTCATAGATGGTGAGAACATTGCCCTCGCACCCGAGTTTACGGCTGTGATAGACGAGAGCAACAATGCTACCAACGTGGCAGACGGCAAGTCGATAGTGACCGTCAACACTGCCAACATGACTCTTGAAGCGGTGGGCGGAGCCACCATCGCCGACAAATTAGACCCCGAAGATCCCAAGATCAACCTGGGTCAGGACCTGACCCCCGGCGCAGTGATCAGCGAGGAAAACCACACCTATGAGATTGCCTCCGTTGGCTCATGGAATCCCATCCAGTGGAAGAACGGCCAAAACAAGACCGACATCAACGACGCCAATGGCACAAAGCTCTATTTCTTGATGGGAACGGGCAACCCCTACGTGAAGATGTTCTGCGAGGAAATCTATCAAGACAATGCCCCCACAGGAAAATACCGCGCCCAGTATGAATATTACAAACCCGGCGACCAAGTAATGCCACTTGTAGGCCTCTACTATAAGTTCACCCCGAAAGTAGACGGCAAACTGAAGGTGCAGATCTGGGCCAACAAAGGCAACCGCCACACCTACGTCATCGACGAAGAGACCAAAGAGGCCGTGAAATACCTGGCCGAGGGCTACATCAACGGCCAGCGTGCCAACTATGACACCCCCGCCATCGATCCGGAGACCGGCGAGCCCAAGCTCGACAACCAGGGCAACCCTGTCTACGAGCAATATCAGATCTACTTCACCTCCGAGCAGATCGACTCTATCCACAAAGCCGTGCAGTGCACTGCTGAGGAGCAGCCCGACGGCAGCATCGTCTATACCGAGAAAGACCCCCTCTACGGGCCGTTTATCATCGCCGGTGGCAACCAGGCATTCTGGGGATGGATCACCTTTGAAGTGAAGGCTGGCAAGAGCTACTGGCTCTTCCAGGACAGCTCGCAGGTAGGCTTCGGCGGCTTTGACTTCACCACCGGCGACGAGCCAGGCCCCGTGGGCGACGACCTGACCCAGATAGCAGAGCAGTATGCCAGCACGAGCGCACCCGTCACCATCACGCTCGATGCCGGCAAGGAATACACGATGTCGGGACCGGTCAAGTTGCACAACCTGACTGTAGAGGGCGCCGAAGGCACCACCATCAAGATGGCTGCCGACGCCAGCTTCACAGCCCTGGGTACCCTCATCCTCAAGAATCTGGACATTGATGCCAGCGCTCTCGGCAGCAAGCCGCTCATCGCACTGGACGAGAATGGTGGCGGCCTCGACCTGGCCAAAGACTATTATCTGGTCAACTACGTGCAGCTCATCAACTGCAAGATCAACGACGTGCCACAGATCATCAAGGACAACGACACCAAATATGTCATCGCCAACTTCCTGGTCGATAACTGTGTAGTCTCACTCAACTCCGCTGCTACCAAGACAGTGTTTGACATGTCGAAGAACGGTTTCATCAACGACCTGACCATCAAGAACAGCACCTTCTGCAGCAAGGGTATCGACCAAGACTACTTCGTGCGCTACAGCAACGCCGGACGCTGCGACCGTGCCGGATTTGACAGCAATAGCATCAACTACGAGAACAACACCTTCTACAACGTGGCCAAGACCGGACAGTGGGGCAACTACAGCGGCATTGCCGGACGTGCCACCTCCAACTGGAGAATGATCAAGAACATCTTCGTCGACTGCGGAAACGGTCAAGTGACACGACGCTACCTCGGCAATCGTCAGGATCAGGCTACCGCCACTTTCGAATACAACACCTACTGGTTTAACGGTGCCGCAGAAGATGTCACGGGCTACGACAACAGCGAGACCGTCCTGTCCAACGACCCGATGCTGAAAGACCCGGAGAACGGCGACTTCACCCCGCAGGGCGAGGCCCAGCTCACCAACAAGACCGGCGACCCACGCTGGCTCGACACCAACGGCATCAGCACAGTCGTGACTACCGTGGAAGACGCCAACGCACCTGTCTACAACCTGGCCGGTCAGCGCGTGGCTCCCACCACCAAGGGCATACTCATCCAGAATGGACGCAAGTTTGTGAACAAATAAACTAAATATGGAAATAAAAGGCGGAGGGCTTCTACAGACGCTCTCCGTTTTTTTTGTTATGATGATTACATTTCACGACAAAAAGCGTCTTAGCAATAGAATTCTAATTATACATGTATAACCAACTGACCTAATTATGAACAAATCAAAATTTGTATCATGCAGAAAATTATGTCTTTTTGTGGCTGTTGCCACAGGCATAGGTTTTCTCGCATCATGCGCTGACACCTACGACGGCGGCGACACGTTTGAGAGCGACGTGAGAAACGCCCAGTTGTCATCACCCGCAGAAGGAGACATCACGGTGAAGCCCAATACCAACGGCGACCAGATGACCATCACCTGGCCGGTGGTTTATGGAGCAGGAGGCTACGAAGTGACCCTCTACGACCTCAGCAATGAGGCAGAGCCCCTGGTCAACGACACCATCGACGGCTGCTCGCTGACCACCTCGCGCGAAGAGGATGTCAACTACCGTCTCAACATCCGCACCCTGGGCAACAAGAGTCTCAACAACACCGAGGCCGCCACGGCTACGGAGAAATTGTTCAACTCGTTTGAGGCATCCTTTGCCGCGATACCCGAAGGCGACCTTTACGCATGGTTCCAGGCCAATCCCATCCCCGCCGACTCCGTGGGTGCCAACCTCAACTACGACCTCACCCCAGGCGGCCACTACACCGTATCCGGCGTGCTCGACTTCGGCCGCTACAGCGTCACCCTGCGCACCAGCAGCAAGTCCAACAACGCCACCATCACCTACGGCCCGAAAGGCGGCCTGGCCACCTGCGGTGGTTTCAAAGCCAAATATATCACATTTGAGTGCGGCGAGTCGACACAGCCTGTGCTGGCCCTGAGCGAGACACCCGACCCCGCCATCCTCGACGCCGACCACAACAACCACCACCAGATCACCGACCCCATACTCTTCCTGGGATGCACGGTGAACAACGTCAACCGCACGTTTATGTTCGACAACAAGGTGAAATACTGCGTCAAGACCTTCTCCATGACCAACTGTCTGGTGAAGTTCACCCCCGACGACAAGATGAGCAGCACCGCCTACTTCCAGATCTACGACGGCGGAGGCTTCATCAACGACTTCACCGTGACGGGCTGCACTTTCTGGTCGGCCACCAGCAACCCCGTGCAATACTTCATCCGCTACAACAACTCAGGCCGCTGCGACCGCGCAGGATACCTGACCAACTCTATCAACATGAAGAGCTGCACATTCTACAACATCGCCCACACCGGACAGATGGCCAACCATGGTGGATTTGACGGACGGGCCACCTCCAACTACGACATCACCAACAACATATTCGTCGACTGCGGCAACGGACAGGTGCCACGACGCATCACCGGGCGCATCAACAGCAGTGCCGTCAACAACTTCGCCTACAACACCTACTGGTTTGAGGGCGCTCCCGAGACCGAAGGATTCTCCACCAGCAGCTATGATGCCAGTGGCAACGCCCTGCAGACCGACCCTGCCTTCGTCGACCCTGCCAACGGCAACTTCACCCCGACAGGCTCTGAGCAGGTGGCACGCAAGACCGGAGACCCACGTTGGCTGAATTAATCCCATCCATGTAGAATAAAAAACGATTAAGATATGAAAAGAAAACTCATCATCAGTTTATGCATGAGCGCCGCCATGACACTGTTGCCCGCAACGGCATTTGCACAGAGCCATACGGTGAAAGGCACCGTGCTCGACGAGACCGGCGAGCCCGTGATTGGCGCCACCATCAAGATAGCAGGCGTGACCTCGGGCGGCACCGTGACCGACCTCGACGGCAACTATGAACTGGAAGTGCCCGGCGATGCCAAGATCACTGTCACCTACATCGGCTACCTGCCACAGACTGTCAAGCCGGGTGGCGTGATACGCCTGGCTGAAGACAACCAAAGCCTCGAAGAGGTCGTCGTGGTGGGCTATGGCACCCAGAAGATGAAAAACGTGACCGGTGCCGTGGAGACCATCTCGCCCAAGGAAATACAAGACCTCTCGGTAGGAAGCCTGGGCGATGCCCTGGTGGGCATGTTCAACGGCGTGAGCGTCAGTGCCAACGGCTACCGTCCCGGACAGAGCCCGTCACTCAACATACGCCAGAGCAACGTGCTCGCACAAAGCACCACCCCCGATGCCACCCGTGGTGGCTCGCCCGACCCCACCCCACTCTACGTCATCGACGGTTTCATCTCGACGGAGACTGCCTTCAACAACCTCGACATCAGCGAGGTGGAGAGCATCACCGTGCTGAAAGACGCCTCGGCCGCCGTCTATGGCGCCCGTGCCGCCTACGGTGTGGTGCTGGTGAAGACGAAACAAGGCGAGAACAGTGCGCCCAAGATCAGCTACTCCGGGCAGTTTGGCTGGACCGACGCCCTCTACACCCCGAAGATGCTGAGCAGCTACGACTACATGAAAGTGTTCAACACAATGCGTGCCGCCAACACCTCCACACAAGACAACATCGAGCTGCGCACCCAGCTCTTCCAGCTCGACGAGATGGAGGCCGCACGCAATGTGGACTACAACCTGCTCGACAAGGAGTGGAGTGCAGCCATGACGCAACGGCACAATATCAACATCAACGGCGGCAACGACAAAGCCACCTACTTCGCCGGTGTCTCCTACTACGACCAGGAGGGTAACATCGGACGCCTCGACTACGACCGCTGGAACTTCCGTGCCGGGCTCAATGCCAAGATAGGCAAATACGTGAAGACATCGCTGCAAGTGAGCGGCGACTGGGGCGAGCGCAACAATTCTACCACGCCTCAGGGCGGCGGCACCGACTTCGACTACCGGTGGCTCATGACCCACCTGCGCTTCGTGCCCGACTATGCCAATGGCTATCCCATGGTATACAGCGGCATGGAGAATGGCATCCCCACCAGTGCCACACAGCTCTACAACTTCGCCGCCGTGCAGAATCACAGCGACTACGTCCGCAACCAGTCCAACAACCTGACCATCAACGGAAGCCTCGACTTCGACCTCGGATGGATCAAGCCTCTCAAAGGCCTCACCGCCAGGGTGTCTTACTCCAAGTCGATCAGCAACTCCAAGAACAACACCGTACAGACCATACAGGACGTCTACCGGCTGCTCAACCGTGGCGGCTCCGGAGGACACCTCTACACGGGCAGCGATGTGGTCTACGACGACAACAACGTGAACGTGCTGCGCCTGGTGAGCAATGGTGGACTGATCAGACGCGACTTCGCACGCAACGACAGCTATCAGTTCAACTTCACCCTGCAATACGCACGGCAGTTCGGGCTCCATGATGTCAGTGCATTAGGCTCTATCGAGAAGACCGAGGCTTGGGGCGAAGACCTCTATGGCAGCATCACCGACCTGATCGCCTATCAGGACGGACAGTTCAGCTCCGGCACCGGCGACAAAGACGCCTCCGGCAACCGCACCGAGAGCGGCATGCTCTCCTACGTGGGCCGCTTCAACTACGCCTACGCCAGCAAGTATCTCTTCGAATTCCTCTTCCGTGCCGATGCCTCCACCAAGTTCGCACCCAAGAACTACTGGGGCAAGTTCCCGTCAGTGAGCGCCGGCTGGGTGATCTCTGAGGAAAACTGGTTCCAGGAGAAAGTGAAGTGGGTCGACTTCCTCAAGCTCCGCGCCTCATGGGGTCTGATGGGCCGCGACAACATCCGTGCATGGCTCTGGACCCAGCTATATGAGCGCAACGCCGCCAAGGGTGCCATCTTCGGTTCCAACGGCATCAACAGCAACGTGGGCTATGCCCTCGTCATGCCCAAGGCAGGTGTCAACTCCGACGTGCACTGGGACAAGACCTACAAGACCAACATCGGTATTGATGCCCACTTCCTGCGCAACCGCCTGACCTTCGACTTCAACTACTACTACGACCGCGGCCGCGAACTCTTCGCCACCCGCACCGGCACCTCGCAGTTTCCCACCACCGTGGGCACACAGGCCACGCCGGAGAACTATGGCGAGCTCGACACCTGGGGCTGGGAGCTCAACGTGGGCTGGCGCGACAAGATCGGCAAGGACATCAACTACTGGGTGAAGCTCTCCACCGGTTTCAGCGACAACAAGATGCTGGTGACCAACTTCCAGGCCATCCCCGAATACAACGACATGGTCTATGGCGAGCGCACCGACCGTGGCGTATGGGGATTCAAGTGTCTGGGCATGTTCCGCAGCTATCAGGACATCGAGGAATACTTCGACAAATACGGCATCACCGAATATCTCGGCATGACCAAGAGCGAGGTGCGCCCCGGCATGCTCATCTATGAGGACATACAGGGCGACAACAACGGCGACGGCACCTACGCCGCACGTGACGGCAAGGTGACGGCCGGCAACGACTTTATCCGTCTGAGCGAATACTCCAGCAACCCCTACGGATGCACGCTCAATCTGGGCGGCAGCTACAAGAGCTTCTCGCTGCAAGCACAGCTGAGTGCCAGCTGGGGTGCCAAGGCCTTGGTCGGCAACGACTTCCGTCAGGCTGCCAACAGCAACTACGGAGGCTATGAATACGAGAACATGCCATCTTCGTTCAGCGACATGTTCTGCTATGAGGACATCTACGACGCCTCCGGACGCGTGACTGTGCCCGCCAACCTCGAAGCCAAGATGCCCAACATGCGCTACAGCAATGTCAACGCCCAGGCCTCTTCCTTCTGGCTCATCGACGCCAAGGCAGTGACCCTGCGCAATGTCACCGTGGCATACTCCCTGCCCCACACATGGGTGAAACATCTTGGCATCAGCAGTGTGCGCCTGAACCTCACCGTGCAGAATGCCATCAATTTCATCAACAACTACCCCGACAAGAGCTGGGCATCATGGGCCGGCAGCTATGGCCGCTATCCCAACCTGCGCAAATACACCATGGGTATCAATGTATCGTTCTAACCTAAACTATGAGGAGAAAAAAGATGAAAAACAAGAATATATATGCAGCGGCCCTTGTGCTGAGCTCCATGGCCCTTGGTGTCACCTCATGTAGTGACGAGTTCCTGGAGGAGAAGAAAAACTACGGCAACTTCAACCAGACGACTGCCTACAGCGACTACAACGGAGCACAGGAGCGTCTGAACAACCTTTACTACTGGATACTGCCCGTCTCCGACGGGGGCGACGGCAACGGCACCAACAAGCCCAACGACTGGACTCCGGTGGGCAACCCTGACAAATGGTCGAAGAGCACCGAAGAGTATGGTGGATTCTCCATCTTCGTCAACCCCGAGGAGGAGGTCACCTACAATTTCTCCGGCTCCAACTTCGACTTCTTCTATGTGGCCAACGACGTATACAGCCCATGGGGACACATCCGCAACTGCAACGACGTGATAGAAAACGTGGCTAAATCGGAATCCCTCACCGACGAGCAGAAAAACGAGTTGCTCGGACAGGCCTACTTCTTCCGCGGATATATGTACTACCACCTGGTGACCATCTATGGCGGCGTGCCCATCATCGACCATGTGCAGGATCCCATCCTGGGCAAAGACGGCGACGGCAGCGACCTCATCGTGCCACGCCAGACCACCAAAGACTGCGTAGACTTCATCTGCGCCGACTTCCAGCGTGCCGCCGACATGCTGCCCACACGCTGGAGCAACGAGGCCCAGGACTTCGGACGCATCACCGCCGGCCTGGCCCAGGCCATGCTGGGCAAGATGCTACTCTACTACGCCAGCCCCGTGTTCAACCGCAGCGACGACCAGAGCCGCTGGACCGCCGCCTACGAGGCCAACAAGCTCGCCCTTGAGAAGTTGCAGCAAGGCCATTTCGGCCTGGCATACAATGGTGTCGGCGGCGAGAACAACGGAGCCAACTGGGCCAGGATCTGGATGGACTACACCGGCAGCGACGGCACCACCAACGAGGCCGTGTTCATCACCTTGCACAACACCAAGGACAATGTATCCGGACAGCCCGACTATGGCAAGTACAACCGCTGGGAGCACAGCATCCGTCCGCGCAACACCAACGGCGGCGGCGGCTACACCCCCACGGCCGAGATAGTAGACCTCTTCCCCATGGCCGACGGACTGAAGCCCGGCGAGAGCAGCATCAAGTACGACAAACTGAAATTCTGGCTCAACCGCGACCCGCGCTTCTACCGCACCTTCGCTTTCCCAGGCGTACAATGGCAGTGGAGTGAGGGAGGCGTGAGCCTGACCGACCCCTCGCTCAACGGCATCATACCCACCGATGTCTATACCTCTGGCAAGGACTATGCCCTGTGGAGCTACATGTGGAACGACAAGGAAGAAGACCTCGACAAGGTGACCACCTCAAGCGGCTATTGGCCCGAACTGCTCACACAGACCACCGACAAGGCCGGCAGCCACTCTGTCTACGTGCGCAAACGCACCGACGACCTGCATCTGCACAACACTCCCTTCTATGAGTACATCAACAGCCAGAGCAATCCCAAAGGATTCATGAAAAATGCCGCCCCGCTGCTCTCCATGCGATACGCCGAGGTGCTGCTCAACTTCGCCGAGGCTGCCTGCGGTGCCGGACATAATGAGGAAGCCATACAGGCCCTGCAGCAGATACGAGCCCGCGTGGGCTACACCGCCGCCAACAACTTCGGCCTGCCCGCCAACATCAGCGGCGACCGTGCCAAGCTCTTTGCCGCCATCCTCTACGAGCGCCAGGTAGAACTGGCCTTCGAGGGCAACCGCTATGGCGATATGCACCGCTGGATGCTCTTCGACGGGGGCGAGGGACAGGCTGCCATCAAGCCGTCGTGGGCACTCACAGGATTCGGTGGCAACACCTGCAACTACTTAGGCGTGAAGCCACTCAATGGCACCAAGCGCCACCAGATCGTGCTCTATTGCATCGACCCCAGCGAGACCGACCCCACTGAGGGCAACCGCCCGGAGCCTGTCACCCTCGACGAGGATATGACCAATACCGACGGGGGCTACAAAAACGACAAGGTGCGCGACCTGGCCGACTTCTACGACATCTTCCTCCAGCGCAAGGATGTCAACCTCGACGGCAACGACGACGCACTCACCATCCAATACCGGCCCACCTATTATTTCCTCGGCCTGCGTCAGAATGCCATGCAGACCAACCCCACCCTGCATCAGACGGTGGGATGGCACGACCTGGGTCGCAATGCCGACGGACTCTTCGACCCGCTCTCTGACACATTGCCATAAGAGAGATGGTGACCAATCGTCGATTATATCAAAATAGAGGTGTGTCTTTTGACACACCTCTATTTTTTGTATGATTGAAAATCTGACATTGACTACAGTTTGAAATCATCATTTCTCAGCTTTTTTCTGGCTTTCAGATCATGTGATCCGATGTTTCTGATATACATTCTTGCTTTCCATAATATACTTACTATCAAACATTTCCACTTTATCTACACGTTTTTTTTGATAGACAAACCATCACTGGCTATTGGTTTTCCTGATGTTTCACACTATCTTTGCAGAAAAATGAAGTTCGTATGAGACATCCTTCTTATATACTGGTCATGCTACTTGCAGCCTTCACCGCCTGTGAACAGTCAACCCTACGGATGACATACGGCGGCAAAGACTCCACCGAGGTGACAGGCCGTCTGCTCGAAACCAGTGAGATGCTATACAAACAACACGACGCCGACAGCGCACTTGCCCTGATGCTCTCTGCCGCCGACTATGCCAAGGGATGCGACGACCCACAAGTCAACTACCAACTCTTCAAAGCACTGTCATCTGCCTACGAGAAGAAGAATCTGTTTCATCTGCAAGAGAAATACCTGCTCCGTCAGTTGGAGTCTGCCCAGTCGATGAATGACATTGGCAAGACAGCCCTTACCCTTTTCACACTGGGAGTATCGCGCTATACACAGGACGACAACAGCCAGTCCATTGCCTATTTTGACAAGGCTTTTGAGCAGGCTCCATCCGACTCCACCCGACTTCGGGCCAGATGTCAGTTGATGCGCTGTCAGGTGTTCTTGCAAACCGAAGAAACCGACTCCGTGGCATCATCCCTCCATCGGGCACAAGCCATCTATCCGCCCATCAGACAAGAGGAAATCTATCATCTCTCCGAGGTTTATATGCTCGACAACACCGGACGCCACGAGGAAGCAGAAAAGAAAATCAACGAATACGCCCAGACAGACAGACTGTATGCGAGAATCGAAGAGCTGAGCCTCCTACAGGCCATCCACGAACGACAGGGACGGACTCTTGAAGCCCTCAAAGACGCCAAACTGCTCCTCGTGCTCAACGACTCCGTCGCCCGGCGCGAGGCATCAGAGGCAATGACCAGCATCCACCAGCTGCAACATGAAGAGCAGATGAAACTGGCCGCCGCACGCCAACAAACCCTCCGTGCACAGGCAAGGGCACGGACGTGGAGCCTGCTGGCCCTCTGCGCCATCGCCCTGTCGGGTGCCACGGTCGCCATCGTGGTGTTTCGACGCAAGGCCGTTGCCGCCCATCAGGCCGAATTGGAAGCCCTTCGCCTGGCCGAAGATGCCCAGAGCAGCGAGGCTGAGGTCAGAGCGCTAAACGAGGATTTGCAAAGACGGTATTACGAACACCTCTATGCCATCCTCCTGCCCATACTCAATGCCAAACGAACCCACACGGGTCACATCGACCTGAACGAGAAGTCGTGGCAGCTGATAGAAGAGAACACCAATCTGGTGCTTCCACGATTCACCCACCGCCTGCGCAAAAACCATTCTTCTCTGAGCGATGAAGACGTGCGCTTCTGCTGTCTGGTTGTCATGAAGGTGCCCAACCCTGTGATAGCCAACATCTATGGAATATCCCCCTCTTCTGTGGCTGTCAGGAAGCAGCGCATGAAGCGCAAACTGGAAGAAAACGTGATGAACGAGACCCTGGAAACCTATCTGTCAAAATATAGCTTATGAAAAGATACTTCTTATTGTTATTGTCATCTCTCTTGACGTCGATGAGCCTTCACGCCCAGGATGTGTGGTGCGAAGGCACACGGTGGGATATAGAATACCTGACTAATGAAAAGACGGTCACTATCAGCTTTGAACTGAAAGGACACACCGTACTGGACGATGTGGACTATCTCAATCTCTACGACCTGACGGATGACCACATCATCGGGTACGTCCGCTCCGAGAGAGGCGACACCCTGGTCTATGCCCGACTATGCAATGACAGTATCTCCGACGAGTTGTTGCTCTATGATTTCAGTTCTTTCGAGCCTGGCAGTTACTTCCATTATTCCTCGATAGACAGCTCATATAACGACACCATCCCCCACGTCATATTGCAGACCGACACCATCACGGCAGAAGGCCTTACCTACTACCATGATGTGATAGCCGAAGGCGACATCCTGCCCTGCTGGAACAACGTCTTGTTCAAAATAGGATGTCTTGACGGACCGATGGCTTACTTATACGACGCTTTAGCGATGTTTGAAGGAGCCGAGGGTACAAGCAGTAAGCCCAAGCGAAGAAATGTGAGCCATACGGTGCTCCAACTGGCAGGGCGGGAGGTGAAACTGACTCCCAATGGCATCGATGCCATCCGGAAATTATCACAGCCAATGGGTGAGTGCTACAACCTGAAGGGGATACGCTTCAGCTCTCCTCAGAAGGGCGTCTACATTATCAACGGAAAGAAATACGTGAGATGAGACGTGTCGGAAGCTACACTTACATACTGTTGTCCTTGGCGTTCATCGCCGTCAACCTTTTCACGATGCACCACCTGGCTCCGTGGATAGACGAAGTGATGATGCTCGACACCTCTTACAATGCAGCGGTACATGGTACTTGGGAAACCAGGGCATGGTATCGTGTAGCCGGGCAATATCCTTTTTCCACTTACCCCCCACTCTACCAGATGCTCGCCGCAGCCTGGATATGGCTCTTTGGAGGCAGCCTGGTGGTTGTCAGAAGCCTGAACCTCCTCATTACTTTTGCATTAGGAGGTGCCTGCCTGCGACTTATGAGGGGGCATGGGCTGCGGCTGACGCCCTGGACAGCAGCCCTTTTCACTGTGCTTTTGTGGGGAACCAGTGAGATGGCATGGATGTATCGCAACGGGCGGCCCGATATGTTATGCGCCCTGCTTGTAGTCTTCGCTATTCATGCTATCGACAGGCATCGGCAGTCAAAGTCGTCGGCCACTTGCATAGCCGTCGTCATCGCCTCTGCCCTGCTGTCGTGTGCAGGCCTTCAGGCTGCGGTCTATCTGTTGATGCTCTGGCTGTTTTTCTGCATCGTGGTGAGAGAACGGCGCAAGGAGGCCGTCCGTCTGCTCACACCCCTGCTGTCGGGTTGTCTGCTGGGAGTGTTTTTCGTGGCACTCTTTATGTACGCGCATGGTCGGTTGATGGCTTTTGCCAGTAGTATCGTCCAGTATTCAGCCACTCTGTCGCAACTTGCCTTGGCCGTCCTTCCATGGGCGGGAGAGACGTTTGGTTTCCAGTCGGCTCCCTATACGGAGAAGCTGCTTGAGCTGAAATCTGAGACAAGCTTCCTCCAGCGGTTCGCTTCTATCGCAGAATACCGCAGTTTCCTGATCCTGGCCGTTGTGGCACTGGTAGCCTATATATCCTCTTTTAGGAATCATCTGCGCTTACTTCTAAGCGACATGGGATTTCTTTTGCTGTTGTTTGCCCTCTGCATACCTTTCCTGATGAGCCTGGCCGGACGTTTCGCCATCTATTACCGTTGGATGGCCTTTCTACCCCTGCTGGTGGCCATTCTGTCCATTACGGCCCGTCGACAGAGGTGGTGTGCCGCATTCGGAGTGTTGGCAGCAATCATGACCATTTCCGGCATCAGGTCGATGATGCCCGACACTGATTGGAACTATGCCAGCCTGCGCTCATTCGTACAGCGGCAGCATTTCAAGCCGTCTGATGCCGTGGTCTGTCCCTTTTCGACGTTCTACGAAATGAAGGGCATTTGCGACACGTGCTATTTTGCAGGGATTTTCCCGACGGAATTCATTGGTCATGTAGACTACGTCATCGAGGCGCCAGACGGCGGTTCATTTGACCTGCCGATCACCGCTTACGTCAACAATTTGAAGACGGACACGACAGTCGTACTCACAGCTATCGATCACTGCAAGCATCCGTCATTAACCCTCTACCGAGTACAGAAAAGACATGAATAGACATATCATCCAACTGATGCGCCCCTGCCAATGGCTGAAGAACACATTTGTCTTTACACCCTTGTTCTTCGACCGTCATGCCACCGACTGGGGCTATGTTTGTCCTTGTCTGTTGGTTTTCCTCGCCTTTTGTCTTGCCGCCAGCGGTGTCTATTGCTTCAACGACATTCACGATGCCAGGGCCGACAGGCTGCACCCCATCAAGCGCATGCGGCCGGTGGCCAGCGGTGCCGTCAGCACCCGGATGGCCTACGCCATCATGGGCGGCACGTGGGTGGCAGCCTTTGCCGTGGTGGCACTGGGCAGATTCGGCTGCAACCGGATGGCAATCATCGGCACGCTATTGTTCTATATCGCTATCAACGTGGCTTATAGCGTGAAGTTGAAGCAGATTCCCATTATCGACGTCTTTATCATTGCCATAGGTTTTGTGTTGCGCATCGTGGGCGGTGGATTGAGCACCGGCATCATCTTGTCTCACTGGATCATACTCACCACGTTTTTGCTGGCGCTCTTTCTGGCGGTGGCCAAGCGCCGCGACGACGTGGCGGTCTATGAGCAATCTGGCATAAGGACACGGAAAGGCTTGGAACGTTACAACATGGTATTTCTCAATCAGTCTATCAGCATCCTGGGCAGCGTCACCATCATGTGCTACATCCTCTATACCGTGTCCGACGATGTCGTAGCTCACATGGGCAGCCCCTATCTCTATGCCACTTCATTTTTTGTATTGGCAGGCATCCTGCGCTATATGCAACTCACTTTCGTCGACCTGAAAAGCGGCAGCCCCACAAGGATTCTCATGCACGATTCCTTCATTCAGGCCTGTATCGTCGGCTGGGTTACGACGTTTGCCGTCATTCTTTACCTGTAAGCGACAACAGCTCATGAATAAAGCCGGCCTACAGCAAGACGGGGAGAGGATATTGGCAGTGTTCGACTTCGACGGCACTTTGACCACGGCAGACACGCTGTTAGCGTTCATTCGTTTCACCCATGGGCGGCAGCGGAGGTTCTTGGGGCTTTTGCGCCATGCACACTGGCTGCTGATGATGAGAATGGGGCTCTACCCCAACTGGAAAGCGAAGCAGAAAGTCTTCGCCCATTTTTATAAAGGCACGCCGCACCAGCAATTCGCGCAGTGGGGGCGCGACTTTGCCGACATCGCCATGACAATGCTTCACGACCCGGTCGTTGGCATTCTGAGGCAGCATCAGGCTGCAGGACACACCGTATGCGTGGTCACGGCCAGTATCGACGAGTGGGTGCGTCCGGTCTGCGAGCGGCTGGGCATCAGATCACTGATTGCCACACGCATAGAGCAGACGGCCGACGGGGTCTTGACAGGCCGCTTCCTGTCGCCCAATTGTTACGGATCAGAAAAAGTAGCACGCCTGCTCGAGGTCTACCCTCACCGGCACACGTACAAACTCTATGCCTACGGCGACAGCCGTGGCGACAATGAGCTGCTCGCCATCGCCGATGAAGGCTTTCGTGTGACAAAAAAGTCAAACCACAATTTATTAACTGAAGTTTTATTTATATGATATATTATTGTCATGTAGCTTAGTTTGTGAAAAAAATAATTGAACTCGTGCAGTCTTTTACATGATTATCGGACATAATAAATAGAGACATCATGTTTTCGATGGAAGTTACGCGGCTGATAGAACGGTGCAGACAGGGGGATGCGGATGCCCTCGGAGAACTGTACAAGGCATACGCCCAACGGATGAGGGGCGTATGCCGTCGGTATGTCAGTGACGAACAAACCATCAGCGATGTGTTGCATGACTCCTTCGTGATAATCTTCACCTCTTTTGACAAATTGCGCGATGATAGGAAAGCAGAGGCATGGATGATGTCGATAACGAGAAATGTCGCGTCGAAATATAAAGACCATCTGGCAAAGATGACCTTTGTGCAACTTGAGGATGCAGAGCAATTGCAGGCGCCTGAAGTTGAGAGCGAAGTGAGAGGTGTTCCGTTGGAGGATGTAATGCAGCTCGTTGACCGTCTGCCAGAGGGCTACGGTCGGGTATTCCGACTCTCTGTGTTCGAAGGCTTGTCGCATAAGGAGGTTGCCGATATGCTGGGCATTGAGCCACATTCATCTTCTTCACAACTGGCACGGGCGAAGAAAATGTTGCGCAAGATGATGCAGCAATATTGGGTGGCCGCGCTTCTGTTGCTACTTGTTCCCATTACGTTCTACCTATTCAGGAAAGGGGAAACTTCCATCAAAGATAAAAAAACTGTTGTGGCCAAACATAAGGATACAAGGAAAGAATCGCAGAAAGAATCTCAGATGGAACAGCCGCAGGAACCAGTGATTGATCACTTGCCAGTATATCGTACCACTTTCATTGCAACAGACACCTTGCAATCGGTCATTGCACAAGCTGTGGATTCTGTCACGTCTGATACGTTGCTTAATATAATAGCCCAAGAGCAGATGGTAACTGATACCATTATGACGGACACGACCAAGAATATATGCTGGGAAGAGATACCACATTTCGACAATGCAGACCTGTTCCCTCAAAAGCCAACCATCGGCATCCATCGTCTGAAAAAATGGTCGGTGGATCTTGCATACGTTGGAGGTTTTGGCGAACAGAATTATAATCGTCCTTATGGCTTCACAGAAACACCGATGATTGCCCCGACGGATGAGCCCCCATCGCCTGTCACCTTTGAGAACTGGAGCGACTATGCGGCCTTCTTGTCTGAGATGCCAGATGACGGCAGCAGCCATAGCCGGAGAGTCATTATGAACATTGCACTGAATAATGCCGGAGATGCACAAGGTACAGGTACAGACAAGATCGTCCGTAAGGGCCATCACTACATGCCCGTCAACTTCTCGTTTGCGTTGAAATATCAGCTGAACAATCGTTTCGGATTAGAGACCGGACTGAGTTACAGCAGGCTGAAATCGGATTTTGAGATGGGTTCAAACGGTAATACAATCAATGAACAGCAGACCATCCACTACCTCGGCATCCCCGTGAAGGGCATCTATAATATATGTAATAGAAAGGCGTGGAGCCTCTACGGAAGTCTCGGCGTTACCACGGAGATACCTCTCTACTCGCCGCTCAACACAAGTTACTACCTGCACGGCATGTTGGAGACTACCGACAAGTCCACCATCCACGCTCCATGGCAGTGGTCGGTAGGTACGGGTCTTGGCCTGCAATACAATTTCACTCCTAACATCGGACTGTTCGCAGAACCAAGCCTGCAATACTACATTCCGACGGGTACACAAATTGAAACATACCGCTCAGAGCATCCGTTTACGATCTCCTTGCCCATAGGCATCAGATTTACGTGGTAATCGGTGCAGTCTTTTGCTGATTTTGTGGACTATATAAATAGAGACCTCTAAAAGCATTGGAATGATGAACAGGAAAATCAGAAACAGTATCTGGACGGCGGCGATAGCCATCGGCAGTTTAGCCATATCATTGACGGCTATTTCCTCTATGACTGCTATCCACAACAATTCGTCGATGAGGAGCTGACAGAGAATAACCGCAACAAGCGAGTCAATCAGTGGAAAGCGTTTACCGATTACCTGGAAAGTAAAGGCAAACTGAGGAAATAACCTCGCGCCCCTGTGCAGTCATTCGTTGCAATTTTGGACTTTATAAGTAGAGAACGTTTTCTGTAACCGAAAGCAGAGACCAAGCTTGCTTGGACTATGCCGAGGCAAGGAAAAGGTGGGATGAAGTCCAACAAAATTGCAACGAATTGTATGTATAATACTTATGATTACGCCTATAATGGGCTACTCTATCTGAACAACGTCATGAGGCCAAAGCACAAGCGCCTATCGCAACTGATGATTTATTCGACCACACTCTGCCAGTCACGGTGCAAACACTGTAATATCTGGCAGAAGCGTCCTGTGGAGCATCTTTCACTTGATGATATTCAGCGAATCATGCAGAGCCGATGCGTGACACAGAGAACTACCGTAGGACTGGAGGGCGGCGAGTTCATCCTGCATCCACAAGCCGAGGAGATCATGGCGTGGTTCCGTAAGCATCACCCTAACTATACGCTGCTGTCAAATTGTCTTGCGCCCCGTCGTGTTATAGATGCCGTCCGTCGCTATCAGCCCCGACATCTGTATGTCTCTCTCGACGGTGGCCGCGAGACTTACCAAAGAATGCGTGGCTGCGATGGCTACAACCGAGTGATTGAGGTGGTCGAAGCGCTCAAAGACGAAGTGCCGCTATCGCTGATGTTCTGTCTGTCTCCGTGGAACACATTCGAAGATATGGCATATGTCATAGACGTTGCCAAGCACTACGATATAGACGTTCGCATCGGCATCTATGGAACAATGGCCTTCTTCGACACAACAAGCGAACTGCTGACGACTTCGGACTTCGTGAAGCAGATACCGCAAAGCATCCACCAGACACAAGAGAATTTCGACTTTGTAGCACTCTACGACCAGTGGCGCAATGGGCATTTACGTTTGCGCTGCCAAAGCATCATGAGTTGCCTCGTCGTGCATAGCAACGGTGATGTACCGCTCTGCCAGAATCTCGATGTGGTGCTGGGGAATATCCACGAGCAAACGCTCGACGAGATTTTCAACGGTGAATCCTCATGTCAGACCCAATGCCAGTACTCCAAGGACTGCAATGAGTGCTGGATCAACTTCCACCGCAAGTACGACATCATCCTTGTGCGCAACTTCGAGCGAATGCTGCCCAAATGGCTCATCGAGAAGATTTATGGTCCGTATCAATGGACGGCAGATCCCAAGCAGACATACCGTAAACATCTAAAAGCAATACAATGATACAAGCACTTATCAACCGATACAAGCGGATGCGTACAGAGCGTTTCCTGCGTCAAACATACCAATATCAATATGCCTTCGTGGGCATGGGCCAACACTCACTCACCAACCTTTATCCAGTGCTTCATTACCTTGGAGTGTCGTTGAAGTACATCTGCGTCACGTCAGAAAGGAAGGCACGACTGATAGAACGGAAGTTTCCTGGTGTAAAAGCCACGGCCTCGCTCAACGAGATTCTGAACGATGAAGCAGTTAAAGGCATTTTCGTTTCAGCCTCTCCAACAGCCCATTTCTCTATAGCCTCGCAAATGCTTCGCAGTGGCAAGTCGCTTTTCATCGAGAAACCACCTTGCCAGACATTGGAAGAACTCGACACACTCATTGACTTACAGCGACTCCACGGCTCGCCCGTCGTCATGGTCGGCTTGCAGAAACGCTATGCCCCAGCCGTCCAACTGTTAAAGAAACGTCTCAACAAGGAGCGCCTAATCAATTACGATTTGCATTATCTCACAGGCGTATACCCAGAGGGTGATGCTCTTTTAGACCTCTACATCCATCCTCTCGACCTCGTCTGCTTCCTGTTCGGTAAACCCGAAATCCTTGCCTACCGTCAGATTGCCGAAGGTTCTTACATCCTCATGCTCCGTCATCCCCACATCGTCGGCACGCTCGAACTCTCCACAGCTTACTCATGGACTGATGCAGAAGAGTCGCTGAAGGTATGCACCTGTTCTGGCAGTTATCGCCTTTCACAAATGGACGAACTCTCTTTTACCCCTTCGTCACGGACTGTCTCGGGCATCCCGATGGAGAAATTGCGTCCTCACAAAACAACTGTAGAATATCTCTACCAGAACAACAGCTTCACCCCCATATTGTCGGCCAATCAGATCTATTCGCAAGGATATTACAATGAATTGGCCACTTTCGTGGAAGCCGTTGAACATCATGATAGCCACGTCATTTCGACTCTCGAAACAATAAAGGACACTTATCGGTTGATGGACAATCTGAAAAGAACTTAATGTCACCCTTCACAATATCTACGCCCTGTGAGCGTTTATAAAAAGAGTAAGAAACAAAAACATTCATACGTAATGAGAATAATAAACCTATGGAGAAAATCGCGATTTAGACCCCGATTTTACGCTCCATTCTTTGACTGAGCCTGCTCCCAAAAGCACGCTTTTGAAGGGGCAAATTTTGAGTTAAGGAACGTTAACGCTTATTAGGATCTATCAAAAATCATGCGATTGCGCCAGAATTCTATTCCTGACGCGTGACGGCAGTGTGAAAAGAGTACATTCCGGCCGCTCAAGCGTCTTTATATATCATCCTTTCACTTGAAAATATGTATATCGACAGATGCCTTACGCTGCTCATAGGTCTATGCCTATGCTTCAGCATCACCGTCAATGCCCAGAAGAAGCCGAAAAAAGAGTTGTACGTGCCCATGGACTATTCCACCTGCGGTTATCACGCGTCGGAGATGCCGATACCCGATGTCGGTGTAGCGGTGTATGTGGAATGGCAGGAGGGCGACTGCTCCGCACTCATCCAACAGGCCATCAACCAGGTGGCCATGCGGAAAACAGATGCCAGCGGGCACCGGGGAGCCGTGCTTTTAGGCGAAGGAGTCTTCCGGCTCAGCCAACCATTGCGCATCCACACATCGGGCATGGTGTTGAGAGGCATGGGCAAGGGCAAGACCACCCTGCTCAAAGAAGGGGTGGATCGCGGAGCCGTCATCTATGTGGAAGGATCCAAGACACTTGACCATGAAAGAGACACCCTTTTTATCTCTGACGACATAATACCGGCCGGCAGCACCACCTTTACGATAGGCCGAAAGATGCGAGAGCCGCTGAAAGCCGGCGACCGCATCGACATCGTACGTCCCTGCACTCGGGCATGGATTGACCACCTGCAGATGGGCGACTTCGGCGGTGGCCTCGACTACACTGGGTGGAAACCCACCGACATCGACATCACCTACGACCGCACCGTCACCTACACCGTGGGCAATGCCATCCACATCGATGCCCCTATCACCACCACCCTCTCACAGACATTCGGTGGGGCTTATATCCTGAGAAGCACCCATGACGGCGAACTGACCGAATGCGGCATAGAAAACATGACCCTCATGGCCGCGGTCAACGACTGGAACCCTAAAGACGAAGACCACTGCTGGGACGGTATCCTCATCGACCAGGCACGCGACTGCTGGGTGCGGCGTGTCGGCTTCAGCCATCTTGCCGGCAGTGCCGTCAACCTGCAGAAAGCCACAAGTCGCATCACCGTCGAAGACTGCGTCGCTCAGGATCCTGTGTCGGAAACAGGAGGCTGGCGCAGAAACGTCTTTCTCACCCGCGGTCAGCAGACGCTCTTCCAGCGATGTGTCTCCCGTGAGGGCATCCACGACTTCGCAGCCGGGTTCGGTGCCGCTGGTCCCAATGCTTTTGTGCAATGTGAGGGCGAACGTTCGCTGGGATTCAGCGGCAGCATTGGCTCATGGGCTGCAGGGCTGCTCTTCGATATCGTCAATATCGACGGCCACGACCTGCGCTTCGCCAACCTCGAGCAATTTCAGTTTGGCACCGGCTGGAACACTGCCAACTCCATGTTCTGGCAATGCACTGCATCAGGCATCGAATGTTACTCACCCGACATCGACAACCGCAACAGCGCGCATGGCTGCTGGGGCATGCTCACCGGCAACGGCGAATGGACCAGCAGCAACGACCACGTGTCGCCACGTTCGCTCTTCTACGACCAGTTGACACGCCGACTTGCCGAAAGGCTGTCCAGCTACGTTCCAGGAAACGATTTTCCACCCAAATTGGTAGAGTGGGTCAACCAACTGAGCCATCTTCTCCCCCGCCCCACCAACGCCACCAGTTCGCCCACGGTAGAGCAGGCCATGGCACTGGCACAAGAGTCGCTCACACAGCCACGACTCACCCTTGAAACATGGATCGACAGCATCCCCTTCCGAGGAGACATCCGTCCTGCCAGACCATTCAAGGGCATCCAAAAGGCCGCGCCTAAAGCTGCCACCCATACTTACGCCATCACCCACGGCCATCTCACCGTCGACGGTGCATTGCTCACCGGCAACCAGTACGATATTCCATGGTGGAGCGGCAGGGTGAAAGATAATTTCGTGACCCGGGAAGCCCGTCCGGCCATCACACGCTTCGTGCCGGGCCGCGAGGGCACAGGATGGACCGACCGCATCGACTCCGTCGTTTCATACTTGAACCGAAATCATTTTACCTCCCTCGACCACCACTACGGTCTATGGTACGACCTGCGCCGCACCGACCATGAGCGTGTGCGCCGTGCCGACGGCGATGTCTGGGCACCTTTTTACGAGCAGCCCTTCGCACGCTGCGGACAAGGCACGGCTTGGGACGGGCTGTCGCTCTACGACCTCACCCGTCCCAACCGATGGTACTGGAACCGTCTGAACGAATTCTCCTCGCAATCAGCCACACACAGCATCCTCCTTTTCCACGAGCACTATTTCCAGCACAACATCCTGGAGGCCGGTGCCCACTGGGTGGACTGTCCCTGGCGTCCTGTCAACAACATCAACGGCACTACTTTCCCCGAGCCGGTACCTTTTGCCGGCGACAAGCGTATTTTCATGGCTGAGCAGTTCTACGACGTGCAAGACACTAAGCTGCGCACCCTCCACAAGCAGTATATCCGCATGTGTCTCGACCAGCTGAAAGACCAGCCCAATGTGGTGCATTTCATCAGTGCCGAATACACCGGTCCGCTCCACTTCACCCGTTTCTGGTTGGAGACCATCGCCGAGTGGGAGGCAGAGACAGGTCGTCACCCCCTCGTCGCACTCAGCTGCACCAAAGACGCACAAGACAGCATCCTGGCCGACCCGGCACTCAGCCAGGTGATCGACATCATCGACATCCGCTACTGGCACTACAACACCGACGGACTGTGGGCACCCGAAGCGGGCCGCAACATGGCTCCACGCCAGTGGATGCGCAAGATGAAAGTGGGCAAGACAGGATTCGACGAGGCCTACCGTGCCGTCAGGGAATACCGGGAGCGCTATCCGGAAAAAGCGGTGACGTTTCATTCGCAACAATATCCCGAATATGGCTGGGCCATCCTCATGGCAGGAGGCTCTCTGCCCAACATCCCCCTGCATGCTGAGGCTACCACCCCCCGGCAACGGCAACTCTTGCACGATCTCACCACGATGACTCCCCTCGACGGAGATGGCTGTGTGGCTATAGGCAACGACCAGACAGGCTACCTCGTCTATGTGCGCGACAGCCATATCAGCCTCCCCATTGCGCCAGGCAAGTATAGCATCCATACCGTGGATGCCAAAAGCGGGGAAATCGCCATGACGTCAAAAGCCATCACCCTGAATAATCATTTTGAACGTTCAGGTGTAAAAGCACATACCATTCTGTGGCTGTGCAAAAAATAATGTACAATAATGAACTGAAGTTCTCTGTTTTCATTATCTTTTGATAAGATAAGAGGCACCTCGGCAAAAAAAATAAATTAATTTATTTTGTTTTGCTCTCGGTTTTCATTATCTTTGTAGGCACAAACTACTTACAACCTCATCTAAAGCCTACTAATGACCGATTTCTCACACCTATATGACAAGAATATTGACAGTCTTTTCGCTTTCGGCATGAAGTTCACTTCCGACCGCGAACTGATAAAAGACTGCATACACGATGTGTTTGTCAAGCTCTTTACCAAGCACGACCTTGACAGCGTGAACAATATCGAGAGTTATCTTTACACCTCTCTGCGCAACCGTATCAACGACGAGTTTCGCCGCACTGTACGCATCTGCGACAACGAGATCAACGACAACAGTATGCGCGAAATGGCCGAAAACGAAGCCTATCATGCCGCGTACATCGAGCAACAGTCTACACTCAGTGCCTGTATTGCCAGGTATTTCGACCGTCTCTCCCCCCGCCAGCGGCAGATTATCAACCTCTACTACATGGAGCAACGCAAGTATGATGACATCTGCCAGATCATGGGCATCAACTATCAGAGCGTGCGCAACCTCATGCACCGTAGCATCAGCCGTCTGCGCGACTATGCGGCACAAATACAGCCCGCTGTATGACAAGGCAAAAGCGAAAGGCGAAAAACCCCAAACGAAAATATCTCAAATAATCCCGGCTTTGTTGGGTACATTCCTGCGTTTCTATGGTCATTCTTGAAAACGACCAGCAAGATGTCCGCCAAAGATTATTCAGAGCATACATTCTTTCCCTTGCAGATTTATCTCTGCAAGCCACCCATATTGTCTGCCGATGAAAAAGAGACGCTGAAGACGCGCATCCGCCTCAGTATCGACAAAGCCAACGGAAAATAGCGTTAATAATAAAGTACAAAAGCACGTATCTCACGTCATATTGGTATATGAGTAAGATACGTGTTTTTTTATGGATTTGTCTGGCTGCAGCACTCACGTTGCCAGACACACTGGCCGCACAGGAGCGCTACCAGGTAGGAATATGCGACTGGATGGTGCTCAAGCGCCAGAAATTGGGAGAATTTGAACTGGCACGGCAGCTGGGCTGCGACGGCATAGAGATGGACATGGGGTCGCTGGGGCAGCGCGACACCTTCGAGAACAAGCTCCGCATACCTCATGAGGCAGCCCTCTTCCGCCGTACCGCCGACAGCCTCGGCATCAAAGTGGGAGCTGTAGCCATGAGTGGTTTCTATGCCCAGGATCTGAGCAAGAAAGACACCTACCTCTCGCTGGCAGAAGACTGCTTCGACACGATGGACAAGATGGGCGGCGCCACCGTCGCCTTCCTGCCCCTTGGCGGCTGCGGCAACGACTGGCCTGCCGACAAGGCCAAGCGGGCCATCATCGTCAAGCGCCTTCACGACATCGGCGAGGCTGCCAAGTCGCGTGGCAAGGTGGTGGGCATCGACACCCATTTCGACGCCAGGGGCAACCTGAAGTTACTGAAAGAAATCGGCAGTGACGGCATCCGTATTTTCTACAAGTGGCAGACCATCGTCGAGAATGGCTGGGACATCTGCAAAGACATCAAAAGGCTGGGAGCCAAGAACATCTGCGCCATGCACGCCTCCAACACCGACAAGGTGTGGCTCCGCAACGACTCCGCCCTCGACGTGCCAGCCATCAAGCAGGTGCTCGACCAGATAGGCTGGAGCGGCTGGCTCTTTGTGGAGCGGAGCCGCAGCACCAGCATGGTGCGCAACGTGAAGATGAACTATGGCAACAACGTGCGCTATCTGAAAGAAATCTTCAACAGCTACCCAGAACCGGAAGTCGCACTCAAGAGCGAAGGCCGCGAGGCAGGCTACGTGAGCACCATCATCGGGCGTGCGCAGAAAGCCACCGACGAGCTGAGCATCACCTGGACACCCATGGGAGAAAATGTGCGCAACATCATCGCCAACCGCTATTTTACGCTCAATGACATTTATGCTGAGCGCGACTCCATCAAGAAGAGCGACAAGCAACTGGCCACCGCACTGTGCGACTCACGCCTCTACCGTTCACACTTCGGTTTCGACGCCGACCTGTCCAAATACCTCAAGCCCCATGAAGTGGAGCGCGTGAAAGACGTGATGACCTACAACGTGGTGAAAGTGACCTACGATGCCTACTGCGACATGATCCCCTTGCTGAAGGCTGAGGAGAAGGCACAGATTATGCGGTGGCTGATTGAGGCCCGCGAACTGGCCATCGACGCGGAGAGTTCAAACAAGAAACACGAGACGTTTAAGAAATACAAAGGCCGCATCAACAACTATCTCTCGCAAAGAGGATACGATATACAGAAAGAACGGGAAGCATGGGAGAAAAGGAGGCAATAAAATGAAAAGAAAAACCCCAACCGTGATCATCACACTACTGCTGTCGGCCCTGCCATTATACTCGCAGACACGGGGCCTGACCGACACCCACGCGAGCCATCACTCTGTGATGACCGCAGCCCCCATTGATGCCGTGAGATGGACCGGCGGATTCTGGGGCGAGCGTTTCGATGTCTTCAGCAAGACATCCGTACAGAGCATGTGGGAGACCTGGCAAAGCGCCGAGGGCAAGGGTTTCAACAATTTCCTCATCGCATCAGGTGAGCTGCAGGGCGAGCATCACGGCCCGCCTTTTCACGACGGCGACATGTACAAATGGCTGGAGAGCGTGGCAGCTGTCTACGCCATCACCAAAGATCCCTCTCTCGACCAGATCATGGACCGTTTCATCGGCTGTGTGGTCAAGTCGCAAAGAGCCGACGGATACATCCATACGCCCGTGATCATCGCCGAGCGCAACAGGCAGCAGAAAGCCACCGCTCAGGCCACTGGAGACAACACCGTGGTGGGCACCGCCGTAGGCACCAAGGATGATGCCGCCTTCGGCAATCGTCTCAATTTTGAGACCTACAATTTAGGCCACCTGATCACCGCCGGCATCGTGCACAAACGCGCCACCGGCAAGACCACCCTCTACGACGCTGCCGTCAAAGCCGCCGATTTCCTCTACCACTTCTGTATGAGTGCCCCCGGGGAGCTGGCCGGCAATGCCATCTGCCCCTCTCACTATATGGCCATCGCAGAGCTATACCGCGAGACGGGCGACGCTAAATACCTCGAACTGGCCCGGAAGTTCATCGACATCCGCGGGATGGTGGAGAACGGCACTGACGACAACCAGGACCGCATACCCTTCCGCGACCAATACAATGCCATGGGACATGCCGTGCGCGCCAACTACCTGTATGCTGGCGTCGCCGACCTGTATCTGGAAGAGGGCGAGGACCAGCTGATGCGCAACCTCACCTCCGTGTGGAACGACATCGTGACACGCAAGATGTATATCACAGGAGGCTGCGGTGCCCTCTATGACGGGACATCTCCCGACGGCACCGACTACAAGCCCGACAACATCCAGAAAGTGCACCAGAGTTATGGCCGGCCCTACCAGTTGCCCCACTCCACTGCCCACAACGAGACCTGTGCCAATATCGGCAACATGCTTTTCAACTGGCGCATGCTACTCGCCACTGGCGATGGCAAATATGCCGATGTCATGGAGACATGTCTTTACAACAGCATCCTATGCGGCATATCACTCGATGGCGAGCGTTATTTCTACACCAATCCTATGCGCATGAGCGACGACCTGCCCTACACGCTAAGATGGCCCAAAGAGCGCAAGAAATACATCAGCTGTTTCTGCTGTCCACCCAACACCCTGCGCACCCTCTGCGAGGCACAAGACTATGCCTATGCCATCGCCAAGGACGGACTCTACGTCAACCTCTATGGAGCCAGCACGCTGGACACCCGCATCGAAGGCATCGGCGACATTGTCATGTCACAGACCGGCGATTATCCGTGGGACGGCCGCATCACCCTGGAGATCAAAAAGCTGAAAGGCAAGCGGGCGTTCAAGCTGAAACTGCGCCGTCCAGGATGGTGCGACACGCTGACACTCACTAAAAACGGACTGGCGGTGCCTTATACCGTCTCACACGGTTATATCGTCATCGACGACACTTGGAAGAAGGGCGACATCATCGTTCTCGACATGCCGATGCGCGCCCGTATAGTCGAGGCCAATCCCCTCGTAGAAGAGTCTCGCGGACAGGTGGCCGTGGTGCGCGGACCGCTGGTCTACTGCGTGGAGAGCCAGGACCTCTATGGTGTGCGTCCCGACGATGTGGCTATGCCCGTCGACGCCCAGTTGAGGCCTGTGGAGGCCCGTATCGGCAACAGTCGCATCATGGCCCTGGAGGGCGAGGCTGTAGTGAGACAAGAGGCATCGTGGGACAAGATTCTCTATCGTGAGGCCTCTATCGGCAAAAGACGTCAAACCATCCGCCTGATACCCTATTACGCCTGGGGCAACCGCGGAAAAAGCGAGATGAGCGTATGGATGTCTGCCGACTATTGATCATACTGACCGCCATGTTGTCAGAGGTGGTCGGGGCAACAGCCTCATCCGACGTAGTGATAGACGTGGAGCCTGGCCCGTTCACCATTGAAAAGGCACTGCAGGAAGCTCGCCTGCGCCGGTTGCATGGCGAGGACATCAGACCCGTAATCCGTCTCCATGCCGGCGTCTACCGACTGGTTCAGCCCATCATACTGCGTGCCGAAGACCGTCACGTCACCATCACCGGCGACGACGGAGCGGTGATCAGCGGCGGTGTCAGCATCAGCGGCTGGCGACGACAAGGCAAACTGTGGGTGGCCGACGTACCCGAATGGAACGGACAGCCCCTGCTGTTCCGCCAGATGTGGGTCAACGGTCGCAAGGCCATCCGCGCGCGAGATGTCAGCGACTTCGAACAGATGTGGCGCATCCGTTCTGTGGACAAGTCCAGGGAGACTCTTTACGTGCCCACCGACGCCATAAAGAAAATTCTGCATGAGCGGCACGCTGAGATGGTGCTCCATGAGATGTGGTGTGTGGCCAACCTGCGCATCAAAGGCTTCCAAGTACTGGGCGACAGCACTGCCGTCACCTTCCACCAGCCCGAGAGCCACGTACACTTCATGCATCCCTGGCCTTCGCCCATGGTCACTACCGACGGCCACAACTCCGCTTTCTATCTCACTAATGCCAAGTCGCTGCTCGACCAGCCAGGTGAATGGTACCACGACTACCAGGCGCAGAAACTGTACTACATGCCACGAGAGGGGGAGAACATGCATCAGGCCGAAGTGGAGGTGCCTGCCTTAGAAACCCTCTTAAGGGTGGAAGGCACCCCCGACTCGCCAGTGTGCGGCGTACGCCTGGAAGGCATCACCTTCCGTCATGCCACATGGCTGCGACCGAGTCTTCTGGGCCATGCCCCGCTTCAGGCCGGCATGTATATGACAGAAGCCTATAAAATCAGGCCGCAGATCAGCAGGCCGGGCGGCGACCACAAGCTCGACAATCAAGGATGGGTAGGCAGGCCGGCTGCGGCCGTAGCACTCAACTGCGTCACAGAGGTCTCATTCTCAGACTGCCACTTTGAGCACTGCGCCTCTACCGCCCTCGACTACCACCGCTATATCAAGGGTGGCAGTGTCAGGCACTGTACGTTCAGCGACATAGGAGGCACAGCCATCCTGGCGGGTTCGTTTGGCCCGGAGGGTCACGAGGCTCACCTGCCCTATCTGCCACAAGACATGCGTGAGATCTGCACCGGACTGACCATTGAGGCCAACCGTATCGACGACGCGGCCAATGAAGACTGGGGATGCCTCGGCATAGGCGCCGGCTACGTGAGGGGTATCAGGATTGTCGACAATGAAATCTCCAATGTCTCCTACACCGGCATCAGCATAGGGTGGGGCTGGAACCAGCAGACCTGCGCCATGGCCGACAACCTGGTGCGCGGCAACTATATCCATCACTACGCCCGCCACCTATACGACACCGCCGGCATCTACACCCTCGGTGCGCAGCCACACACTTTCGTCGAGGAGAACGTGGTGTGCGACATCTATCATCCCGGCTACGTGCACGACCCTGAGCACTGGTTCTACCTCTATACCGACGAGGGCAGCTCATACATCACCGTGCGCAACAACTGGACACCCACGGAGAAATATCTCAGAAATGCCAACGGACCCGGTAACACCTGGGAAAACAACGGCCCCATGGTGGCTGACAGCATCAGGGTCAAAGCCATCAAACGCCATCTTACGACACAATGACGCCATCACGGCCATCATCAATATATTAAGTAAAATGCCAGAATAAGAAAATGAAAGACAAAGGAAGCCTGAAAAGTACCATCGCCGTGTCGCTGACCAACTATCTCGACGCGGGAGCCATCGTCGCGGGAGCCAGCGGACTGACACTATGGAAAGACTATCTTGCACTGACCGAGGGGCACCTTGGGTGGCTCAACGCCATCAGCGCCAATTGCCTGGGGGCTGCCATCGGAGCCATCATAGGTGGTTTTCTCGCCGACCAATACGGGCGCAAGGCCATTTACACCTACAACATGCTGGTATACATGACGGGCGTGGCCCTCATCTTATGTGCCTTCAGCTTCCCGATGTTGCTGTTAGGATTCCTGGTAACGGGTGTCTCCGTGGGAGTGGGAGTACCCGCCTCGTGGACCTACATCTCCGAAAGCAGCGAGGTGAGAAACCGGGGCCGCAACATCGGCATCTCCCAGATGGCATGGGGCATCGGCCCCACCATCATCCTCATACTGGGCACTCTGCTGGCACCACCCACAGCCGGCAGCGGCACGGAAGGCGTGCTCTTCAGTTTCGTCGAGTCGGTGGCGCGGTTGTTTGGCGTAAATGAGGCCGGCAGTGCGCTCAATGTTTTCAGCAGCCGCATCGTCTTCGCCTCTCTCTTTATAGTCGCTTTCATCGCTTGGCTGTTGCAGCGCCGTCTCGACGAGTCGCAGGAATGGGAGCACATGAAGTCGACGCAGACAGGCAGCACGGAGCAGGCCGGCACTTTCGCCTCTTTCGGTTCGCTCTTCACCAACAAGACCAGTGTGCGCACCATCCTGTTCTTGGCGGGGATGTACCTCACGTGGAACCTCGTCAGCTCCGTGATGGGATTCTTTCAGCAGCATATCTACGAGACGGCTGGCGGACTCTCCAATGAGCATGCCAATCTGCTCAGCGTGGGGCAGTGGCTCATCATCATCGCCACCACCTTCGTCTTCTCCTTGGTCATCGACAAGGTCAACCAGCGGTGGCTGTACGCACTGGGGGTGGGGGCTGCGGTAGCAGCATGGTTGCTTGTCATCACCATCGGCATCAACAGCATCACGGGGCTGCTGATATTCACGCTGCTGTGGGGCGTGCAGGGCGGCATCTCGGTGCAGTCGTTTTATGCGCTCTGGGCCTCCGAACTGTTTCCAGCCCGCTATCGTGCCGCGGCACAAGGGGTGATGTTCTTCATCGTGCGCGGACTCTCAGCTGTGTGGGGGCTTGGTTTTGTCTACATCTATGGAGAGCACGGCGAAGGGTTCACCATAGCCGCCTACGTCATGGCAGCCCTGCTGCTCACTTCGCTCGTCATCGGCGTGACAGGTGCGCCCAGCACACGCGGCAAGACCTTGGAGCAAATCACACGCGAGAGATATGGAGAGCGTTCTTAATTCATTTATTCACATTCATACGATGACTCAACTTCAGCCATTATGTGGGATTATCCCACCTTTAGTCACACCACTGACCGACAACGAGACACTTGACATAGAAAGTCTGGAACACCTGATAGAGCACCTCATCTCGGGTGGCGTACATGGGCTTTTCATCCTTGGCACCACCGGCGAGGAGCAAAGCCTGAGCTACCACGTGCGGGAGGAGATGATACGTCAGGCAGCACGGATCAACCATGGCCGCCTGCCACTGCTGGTATGCGTCACCGACACGTCCATCGTCGAGAGCATCCACCTGGCACGGGTGGCAGCCGACTGTGGCGCCGATGGCGTGGTATCGGCTCCACCCTACTATTTCGCCACCGGACAACCCGAACTGGCACAGTTTTATGAAGAGCTGGTGCCACAGCTGCCATTGCCTGTATTCCTTTACAACATGCCCTCGCACGTGAAGGTGAGCTTTGCACCCGACACGGTCAGCCGCATCGCCCGGAATCCACGTGTCATCGGTTTCAAAGACTCCTCGGCCAATGCCGTATACTTTCAGTCGGTGCTCTATAAAATGAGAGAGCGCCCCGACTTCGCGATGCTGGTGGGTCCTGAAGAGATCACCGGCGAGTGTGTGCTGCTGGGGGCTCATGGTGGTATCAACGGCGGCGCCAACATGTTTCCCGAGTTATACGTCGGCATGTACGAAGCTGCCAGGAACGGCGACTTGACCAGGGTGCTCCACCTGCAACGATACATCATGCAGATCTCGTCTACCATCTATACGATAGGACAGCACGGGTCGAGCTACCTGAAAGGGCTGAAGTGTGCGCTGGCCATCATGGGGGTCATCAAAGACGACTTTGTAGCCTCACCTTTCTACAAATTCAACGAGCCCGAGCGGGAGAAGGTGCGCCGCGCACTCTCTGCATTGCCCATCACTGACGGACGCCTACAGATATGAACACCATCGACCTCGTCATATTTGCGTTTTTCACCCTGGGTGTCGTCGTCTTCGGCTGTTCATTCTACAAGAAAGGCGACAGTGCATCTGAGTTCACGTCGGCCGGCCGCTCTCTGCCCGGATGGGTGGTGGGAATGAGCATTTTCGCCACCTACGTATCGAGCATCAGCTACATCGGATATCCCGGCAAGGCTTTCGCCTCCAACTGGAATGCCTTTGTCTTCTCCCTGTCGATACCCATCGCCAGTTATTTCGCAGCACGTTATTTCGTACCGTTCTACCGCCACGGCGGCAGCGTGTCGGCATACACCTTCCTGGAAGAGAAATTCGGGCGGTGGGCACGCCTTTACGCCTCGGCATGCTATCTGCTCACACAGATAGCACGCATGGGCAGCATCCTCTATCTACTGGCCGTGCCCATGCACATCCTGATGGGGTGGAACCTGCACGTGGTCATCATCGCCACCTCCGTGGCCATCATCATCTACTCGATGCTGGGCGGACTGAAAGCCGTCATCTGGGCAGATGCCATCCAGGGCATCATCCTCATCGGCGGGGCGCTGCTCTGCCTGGGCATCCTGCTCTTCTCCATGCCCGAAGGCCCTCTGCAGGCTTTTGAGCTGGCTGCACATTCGCCCACGGGCAACAAGTTCTCGCTCGGAGCCTTCACGTCCGACCTCTCTACCTCCACGTTCTGGGTCTGCCTGATATACGGCATCTTCATCAACCTGCAAAATTACGGTATCGACCAGAACTATGTGCAGCGCTATCACGCTGCCAAGACGGAGAGCGACGCGCGTTTCTCCGCACTCTTCGGCGGTTATCTGTTCATCCCTGTATCGGCTCTTTTCTTCCTCATCGGAACCGCTCTCTACAGCTACTATACGGTGCATCCGGGACTATTGCCGCAGGAGATGGCTGCCAAGCCCGACTATGTGTTCCCCTACTTCATCGTCAACGGACTGCCCGTCGGACTTCGCGGACTGCTCATTGCCTCCATCTTCGCGGCTGGCATGAGCACCGTTTCGACCAGTGTCACCTCCGCCGCCACCATCATCCTCACCGACTACTATCAGCCACTGGTCAGAAACGCCAACGAGCGAAAGCGCATCTTCGTGCTGCGCCTGTCGAGCGTCGTCGTGGGAGCCATCGGTATCGTCGTGGCCATTGCCATGCTCAGCGTGGAGAGCATCATTGATGCCTGGTGGACGTTGTCGTCCATCTTCTCAGGGGGCATGCTGGGACTCTTCCTGCTGGGCATACTGCCACTGCACATCAGCCGTGGGGCAGCTTTCACAGGTTGTGTGGCCGGCATCGCCGTCATCGCATGGATTTCGCTCGCCTCCACACTTCAACTGCCGGGACCGCACCTGCACGAATATCTCGCCATCGTGCTCGGCACGACCACGATATTTGCCGTGGGATTCCTATTCACCATATTGATAAAAAAGAAGTAAAGATATGCACCGAAAAGCTACATGGATCTGGTATCCCGGCGACATGGAGATCTGGCTGGGCAACCGTTTCAACAACCGTCGCACTGAGCGTGGTGCGATGTTTCCGCCATTCTGGAAACAAGACAGTCACTGGGCGACGGTCGAATTCAGCAAGACGGTGTCTGTCGACGACACCGAGAAGATCGTGATAGCCACCGAGGGCGACTTCAGCCTGAAGCTCGACGGAGCGTTGCAATTCGGCATGCCCGACACCTTCCTGATCCCTCCCGGCAGACATCACCTGAGTATCAAGATACACCATCTGCCGTCGCCTCCTGCCCTCTATGTAGACGGACCAAACGTCAAGAGCGACAGCAGCTGGCTGGTCACCTATGAAGACAAGATATGGATAGACGAGCAGGGTGTGGCCCACGGATGCGGCCAATACATGTATGCCGGTTGCTGGGCTCTGAATGACATTCACCAGCGGCCTTCGTCTTTCCGGCTCTGCCGCAAGTATGTCGGTGCCGAGGCCAGGGTGCACGGCCAGGGTCTGCTGACCGACTTCGGGCAGGAGACCATGGGATACCTCGTTTTGCATGACATCAAGGGTGAGGGCATGGTCAACATCTTTTACGGCGAGAGTGAGCAAGAAGCCCTCGATCGTGCCTACTGCGAGACGTTAGACCAGCTGCACGTGACGGCAGGTGACATCACCGACGTGGCCACCCGCCACACCATAGCACGCCAGCGCGACTACACCCTGGAGGGCAGCAAAGCCTTCAGATATGTCTATATCGAGACGACAGGCGATATCGTCATCGGCGGTGTCGGCCTCGACTATGAATACGCGCCGCACGAGGGTCGTCAGAGCGGGAGTTTCAGAAGCGACGACGAACAACTGAACCGCATCTGGGACGTCTCGGCATACACGTTGGACCTGACCACCCGCGAGTTTTTCGTCGATGGCATTAAGCGTGACCGATGGACCTGGAGCGGCGACGCCATCCAATCGTATCTGATGAACTACTATCTGCGCTTCGACACTGAATGCGTGAAGCGCACCATCCGTCAGCTGCGTGGCAAAGACCCCGTGACCGCCCACATCAACACCATCATGGACTACACCTTCTACTGGCTGAAGTCCGTATACGACTACTACCTCTACACGGGCGACCTCAGCTTCGTGCGCGAGATCTATCCGCGTATGCGCACGCTGATGAGTTATTGCATCCAGCGGCTCAACGACGAGGGTATGGCTGAAGGACAGGCCGACGACTGGATTTTCGTCGACTGGGTAGACTTCCCTATGCACAAACGTGGCTCGCTCTGCTTTGAGCAGATACTCTTTTGCCAGGCACTCCAGTCGATGGTCATACTGGCAGAAGCCCTGCTGAAGGACCACAGAGACGACCTGCCACAAGGCAGTCTCACCATAGCCGATTATGCCCACGACATCACCTCGTATACAGTCCGCCGCGACTCGCTCCGCCAGCTGATCAAAGCACGCTTCTGGGACGACCAGCTGCACGGACTGACTCATGCCATAGAGGAAGGCAAGATCAACAGGATGGTGACACGGTTTCCCAACATGTTTGCCATCATCTACGGGCTGGCCACTCCTCAAGAGTGCCAGGATATCCTGCACCACGTGCTGCTCAACGACGACGTGGAGAAAATCTCTACTCCCTACATGCGTTTCTACGAGTTGGAAGCCCTTTGCATGATGGGATGCCATACACTGGTCATGAATGAAATCAAGGACTACTGGGGCGGCATGCTGCGCGAAGGAGCCACCACCTTTTGGGAGAAATATGTACCCAGCGAACAAGGGGCCGAACATCTGGCCATGTACGGCAGGCCATACGGCAAGAGCCTCTGCCACGCATGGGGAGCCAGTCCGGTTTATCTGTTAGGGCGCTACTTTCTGGGGGTGCAGCCCATAAGTCCCGGCTACGAGGAATATCTTGTGTGCCCGGTGCTTGGTGGGCTGCAGTGGATGGAGGGTGAGGTGCCCACACCCTTTGGCAAGATTTATGTGAGGGCCGACCGTCGGGAAATCACAGTAAGAAGCGACGGGGGGCACGGCATCCTGCGCGTCGCAGACCAGGAGACAGAGATACCACCAGGAAAAACCATCCGTCTCAAAACGCCGGAAAACCAATCGTGAACACCGAAAAGCAAACAGTGAACACCGAAAAGCGAATAGCAACCATGAGAGCAATCATACTGACACTGTGCCTGATGGCCATGACGGCTGTAGAAGGCAAGATAAAGGTGACGCTCCAGACCGTCACCCCACAGACCCAATATGCCGCCAGGCTGCTGGAGAGAGAAGAAGGCGACCTCAAAGTAAAAATACGTGTAGCCTATGAAGGCGAGGCGGAGGGGTTCACCATCCGACACAAAGGTAAGTCTGTCACGATCACAGGCAACGACCCCAGCGGCACCATCTATGGTGCCAACCGGCTGATGGAGCATCTCCGCCAGAACGACGGCACGCTGCGCGGTCTCACGGTCATCACCGAAGCACCTGAGATGAAGCTGCGCGGCGCCTGTGTGGGACTACAGAAAACAGAATACCTGCCTGGCCACAAAGTATACGAATATCCGTATACCCCGGAGAATTTCCCCTGGTTTTACGACAAAGATCTCTGGATCAGATACCTTGACCTGCTGGCCAGCGACAACTTCAACACGGTGTATCTCTGGAACGGCCATCCCTTCGCCTCGCTCGTGAAACTCGACGACTATCCCTTCGCTCCCGAAGTAGACGACGAAACCATGCGGAAGAATCAGGAGATGTTCGGCTTTCTCACCACGGAGGCAAGCCGCAGGGGAATACGCGTGATACAGATGTTCTACAACATCATCGTGTCAAAGCCCTTCGCCGACCACTATGGCATCAAGACGCAGGACCGCAACCGCCCGATCACCCCACTCATCGCCGATTACACCCGCAAGAGTATCGCCGCTTTTGTCAAGCAATATCCCGAAGTGGGATTTCTGGTGTGTCTCGGCGAGGCCATGTCGGGCACCGACACCGACATACGGTGGATGACAGAGACCGTCATCCCTGGCATCAAAGACGGGCTGAAAGCATCAGGCCGCACCGACACACCGCCGATCATCCTGCGCAACCACGACACCGACGGCCCCGCTGTGCTGAAGGCTTCGCTGCCCCTCTACCCCAATATCTACACGATGAACAAATACACTGGTGAGAGTCTCACCACCTACGAGCCGGGCGGTCCGTGGGGGGAGACACACCGGCAACTGGCCGCCGCGGCACCCATCCATATCGACAACGTGCATATCCTGGCCAACCTGGAGCCATGGCGGTGGTCGTCGCCCGCATTCATACAAAAAGCTGTGCAGGCCATGCACCGTGTGCACCATTCCAAGGGCCTGCACCTCTATCCACAGGCATCCTACTGGGACTGGCCGTATACAGCCGACCGCCTGGCAGATGGAACGAGACTCCTGCAGACCGACCGCGACTGGATGTGGTACAAGGCTTGGGGGCGCTATGCATGGAACAGTCAGCGCGGCGACGACAAGGCTTTTTGGACCCGCCTGCTGGCCTCCTATTTCGGCGTAGACACCGCTCTGGCGGGGCATATCCTCAATGCCTATGACGAAGCGGGAGAGATCGCCCCCAAACTTATCAGGCGCTTTGGCATCACCGAGGGCAACCGCCAGACATTGTTGCTCGGCATGAAGATGTCGCAGCTGGTCAATCCTTATAAATACACCATCTATCCCGGCTTTTATGAGAGCTGCGGACCGCAGGGCGAAAAACTCATCGAATATGTGGAGAAGAAGTGGAAGGGTGAAGCCCATCAAGGCGAACTGCCGCTCGACATCACCACGCAATGCCTCATACACGGTATGGAGGCGGTCACGTCTGTCGGCTTTGCAAAACCATTCGTCAAAAAACATCAGGAAGAGTTTGGGAGGATTGCCAACGACATGCAGTGCTACCAGGCTTTCGCACGCTTCTTCGCCCAGAAAGTGCTCGCAGCAGAGAAAGTGCTCGACTATCGATGGACCAAAGACATCGCCTGCCTCGACACGGCCGCAGTCTACCTGACGGAGAGTCTGGACCACTGGCGAGAACTGGCCGGCCTGACCAGAGACACCTACCTCTATGCCAACAGTATGCAGACGGCACAGCGACGCATCCCCGTAGGCGGCGACAACGGCCGCTACAAGACCTGGGAGGAGATGCTGCCTGTGTACGAAGAGGAACTGGAGCACCTGAAAGCAAACATCGTGAAGCTGAAACACCCGCAAAGTATCTCTGCTGAAGCCATGTCCATACAGCCCGTCAAAGCTGCCGACATACAGCTCATCTATGCTGGCAGTCCGAAAAGTGCCACAGGCGGCGACTCCAGAGTCAAGAGCGCCACGCTCTGCAAGGACGCCCTGCTCTTCGAGGGACGCGAAGAGCGCATCGACTCTGTAGCACCAGAACTGCAAAGGCTTCAGGCGCTCATTCTCAACCGAGACACTACACGCATAGAAGGCACCACCGTCATCTTCGAAAGCAAGAAGCCCGTGCAGATGCTGGTGGGGTTCTTCGTCGACGACGACCCGAAATGGGCCAGGCCTCCCAAACTGGAGACCGATGCCACGGGCAATGAGTACGGCCAGGCAGAGCCTGTCATCAGCAATGCTGTCAACATGACCAACATGCCCACCGTCAACATCCATTCCTATCACTTCGGTGCGGGCCGACATGAAATCAACCTGCCCAAAGGCATCATCATGGTGGCCGGTTTCACCGAAGATGACATCACGCCCCGCGACGCCGGCCTCCAGGGTGCCGGCGACGAGGTGGACTGGCTGTTCAACTGAAGTGTCTCCCCCCAAAAAAAATCAAAGTTTCATCACATCATGGCAAGAGCAATACTATCACTCCTCCTGCTGCTATGTGGCATGACCATGGCGGCTCAGCCCGTGTCGACAGAACGTATGCGGCAGATATACGAAGCCTCTCAGACGCCCTACAAATACGGACTCGTAGTGGCGCCGGAGACCAACTACGAAAAATACGACTGCCCCACCATCTTCCGGCACGACAGCCTCTGGTATATGACCTTCGTGTGCTACGACGGGAAGGACGGCACCGACGGACGTGGCTACACCACATGGATGGCAGAGAGCACCGACCTGCTGCACTGGGACATCAAGGGCAAGGTACTGGACCTGCCACACAGCATCTTGGAGGATGCCGACGGGCATCCGCGTCCCTCCCGCCTGTGGGACCAGAACCAGCGTGGCGGTTTCCCGGCCCTCATCGACCATGAGTGGGGCGGGACTTATGCAATGCGACCCTTCAAGGGACGGCATTGGATGACCTATATCGGCGGGCCCGGCACGGGCTATGAGGCCGTGAAGGCTCCGCTGAGCATTGGCTTGGCCTCCACTACCGGAGACGTCACCACACCCCATCAGTGGGAAACACAAGACACACCACTGATGAGCTATGACGACAAAGACGCACAGTGGTGGGAGCGGCTCACCCAATACAAGAGCACCGTCTACTGGCTGAAAGACAAGGGAGAGCGCATCAAGGGCTATGAGAAATATCCATTTGTCATGTTCTACAACGCCGGAGGCAAAGACGACCTTCATCCCAAGGGTGAGCGCATCGGCATCGCACTCTCCAAAGACATGAGACGCTGGCGGCGCTACGAGGGCAATCCCGTCTTCACCCACGACACCGAGGGCACCATCACTGGCGATGCCCAGATCGTGCGCATGGGCGACACCTGGGTGATGTACTATTTCTCTGCCTACAACCCCACCCGTGAATACAATGCCTACAACACCTTCGCCGCCAGCCACGACCTCATACACTGGCAAGACTGGACCGGGCCAGACCTCATCGTGCCCTCCAAACCTTACGACGAGATGTTCGCTCACAAAAGTTATGTGGTGAGGCACGACGGGGTGGTCTATCATTTCTACTGTGCCGTCAACCACGCCGGCCAGCGCGGCATCGCCGTTGCCACATCACGTCATCTGGGCAAGAGCGAGAAGCAATTCCCCACACCCGAACCTGCCGGCCACCGATATACACAGGCCCTCAACGACAGATGGCAAGTGACCCACCAAGGCCGCAATTTCGTGCATGACATCCCACTCAATCTCGACGATTATTACGGTGCCGTACAGGAAGAGCACGGCAACCTGCATGGCGAGGCTGAGTTTGTCAAGACGTTCTCCGCTCCCGACCTGGCCGGCAAACAGTATTTCATCCGATTTGAGGGGGTAGGCACCTACGCCGACATCTCACTCAACGGACAGAGGCTCGGCCGATACGATATCGGTCGAACCACGGAGACCATCGACGTGACCCGGCATATCCATCCTGGTGCAGACAACACCCTGAGAGTTGTGGTTTCTCACCCGGCGGGCATCACCGACATGCCCTGGGTATGCGGCGGATGCAGCAGCGAGTGGGGGTTCAGCGAGGGCAGCCAGCCTTTCGGCATCTTCCGCCCGGTGACCCTCGAGGTCACCGACCCATTGCGCATCGAACCTTTTGGCGTACATGTGTGGAACAACTCTCGCTGCGACACCATCTACTTTGAGACAGAGGTGAGAAACTACAGCGACCGGCCTGTCAAGGCCGAACTCATCAACAAGCTCAGCGAGAAGAACGGGAAACAAGTGATCCGCCTGACTGACAACATCCAGCTACGCCCCGGCGAGACCAGGATCATCCGGCAGCAGTCGCCCCTGACCACACCCATACTCTGGAGCACCGACAAGCCCTATCTCTATACCGCAGGCACCATCATCAAGCGCGACGGCAAGGCCACGGAAAGCACGGAGACACCTTATGGCATCTGCAGCGTCTCCTGGCCGCTGACACGACACGACGGCGACCAGCGATTCCATCTCAACGGACGCCCGGTGTTCATCAACGGCACCTGCGAGTATGAGCATGAGTTCGGACAGAGCCACGCTTTCAGCCATGAGCAAATCGAAGCCCGGGTGAAACTGGCCAAAGATGCCGGATTCAACGCTTTCCGCGACGCTCACCAACCTCACAACCTCCACTACCAGACCCTGCTCGACCGGGAGGGCATCCTCTGGTGGCCGCAGTTCTCTGCCCACATCTGGTACGACACTCCTGAATTCCGTGAGAGTTTCAAACGTCATCTGCGCCAGTGGGTGAAAGAGCGCCGCAACTCACCATCCATCATCCTGTGGGGACTTCAGAACGAAAGCACACTGCCCCGCGACTTTGCTGAGGAGTGCTGCCAGATCATACGCGAGATGGACCCCCGCTGCAGCACGCAGCGTCTCATCACCACCTGCAACGGAGGCGAGGGCACCGACTGGAATGTGGTGCAAAACTGGAGCGGCACCTATGGTGGCGACGTCGACAACTACGGCAACGAACTGAAACGCCCCGACCAGTTGCTCAACGGTGAATACGGTGCCTGGCGCACGCTGGGCAACCACACCGGTGAAGGGTATACCGAGGAGCATTTCGGCCAACTGCTGATGAAGAAAGTGACCCTTGCGGAAAGTGTCGCCGACAGTGTCTGCGGACAGTTCCACTGGTTGCTCGTGAGCCATGACAACCCAGGCCGCCGACAGCCCGACGAGGGACTGCGACGCATCGACAAGGCCGGACCGTTCAATTACAAAGGACTACTCACCATCTGGGAGCAACCCACCGAAGCCTACTACCTCTATCAGCAGCACTATCGCCCACAGCCCCTCGCACCGGCCACCAGCCATACCGACGAGAGTCTCCTCAAAGGCGAGGAGGGATGGCACTATCTCTTCCGCGTGAATTGTGGCGGCGACGACTATACCGACAGTCATGGACAACTGTGGATGCAAGACAACACCACATGGTCGCACTCGTGGGCGGAGCGGTTTGAGGGGCTGTCGCCCTATCAAGCCTCCCAGACCCGCAATGACTCACTCTCCTCCCCTTTGTTCCAAACCTCCCGTTTCGGACGGCATGAACTGTGCTACACCTTCCCCGCCACCGCTGGACACTACCGTGTGGAACTGTATTTCGTCGAACCTTGGTACCGACAGGCAGACGCAGAGGGGCTGCGCCTTTTCGACGTAGCCATCAACGACAACACTGTCATCCACGACCTCGATATCTGGGCGCAAGTGCACTATGGAAAGCCCTACAAGCGCACGGTCTTCATCGACAACTCTGATCGGGCCATCACCATCAGATTCCCGAAGGTGAAGGCTGGCCAGGCCATGATCTCAGCCATCGCCATCGCCCGGCAAGGAGAGACTGGGGAAAAACGCTACGACCTGAAAGGGACGAATCCCACCATGTGGAAGGATTTCGAGCGCGACATTCTGGTGAAGACCCCCGATTCTCTCCTCCCGCCATCATCACGTGCCAATATGGAAATCATGGGCAAGAAAGTGAAAAACCGCATGGAATGGGATTTCAATGTGGGCGTGGCAAAGGTGTATGTCCTCCGATGGAAGTACTACAACCCGGAGAATGCACGGCAGCTACATGTCAGAATCACCGATGCGAAAGGCACGGTCTACAAGGAAGACGACATCACCTTCCTCCAGACCCAGCAGAAGAAGACCAAACGCAAGATGACCAGCATCACCACCGGCAGCCAGGTGAATGCAGGCCGATATCATGTCACCCTCACCGGCGACGGACTGGACGACATGCTCTTCGACGCGCTCACCGTGGAATAATCCCCCGAATCTCAAGCAACGTGATACCTTTTGAACTCAAACATTTGGTTTTCACCTCTCTTTTTTGTACTTTTGTCACACAGATATCAACAAACAAAGAATAACTTATGACAAGATTAATCATTTTCATCACCACAATGCTCTTGAGCATGGTCCCGACATGTAATGTATCCGCCGCCACTCTTGAAGACGACTTCGACAAGCAGATGGAGGCCACCACCTGGTATGCCGACCGCAGCGATGGTATCATGATACGCTACGAAGGACTAAGACATGACGCAGGCCAGCTGGCTCAGAAATACTGTGTGATACCACAAAGTCAGGCCGGCACGCTGGGATACGGCCTCGTCGTCTCTACCTGGGACCAGCGCATGATGGTCCTGTTCACGCCCAATGGCAAGGACGTGCAGGGTAAGGTCGTCGACAAAAGCATCCTGCCCAAGGAAAATGTGTATTGGGAGAGCATGTCCAACCTGCTCAGCCACGCCACGCCGCAGGCAGACATCACACTATCTCAGCGGCCATTGCCTATCAGGCAGTGCGACAAAGAGCACAACCTGTTTACAGCCGTCACCGACTATGGCGACAGGGTGAGCAACCCCAACGAGTACAACCAGATGATCTTCAAGCCTCACCAAAATGCGGTGAGACTCACGGGCCAGCACCGCAACACCAAGAAAGACGAGACGGGCAATGTGATCACAGATGAGATGGAATACAATTTCCAGCTCATCACCCCCTCGGTGGTGGCCAAGATGTTCAGAGGCTATGAAAATGAAGAGATGACCCCCTGGGTTGTGAAAAAAGATTTCTTCAACGAGCATACGCTTTTGCAGTTCAACCGCTGGAAAGATGGAGAGCCCAAGAAAAAAGCCTCGGCGGATGAGCGCCAGATCATCAGCAGCTATTATGGCGGGCGACGCATCAAAGACGCCCAATGGCTGGCCACGGTAGAGACGGCGGAGCGCACGTATTATGCCGTGCAGTTTGAGCACCAGGGCGGCGACGCACTGGCTGCCGTGGTGTGTATTGCAGAGGGCAATGTGGCCTCAGTGTGGGAATTCCATGGCAGCATGGAGCCACAGGACTACAGTGACGAACAGTCGATATGGTTTGTCGACGACGAAGGCAACTTCATGGAGCACGCACCCGAGATACAGTGTGTCGTGGCCACACAAAGCGGACTGGAGCTCTATCTACGCCTCTTCGGCGGCGAGAGCGTGCAATATTACGTGCTCCGAGAGGTGGGCGAGGTGATGATGACCCTGCAGACCGACTATTGGATATACGTATGGTGATTTTTTCATGATTCTCTCATAATCGCGCTGATTATTCAGCATTATTTCGTACTTTTGCACCGAAATTGCGCTCTGGGGTCATCTCTCAGGGCGGCGATGCGGCGGTTCACCACCGTGATGAAAAGGGAACCGGGTGAGAATCCCGGACAGTCCCGCTGCTGTAAGCTTGGTTATGGAAAGTCCTGACAGCCACTGGAGACGGCCCCCGAACACCTCTCTGGGAAGGCAGACTTTCTTAAGCGAAGTCAGAAGACCTGCCACCGCAGATGTTTCATTGCAGCCTTTCGAGGAAGAGGCTGATGAATGAGAGACAACATGTATTTTTACGAAATTCTTAACTCTTGCGCCAAAGGCTACAAGTATGTGCTGCTCCTTTTAGGTGTCATCTGCCATGCCGGCCTGTCAGCGCAAAACGACACGTTGCCCGCAAGTGTACACACCCTGGACGGTGTCACCGTCGAGTCGCATCATACCGACCGGCAAGTCACCGCCAGCAAGCCATTGCAACAGCTCAACCGTGAAGAGCTGCAGCAGCTCGGGCTCCAGAACCTGGCCGACGCCGTGAAGAAATTCGCCGGTGCCCAAGTGAAAGACTATGGTGGCATCGGAGGCATGAAGACGGTGAGTGTGCGCAACTTAGGTGCCCACCACACGGCGGTGAGCTATGACGACGTGACCATCAGCAACACACAGGCCGGACAGATAGACATCAGCCGCTATACACTGGACAACGTGGAGTCAGTAACGCTCGCCGTGGGCAGTGACGACGACTGGCTGCAGTCGGCGCGTCACTATGCGTCGGCGGGTGTGCTGAGCATCAAGAGCGAGCGGCAGGGCAGAGACGGCGAGCACCTGGAAGTGAAGCTCAGAGGCGCCTCCTTTGGTCAGGTGTCACCCTCATTCCGATACTGGCAACCCATCAACACCACGACGGCCGTCACGCTGAACGGGTCGTATATGCGCGCCGACGGTGCCTACCCCTACACGCTGGTCAACGGCAGGGAGAAGACCCGCGAGAAGCGCCGCAACACGGATATCGCCTCATGGCAAGGCGAGGCCAACCTCTATCATCACTGGGGCGACCGCAGCCAGCTGGCCATGAAAGCCTACTGGTATCGTTCGGAGCGCGGACTGCCCGGGGCTGTCATCCTCTACAACGAGAAGAGCGACGAGCGGCTATGGGATGAGGATTTTTTCACCCAGGCGGTATTCACCCACCGTCTGAGCAGCCGCTTGACGCTGAAGGCACGGATGAAATACGCCCACTCCTGGAACCAATACAAGGACACCGACGTGAAATACGAGGGCGGTATGCGGCGGGACGTGGCACGACAAAACGAATATTATGGTTCGGCCACCATCGGCTGGCGGCCCATCGGCTGGCTGTCGGTAGCACTCGCCGAGGACATCGCCTACAACGACCTGCGCAGCAACATCACCATCTCCGACAACCTGACCGACCCACCCTACCCCACACGCACCACCTCGCTCACAGCCCTCTCTGCCAATGCCGACTGGCACCGGCTCCGCGTCAATGCCAGCCTTGTGGGCACTTATGCCACCGAAAGTGTGAAAGCCGGCAAGCAGCCCGACGACCGAAAAAAACTATCACCAGCACTGTCGCTGACGTACAGGATACTCGACGAGGGGCATCTCTTCCTGCGCGCCATGTATAAGAACACGTTCCGATTGCCCACCTTCAACGACCTCTACTATATCCGCATGGGCAATACTGGTCTCCGCCCTGAGAATGCCCATGAACTGAATGTCGGCGTGACCTGGAGCGGGCGGCCTCTCAAGTGGCTGAAATACCTCACCATGACCGCAGACGGCTATCTGAACCGCGTGACCGACAAGATTGTGGCATTCCCTTCCACTTATGTGTGGAAGATGGCCAACTTCGGCCGAGTGACAATCAAGGGCGTGGATGCCACCCTGGCCACCGAGATACCCCTGCTGAAGACTGGACAAAAAGAGGATGTCAGCTTGTTGCTGACAGGTGCCTATACCTACATCAGGGCCGTAGACAAAGAAGACCGCTCGCCTACCTACAACCACCAGTTGCCCTATACGCCACGACAGAGCGGCAGTGCTTCCATCATGCTGCGCACGCCCTGGGTGCACGTGGGTTACAATCTCTTCTCACAAGGCAAGCGCTGGAGCAATGTGCAGACCACCCCGCAATATGCATTGAAGGCCTACTGGGAGCACTCCCTGAGTCTGTCGCATGAGTGGAAGCTGAAGTCCGGCAGTATGCTCCTCCAGGTCACGGCACACAATCTGACCGACGAGCAGTATGAGATCATCAAATACTACCCCATGCCGGGGCGCTCGTTCTCTGCCAGTGCCGTGGTGAGGTGGTGAGGTGGTGAGGTTGAAAGGTTGAAAGGTTGAAAGGTTGAAAGGTTGAAAGGTTGAAACGTATCAACCTAAAAACCTAAAAACCTAAAAACCTAAAAACCTAAAACCCTAAAAAAAGACAATCCATTTATAAATTATTAATAACAACAACATGAAACTAAGAAATTATTATTTAGCCGCACTCAGCGTGCTGGCTATTTCAGCAGGATTCGTGTCCTGTAGTGATGACGATGATGAATGGAACCCCTCAAAAGAGGGCTCCACCATCGAGATGAGCAAGACCCGTGCCTTTGTACTCAATGAGGGGTCGAGCAATCAGAACAACGCCGGCATCACCTATTTTGACTGGATGACCGACGCCACGTATGGCCAAGACCTTTTCATGCAACAAAACGGCATCGCCATGGGCGATGTGGCCCAGGACATCATCGTCGACGATGACGATGTATACGTCATCATGTCGGGCTCGAAACGCATCTACAAACTCAACAGCGTCGGTGTGCGCCAGGCAGAAATGAACATCAGTGCCGACCTGGGCGACCCCCGCTATGGTGTAGTGGAAGACGACTACCTCTACGTGACCTGCTACGGAGGCTTCGTGGCCAGGATCGACACCAAGACGATGACACTCAAAGGCACCGTACAGATAGGTCTGAACCCTGAGTATATCGTCGAAGAAGATGACAAGCTCTATTGCACTTGCTCGGGTTGGGGCAAAGACAAGCGGGTGGCCGTCATCGATATCAAGAAATTCGACAAGGCCGACTACTTTGAGGTGATGGACAACCCCGACCGCATCATTGAGGTCGATGACCATATCTTCGTACAGGGCTACGGTGCCGACTGGAGTTACCCCTGGGGTGAGCTCAACACCAAGACCGGCACCTTCACCAAGATAGGCAACTGCTCATCGTGGACTTCCTATAAGAGCACCCTCTACCTGGCCTTTTCCGAGACCGACTGGAGCACCTATGCCACCACTACCACCTTCACCAGCTATGACGTGAAGACCGGCAAGCTCAACACCTCCTCCTTCCTGAAGAACGCCCCCGCCAAACTGACTTCCAGCTCTGTCTACGGCATGAGCGTCAACGAGGAGAACGGCGACATCTACGTGCTGACCACCGACTTCGCGACCAACGGCCATATCTACCACTTCAAGAACGACGGTACGTTTGTCAGCGATTTCGCCTCCACAGGGGTCAACCCACGCAAGATTGTCTTCTTAGACTAATCAGACCGGCACGAAAATTATGAAAAAACTGCTGCTCATCATCATCAGCGTGGTGCTCTGTGCTTGCCATGGCAGGCAAGCGCAGGGCACATCCTCTGATGTCAGCGACACCATCAGGCTGCATCACGCCACGCATATCTCCATCGTAGGGCATAAAGGCTATACAGAGGTCAGGCTGGCAGACCCCTGGAACACAGGGCACACCCTGCACACCTACCTGCTGGTGCCCTCCGCACAAGACTTGCCACAAAACCTGCCTTCAGGCACGGTGGTGCGCACGCCATTGCGCCGGGCTGTCGTGTCGACCAGTGTGCACTGCAGCCTCGTCATCGACATGGGAGGCCAGCAAAGCATCGTCGGTGTCTGTGAGCCGCAGTATGTCCACATCCCTTATATCACGTCGGGGCTGAAAGACGGCAGCGTGGCCGACTGCGGCAGTGGTATGTCGCCCACGATCGAGAAAATCATCGACCTCCGCCCCGACGCCATTTTCCTTTCGCCCTTCCAGAACAGCGGCGGCTACGGCAAGACTGCCGAGCTGGGCATCCCTATCATCGAGACTGCCGACTATATGGAGACCTCAGCCCTTGGACGCGCTGAATGGATGCGTTTCTACGGTCTGCTCTTCGGTCTGGAAGAACGGGCCGACAGCATCTTCGACGAAGTAGAACACGCCTACATGTCATTGAAGGCAAAGGCCGCGACGGCTCATTCAAAACCCGCACTGCTGATGGACAAGCAGACAGGATCGGTGTGGTATGTGCCCGGCGGAAGCAGCACCCTCGGCGGCATCATCGCCGACGCACACATCAGTTATGCCTGGAGCACCGACACCCATAGCGGCAGCCTGGCCCAGTCGTTTGAGAACGTGCTCGAACAAGGCGGCAATGCCGACCTATGGCTGTTCAGATACAACTCACCGCACGCCATGACCTACAAAGAGTTGCTGTCGGAAAACAAGGGCTATGGGCAATTCAAGGCTTTCGCCGGCAAAAACGTTTATGGCTGCAACACTGCCACCAGCACCTTCTATGAGGAGACCCCCTTCCACCCACACTTGCTGCTGCGCGACCTGATCTGTATTGCCCACCCGGAACTGGGTCTGGGCCAACCTCGATATTTCATCCGTCTCCATGAATAGACACACACGGTTCACCATATTGATGCTGTCGCTCATCGTCTTGCTTTTCGCGATGAGCCTCTTCATCGGTGCCGTACACATTCCTGTGCGACAAGTGTTGCGCATACTCTTTCTTTCCGGGGATGAATTGCAGTACAAAACCGACATCAAACCGTCATGGATATATATCGTCATCCAGTCGCGCCTGCCACAGGCCATCACAGCCATGCTGTGCGGAGCCTCCCTGGCCGTATGCGGACTGATGATGCAGACGGCATTCCACAACCCGCTGGCCGGACCAAGCGTATTCGGCATCAACAGTGGTGCGTCGCTCGGTGTCGCCCTGGTGATGCTACTACTCGGAGGCAGTGTCGTGACAGGCAGCTTCTCGCTCACTGGCTTTTTCGCCGTACTCACGGCCGCCTTCATCGGGGCCATGAGCGTGATGGCACTCATCCTGCTGTTCTCCACCATGGTGCGCAACAGTGTCATGCTGCTCATCATAGGCATTATGATAGGCTACCTGTCCAACTCAGCCATCTCGCTGCTCAATTTCTTCGCCACCGAGCAAGGCGTGCAGTCATATATGATCTGGGGAATGGGCAATTTCGGAGGTGTGTCGATGAGTCAGATGCCCGTCTTCGCATTGACCACCATCGCCGGACTCATGGCAGCCATGGCATTGGTAAAACCACTTAACGCATTGCTGCTGGGCGAGCAATATGCCGAAAACCTGGGCTTCAACACCCAGCGCGTGCGCAATGAGTTGCTGTTTGTCACCGGATTGCTCACCGCCGTGACCACCGCCTATTGCGGACCGGTGGTGTTCATAGGCCTGGCCGTGCCCCACGTGGCGCGACTGCTGCTCGGCACCGACAACCACCACTACCTCATGCCTGCCACCATCCTCACCGGTGCAGCCGTAGCACTGCTCTGCAACATCATCTGCGTGGCACCGGGCGACAGGGGGGTCATCCCTCTCAACGCAGTCACTCCGGTCATGGGTGCTCCGGTCATCATCTACGTCATCCTGCAACAGAAGCGGAAGAGTTGGTGAGCGGGGAAGTGGAGGAACTGAAAAGCAAACAATGAAAAATCACATAAAAAGACACACCTTACGCCAAGTCCTTGTCTGGACATTGACATTACTGTCCTTGCCCCTCCTTGGCCAGCAGCACGACTGGGAAAACCAGCACGTGCAGCACATCCAGCGCCTGGCTCCCCGGGCGGCTTTTTTCGGCTATGGCCTACAGCCTGGCGACCGCCAACTGACACTCGACGGACAATGGCTTTTTCACTGGACGAAGAATCCCGGCGAGCAGCCGTCGGGCTTTTACCGGCCCGATTTCGACGACAGCCATTGGACGCTCTTTCCCGTACCCGGCGACTGGGAGATGCACGGCTATGGCACCCCTATCTACAGCAGCAGCGGCTATACCTTCAAGATCAATCCGCCCTACGTCATGGGAGAACCCAAGCCCAACTGGACAGCCTGGGAGGAGCGCAATCCCACGGGTGTCTACCGCCGCACTTTCACACTTCCCACGTCATGGCAGGGACAAGAGGTGTTCATCCGTTTCGGCGCGGTGAGCAGCGCATTCTATGTCTGGGTCAACGGCAGCATGGTGGGCTACTCACAGGGCAGTATGGAGCCGGCAGAGTTTCGCATCACCGATGTCATCCATCCCACAGGCACCAACCAGATTACCCTGCAAGTATTCAAATATTCTGACGGCAGCTATCTCGAAGACCAGGACATGTGGCGCATTGCCGGCATCCACCGCAGCATCACCCTCTTTGCCACCCCCCGCATCAGGATACGCGACTTCGGGGTGCGTACCCTTCTGGACGACGGTTTCGCCCAGGGCCGCCTCATCATCCATCCCGAACTGGAAGTCTTTGGGAGACAGCGTGGCGAGGGCTACACCCTTGAGGCCACACTCACCGACGAGGCCGGCCAGACCATCATTTCAGGCGATACCCTGCGACAAGACGCAGCCACCATGCTCAACCTCGACCACAAGGCGGCCATCATGAACGACCGCCATCCACAGCGCGGCTATCCCAAATGGGGATGGTTCACAGCAGTGATAGACAATCCGCATCTATGGTCGGCGGAAACTCCGTACCTGTATACCCTGAGGCTCACTCTGCGTGACTCGCTCGGCGGCATCGTCGAGCAGGCCGCTACACGAGTGGGATTCCGCCGTCTGGACATCCGCGGCGGCGAGTTTTTCGTCAATGGCAAGAAAGTAAGGCTGCGTGGTGTCAACCGCCACGAGATGGACCCGGAAAAGGGGCATGTCATGACCGAAGAGCGGATGCTGCAAGACATCCTGCTGATGAAGAGAGCCAACATCAACGCAGTGCGCACCTGCCACTATCCCAACACCGAACGGTGGTATGACCTGTGCGACAGCATCGGACTCTATGTCATCGATGAGGCCGACATCGAAGAGCACGGCCTGCGCGGCCTCTTGGCCAGCGACCCTTCCTGGGCGCCGGCATGGCTCGACCGCACCCAGCGTCTGGTCGTACGCGACCGCAACCATCCCTCGGTGGTGATGTGGAGCCTGGGCAACGAGGCAGGCTGGGGCAGCAACTTCGCCATGACCGCCGCCTGGATACACGAATATGATCCCACGCGCTACGTACACTACGAGGGTGCACAGGGCACGGGGGGCGAGGCTTACGGCCACCACGGCGACCCTGCCAGCGTGGATGTCATCTCGCGTTTCTATCCCCGTACTCAAGACGCTTATCTCAACCCCGGTGTCAAGGACAACAACATGGAGCGACCAGAGAACGCCCGCTGGGAGCGACTCCTCTCCATCGCCCGCGACACCAGCGACACGCGTCCGGTCGTCACCAGTGAGTATGCCCACGCGATGGGCAATGCACTGGGCAACCTGCAGGAATACTGGGACGAGATATACAGTCACCCACGGATGTTGGGCGGCTTTATCTGGGAGTGGGCCGACGAGGGCATCTTCACCCAACGCGACGGCAAGACGATGGTGGCTTACGGCGGCGACTTCGGCGACGTGCCCAACCTGAAGGCTTTCTGTGTGAAGGGCATCGTCTCAAGCGACCGACAGACCACCCCTAAATATGAGGAGGTGAAAGCGGTCTACGCTCCTATTCGCTTCCGCTATGAGCAGGGCCGGGTCATACCGATGCTCATGGATGCCAACTGCCGGCTCGACGACTACGACATCCGCCAGACTTCTTCCAACGGTTTCGTTGATGTCTATGCCACCTTGCGCCACGACACACGCTGGGCCAAAGCTGGCCATGAGGTATGCCATCAGCAGTTTGTCGTCGACAATCAATGGTATAAGCAAATACCCAAGAAACTGGCAAGAAAAGGGAAAAGGAAGAGGATGTCTCCTCAGGAACTGACAGTCTTCGTCCAAACATGGATGGAGCAACTGCGCCCCCACTTTTTCCGTGCGCCCACTGACAACGACAAGGGATTCGGCAACTGGATTGCCAAAGACTGGCAGCGACAGGGCCTTGACCATCTGAGCGACTCCCTTATCCACCCGCTTACGACGGAGACGTTGCCCGACGGCAAATTACGCGCCATCACCACCCTGTCATACCACACTGCAGAAGGAAGCATCACCACCGACTATGACGTGGTGGTTTCGCCAGATGGCAGCATCGACTTCAAGGCCACCTATACCCCGCACGGCTCACTGCCCCCACTGCCCTGTATGGGCACTACCTTTGTGCTGCCACGCCAGATGGACCGGCTCACCTACTTTGGACGTGGACCGTGGGACAACTACCCCGACCGCCATGCCTCCACCACCATCAGTGTATGGGAAAGCACCGTGAGGGAGCAATACGTCCATTACCCAAGGCCGCAGGACAGCGGCAACCACGACGACACCGCCTGCCTGCTGCTTACCGACCGACAGGGCCAGGGGTGGAGGGTCAGCTGCACAGAGCGGCCTTTCTCTTTCGCCATCCTTCCCTACAGCACAGACCATCTCTGTCAGACCACCCACGACTGCGACCTGCAAGAAGACAGCCATCAGGTCTATCTGAACATCGATGCCGCCGTCATGGGACTGGGCAACAGCAGTTGCGGCCCCGGCGTACTGGAGCGCTATGCCGTCGCCATGCGGCCTCATACCCTTCATCTGAAATGGGAACCGGTCCTACCATAGCGGTTGCTTGGAAAACATCCTTACATAAAAGCATCAGAGGAATGAATGAAGAAAGAATACAGCGACTGAAGAAATCTCGCAGCTACAACATCATGCGACGTGTGTCAACTTACATGGACCAATATTATCTGGATGGTGTGGCTGGTCTGGTGCCCGGTGGTGTAGGCGACATCGCCACTGTAGGGTTTGCTCTTGTACATGTATATTTCTGCGCGTTCCGGCTGCGGTCTGTACCTCTCACCCTCGCTGTGCTCAACAATGTGATGCGCGACGTGCTGATGGGCATGCTGCCTTTTTTCATCGGCGACATCATCGATTTCCTCAACAAGGCTCACGTACGAAACATGCGCCTGATCGACGGATATATCAACAACGACCCCGCCATCCGGCAGGGTGTACGCCGCAAGGCATGGCAGTCTGCAGCCATCCTTGTCGCCCTTATCGCTGCCGTCGTCGCTATGGTATGGCTGCTCATCTGGCTCACCAAGACACTGGGGACAGCCATCTTCTCATAATCTGGATATTTCATACTCTTCCGTTCCTCGTGGGTCTTCGACAAATCTCTTGATAAAAGATATTGGACAGCCTAAGAAAGAGTATGAAATATGCAGGTTAGAACCGTTCAGGAGCCCGTGCACCAACCAACACGATTCCCCCATTGGTGGGGATACTGACCGTCACTTGCTGCCTGCCACTGAGTTTCATTTCCTTGGCGTTGCCATTGAGAGCTGCGTCGTCGCTAAAGAGGGTCACAACGGACTTCCTGACCATCATCGGAAGCGATAGGGTCGTCTTCAAAGGCTTCTCGCCAGCGTTGATACCGGCCACATACCACGTGTCGCCATGTCGGCGGGCAAGGATGACATATCGGCCGGGATAGCCGTCGATGAAACGGGTTTCGTCCCAGGTTGTAGGCACTTGCTTCATGAAGTCGACAGCCCAGGCTGGTGCGTCGCTGAGGTTGTTGGGTGCCAGGGCGAAATGTTGTACACTGCTTTGGAAGAGCACCGCAGTGGCCAGGGCGAAGACATCGCTCGTCTTGCGCACGGTGCCATGCTGATTGTCGGCACTATAGCGTTTGTTGAGTGCAGACCCGCCAAAGTCCATCGACCCCACCGTATTTCGGATGAAAGGATGGGTGGCGGCATTGCGGGCCTCTGCGTCGCACGCACCCTGCCCGAAGTGCAGGTTCTCGCTGGCGAGCACGGCTTCTGATGCCACATAGTTGGGATACATGCGCTCCCAGCCCCTGGGCAGCGTACATCCATGAAAGATGACCTGCAGGCCGAAGTCGTTGGCATCGGTGAGGATATCTTCGTAGAGCTGCATCATCTGCTGCTTGTCGCTGCCGAAGAAGTCGACCTTGATGCCAAGGATGCCCTGTTGCTGCATCCACCGCATCTCACGACGGCGCACACCCGAACGGTCCATCTTGCCCTTGGGTGTCTGCGGAGCGTCGTTCCATGTGCCGTTGGAGTTATACCACAAGAAGATACCCACGCCCCGCTCTTTGCCATAGCGGGCGAGCTCTGCCATTCGTTCATAACCGATCTGCTGATCCCAGAAGGCGTCGATCAGGACAGAACGGTAGCCCATGGCAGCGGAGAAATCGATATAGCGCTTCTGCTCATCGAAGTTGCAGCTGGGGTCCATACCGATGATCCACGACCAGGAGCCTTTGCCATACGTATAGTCTTTCGATGCTTCATATTTGGGGCTTACGAGGTCGGTGGCCACAGTGGTCTCTACCACATTGGCCAGCGTACGGCCGAGGGTGATGGTGCGCCAGGGGGTCTGACAGGGCAGGCCCACCAAGGGGGTGACTGACCCCACGCCGTTCATCTCGCCCTGCTGAGGAAACCCTATCTGATAATGGCTGCCCCCCACATTGAGCAGCCGACAGCCCACATAACTTCCGTCGGTGCCCGTCTCGCTGATGAGTAGCCAGCCCTTGTCGCCCTGACGGAAAAGGCAGGGAAAGGTGTAGCCCTCGCCCCATCCGTTCTTGCCCATCTCGTCGTCGAGCGCATAAGGTGTCTCGTAACTGGGTGCGGTGCGTGCAAAGCCGGTCATCGGTTTCGACTGCGGACAGAGAAACGTCGTACAACCCTCTGGCAGCACAAAACCGCTCTTCTCTTCCACGACGACAGACGACAGGGTCTGACGGCGGGGTGACAGGCGGTAAGCGTAGGCCACGTCACGGTTGCTCACACGGAAGACGATATCCAGTGCCGGCTTGCCTTCTTTCTCAAAGTGGCATACGCCCTCGTTGGCCTCGTAGCTCACCTCACTGCACTTGATGGTACGGAGCGTGTAGACCTCTGAGATGCTTCTGCGATCGGCGCCGCTGAGCGTCATCCCCTCTGACAGGTCGACAAAATCCAGGCGTATCCCCAAAGGCGACCACTCCACAAAGGTGATGCCGTCTAAACGTACGGTATATGTGGGGATACCCCCTTTATCGGAGACCACGACGGCCAGCCTGCCGTCTGGACTGTTGATTTCCTGCTCTGCTGCATGTGCATAAGAGACATGGGCCATTGTCAGCACAACGGCCAGCATCTGGATAAAACGATAGATGGAATGATAGAATGTCATTGGTATAAATTTTTGAAACGATTGCAAAAATAAACAAAAAAACCGATTCTGGCTCTTTGTTTTGTTACACAATCTTTCAATGGAGTATCATACCTTCCATATACTCAGCAAAGGTACAATAATAGTTCCATTTCCAAAGTATAGTTGTCTTTACCATTAGGGGCATAATTGATTACAGGATAAACTTGCAGAAATCATCTGCAATACAAAATAATTCCGTAACTTTGTCCTTGGTGATCATAGCGATTATTGTTTGTAAAACTTTGTATTTTAACACTATAAAGTTACAACAATTTTCGCTAATCACCAAATTTTCAGACAGTTATATTTCGTCGAACTCACGTTATCGTTAGTAATAAAGCACCATCAGCAGCAAACGCAAAAGGCAACCCGCATAAC
>CAMIYC010000018.1 GCA_946402905.1 uncultured Prevotellaceae bacterium | reverse complement strand
AAAAATTGGATTAACCTACTTTTTCAGCAGCCCCAACTTAGAGGGGGAACTGATTACTACTGCAAATGGAGAGTGGATGTGTAAGGTAACAAAGACACCCTACTTCTGAATCATTCATTTTTTATGCTGAGATGCAGCTTACTTTATTAAAAGGTAATGCAAATCGAAAGAAAAACGGGCGGAGCCTTAAAGAAGGTCCGCCCGTCCGTTATGATTTACTATCTATACTTTCTCTCTAAAACTCAGGTTATTTCTTCTCTACCGTATTTTCGAAATATAAACCTGAAGCAATCAATACTACAAACATTAATACTACTGTAGTGTTCATCTTTTTACCCTTTCTTTACTTTAAATGAAACAATTCGCATGCGGCCTCACGGCTTAAGCGGTTAACCTGAAATACATCTTTTGTTATCCTTAAATATTCTTTTGTTATCCTTGATCAATCTTTCTACTTTATTGAGCTTAATACCTTATATTTATATGCTGTAACACTTTTCTGAATGACCGTACACCTACGTCTTTTATCCTTTTGACGATGCAAAGGTACGACTGTCTGCGAACACAGCAAAGGATTTTGACGAATTATTGCTGAAAAAAGACCGATTCTTGACTTATATCAAAGAATTGTGTGCGCACACAATTAGAAAATATATAATTTAGGATGGTCGATTGAGTGTGTTTCGACATAGTTGGGCAATAAAAAAAGTTCCCATCCCACCGATGGTGGTGGATGGGAACCGACGCACATATTCTTATATATAAACTTACAAATTCTCTTCACAGAGAAAGAATTGATTTGTATTCCAAGCCGGTATCACTATACCGGGGCGATAATAAGCTGCTAAAGCCAGATCGTAGACCAGCGTACTGTAAGCGGGCACTTTTCCACTGGCGTTATTGTCATACCCTAATTGATAAGGTATATACACTTTCCATCTGTCTCCGATATGCATGTGCTGCAACACCGTGGAGAACCCGTCGATCACACCACTCACCGCGAATTTCGCGGGTACGAATGTACTGGCATCATAGGTATCCGTTCGCCACGAACTGTCGAAGACCAGTCCCAGTTCGCCATCCTCCTTGTCCTGATAAGACGTCGATGCGATCAGTTGTCCGCGATAGTGCACCCTGACCGTGTCAGTGAAGAGCGGGCATCCGCTTCCGCTGCCTTCTTCTATCACCTTGACGACGATATGGTCTACAGGTTTTCCTGTGGTCTCAGCGTTTTTGGCATACGACTTGAATACCTTCCATGTATTGTCACCCCTTGCGATAGCCTGTGTCGCGGCATTGTATTTTGCGGCGAAGTAGGCATCGTTTTTACTCTGCCAGTCGGGATACTCTTCCACCTCATCATCAGTCTCACTGCACGACGAGAGTCCGCACATTGCCAAGAGTACGGCAAAGATATAGAGGAGGGTTGGTCGCTTCATCTACTGCAATTTCTTTAAAAGGCTTGCGATGCTCACCTTATCCTCGATGATGCTGTTGAGCTGGTCGATGCTGACGCGCTCCTGCTCCATGGTGTCGCGGAATCGCAGGGTGACGGTATTGTCTTTGAGTGAGTCGTAGTCTACAGTGATACAATAAGGTGTGCCGATGGCATCCTGCCTGCGATAGCGCTTGCCGATGGTGTCTTTCTCATCATACTGGCAGTTGAAGTGGAAACGCAGGTCGTTGATGATCTCGCGTGCTTTCTCGGGCAGACCGTCTTTTCTGACGAGCGGCAGCACCGCCAGCTTGACAGGTGCAAGGGCTGCTGGCAACTTGAGCACGACACGTGTCTCGCCGTTGTCCAGTTTTTCCTCCTCATAAGAGTGACACATCACAGAGAGGAACATACGGTCCACACCGATAGAAGTCTCGATGACATACGGTGTGTAACTCTCGTTGGTCTGCGGGTCAAAGTATTTGATGGAGCGTCCGCTGAATTTCTCATGCTGCGAGAGGTCGAAGTTGGTGCGGCTGTGTATACCCTCCACCTCCTTGAATCCGAACGGCATGCGGAACTCGATGTCGGTGGCAGCGTTGGCGTAGTGAGCCAGTTTGTCATGGTCATGGAACCTGTAGTTTTCAGCTCCGAAGCCGAGTGCCTGATGCCATGCCATACGAGTCTGCTTCCATTTGGGGAACCACTCCAGTTCGGTGCCCGGCTTGACGAAGAACTGCATCTCCATCTGCTCAAACTCCCTCATACGGAAGATAAACTGCCTTGCGACGATCTCGTTGCGGAAAGCTTTTCCAATCTGAGCGATGCCGAAAGGAATTTTCATACGTCCGGTTTTCTGCACATTGAGATAGTTGACGAAAATGCCCTGGGCGGTCTCCGGTCGGAGATAAATTTTATTGGTGGCATCGGAGAGTGACCCCATCTCAGTGGAGAACATGAGATTGAACTGGCGCACGTCTGTCCAATTTTTCGTGCCGCTGATAGGGTCGACGATTCCCTCGTCAAGGATGATCTGCTTCAGCTCGTCAAGGTCAGGCCCCTGCATGGCAGCGGCATATCTCTCATGCAACGCGTCGCGCTTTTTGAGGTTTTCGATCACGCGTGGGTTGGTCTCACGGAATTTCTCCTCGTCAAAAGCCTCGCCGAAGCGTTTACGAGCCTTGTCTATCTCTTTTTGTATCTTTTCGTCATATTTCGCGATCTGGTCCTCGATGAGGTTGTCAGCGCGATAACGTTTCTTGGAGTCTCTGTTATCGATGAGTGGGTCATTGAATGCATCTACGTGTCCGGAGGCCTTCCAGATGGTGGGGTGCATAAAGATGGCGGAGTCTATACCTACGATATTCTCGTGGAGGAGCACCATGCTTTTCCACCAATATTCTTTGATATTGTTTTTCAGTTCCACACCATTCTGGCCATAGTCATACACTGCGGCCAATCCATCGTAAATGTCACTGCTTGGGAAAACGAATCCATATTCCTTACAATGGCTCACGATTTTTTTGAAAACATCTTCTTGTTGTGCCATAATCTATTAATCAATTCGCATAATATGCCATTTCAATGTGCAAAGATAATGAAAAATAGGGGAAGAACAAAATAAATAACATTTATTAAAAGAATTCTAATTACTCAACGATTTTGAGGCTGTTTTCCAATAAAAATTTTGCTTTACTTTCATTTCAGCGATTTTTTGTTTATCTTTGCCTTTTAAAAACAAAACACCATCATGAACGACGACGAGACAAGAGACGACGAAATACTTGAAAACGAAGATATTAACGAAAGCGAAGACATAAATGCGGACGACGGCCTGGAGGAAGACCAGCACTCCGACTACAAGCCGGCCAACCGGTTTGACGCCTCGGCAGTGCACCACCTGAGCGGCATGTACCAGAACTGGTTTCTCGATTACGCCTCGTATGTGATACTGGAGCGCGCCGTGCCCCAGATAGACGACGGTCTGAAGCCAGTGCAGCGCCGCATCCTTCACTCAATGAAGCGCATGGACGACGGGCGCTACAACAAAGTGGCCAACATCGTGGGGCATACCATGCAGTTTCACCCCCACGGCGATGCCTCCATCGGCGATGCCCTGGTACAAATGGGCCAGAAAGACCTGCTGATAGACACCCAGGGCAACTGGGGCAACATACTCACCGGCGACCGTGCCGCCGCCCCCCGATACATTGAGGCCCGCCTGTCGAAGTTTGCCCTCGACACGGTCTTCAACCCCAAGACCACCGACTGGCAGCTGAGCTACGACGGGCGCAACAAAGAGCCTATCACGCTGCCCGTGAAATACCCGTTGCTTCTGGCACAGGGTGCCGAGGGCATCGCCGTAGGCTTGGCTTCCAAGATTCTGCCTCACAACTTCTGCGAGATCTGCGATGCCGCGGTGAGCTACTTGCGTGGCGAAGATTTCAGTTTGTATCCCGACTTCCCCACGGGAGGCAGCATCGACGTGAGCAAATACAACGACGGCCAGCGCGGCGGCACGCTGAAGGTGCGTGCGAAAATCGAGAAGCTGGACAACAAGACCCTCGTGATCCGTGAGATTCCCTTCAGCAAGACCACGACCACGCTCATCGAGTCGATCCTGAAAGCCATCGAGAGAAACAAGATCAAGGTGAAGAAAGTGGACGACAACACCGCCGCTGAGGTGGAGATACAAGTGCACCTGGCCCCCGGCGTGTCGTCAGACAAGACCATCGACGCGCTCTACGCATTCACCGACTGCGAGATCAACATCTCTCCCAACTGTTGCGTGATTGACGAGAACAAGCCTAAATTCCTGACGGTGAGTGACCTGTTGCGGCACTCCACCGACCACACCATGGCATTGTTGCGCCGCGAGCGTGAGATCCGGAAAGGAGAGTTGCTGGAACAACTGCACTTCGCCTCGCTGGAGAAGATTTTCATCGAGGAGCGTATCTACAAAGGCAAGCCATTTGAGAACGCCCTCAACATGGACGCAGCCTGTGAGTATATCGACGAGCGTCTCACTCCCTTCTACCCACAGATGATCCGCGAGGTGACCAAGGACGACATCCTGCGGCTGATGGAGATCAAGATGCAGCGCATCCTGAAATTCAACAAAGACAAAGCCGACGAACTGATCCTGCGCATCAAGGCCGAGATTGAGCAGCTCGACTATGAGATGGCCCACATGACAGACGTGACAGTGAAGTGGTTTGAGTTTCTGAAAGAAAAATACGGCAAGGACCATCCCCGTCTGACCGAGATCAAGAATTTCGACACGATTGTAGCCTCGAAAGTGGTGGAAGCCAACGAGAAGCTCTACATCAACCGCGCCGACGGTTTCATCGGCACGGGGCTGAAGAAAGACGAATACGTGTGCAACTGTTCCGACATCGACGACATCATCGTCTTCTACAAGGACGGCAAATACAAGGTATTGAAAGTGGCCGACAAGATCTTCGTGGGCAAGAACATCCTGCACGTTCAGGTGTTTAAGAAGAACGACACCCGCACCATCTACAATGCTGTATACCGCGACGGCAAGCACGGCTACTACTACATGAAGCGCTTCAACGTGACGAGCATGACGCGCGACAAGGAATACGACCTGACGCAGGGCACCGCAGGCTCCAAAGTGATCTACTTCACCTGCAACCCCAATGGCGAGGCAGAGGTCATCAAAGTGACCCTCGACCCCAATCCGAAGCTCAAAAAGATCTTCCTGGAGAAAGACTTCTCCGACATCCTTATCAAGGGTCGCGGAAGCAAGGGCAACCTGCTGACGAAATATCCCGTGCACCGTATCGCACTGAAGAGTCACGGCCACAGCACACTGGGTGGCAGGAAGGTGTGGTACGACCCTGACGTCAACCGCCTGAACTACGATGAGCACGGCCGTCTGCTGGGCGAGTTCAACGAAGATGACTCGATCCTGGTGGTGCTCGACAACGGTGAATTCTACATCAGCAACTTCGATGTGAACAACCACTACGAGCCCAACATCCGTATCATTGAGAAATGGAAACCCGAGAAGGTATGGACCGCCGTGCTGCTGGATGCCGACCAGCAGGGCTTCGCCTACCTGAAACGTTTCAAGATGGAAGCGACGAAGCGCCATCAGAACTACCTGGGCGAAAATCCCAACAGTCGTCAGCTGCTGCTCACCGACACCGTCTATCCCCTCATCAAAGTGACCTATGGCGACACCGACGAATGGCGGGAGCCCCTGACGGTCGACGCCGAAGAGTTTATCGCCGTGAAAGGCTTCAAGGCCCGCGGCAAGCGCATCACCACCTGTCATGTGGCATCGGTGGAAGAGCTGGAGCCCCTGCGTCAGCCCGAGGAGCCGGAGGAAGAGGCACCTGAGAGTGTCGAGGAGCCGGAGAACCTTGACCCCGATGCCGGCAAGAGCGAGCAGCAGATTATCTCTGAGATCACCGGTCAACTATTCCTGTTCAACGACGATGACGCATAGCCTCCATACTCTTTCCTGCCGGCTGTCCGCGATACTTCTGGTGGTGTGCATGGCCATGACATCGCGCGCTCAGTCCGACACCATTGTCGGCCGGCACGAGGTGACCAATGCCCAGATGGTGGCCATTGGCGCCACAGAGATACTCGATACGTACCTCTCTCCTGAGAAATACAGTGGCACCGAACTGCGTTACCTGTCACATACCACCCGTGTAGAGGCAGACAGCCGATACACACAGCAGATCATCCACCAGGCCAGCCTTTGCAATGCCACCGACCGCAGCGGCGATGGCAGTGAGGTTGCCGGACTCTACACCTTCAGCTACGCCCGGCACTACAACTGGCAGCTGATGGGCGGCCGCCTCCACGTGAAAGCCGGCGGCATGGCCGACCTCAACCTGGGTGCAATCTACAACACTCGCAACCAGAACAACCCTGCGCAGATGCGGCTGTCGATGATGGTCGCGCCATCTGCCGTGGCCATCTGCCCATTCCGCATCAAACGGCTGAGATGCAGTGCACGCTATGAGCTGTCGGTGCCTCTGGTGGGAGTGATGTTCAGCCCCAACTACGGCCAGTCGTATTATGAGATTTTCTCCCGCGGCAACTACGACCACAATGTCGTGCCAGTGACCGTTTTTTCGGCTCCCTCGATGCGACACCTGCTCACGCTCGACCTCAAATGGAAGAAGACCACCTACCGCCTGGGCTATCTCGGCGACTTCCAGCAGGCGGAGGTCAACCACCTCAAACAGCATGTCTACACCCATGCTTTCATGATAGGCATAGTGAGACATTTCAAGACGATACATATCAGATGATGAGAAAGGAATACCCCACCCTATCCCTCCCCAAAGGGGAGGGGATGTGCGATCGGCATGGATGGATGATGTGGATTGCTATGGTTTGCGTGCTTTCACTATTCACATCCTGTGTGGACGAAGAGGAATATGCCGATAATATGACAGGCAATTTTGAAGCCCTGTGGCATATCATCGACGAACGCTATTGTTTTTTCGACTACAAGAAAGAGCAACTGGGTCTCGACTGGGACGAGGTGCACACGCGCTATGCCCGCCAGGTGAACGAGGGAATGAGCACAGCACAGTTTTTCGAGGTGATGCGCAACATGCTCTCCGAGCTTCGCGACGGCCATGTGAACATCTACACCGCCTTCGACATAGCCCGCGAGTGGAGCTGGCAGGAAGACTATCCGAGCAATGTGAGCGACACCCTGCTGCGACGCTATATGGGCACCGACTATAAGATGTGCAGCGGCATGTACTACCGTGTGCTCGACGACAACATCGGCTACGTGCGCTATTCCAGCTTCTCCAATGACCTGGGGTCGGGCAATCTGGATGAAGTGTTGCTCTATCTCGCACCATGCCGAGGGCTGATTATCGACATCCGTGACAATGGCGGCGGCATGATCAGCACGGCAGAGAAACTGGCTGCCCGCTTCACCAACGAGGAACTGTTGGTGGGCTATATGCAACACAAGACGGGGCCCGGACACAACGACTTCTCCAAGCGTGAGGAGCAACGGCTTAAGCCCGCCCAGGGTATCCGCTGGCAGAAGCCGGTGGCGGTGCTCACCAACCGCGGTGTTTTCAGCGCCGCCAACGAATTTGTGAAATACATGAAATGCTGCCCTCAGGCCATCATCGTGGGCGACCGCACCGGCGGCGGAGCCGGCATGCCGTTCTCCAGTCAGCTGCCCAATGGCTGGAGCATCCGTTTCTCTGCCTGCCCCATCTACGACCGCCAAGGAGAATCGACCGAGTTTGGCATTGAGCCCGATTATCAAGTTTCGCTCACAGACGCCGACTTCCAGCGCGGCGTGGACACCATCATCGAAGCGGCACGCCAGCTGTTGTCGAAGTGAGGCGGAAGAAAAGGTGTCAATAAAAAATGGCAGTAGATTTTGGAAGGTCGGTTTTTTTTTGTACTTTTGCACCGATTTACATCGGCAATGCGCTTGTGGCGGAATTGGCAGACGCGCCAGACTTAGGATCTGGTGTCTTACGACGTGAAGGTTCGAGTCCTTTCAGGCGCACATGGTAAAATCGGCAACTATCAGATGTTTAGATGGTTGTCGATTTTTTATTGGTCTAAAATATGAAATTTGGCGTGATTTTGGCGTGATATTTCAAGAATAAATGCCAAATGGCTTGAAAAATATTATTTTCAAGAAGAAAAACAAGAGATAATAATTGGAGTACTGAAGGATTTTACTTACCTTTGCTGCATTATTTATCGGCCCTCCCTCCTCGGTTTTGTATTCCTTGAATTGGCCATTGACAGAGGTGATGTGACCTGGAAACACAGAGTCGCCTATAAAAACTTGTTCCGGGCCATAGGCGGGAGCCACGGCCAGAACAGGGAATGGGAGGTTGGAAATGGGTATGATGGCGATGATGGAAGGGGATTGAAAAGATGATGTTCTTTTCCCTAGGGAAGAGTCAATCATATATTATTTTACCCTATTGTTCTTCCTTATGTGTATCGACGAAAAAATGTCCGTCGAATTGATAAATGCGGCGCACTATTGTTTCCCTATCTTTGAAATAATCCAAACTAATGTTGGAGAAAATAGCGAATTCCGTTAATTTTTTCATTGAGATTTTCGGCATATTTCAGCAGTAAACCTTTGAGATTTTCGGCATATTTCAGCAGTAAACCTTTGAGATTTTCGGCATTTTCTATTCTTTTTCATTGGCAATTGGGATTTTATAGCTACCTTTGCACCGGAAAAAAATAAAAAAGATGGCTGAAAGAATATTTAGACGCAAAATCTATGAACAAATGCTGAATTGGAAACAAAATCAGCATGGGACAACCGCACTTCTTATTAGAGGGGCAAGGCGTGTCGGCAAATCCACTGTTGCCGAGGAGTTTGCCCGACATGAATACGAGAGCTACATATTGGTTGACTTCTCAAAGGCAACGCAAGCAATACATCGTTTGTTTGAAGATGTCTCCAATTTGGACTACATCTTCACCCAGCTGCAACTTAACTATCGAAAAAGCCTGAAACCACGCAAGTCTGTCATCATCTTTGATGAAATACAGAAGCAGCCATTAGCCCGACAAGCCATTAAAACACTTGTGGCCGATGGACGCTACGATTACATCGAGACTGGTTCTCTGTTGAGCATCAAGCGTAAAAGGAAGTCAGTTGGCAACTCCGAGCAACAGAAAAACATTCTCATTCCCAGTGAGGAAACACGTCTTGATATGTACCCTATGGACTACGAGGAGTTTCGTTGGGCATTGGGAGATGACCAGACTATTCCCCTGTTGCGCACAATGTTCAACAGTCTGAGTCCGCTGAGTGATGATACTAATCGTCGTATGATGCGCGATTTTCGTCTGTATGTTTTGGTTGGAGGCATGCCCCAAGCTGTCAATGACTACCTTGATACGCACGACATGAGCATTGTCGACCAACGCAAGCGTAGCATTCTTGACCTCTACGATGAGGATTTCTACGACTTGGACCCATCAGGTCAAACTTCAGATTTGTTTCACGCCATTCCTGCTCAACTAAGCAGTAACGCATCTCGCTATCAGGTTAGTAGCGTGATTGAGGGAGGGAAACTGGATCGTTTGAGAGGTCAGATAAATATCCTCAAAGATTCTATGACCGTCAATATATCTTATCATGCTAACGACCCAAGTGCTGGACTGGCATCACACATCAATCGCGACCAGTTCAAATTGTTTTGCGGAGATACAGGGTTGTTTGTCACTCTCGCTTTCTGGGACGATAAATTCACGGAAAATGTCATTTACCAGAAATTGCTGAGTGACAAACTGAAGGCAGATGTGGGCTATGTCTATGAGAACGTGGTGTCGCAAATACTGACAGCTACAGGGAATAAGTTATATTACCATACGTGGCCGACACCGTCGGGAAAACACAACTATGAAATAGATTTTCTATTGTCCCGTAATGCAAAAATCTGCCCGATAGAAGTTAAATCATCGACATCCAATCTTCACGTTTCTATCGATGAATTTCAGAAAAAATTCTCGCCCCGCATCCTTCAACGATACCTCCTTCACTCGAAGGATATTCGTAAAGAGCAAGACTTGATATTACTGCCAATGTATATGTCAATGTTTCTGTAGAGCCATGTTCAAAAAAGTTTGTATTCAAATAAATCTGTGGAGTTTTCTGAATACTGGCATTTTCGGTGTTCAACAAATTCTTTATTAGAATGGGTGACAAGACATCGGCGATATACGCTTGCGTTTCCATGTCGTCGTGGTCTTCTTCAGCTATCCTTACATGAAGGGAAAAAGTATACCCTTTCAGAAGGGTGAGCGTTTTCCATTTGCACTGGCATACAAAAGGCTCAGCCAAGAGTGCGTCGGCAGCTTTTCCAGTAAAATACGCCTGAATATTTGTTGATTCGGGATAATCACAGTATTTTTGCTGAAAAATCAGACATATCACCATGAAGAAAGGACTTGTTTTGGAAGGAGGAGCCATGAGAGGACTGTTCACGGCCGGCATTCTTGATGTGATGCTCGACGAGGGCATCGACGTGGATGGCGTGGTAGGCGTTTCTGCCGGAGCCGCTTTCGGCATCAACTATGTATCGCGCCAGAGAGGACGCTCCCTCCGCTACAATCAGCGTTTCGCCAAGGACTGGCGCTACTGCGGCTTTCGGTCGTGGCTGCAGACGGGCGACCTCTTTGGAGCCCAGTTTGCCTATCATGATATACCCCATCTCTATGACCACTTCGACGATGCCACGTTTGAGTCGAATCCCACAGAGTATCACCTGGTCTGCACTGACGTACAGACAGGCAAAGCCGTATACAAGCATCTGCGGCGTGGCGGCGACGAGACCTACGACTGGGTGAGGGCATCCGCGTCAATGCCTATGGTGTCACGTCCCGTGCCTTTGGATGGCCGTCTGCTGCTTGATGGGGGCGTGGCCGACTCCATTCCCCTGGAATATTTCGAGCGCGAGGGATATGAGCGCAACATAGTGATACTGACTCAGCCCCGTGGATATATAAAAAAGCACAACAAGCTGATGCCCTTGATGCGCATGTCGCTGCACCATTATCCCGAAATGGTGAGAGCCCTCGATGAGCGGCACGTGATGTACAATGCCCAGTTGGCATACGTGAGGAAGCGTGAGGAAGAAGGCAAGGCACTGGTGCTCCGCCCCAAAGCCCCCTTAAGCATAGGTCACGTCTCCCACGACCCGGCCGAGATGCAGGCTGTCTATGACGAGGGAGTGGCCTTGGGACGCGAGAAAGCGGCAGCAATCAAGGAGTTTCTTCAGAGGAGCTGAGGAGGCCGGTGGCAGTCCGTTGTCTGGTCACTGTGGTGAATCCTGACGCACGCCGAAATCTTTGCGATACTCGTCGTTGATGGCGCGGCTGGCCTGATGGGCATCGAAGCGTGTGGGCCCCGTGATGAAATCGGGCACGTTATAGGAAAGGAAACGCTCGCGATAGAAGCGGCGCGGATTGCGCTGCGGCAGCATGAATGCCTTGGAGCACCGCCCCTTGGTGTCGACATGGCAGAAATAAGGCCGCGTATAGAGTCCGTCGTCACGTCTCGAACTCAGCACCAGCCACCGCGAGTTGGAACTCCAGTTGTGAAACGACTCCGTATCATCGGAGTTAGCCCCCGTCATGGGCAGGTTCTGTCCGGTGGAGAGGTCGAGCAGGAAAAGGTCGGCCTCACGATGCCAGATGCTGAACTGTCCATAGTCGGAGAGCGTGTAGCACAGGTATCGTCCGTCATAGGACGGCCGGGGGAAAGACACCGACTTTCGCTGGGCCACGGCATCGACGATGATGTCTATGCTGTCGCCGAACTGTCCTGTCTCGGGATTGAAATCGACGCGGCACAGATTGTAGCGGATGGAGTCGAGCTGATGATTGCCCTCCGGCAGTGCCTGGGCGGCACAGAAATAGAGCGAGCGTCCGTCGGCCGAGAATACGGGATAGGTCTCATAGACAGAGTCTTGCTTGAGAAGGGGCGTCAGCAACAGTTCGTTTTTCCCGATGTCATATACCTGGAGGTCGGATGCTTCGTCAAAGACTTCGATACGGTTGGGGTGCGCGCTGTGAAACGTCTGCCTGGTGGTATTGGTGGAGTAAGCGATATACCTGCCCGAAGGATGCCAGTAGGGATAGACACACAGGCCGAGCGTCTGATCGGTCTTGGTGTTGTAGGCGGTGACCGGCCCATAGTCCTGACGCAGCAGCGTGGCGCCATGCGACCCTCGGATATGCAGGCTCATATCAGCGGGATTGGCGCGGTTGAAGCTATGGCAGTTGACACATCCTTCAAACTGTGTGTTCTCTATCAGCGGGCGCTCCTCAAACGAGGAGAGGTCGCGCTCATAAATACCCATCTTGCTCCACACCTCATGTCCTGGTGCTATCAGGCGGTAGCAGATGCCGTAGTCTATGCTGTCGGGACTGACGTGGATGGTGAAAGGCCGATAGGTGTGCCATCCATCATCATACTTAGCCGAGACGGTGACGCTGAGCGAGTCGCCACGGTTCTGGCCGAGCAGCGCGTGCCAGTCGTCAAGGTCGAAATTGACAGCCTCCTGGCCCTGGCTGTGCAGGCTGCGTCCATGGCGGTCGGTGACGACGGCATCGACGAGCGAAGCCGTCTCGTCGGCCATGCAGAAGCAGAGAGGAGCAATATTTACGGGTACGGTGACACCGATGTAGTCGGGGTAGATCTGCGGCATGGATTTCTCCTGCCTTGCGTCGCCGACCGTTTCGTTGGTGCAGGCTGCAAGTGTGAGTATGGCGAGAAGTGTGTATAGGATCTTTTTCATGGCTTAGTGGGTATTATGTAAGAATCTGTCATAGCCTTCACGGTCGCCCGTCAGCATATAGAAAGCGATCAGATATTCATAGGCCAGACGATTGTCAGTATTGCTGCGGTAGAGGCTTTCGAGCATCTGAGGGGTCACACGGTCTCCGAAGAAGAAGTTTTCCTTGTATGTCATCTGGCGCAGCCGTCCATATTCGGGATGGTTTGCTATCGCCTTTTCATCCCCCAGCAGCTGCAGGGTCTCGTCGGCCCAATCACGATAGAAAAGGGTTTTCCTGAGTGCCAGTAGATATTTTCGCGACACTTCGTAGGAGCCGAGTATCAGGTTAGTCTCGGCCAGCCGCTTGTAGCAGCGGCCGCTCTTCTGGAAGTCGAGGATGGCTTCCTGTGCTTCGAACACCGTACGCTGGGCGACAGAGATCATCCCCAGCTGATAGAACGCCTCCGCTGTAGGCAACGGACTGATGGCATCGGTACCGACATCCGGCAGAAGACCGACGATACCGTTTTGGTTGTATTCGAACATGTGCTGTGTGAGCATACCTTTCATTCCCAAGGCCAGATTCTGTACCGTCACACCGATTTGGTTGTTGGGTTTCTCCTTGCTGATGGTATCCAGTATGCGGTTCCACTGCTGGTATCGTGCCATGAAGTCGTATCGCATCACCTTCTCAGCCTTGAAATTGGCGTTTTTCCAGACAAGCGTGCCCATGACGGCGGCCACCAGGACAAAGGAGGGAAGTGCCACGGTAAAGCCCGCCATGGTCTTGTCCGGGCGTGAGGAGTGTCTGGCAGCCCATGCCCGTGCGATAAGTGTGAAGACGAAGACCGACAGGGTGGCAGCCCACATGAGCCATGGTATCTGGGTGGGATAGCGGTGGTAATGGATGCCATACCACAGTCTTTCCGCCGGTACCGGGAGATGGAAGGAGAGCACGACGACCATGAGAACCAGGATCACGAATGCACCGTAATACCATACCGACTCCACAGGCTGGGTTCCTTCTTTCTTGGATGCTGCAAGGGGAAGTCTTGGTGCCTGCAGCAGGAAGAACAGCACACAGACAGGGCCCACTATCCAGTAGAGCACGGGGATGGCGACGAAGAGCAAGATGCGTCGCGTCCATCCACGTGGCACGTGGTCGAAGATCCAGGAGGCGAGCAGTGTGAGCGCCACGGCCCAGACACCGCCAAGCAGTGCATTCTCATCGAGCAGGAAAAGCCATAACAGACATGCGGGTATGAAACTAAGGCCATAGAGATGTCCCCAGCGGGCCAGCCTGAGTGTCAGGAGCTGCACCCCGGAGAGCAGGAGGGCGATGATCAGCGCCCCCATCCAGGCAAAGAGGAAAAACTGGGTGCAAAATCGCCCCAGCAGGTCGGCGATGCCCCCCGGCAGCCTGACGACATCCCACACATAGGCGGTGTCGAAGAGGAAGAGCTGATACTGCTCTTGATAATGCAGATGATGCGGATATGCCCATCCGAAGAAGAGGAGGACGGCCACGGCGAAAATCAGCGTGTATAAAATACGTAAGAACTTCATTTGAACAATCCGTTTCATCTGTGTTTTATTTAGCGTAAGATGGCACAAAAGTATAAAATATTTCTCAGAACAGACTTATTTTCCCTGAATTAACTACGTCAGCAGCCTGTTTTCAGAAAAAAACCTTGCTGAACTCATCGACAGTGATGCTGACAGGCTCGACCATGAACTCCGGACGGTTGTAGCTCTTAAGGCGGAAGGTATTCTGCTCTGGGTCCTCCTGTGGCAGGAGGAAAGCCTTTTCGGCCTTTCCATTATTGAAATATGAGATATAGACCCGACTGAAGTTGCCATCACCGCGTCGGCTGGCGCACATCATCCAATGGCCGTTGCTCGACCATGTGGGATAACTCTCGGCAAATCCCTCGCTATTGAGGCGTGTGAGATCGAGCCGGGAGGAGGTGTCTCCGACCCTTACCCCTTGCTCATCGGCAGTGAGCGGCACACAAACGATGTCAGCGTCGTGATGCCAGATATGGAAGCAGCCATACTGCCCCTCGGCAAAGAGCAGGAAGCGTCCGTCGGGACTGACGCGCGGCAGGGTGGCGCTCTTGTTGGCCGAGGCTGCATCATAGACGAGTTGCTCGTCGCCGAAACTGTGTGACGCCAGCTCGAACGGCCGTCGGTAGATGTTGTATTGCACTTTCTGGTAGGTAGCCGTAATATCCTTGTCACGCAGCTCCTCGGAAATGGGCACCGACTTGCAGTAATAGAGATATTCGCCATCGGGCGACCATGTGGGGAAAACTTCCAGGAGGTCGGGATCGTTGCTGATGATGGTCACCGAGTCTGTCGCCACATCGTAGAGAATCAGGTCGCTGGCCGTATCGAACACCTCCACTTTGTCGGGATTGGTCATCTGGAACACCTGGTGCGTAAGGTTCGTGGAGAAAGCGATGAGCTTGGCCTTGGGATGCCATGCCGGATAGACACCTGCCGAGATGGTATTGTCACGCTTCAAGTCGACCTTCGTTGGCTGGCCGTCACTGACGATGACCGTGCCGCCACGGGTCACCCGCGCGTGAAAGAGCATATTGTCAGTTTTGTAGTTCTGATAGCTGTGGCAGTTGATGCACTGTCCCTTGGGGTCGTCGCTGCTCACCTTGTTGTTGAAGATCTGTGACTCCTCGAACGTAGTGAGGTTGCGCTGTGCGATTTCCATCTCGTTGTATACGATATACGACGGTTCGATGAGCCGGTAGGACAGATACTCGTCGATGGGATGCTCTGCCACGCGTATCTCGAACGGAGCAAACGCCATCCACTCACCTTTCTGCTTTCCCCAGACCTCTACCTTGATCTGTTTCCCCTTGGCTGCATTGAGCATGGTGTGCCATTCCTCCTCAGGTATTTGCACCTTCGGGCCTTCGCCATAGCTCTGCTGTTGTCCGTCGGGCGTGGTGAATCGTGCCACGCACTCCTCATACAGGTCGGCAGGGAGCATGAAGTTGAGCGGCGCAATGTTACAGGGCACGGTCACATTGCAATAGTCTGGAAAGATGGCTGGCAGGGCATGGGTCTCCTGGCTCTCTGCGGGTATGGCGGGATGATGTCCGCACGACGGCATGAGCAATAGCATGACAGCCAGAAGCAGGAAGGAGTAATATATAGATTGTTTCATTTTTTCATTTTATTTGCGTGCGAAGATGTTGTACCACCAGTAGGTATCACTCCATTGACTGTGCATTCTCGCACTGATTTCCTCCTGGCCCAATCCCTGCCTGAGCAGGTCTTCGAGGGTGGTCCAAAACTGTTTGTATCGGTCGTAGACCGTTTGCTCCACGGGCAGCATTATCCGTTTTTCCTCAGGAGCCTTGTCCATGTACATGATATAGGCCTCTTGTGCATGCAAGGGGAAGCTCTCGTTGGGATGCAGCCTGACATAATTGCGCAGCCCAGCCCAGAAACGGCCGGAGTCGCACCGCATCATGGCATAGAACAGCGCCTGTCGGGATACTTCCTTGCTTTCCGTATCGGTCAGCAGGCTGAGGTTATTGATTACATATTGCTCAGAATTGCTCTCTACGCCATAGATGGTGTCGGGCAGGCTTTTCTGCAGTTCGTCCACTTTTTCGGCGAGTGGTGACGGTTGCCAGTTGCTGTAAAAAGGATGCCGGCGTATCAAGGAAGTGAAACGCTCTGCCAACTGCTTCTCTCCAGTAGCCTGAGCACACCTTGAGAGCAATTTCATATAGAAGGGTGAAAAACCTGTCGATACAGCATTCTCATAGCACAGGCGCAGGGCCTCGTTCATCATGCCGTAGTTGTAATCGACCAAGGGCGCTGCAATCTCTAAAAGACTGACATGGAGCGAGTCGGGGTTGTGGATCAGTGCACCGTCGTTGCCCAGCTTGAACGAGCGGTCGAGTAAGCCACCCTCGTGGGTCAGGGCAATATTCTTGAGCATGACCATCGTGGATGTAGGATTCTTGCTCTCTTCGGCCACTCGTAGCACCTCTTGCCAGTTGTCGGTCGAGGCATAGCGCACCATGCGCATCTCGTCGATGTAGTTGCGGTCGTGGAACATGAGCGCAACGGTGAAGACGATGGCTGCAGCCAGGCTGAGTACCGGAACGAGCCAACTGGCCCAGGGTCGGGTTTTGGCCAGCGACCGTCCCCCCAACGCGATGAGCGTGGTGACGGCACCAAGCACCCAGAAGGGTACAACTGGAAGCTTGCTGCTGTCGACAGGTGTCTGGAACTGTGGCATACCCGCCATCATCACCTCATCGATGTTCAGTCCTGAATAGAGCAAGACGCGCCAGATGCTGGCAGTGAAGACGAGCACGACCACGGCCAGGGCTTCGCGCCACGACGGTTTTCCTGAGAGTGCCAGGCAAAGGATGAAGAGCAGCGCCATCCATCCCAGTAACGGATAAAAGCAGAAGCCCGCCAGATACCATAGGGGATGCCATTTACGAGGTGTGGCGCGGGCCGCCCATAGCAGCAGGAGCATGAGCAGACAGGCCACCGACTGCGAGAACCAATATCCTTTTACATTGAAGATATAAATCCAATAGCCCAGATCGACCACAGCGGTAAGCAGGCAGGCCAGCGGCAGGAGCATCAGTGCCACGGCACCGCCCGACAGTCTGAAAGCCTTTGCTCCCACCCAGAAGATGAGTGCCCAGATGGCCGCCAGCACCCCTGCGCCAAGCATCGGATAATAGAAGAGCTGGGTGAGCCATGCCCCCACATACTGCATCAGTCCGAAAGGCTTGGAGATGAGCGTATGGAAGAATGGTGCCCCGGCGACAAATTCGGAGCGGTCGTGTGCCGTATAGAGCACTTCTTGATTGATGTGTAATATGTAAACGGCAAACACGATGTAAGCCAAGAGGCTTGTATAGAGGATTGCCACAGTTGTTTTATTGTTTTTCATCTCTTCCATACAAAAAGGCATAATAGGCTGACTCATTGGAATGAGTCAGCCTATAGATTATGTTTACAAGGAATGTTTACTCCTCATAATAAACACTGGTGAATGTAGCGCTACCGTTGGTGATCAGGAGGTTGAGGTCACGGCCTTCGCCACCATTACCCTTGGCACACTCTTTTGCAATCTGCTCTGTGATAGGAATCTCCCACTTCATGCCAGTAGTCAGAGTGATGTTCTCGGCATAGACTGTGCTCCACCAACCGTTCATTACACGAGCCTGGCATCCTTCACTTGCTTCCTTAACATCCACGATGAGAGTCTTGAGACCAAAGTAGACGTCATCAGAAAGAGTCGGGAAATTCTGACCTTCGCTGTCGCTGAAACGCAGCGGAGCCGAATCCCATCCACCGACGGTGAATTCGCCTTCCCAAATAAGATACTTGGTAAGCGGGTCAGTGATTTCGTTGCACGACACAGGCCATTCTGCGGTCAGCTCTGTGCCATCTGCGCAAAGAGCAGTCATTTTCACTGTATAGTCGCCCAACTTCATTTTCTTTTTTGCGAAGTTGCCGACAAATTCCTTTCCACCGATATCCCATTTTGCATTGACGGGTGCAGAGGTCGTACAGGAGATGACATTGCCATTCTGTCCGCTGGGGGCTTTGTCGACAGAGACGGTAGTCTTCGCCTTAAGCTCATCAAGAGTAATGTGACCGGCGTTGCTGATATCCTCCGATACGGGATCGCAGGCTACAAGCATACCTACTGCGGCGATAAACAAAAATATCTTTTTCATATTGATTACTTAATTAGAATATTAATACAATGTCTTATATTGTGTCTCAGCATTGGCAGCATCCCATCCAGGATTCTGCTTAAGTTTGCCATTCTTCACGGTAATCTCATCCTGAGGTTTAGCCAAGAATCCATTGGTATCGATATAACGCTTGGTCCAAGAGCAAGTCATGTGTTTCATTGTGCGCTTGTTGGCCTTGTCGCCGAGACATACAATCTGCTTGCCTTCCTGAGCCTGAAGAGCCTTGGGGGCGTATGAGTCCTTTGTAGGCTTGTTGCCAGTCCAGCGACGCATATCGTTGAAACGGATGCCCTCAAATGCAAACTCCCAGCGACGCTCGTCCTGTACAGCCTTCAGCGAGTATCCAGTCTGAGGCACACCCGCGCGAGCCTGAACCTGGTTCATATACTGTGGGTCGCCAGTGAGCTCGGTGAGCATCAGCAGCACGTCGGCATAACGCATCAGGTAGAAGTCCTCGAAGTGGTCGCCCTGCATCTTGTTTTCAAGTGAACTGCCGGTATATCCCTCACACTTGGACCACCAAGTATCGTTGTTGGCATCACAGGCGTCAAGATTGACCTCGGCATACTTCTTGACAGAATAGCCAGACTCCTCACAGTCGTCCTTCTCATAAACATAACCTTCGAGTTCGTTATCCAGGTCGATCAGAGAAGCTTTCTTGCGGAGGTCGGTATAAGGATTGGCCTGATTCTTCTCTGCAGCCGTCCAGTCATCCCAGATGTTGCAGGAGGGAGTACCCTGGCCCCAGCCCTGGTTGAATGGATAAGTCTTCGTACGGTCACCATTCATGGCAGAAGCACCGTTGCGAAGTCCCCAGAACACAGAGATGTAGTTGGAGTACATACGCTGTGCGTTGTAGGAACCGGAGATGCTCCATGACGAGGCATTCATAAACTGTACCTGGAAAATCTCCTCAGTGTTGCCGTTACCCATACCAGGCTGGTCGAAGCAGTTCTCGCGCTTCATGTCCTTGATGAACTCATAAGCATGACCCTGGTCATCATGAGCCTCATCCCAGAGCAAGCTGTTGGAGTACTGCCAGAGTGAGCGGAAGTCCTCACAGAGCTTATAGCCACCATTGGAAACAACGTCCTTGAGGTAATTGACCACATCTGCCTGAGAGAGTTCGCCTCCGGGGCAGCCTTCCTGCTCTACGAGCGGAATGGCAGGAGCGCCACCGGCAGCGAGTTCAGGTACATTCTTATAGAATCCAGCCCAGAACATATAGGCACGGGCGATGAATGACTCAGCCACAAATTTGTTGGCATGGCCGTCGCCATGGCCTCTGTCTGTACCCATGAGATTTGCACCTGACACGAGGTCGGAGAGTATCTGGGGATAGATGGCCGTCTCTGCGTCGGCCTGCTCCTCCATCTCTGGAGTAATCACTGCGGATGTGATCAGAGGCACATCACCAAAGAGCTGAGAGAGCCAAAAGTAATAGAGGCCGCGCATGAAGTACGCCTCGCCAAGGAGCTGGCTACGCAGTACCTTCTGGTCATCTCTCCAGGGTACGTTGTCGATAGTCTCAATAGCTGAAGTGGCACGAGCGATACCGCCATAGAGCAGTTTGTAAGGCTCTCTATACTGGTTGACACTCATCTCTACAAGATGGTGGAGAGACTTCACCTTGTTGTCCTGCAGACCGCCACTGCCGTAGCAGTTGTCTGACATGATTTCCCACCAGTACCAAATATTCTGGTTGTCAGAGTCACCGCCCCCCATCGTATTCATGATACTGTAGATAGCCGACAGTTCAGATTCGACATCCGCAACCTTACCAGGGAAGACAGCATCTGTGACCTCTGTCTTACGCGGATCAGTGTCCAGCATGTCATTACATGCTGTAAACAAAGTTGCTGACAAAACAGCTAACGCTGAAAATATAAATTTCTTCATAATCTTTCGTCGAATTAGAATTTAATACTTGCACCAACCAAGAATGTACGAGCTGGTGGATAAAGACCAAGGTCAACACCCGATGCCCAAGGTACGTCACCGCCGGTCGAACCGACTTCTGGGTCGAGTCCAGTGTAACCAGTGAATGTGTAGAGGTTCTGAGCCTGGACATAAAGACGGAGTTGCTGCAACGGACAAGACTTCCAGAGATGCTTGAAGTCGTAACCGAGCGTGACGGTCTTGATCTTGAAGTAGTCAGCATCCTCCATATAACGTATAGAGTTCCAGATAGTGTTCGGGTGACCTGTTGCAGAAATACGTGGCTGTGAGTTGGAAGTGCCCTCACCATACCAACGGTTCAGAATGGTGGTGTCATAGTTCTGGTAAGGTGTGTCACCATAAGAACGGTAAGACCTCATGACCTGCATACCGAATGCACCGGCACCGTTGATAGCGAAGTCGAGTCCCTTCCAATTGAATCCAAGATTGATACCGAGGGTGTAGTCGGGGTTGGGATCACCGATCTCGTGGCGGTCGCTGATAGAATTGCCTTCAGCATCAATAGCCTCTGCGTGTGTAATAACACCGTCATGGTTCCAGTCGTCCCAGATGCAGTCGCCAGGCATTGCGTTGTCGAGAACGGCCTTGCCTGCAGCACGTGCGGCGTCAATCTGCTCCTGGTTCTGCCAGATGCCGCTGTAAGACATGCCGTAGAAGTAACCGATAGGATGGCCTTCCTCAAAACGTGAGATGTATTCAGTACCCTGTGAGAGGATTCCGCCATTACCATTGACACGGTGGTTCAGGTTGTTGACTTTGATGACCTCGTTCTTGTTGGTAGCAAAGTTGACACCTACATTATAGCTGAAGTCGCTGCCAATACGGTCGTTCCAAGAAACGGCAAGCTCAATACCGGTATTACGGATGTCACCGCCATTGAAGTAAGGAGGCTCTTTGCCTTGGTCTAACTGAGGATCCTTGAGGATGATCAAGTCTTTGGTGGTCTTCCTATACCAGTCGAAGTTCACACCCAGACGGCTGTTGAGGAATCGGGCATCGAAACCTAAGTCGAGCTGCTCGGAAGTCTCCCAGGTGAGGTCGGGGTTAGGAACATTCTTGGGGTATGCACCGGGATTTGGAGTTCCCGCAACAGAAGTGGCCAGATCAGAGCCGAACTTATAACCGCCCACGCTTGACATAATGATAGGAGTAATGTACTGGTATTTTTCCACATTACAGTTACCATTCTGTCCCCATGATGCGCGGATCTTGAAGAAGTCGAGCCAGCTCTTGGTATTCTCCATAAAGCTCTCGTTGGTGACGACCCAACCAGCAGATATAGAGGGGAAGAAGCCCCAACGGTGGCCGTCAGCGAAATGGCTTGATCCATCATAACGCACAGTAGCGGTAGCCATATACTTCTCGTTCCAGTCCCAGCTTACACGGCCGAACCAAGAAGCGAGATAGTCCTCATCGTTAGGATTTCCACCCAGGGAGGCATCATTGGCATTTTCGAGAATGATGTTGGTAAGCCAAGCGGAATCCCAGTCTCTCAAGGCTGCGAGCTGCTTGCCATAAGCAATCTTGTTGCTTCCATTAAGATTTGTACTCCATGCAGAACTCTCAAAAGCCTGACCAACCATGGCGCTGATCTTGTGACCATTGATAATGGGGAGGTCATAGGTAAGCGTATTGGTGATAGACCAATTAGTGCTGAGCCAAGTGCTCTGGCTGATGCTATAGTTGTTGACGATAGCAGCACCTTCTGCCGGAGCTCGTGGTGTACCGAAGTTGCGGTATGCACCCGATCCCCAAGAATAGTTGAACTGCGAGCGGAATCTCAGACCTTTAATCGGCTGGATGGTGACGAATGCAGTAGCATTGGCATTGATGTTGCGGCTCTCAGCCATAGAGTTAAAACCACCCTTGGTGAGGTTTTCCCATGGGTTGTTGAACATAGCAGGAAGCCAGCCCTTACCATTAGTAAGTACGCCGTCAACGTTCTGCCAGTTATAAATCTCGCCATTGTCTGTAAACTGTGGCAGGAGCGGAGAGGTCTGGAGCAGGCTGTGGATATAGCTCCAGTACATGCCGTCCTCAGCCAGGTCGTGGCTCTTGTTATAGCCGATAGAGATGTTCTCACCGATGGTGATGGCATCAAAATCCTTGGCCTTCAGGAGCACGTGGTCGCTGTTGAAGCGGATAGTGTGACGCTTGTAGAATGATGCCATGTCAGCACCCATGATACCTTCGTTGCTGGTATAGGTGTAAGATCCCATGAACTTAGATTTATCCGAGCCACCAGTCAAGGTAACAGAATGGTTCTGCTGCACGGCATTGTCATTGGTGAAAACATCCCACCAGTCAGTGCCTTCCCAACCGCCATTGACCTTGGCGAGAACGTCTGCCGGTATGGTGTTGGCCCAGTCCATCTTTGTACCTGAATTGTTGAAGCTGTACTCGTCCATGATGGTCATGTACTGCTGTGCATTAAGCAACTGCGGACGCTTGTACACGTTCGACCAACCCATGGCTCCATTGTAGCTCAGCTCTATCTTACCAGCCTTGCCTTGCTTGGTGGTCACCAGGATCACACCATTGGCTGCACGAGCACCATAGATGGCTGCAGAAGCAGCGTCTTTCAGCACGTCGATGCTCTCGATGTCAGCAGGATTGATACCGTCAAGGCTTCCAACCACACCGTCTATCACGTATAATGGAGCAGTGTTACCATTGGTACCCTTACCGCGAATGACCACATTGAAGCCCTTACCAGGCTGTGCGGAAGACTGTGTGATCTGCACACCGGGTGTGCTCGACTGCATGGCCTCGAGGGCGTTGGTGGTGTTGAGCTTGGCGATATCCTCACCCTTCACCTGGACGGTAGCACCGGTGACCAATTTTTTCTTCATCGTACCGTAACCGATCACCACCACATCGTTCAGGGATGAAACATCTTCCCTCAACGTCAGCTGGATGTTGCTACGTCCCTGCACATTGACTGTCTCAGTGACATAGCCTACGTAAGAAATAATCAGCGTGGCATTGCTTGCGGCCTCCACACTGAAATTACCATCAAAGTCGGTGACAGCACCTGTACTGGCGCCTTGCACTTGCACGCTTGCGCCAATCACTGGTTCACCCGCTTCATCAATTACCGTTCCCTTCACGACGCTCTGAGCCAAAGCTCCCAAGGGGAACAAGCAGAGCAGGAACAATAAAGCCAAAGGCTTTTGTAGAGATTTAGTTATTACCATAAAATAAATTATAAAGGTTTAATATGTCTTTCTCCAAAGATACCGATATATATAATAAGCTGAAACAAAATTCGGCACAAAATAAATGAAAAACTTTCACAAATATTTTACTAAATGTATCATAAACTTCAATTTTTATTTCAAATGAGGCTTTTTGGGCATTTATGAGACCTAAAGAAAAGCAAAAGCAACATAGAGAAATAAACGTCATGTTTTTCAACAATCCACTGAGGGAAGCATCCACATATCGTCCATTTTCAGGTCCAGTGTTGTCAAATGAGACAAAGAGACGAAATAAAAATAAAATCATTTGGCGTTTCGCATAAATATTTGTATCTTTGGCTACGATATCTATAATTAGATTAGAACGACTTTCATGAAAAACGTTATATTCCCCCACAGACGGTGGTTTGTCTTCTGGTGTCTTTTGCTCATTAGCCAGGTGCTATGGGCCGACAACGGACTGCTGTACCTTTCGGACAAGTTGCCCAGCAGCTTGGTCAACTGTTCCCGCCAAGACTCCTATGGGTATATCTGGATAGCCACCGACTATGGACTGAGCCGTTTTGACGGTTACCGTTTTACCAATTACTATCATGACCGCAACGACACCACGACCATTGCCGACAATATCATCTGTGCACTCTTCGTAGACAGCAAAGAGCGTCTGTGGATCGGTTCGGCCAAGGGTCTGATGCGCTACGACTACCCTACCGGCCATTTCATCAGATACGAGTTTGTCGACTCCCGCCACATCAAGCCACGTGTGTACAGCATCGTCGAGCGGCACACCGGCGAGATACTGGTGGGCACTGTCGGCTATGGTCTTTTCCAAGTAGAAGAAAACTCCACCCGCCTGCACCTCTGCCGGCCCTATTCCGACCGCCAGGTCGACATGTACTACCGCGAGATGTACGAAGACCCCAACGGCGGACTGTGGCGTCTGGACCACACCACCACGTTCACCCGCTACCATCAGCAAGGCAATGTGGTGAACAAACGCGACTACACCTCCCCCCTGGGTCCACCCGTCAAATTCCTACCTTACGACAAGAGCAGGATGCTCATCGTGTGCAGAGACGGCCTCCTCTTCTACCACTACACTACGGGCCAGCTCTCAGACGCCCACTCCAGCATGCGTGTGTTTAACGGCAAGGCGAGCATCCGCTGCGGTGTGCTCGACCATGAAGGCAACCTCTACGTGGGCACTTCAGACAATGGCATCCTGCGCGACTGGAGCCACGACCTGCAGCTGGTGCAGCTGGGCAATGAGAATGCCGACGGTTTCAGTCTGATGACCTCTACGGTCAACGACATCATGGAAGACCGCTCTCACAATCTCTGGATCAGCTGTTATAAGAAAGGACTCTATCTGCTCAACCAGCGCCAGCCCTCGTTTTTCAACTGGAGTATCTCCGGCCAGGACTTCTCCACTGGTTCGAGCGTCTCATCCATGGTCACGGGTATGGGTGATGAGACCTGGTGTGCCGTGCCCAACGACGGCCTGTACACTTTCAACCGCTGGGGTGCTATCAGCAGCCATCCTGCCTCGCCCCCCGGCACTTCCTATATCTACCGCGACCGGCAGGGGAACTACTGGGTGGCCACCAGCCAAGCCCTGTACAGTTATCATCCCCTCACTGCCACATCGGCCAAAGTGCTCGACGTAGAAGGCGGCGAAATCTTCTGCATGGCCGACGACGACCGTGGCCGGCTCTACCTCTCCGCCTACGCCAAGGGGCTTTATATATATAATAAGGTGACAAAGGCCTGCACTGTGGCAGAGATGGATCATGTATACTACCGCGGCTCCCTTTGCAACGCCTGGATACGCTCACTGCTCTGCGACCGCCAGGGCCTGGTATGGATAGGCACTGCCGCCGGCCTGAACTGTCTTGACCCCGACAAGATGGACTTTGAGGTTTACGGCAAGGAAGCCTTTCTGACCAACCATCAGGTCAACGCCCTATGCGAACTGCCCGACGGCAACATCGTGGCAGGCACCGAAGAAGGCCTCTACCTGATCGACCGCAAGCGCAGAGAGGCTCGTCCGTTCCCCCACTCCGAGCCACTCAACGACAAGCTCATCTGTGGCATCGTATGCGATCGCAAGTCGCGCCTGTGGATCAGCACCACCCGCGGCCTGTGGCAATACAACCCCCAGAAGTCCACATTCACCAATTATGTCAACGGCGACGGCCTGACCACCCATGAGTATATGCAAGGAGCCACGCTTCAGCGTCCCGACGGGATGATCTTTTTCGGCACAGGCAACGGCCTGACCGCTTTCAATCCCGACCATGTGACCACCCAGCAGCTCCCGCTGGGCGACGTGCACCTGACCAACCTGATCGTCGAGGGGACGTCACACTTCTGCGAGGGCAAGACCTTTCACGTGCCCTACGACAACAACACCTTCACCCTTGAGTTCTCACTCCTTGACTACAAGAACGCCGACCATATCCGCTATCTCTACAAGGTGAACAACGGAGGATGGATGTCGACAGAAGAGGGCGTCAATGCCATCACCTTCAACCACCAAGAACCCGGCACCTACAGAATAGAGATACAAGCCGAGAGCAACGGTGCCCTGTCAGAGCACATCTCCACCTACACCGTGATCGTAGACCATCCATGGTATAGCACCACCTGGGCCTACCTGGCTTACCTGCTCCTGCTGGCAGCCCTGGCCGCCGTGGCCTACCACTACCTGAAGCGGCGGCGCAATCGCATGATAGAAGAAGAGAAAATGCGTTTTCTCATCAACGCCACCCACGACATCCGCTCTCCGCTCACACTGATACTGGGACCGCTGAAGAAGCTGAAAGAAAAAGAGACGGATGTCAGCAAGCAGGTATACATCGACACCATCGACCGCAACGCCCAGCGGCTGTTGCTGCTGGTGAACCAGATCCTGGACGAGCGCAAGATCGACAAGCACCAGATGCACCTGCACTGCAGGGAGACCGACCTGGTGACTTTCATCACCGGCATCAAGACGCTTTTTCAGTTCAATGCCGGCCAACGAGGCATCACCTACACTTTTGAGCATGAGGCGCCCCAAATGATGGCGTGGATAGACCGCACCAATTTTGACAAGGTGATATCCAACCTGCTCTCCAACGCTTTCAAATTTACACCCAACGGCGGCGAGATCGCCATAGAGCTCAGCCAGACCAACCGCCATGTCATCATCCGTATCAAGGATACCGGCCAGGGCATCAAGGAGAAAGACACCAACCGCCTGTTCGACCGGTTCTACCAAGGTCGGACTCATCTTCACGAACCGATGAGCGGCACCGGCATCGGCCTGAATGTGTGCCGGTCCATCGTGGAACTGCACCATGGCACCATCAGGGCATACAACCGCGACGACGCCCCAAGCGGAACCTGCCTGGAAGTGGCTCTGCCCTTAGGCAACAGCCACCTTGCCCCCGAGGAGATAGAGACCGAGCCCATCGCGGAAGAGAAGGCCGCCACCGTCAATCGCAGCAACCGCAACCTGCACATCATGGTGGTGGACGACGACCGCGAGCTGGCCCGCTACATCCGCGATGAACTGAGCTGCTGGTTCCAGATCGATACTTTCGTCAACGGCAAGGAAGCCCTCGCCGCCCTGCTGAAAGGGCGTTACGACCTGGTGGTCTCTGATGTCATCATGCCGGAAATGGACGGTGTGACATTGCTGAAGAAAATCAAGGGCAACCCCCAGACCAACCATATCCCCGTGATACTCCTGACCTCGAAAGCCGAGGTGAGCGACCGCATGGAAGGCCTGCGCGAAGGTGCCGACGCCTTCCTGTCAAAACCTTTCGTGATGGAAGAGCTACATGTGCTGATAGACAACCAGATAGACAATCTGCGCCGCCTGCGCGGCAAGTTCAGCGGAGCGCTCAGCCAGTCGGAACGCCGTGAGCAAGTGGAGGTTAGGAGCGTCAATGACGAACTGATGGAGCGCGTGATGAAGACGATGAACGCGCATCTCTCCGACAGCGACTTCAATGTAGAGCGCCTGGCCGAGGAGGTAGGCATCAGCCGTGCGCAGCTGCACCGCAAGATGAAAGAGATCACCGGTGTCTCTACCGGCGACTTCATCCGCAACATGCGCCTGGAGCAAGCCGCCCGCCTGATCCGTGAAAAGAAGGTGAATCTCTCTCAGGTGGCCTATGCCGTGGGCTTCAACAACCAGTCGCATTTCTCTACCGTCTTCAAAAAGCATTTCGGGATGTCACCTTCCGAGTATGCCGACGCAGACATGTAACATAAAATATGCCTCAGGCTACCTTTTCAGGACTCTGAGACAAATTGTAAACTTTTTGAAACGTAAGAATCATCATGAATCACACCAATTTAATAACTTTGCAAAAAGTAATTACACTGGACGTTTTTCATGAAATGATTTCATACATTTAGTTATTTCATTATGTCAGGAGACTGCGCCGTGATGGCGTGGTCTCTTTTTTGACTTTTCTGAGCAATCTTTAATGTCTTTACGTATTTATAAAAAAACAATGAAGCATCTTCGACACCTTCTGACCGTCATTGTCGCACTTTTGTTGACGACACCCGCAAGTGAGGCTCAGACGCCCCGTCTGAAAGACCCTGGGCTGCGGTATGAACTCAGTTATCACCGGCCTGCCACAAAATGGCTGGAAGCCCTGCCTGTGGGCAACTCCCATCTCGGTGCCATGGTATACGGCAAGACCGACACCGAGGAGATACAGCTCAATGAGGAGACGTTCTGGTCGGGCCGTCCCCATGACAATGACAGCCACACATCGAAAAACTACCTGCAGGCTGTGCGCGACTCCATCTATGCCGGCCACGAGGAAGCCGCCGCCCGTATCATCAACGAGCAGTTCCTGCCTGGTCCCCACGGCATGAAATACCTGACACTGGGCAGTATGCTCATCGACTATGATGACAAGAGCGAGCCATCCGCATACCACCGGACCCTGTCGCTGGATGCAGCCACCTCGACCGTGGAGTACACGAAAAGCGGCGTGAACTATCAACAGACCGTCTTTGCCTCCATGGCCGACAACGCCATCGTCATTAAGATAAAAGCAGACAAGGGCAAGCCCCTCGCTTTCAAACTGCGCCACCGTTGCGAACTCAACACCCGGCATGAAGTGGCAGATCATTGCCTCATAACCACCATCGACGGTGTGGACCACGAGGGCATCCGCGCCGGTCTCCAGGCCGAATGCCGCATGATGGTGCAAAGCGACGGGGCACTGACCGACGGCACTGACTACGTGGAAGTGAACGGTGCCTCCGAGGCCATCATCTACGTCGTGGCCGCCACCAATTTCGTCAACTACCATGACATCAGCGGCCATCCTTCGGAAAAGAACCAGGCCAACCTGCAAGCTGTCATGGCCAACAGCTATCAGAAAGCCTACGACAGGCACCTGAAGAAATACCAGGAGCAGTACGCCCGGGTGAGTTTCTACCTCCCCTCCACATCTACGGCCGACACCGACGAGCGCATCCGGCAGTTTGCCGGCAGCGACGACTACCACCTGGTGTCTCAGCTCTTCCAGTATGGCCGCTACCTACTCATCACCTCATCACAGCCCGGCGGTCAGCCCGCCAACCTGCAAGGGGTGTGGAACGACAAACTCAACGCACCCTGGGACAGCAAATATACCATCAACATCAACGCCGAGATGAACTACTGGATCTCAGACGTAGGCAACATCGGCGAGACACAGCAACCCCTCTTTGAGATGATACGCGATCTGAGCGTGACGGGTGCGAAGACCGCCCGCGAGATGTACGGCTGCCGTGGGTGGATGGCTCATCACAACACCGACCTGTGGCGCATCGCCGGTCCGGTGGACGGAGCCACCTGGGGGATGTTTCCCAACGGCGGAGCCTGGCTTGCCACCCATTTGTGGCAGCACTACCTCTTCAGCGGCGACAAAGAATTCCTGCGCGAGTGGTATCCTGTGATCAAAGGCACGGCCGACTTCTACCTCGACTACATGCAACGCGACCCACGCAACGGCTATCTCGTGGTCGTGCCGTCGGTGTCGCCCGAGCACGGTCCGCAGGGCAAGCGCACCCCCGTGACTGCCGGTTGCACGATGGACAACCAGATTGCATTCGACGCCCTGAGCAACACGCTCCGCGCTGCCGGGATCTTAGGCGTGGACGCTGCCTACCAATCACGTCTGCGCGACGCCTTGTCACAACTGCCACCCATGCGTATCGGCCGCTACGGACAGTTGCAGGAATGGATACAAGACGCCGATGACCCTAAAGACGAACACCGCCATATCTCACATCTCTACGGTCTCTATCCCTCCAACCAGATATCGCCCTACCGCCACCCCGACCTCTTCAGTGCCGCTGGCACTACCCTCCGGCAACGCGGCGACATGGCCACCGGCTGGAGCCTGGGATGGAAGATCAACTTCTGGGCCCGCATGCTCGACGGCAACCACGCCATGCGCATCATCTCCAACATGCTCCATCTGCTGCCCGGCGATGACGCTGTGAGAGAGCATCCCGACGGCAGGACCTACCCCAACATGTTTGACGCTCACCCACCCTTCCAGATCGACGGCAACTTCGGTGCCGCCGCGGGCATTGCCGAGATGCTGCTACAGAGCCACGACGGAGCCATACATCTGCTGCCCGCCCTGCCTGATGCCTGGCGCGAAGGCCATATCCACGGACTGAGAGCCCGCGGAGGTTTTGTAGTAGACATGGACTGGAAGAAGGGCTGCCTGACTCAGGCCAAGATACTTTCGACCATCGGCGGCACGCTGCGTCTGCGCTCCTATGTCCCGCTCAAGGGCAAAGGGCTGAAAGAAGTGACAGCAGGTGCCACATGTGACAACCCCTTACTTCAGACGGCTGAAATCCAGGATCCTGTCATCTCGGAGGAATTGGAGGCAAAACCAACAGCCGACATCCGCAAAGTGTATGAATATGAGGTGTCTACCCAGGCCGGCAAGACGGTCAAAGTGAAAAGTATGTCGCTGCGCTGATGCGCAAGCCCTCGACCTTTTCGCAACGAAAAAACATGAAATATACAAGTCACATATCAAGAATATAAGAATTAGGGTGTCCTTTTGTAGTAGTATAGATGTCATGTGAATGTTTCCTATGAAGCATACACACTCCCCCTGGCACCCCCTCCGACTCCCCCGTTTCCCGGGGGAGAGCAACCTCTAACTTAGAGGGGGAACTTATTACCACTGCAAATGGGGGGTGGCGTGCTAGAAACGAATTGGACAGTCTATTTAAGAATTCTCTTTAAGAGCAACTACTTTGGTAACTAAAATTCTTTAATTCTAAAATTCTTGATAAAAAATACTAAACAGTCTAATTCTTTAATTCTAAAATTCTTGATAAAAAATACTAAACAGTCTAATTCTATAATGCTTAAATTCTTGATAAAGAAGATGGGGCTTCTTGAGTTATTTACTTCAGATATACGATGGCGAGGCGGTTGGAGGTGATGCCCTCGACGCCAAGGCCCACGGCCTCGTCGACGATGACGCCACGGTCGCGGAGATATGCTGCCACGGCATCAGCACGGTCTTGCGAGAGCTGGCGGTTGAAGCCGGCGTTGCCCTCGGGCGATGCTGAGCCCACCACACGCACATGCGTTCCACGTGGCACGGTGTTGAGCAGTGCCATCTGTTCCTGGGTGATAATGCTCTTGCCCTTCTCAAACTTCACGAGCACCATGTTGTCGACGGTCTCACGAGCCGGTACTTCCCTGACCACCTCTTTGACCACCTCCCTGGGCTTCTCATCGAGCTGAGCCCTGAGGTCGTTGATGATGCCGTTGAGGCGGTTGACCTCACCCATATCGGTGGCATCGGCCAACTGGAAATTGTGCGTGCCGTTGGAGCAACGGAACTTGTAGATGAATCCGCCATTAAGCTGGAAGACAGAGTTGTTGACATCATAACGAGGCTGATCGACCGACCACGCCAACCCATGTGGATCCTGCAGGAAGGGCTGCTTGCTGCTGCCGAGGAAAGCCCAGGTGAAAGCCGGCTCGACATAGAACTGCCACTCTTTCTGGCTGCCGAAATTGAAGGTGAAGTCGATGGCAGCCTTGGAGGTCATTTTATTGACCGGGTTGTAATAAGTCTCATTGGAACGGAAGAGATGCCCCCATCCGAAGCCGTACAGTCCGATCACCTCAAAACAGCGCGGCTCTCCCTTATAGTCGCCAAACCAGTTGGTGAAATTGGCCGTACCCAACAGCGATACGTTCGTGGCCCGGATGAAGGTGCCCGTCGAGACAAAAGGCTTGTTGGAGAGATAAGCCGTGCCGTCGACAGCCAGTCCGAAGACCGGTGTGAACCATCGCCCGATGCGCAGTCCGACGTTAGGATTGAGATTGTCCATCCATTTCACGCCAGTGGTTTTAGTGGCCACACCGCCATTGAACCCCCAATAGATATTGTCGAAAGGTTTGCTATCCTTGACGGTCTGAGCAGATGCCGATAGTGCCATCGCGACAACGGCGAGCATGATTATTATTTTTTTCATAGCCTGAATTTTTATGTTTTGTTTGCAAAATAATACAAAAATTGCGACATTTCCAAATAAAACGCATGAATAATCGATAATTTTGTGTAAGTTTGCATCACACTAACGACCAAAGCACAAAGATTTTATGGAAATCCCTATACATCAGACCAAATGGTATCAAAACGTCTGGGCCGCACTGATATTTTTCACCCGGCTCCCGTTCTGGCGGCTTTATGAGCCGCCCAAGGAGAGTTTCCGCGCCGTGGTGGAGTTCTGGCCGCTGGCCGGATGGCTCACCGGGGGAATGATGGCCGCCGCCCTCTATTTCGGCTCCTGGGTGATGCCATACGCCCTGGCTGTAGCCGCAGCCATACTGCTGCGCCTGCTGCTCACAGGTGCCCTGCATGAAGACGGCCTGGCCGACTTTGTCGACGGGTTCGGCGGCGGCACCGACCGCCAGCGCATCCTTGAGATCATGAAAGACTCACACATCGGCACCTACGGCGTGCTGACCCTCATCGTCTACGAGGGGCTGCTGTTTATCTGCCTGTATCATCTCCCACCGCCAGTGGCAGCCCTGACCATCCTGGCCGCCGACCCTTTCTCCAAGATGCTCGCCGGACAGATTGTGCAGATGATGCCTTATGCCCGCACAGAGCAGGAAGCCAAGAACCGCACGGTGTATCGCCGCATCGACCTGCGTGCCGGTGTGCTGCTGGCCTTTCAGGGGCTGTTGCCCGTGATACCCTTCTATTTCTTAGTAGGCAGTGCTATCCCCGGCATCCACTGGGTGCTGTTTGTGCCATGTCTCACCATGTATTTCCTCTACCTGAAAATATGGCACCAACTACGTGGATATACCGGCGACTGTTGCGGAGCCATGTTTCTCCTTGTCGAGCTGAGCGTATATCTGACCGTGGCCATCGCATATCACCTGCAATAAGATGGCAGTGCCCTTTTGCGGAGACAACAACAAGCAACCGACAGCTAACAACCGGCAGCGAAGCCCACTTATTTGTGAGGATTCTTGCAAATTTTCTGTCAAAAAGACATTTATTTCAGAAAAACAATGTAATTTTGCAACCGATTTTGAATTTTTAAAACCAGAATAACATTTTGCGATGAAAAAAATCAGAGCCGCCGTCGTAGGTTACGGCAACATTGGCAAATATACCGTACAGGCATTGGAAGCCGCCCCCGATTTTGAGATTGCAGGCATCGTGCGCCGCCAGGGTGCCTCAAACTGCCCCGCTGAACTGTCCTCATACGCAGTAGTAAGCGACATACAAGAACTGAAAGACGTAGACGTGGCCATTCTGGCCACTCCCACCCGCAGCTGCGAGGAGTATGCCAAGAAAATCCTTCCGCTTGGCATCAACACGGTAGACAGTTTCGACATCCACACCAGCATCCTGGACTACCGTGCGGCCCTCAATCCTATCAACAAGGACACCAAGACCGTATCCATCATTGCCGCCGGATGGGATCCCGGATCGGACAGCATCGTGCGCACCCTGATGCAGAGTCTGGCTCCCAAAGGACTCTCCTACACCAACTTCGGACCGGGTATGTCAATGGGCCACTCGGTATGTGTGCGCTCCAAGGCCGGCGTGAAGAATGCACTCTCGATGACCATCCCCAAGGGCGAGGGACTGCACCGCCGCATGGTATACGTGGAGCTGGAGGAAGGCGCCAACCTGGAAGAAGTGACCGCCGCCATCAAGGCCGACCCCTACTTCTCCAACGACGAGACCCACGTCTTCGCCGTGCCTTCTGTCGACGACGTGCGCGACATGGGTCATGGTGTCAATCTGGTGCGCAAAGGCGTGAGCGGCCAGACCCAGAACCAGCGTCTGGAGTTCAACATGAGCATCAACAACCCCGCCCTCACCGGACAGGTGCTGGTGAATGTGGCTCGCGCTTCGATGCGCCAGCAGCCAGGCTGCTACACCATGATTGAGATACCGGTGATCGACATGCTGCCCGGCGACCGTGAAAGTCTGATCGGCCATCTGGTCTAAAGCTGACAATAAGATTCGATACAGCATAAAGGTGGGTTTTGTCAATTCCCACCTAAAAACTATCATACAAGGATATGTCTATGGTGACATATCCTTTTTTTATACAATTCTTTTGGCTGTTCAAGAAAAAAACTCTATCTTCGCATGGTAAATCAATCTTCTATTAACCTACATCCACTTCTCCATGAGAAAGACAACTCTTATCATCTCATTTCTCACCGCCATAATGCACCCCGTCGGCACTGCCGCACAATATACCAGTACGTTGCCCACGGACACCCTGGCCACAGCGGCCAACTTCAGCGGCGGCTCAACAGACAAAGTGACCACGGAACGCATGAACAAAGGCCTGCTGACCAACTCACTCGACGCTCTGAGCGGACAGGCCGCCGGTGTGCAAGTGACGAGCGGAGGCAACCACATGGCCATGCTCAGCAGCGTGCGCGTGCGTGGCACCACCTCCCTCACCGGAGGCAACAACCCGCTGGTCATCATCGACGGCGTGTCGACCGACCTGTCCACCCTGTCGTCTATCTATCCCGCCGACATTGAGAGCTTCACCATCCTGAAAAACGCCGCCGAGACTGCACAGTACGGTTCACGAGGAGCCTCCGGCGTGATCGAGGTGACGACCAAGAAAGGACACGCCGGCGAATTCCACATCTCCTACGACGGCAGCGTGGGTGTGGAGAGCGTATTCAAGCACATCAACATGCTGCGCCGCGACGGCTATATCAACACGGCACAGAGGCTGGGGCTGGGCTACAACGACGGAGGCTATGACACCGACTTCCCGGAGGCCATCACACGCACAGGCCTGGTGCAGAACTATCACGTGGCATTCACCGGCGGCTCTGACAACAGCAATTACCGTGCCTCGATCGGCCTGGTAGACCACGACATGGTAGTGCGTGTCAACTCATACAAGAACTTCGTAGCCAAGCTCGACATCACGCAGAAGGCCTTCGACGACTTCCTCACCGTAGACCTGGGCGTATATGGCTCCTCACAGCGAGGCAAGAACATCTTCGACACCCAAAAACTTTTCTACTCGGCCGCCGCACAGAATCCCACCTTCGGCAAGGGCATGAACTCGCAAGGCGGGTGGGACAAAAACTCCACTGCGTCGCAGATCAATAACCCGCTCTCCCTCCTCCACGAGCAAGACCATGAGAAAAACCTGTACTTCAACACCCACCTGAAACTCACTCACGACATCTGGCCCAACCTGCGTGTGAGCCTCTTCGGCTCCTACTCCTTTGTGAGCAATGAGCACTCGCAGTTTCTGCCCACCTGGGTATGGGCACAAGGCCAGGCTTATCGAGGCGAAGCCAAGAACGAAGACTGGCTGGCCAACGCCACGGTGAACTACTGGTGGGACTGGGACAAAGACCACCGCATCGAAGTGACCGGGCTGGCAGAATACCAATCGTCGACCCGCACTTCGTTCTACACCACGGTCAAGGGTTTCACCACCAACGACTTCGGCTACCACAACCTCCAAGCCGGTGCTCTGCGCCCCTATGGCGGCACCGGCTCCGGCTACGAAAAGCCTTCGCTCGCCTCCCTGATGGGCAGTGTGAAATATATCCTGCTGGGCCGTTACTCCTTCAGTGCCAACGCCCGTGCCGACGGCAGCAGCAAGGTGGGCAAGAACAACAAATGGGGTTTTTTCCCCTCGGTATCGGCAGAATGGGATATGATGCGCGAGAAATGGATGCGCGGCGTGCCCTATTTCAGCCAGCTGAAACTCCGCGTCAGTTCGGGCATCTCGGGCAACCTGGGCGGCATCGACTCCTACAACTCGCTGCAGATGCTCATGCCGATGGGCATCGTGCCGGTCGCCGGCTCACCCATCGTCACCCTTGGCTATAAGAACAATGCCAACCCCGACCTCAAGTGGGAGACGCGCAGCTCGTTTAACATCGGCGCCGACATCGGACTGTTCCGCAACCGTCTGGTGATGACAGCCGAGCTTTACCACTCGAAGACCCACGACATGCTCTATCTCTACGACGTGAGCGTACCGCCCTTCGCCTACGACAAGTTGCTTGCCAACCTCGGCTCTATGTCCAACAGCGGTTTTGAATTGGGGCTCGGAGTCACCCCCATCGAAACCAAGGACATGCAACTCAACATCAACCTCAACCTCTCGCGCCAGCGCAACAAGCTCATCTCGCTCGACGGCTACTACAAAGGACAATACATGGAAGCCAACAAGGTGACGTCCATTAGTTCGCTCTATGGGGCCGGCTTCCACGGCGGCGACAACGACATCGTCTACCAGATGGTGGGGCAGCCTTTGGGCGTATTCTTCCTGCCCCACTGCACCGGACTGACCGACAACGGCGACGGAACCTATAGCTATGCCATCGCCGATCTCGACGGCGACGGGACAGCCAGCGTGGGCTCAGACCGCTACATCGCCGGCCAGGCCACCCCTAAATGGACCCTCGGCTCCAACATCAGCTTCCGCTACAAAGACTTTGACGCGACGCTGCAGATGAACGGTGCTTTTGGCCATAAAATCTACAACGGCACCGCCCTCTCGTATATGAACATGGCATCCTTTCCCGACTACAACGTTCTGGCCGACGCCCCCTCACGCCATATCTACGACCAGACAGCCACCGACTACTGGCTGGAGCCTGGCGACTATCTGAACTTCGACTACCTGACCATCGGCTGGAACGTGCCCATCCATCGCTACACCGACAAGATTCATTCGCTGCGTGTATCGCTAAGCATCAACAACATCGGAACCATCACCTCGTATAGCGGGCAGACACCGATGATCAACAGCTTTGTGGTGAGCAACACGCTCGGCATCGACGACAAGCGCACCTATCCCCCCTACCGCTCTTACTGCATAGGAGCCAACATCTCGTTCTAAACAACCCAACATGTCATGAAAATGAAAAACTACATATACCTTACGACAGCTATCCTCCTACTGGCCTCCTGTCTGGACGAGAATCCCCGCGACCGACTCGACGAAGACAAGGCATTCAACTCGGTCAACCTGTACCTCAACACTATAGGCAGTCTCTACTATTATGTCGGAGGCCACGAAGATGCACAAGGGCTCCAGGGCACCGCCCGTGGCATATACGACATCAACACTTTCACCACCGACGAGGCCATGCTGCCCACCCGTGGCGGCGACTGGTATGACGGCGGTCTGTGGCAGGCACTCTATACCCACCATTTCACACCGGGCCTCTCACCTTTTGGCGACTCATGGAACTATCTCTACAAGGTGATTGTGAAGTGCTGCCAGGCCATCGAGATTTTAGAGGCATACTACGAAGACAATCAGACAGCCACCGAGTATCTGGAATACGTGGCCGAATCCCGCGCCCTCCGTGCCATGTACTATTACTATCTGCTCGACCTCTTCGGCAATGTGCCCATCGTGACTTCGACCGACATCTCCATGGAGAGTGCCCAGCAGGCCACGCGCAGCCAGTTGTACAACGGCATATACGAAGAGCTGGAAAGCCTGCTCCCCCTCCTGGCCGAGGCCCGCAGCAACCAAGAGGGACTCTATTATGGCAGGATGACCCGCCCTGTGGCGTGGTTTCTGCTGGCCAAGCTTGCATTGAACGCAGAGGTCTGGACCGATAATGACCCCACCGACGGTGTGCACGCCAACGGCCGTGATATCATGCTCGACTGTGAGGGAACGAAGCTCAATGCCTGGGAGGCTTGTATCTACTGGTGCGACAAACTGAAAGATTTCGGCTATCAGCTGGAGAAAGACTACTCCCTCAACTTCGCCGTCTACAACGAAGAGTCCAAAGAGAACATCTTCACCATCCCCATGGACAAAGACCTCTATGCCAACACCTTCAAAAATCTGTTTCGCTCACGTCATTACAATCATGGAGCTGCCCTTGGCATGGATGCCGAGAACGGCACTTGCGCCACGGTGAGCACGGTGCTCACCTATGGCTACGGCACCGACCACCTCGACAACCGCTACCGTCTCAACTTCTACTCCGACACCGTGTACGTGGACAACAAGATAGTGACGCTCGACAATGGCCAGCCATTGGTATACAGTCCGTTGGAAGTAACACTCGACCTGACGGGCTCTCCCTACGAGAAGACTGCCGGCGCGCGCATGAGCAAATACGAAATCGACCGCACCGCCTACAGCGACGGTTTGTTGCAAGACAATGACATCGTGCTCTTCCGATATGCCGACGTGGTGTTGATGAAAGCCGAGGCGAAGGTGCGCAATGGGCAGGACGGCGATGTCGAGCTCAACGCCGTACGCTCACGTGTGGGGATGGATCATCGCGCTGCCACACTCGACAATATCCTCGATGAGCGTCTCATGGAACTGGCCTGGGAAGGCTGGCGCCGGCAGGACCTCATCCGCTTCGGACGATACCACACCATCGCCGGCAATCCCAACGTGGACGAGAGCGATGCCCACACCACGCTCTTCCCCATCCCAGGCCGCGCGCTGACGCTGAACACCAGCCTGCGCCAGAACCCGGGATACTGAGCCTGTGCCCGGCTGGAAAAGACCGAAGGAGACTATCTGAAAGGCTACAGTGAACTGTATAAGATGCTGGAAGGGAAATGATTTGCAGAAGCCCATGAAAAAAGAGATCTATGAAGCCCAGAAAGCCTTCGCAGGTGCGAAGAAAGCCTCTATGCTTCGCCGATGCGTGGGGCACGACTACACCAATCGTCAGATATACATGATAACGATGGTGACAGAAGGGCGCAGGCCTCTCTTGGGCAGGGTGGTGGGCAAGAGTGATGGTGAGCCGGGCAGCCCCGACGAGCCTCGCGTGGAGGTCTCTCCATTGGGCCAGCGTGTGATGGACGAGTGGTGGGCAACAACGTCGCACCATCCCGAGGTGGAGGTGCTTGCCCTTCAGATGATGCCCGACCACATGCACGGCATCCTCTTCGTGAGAGAGAAGATGGAGCAGCCTTTGGGAATGGTGCTTCGTGGCTTCAAGCAGAGCTGCAATCGCCACTACCGCGAGCTGATCCTCGGCATCCCTCCCGTTGCGCCTGTCCCTCCCGTCCCGTCTGTTGCGTCTGTTGCGTCTGTTGCGTCTGTTGCGTCTGTTGCGTTGCCAACGCAACAAACAGAACGCCGCGACCGCCGCGGCGAAGACCGCACACACGGCATGCTCTTCGCGCGCGGCTATAACGACCGCTTGCTGCTCCGCTCCGGACAGCTCGACACCTGGTTCAATTACCTTGCAGACAACCCGCGCCGCCTGCTCATGAAGCGGGAGCATCCCGACCTGTTCCGAGTGGTAAGAGGGGTGGAGATTGCTGGACAAACATTCTCCGCCCTCGGTAATATCTTCCTTCTTCAGCGCCCGTCGCTCGTGCAGGTGCAATGTTCAAGAAGACTGACCGATGCTGAAATAGAGACAAAGATTCGCCAATGTCTGGAAGCGGCCTGCAAAGGAGCGGTTCTCGTTTCGCCATCTATCTCGAAAGGAGAAAAGAGCGTGATGAGGGCTGCTTTCGAGAAAGGGTTCCCCTTGATTTATCTTCAGGAGAATGGTCTCTCAGATCTGGCGAAACCTGGTGGAGCACGAATGGATGCCTGTGCAAAGGGACAGTTGCTCATACTTGCTCCATGGGAACATCATAATGAGCGAATCACCATCAGCCGCAATCAATGCCTCTCACTTAACGAAATGGCAAAATTAATTTGTGAGACAAAGGGGATAATAGAATGAGAGAAGGGTGTGCTTATTCACCGAAACGAGACATGCTACGTTCTTACACTGGCTGACAAGCAGGGGCTACAAAAAGAGCCCACTGTGGAAAGTGGGCTCTATATATAGGATTGACCTACATATCCTCCTGGAAGAGGGGGTCTTCGGGCATGACCATCGTGGGCTTCTGCCGCTCCATCTCAAGGATGTTTTCGGGCACGTATTTCTTGTTGACCACGAGGCGGAACATGTATTCGCGCATCCAGCGGTCGGTCATGATGAGACAGCCGCTCTGCCCGCTCGCCGGACCCCAGCTGTTCTCGACCTTCCATTTGCGGGCTTTCCCATTCTCGTCGAGGTCGACAGCCGTGAGAGTCATGGCATGAGTGGAGCCACTGTCGAAGGTCATGATACGCTGGGCCTTATCCATAGGGAAGGTGGTGCCGAAGAGCGACCCATAGTCGTAATTCTCAGTATCGAGATAGCCACGCTTGCGGTCGAACTGCTTGCCCACATCATAGGATGAGTACAGTTTGCGCCCGTCCTTGATCGAAGCGATGGCCAGTTGCTCTATCTCGTCCATCGGCAGGTTGAGATATTTCCAGTTGTGGCCATCGTATGTATGGCGGTCGTACTCCACCTCATAGGTCTTGTAATACGGCCTCCGCGGGTCGTTCATCACCATGATGAAAGAGCCGTTGAGCGGTTGCCCCACCGTCTCGCGGTAGAACTCCATCGGCGTGTATTTCTTAGGAGCCGTGAGCGCCTTCCCTTTCTTGTCGGTGAAAGCGTATGTGAACTCCTTGACCGGCTCGCCCAGCGTGATGCAGAGAATATGATAGATGGTGCCGAGCATCTCGGTCTTACGCGCCTGGATGAGGTTGGCCTTCTTGCCATCAGCCACCATCTGCCGCAGTTCAAGACCATACTCACGCAGTTTTGAGGCTACCAGGCGGGCCATGCGGCTGGTGTTGTTGGCTGAGAATGTCTCAGGCTGCACCCCCATCGGCACCAGTCCGTACTTCTCTGCCAGGTCGGCCACGCCACAGAACGTGCCACCGTCATTGATAGGACTTTTGAAGAAGAAGCGCACCCGCTCGTCGTCAATAGGTTTCTTGGCATGGTCGATCACCCCCTGCAGCATCAGGTTGGCCTTCTCCAGCTGATCGTAGAAGAAGAGATATGCCTGCGAAAACTCCACGGTGAGCGAGTCGGAAGCCTTGGCAAAGTCGGAGCGCAGCACGTTGAGCCCACTGAACAGCCAGCACCGTCCGCTGCTTTTCTGGTCGTGTATCGACTGGCTCTTGGTCTCATGGCTGAAATACGTGTCGACAGCGGTCTGGTTGGCGAAATTGCGTGCCAGGTCGTCGATGGAGTTGGAAGCGATGGCATTGAAGAGAGCCTTGTCGGCAGTCCCGGTTTTCTGTGACTTTTCTATCTGCCTGAGCATATCAGCAGAGATTCCTCCCGTTGAAGTCTGGGCGCAAAGAGCCGAAACCGACAACAAAAGGGTCAAGGTAGTAAACAATGTTTTTTTAATCATTTTCTAAAGGTGGTTTGGTATATGATGCCACAAAAATACACATAAATCCCGAGGTTTGACGATTTTCGGCTGAAATATTTTGCATATATACCCATTTTGCATTAACTTTGCTTTTTGAAACAGCTAAGAAAAGCCGAATTTCAACTCATCAAATGGGTAAAAACACATACAAGATACTCAATAAGATCCAGACACCAGCCGACCTGCGCAAACTCAGCGTAGACGACTTGCCTTTGCTGTGCAGAGAGTTGCGTGAAGACATTGTCGACGAGCTGTCGGTCAACCCTGGACACCTGGCTTCCAGTCTGGGTGTGGTAGAGATCACCGTGGCGCTACACTATGTGTATCACACGCCTGAAGACCGCATCGTATGGGATGTGGGCCACCAGGCATACGGCCACAAGATACTGACGGGCCGGCGCGACCAGTTCTACACCAACCGCTGCCTGCACGGCATACGCCCCTTCCCCACCCCGCTGGAAAGCGAGTATGACACATTCACCTGTGGTCATGCCTCCAACTCCATCTCCGCCGCGCTGGGTATGGCCGTTGCTGCTCGCCTGACCAAGAAGCGGCGTCATGTGGTGGCTGTGATCGGCGACGGTGCCATGAGCGGCGGCCTGGCCTATGAAGGTCTGAACAACGTGTCGTCGAGCCCTAACGACATGCTCATCATCCTCAATGACAATGACATGAGCATCGACCGCTCCGTAGGCGGCATGCAGCAGTATCTATTGAGCCTGAACACCAATGAGACTTACAATAAGGTGCGCTACAAAATAGCCCACTGGCTGCAAGGCAAGGGCATGCTCGGCGATGACCGCCGTCATGGGCTGATACGTCTGAACAACGCCCTGAAGTCGGCTATCAGCCATCAGCAGAATGTCTTTGAGGGGATGAACATCCGCTATTTCGGCCCCTTCGACGGCCACGACGTAAAAGAGATCGTGCGCCTGCTGCGCCAGCTGAAAAACATGAAAGGGCCGAAGATGCTCCATCTGCATACCATCAAGGGCAAAGGCTACAAACCCGCCGAGCAAGCCGCCACCATCTGGCATGCCCCCGGCAAATTCGACGTCGACACCGGCGAGCGCATAGTGAGCAAAGACAAGAGCAAGCCGCCGAAATACCAGGAAGTGTTCGGCCACACGCTGCTCGAACTTGCCCAAAGGAATAACCGCATCGTAGGAGTGACGCCCGCCATGCCCACCGGGTGCTCGATGAACATCATGATGGAGGCCATGCCCGAGCGTACGTTTGACGTGGGCATCGCCGAAGGCCACGCCGTGACCTTCTCCGCCGGTATGGCCAAAGACGGCCTGATCCCCTACTGCAACATATACAGCGCCTTCTCCCAGCGCGCCTATGACAATATCATCCACGACGCCGCCATCCTCGACCTGCCCGTGGTCATCTGTCTCGACCGTGCCGGACTGGTGGGTCAGGACGGACCCACGCATCATGGTGCTTTCGACCTTGCATTTCTGCGCGCCATCCCCCATCTCACCATCGCCTCTCCGCTCAACGAGCATGAGTTGCGCAATCTGATGTACACCGCCCAGTTGCCCGGCATGGGCACCTTCGTCATACGCTATCCGAGGGGCCACGGCGAGCTGACCGACTGGAAAAACGAGATGCAGGAGGTGGGCGTAGGCACTGGTCGCCGGCTGCGCGACGGACACGACGTAGCCGTGCTGAGCGTAGGCCCTATCGGCAACCATGTGACCCGCGCCATCGACCAGCTGGCCGAGGAAGGCCATCCCGTCAGCGTAGCCCACTACGACATGCGCTTCATCAAGCCCCTCGACGAGACACTGCTTGAAGAGGTGGCAGGACGCTTCGACCGCATCGTCACTATCGAAGACGGCTGCATCGCCGGAGGCTTCGGCTCTGCCGTATTAGAATGGCTGTCGGACCATGGCCACCATCCCCGTCTGCAGCGAATGGGCCTGCCCGACCGTTTCGTCGAGCACGGCACAGTGGCGGAGTTGCAGCATCTCACCGGCATCGACGTGGAGAATATCAAGAAAACTATACTCAGCCTATGAAAATCATCATTGTAGGCGCCTCTGCCATCGGCTCGCATCTGGCCCGTCTGCTGTCACGCAGCAACCAGGACATTATCCTGATCGACGAAGACGCAGACCACCTGAACAGCATCAGCAGCGACTATGACCTGATGACGCTCCATGCCTCGCCCACCGACATCAAGTCGCTGCGTGACGCCGGAGCCGGCCATGCCGACCTGTTTATCGCCGTGACGCCAGATGAGAATGTGAACATCAACTGCTGTGTGATGGCCCACACGATGGGTGCGGTGAAGACTGTGGCCCAGATAGACCGCTACTCGTATGTCTCGTCGGAAAATGACAAATTCTTCAAGCGCATGGGTATCGACACCTTGATCTATCCAGAGATGCTTGCAGCCCGCGACATCATCAACGGCCTGAAGATGAGCTGGGTGCGCCAGCGCTGGGATGTGCACGACGGCTCGCTGGTGATGCTGGGCATCAAGCTGCGCGAATCGTGCGAGATACTCAACCAACCCCTCAAAGTGCTCTGCGGCCCACAGGATCCCTATCATGTGGTGGCCATCAAGCGCGACGGCGAGACCATCATCCCCGGTGGAGACGACGAACTGAAACTCTACGACATCGTCTACTTCATGACGATGAAAAACTATATCCCCTATATCCGAAAGATCGTAGGCAAGGAGCACTATGCCGACGTGAAGAACGTGATGATCATGGGCGGCGGCAAGACCGCCATCCGTGCCGCACTGACGCTGCCCGAATACATGAATGCTAAAATCATCGAGGTGGACGAGCGACAGTGTGAAATCCTCAACGAAGCCCTGGAGGACAACAACACGATGGTGATCAACGGCGACGGCCGCGACCTGGACCTGCTGCTTGACGAGAACATCGGCAACACCCAGGCCTTCGTGGCGCTGACCGGCAATGCCGAGACCAACATCCTGGCCTGTCTGACCGCCAAGCGTCTGGGTGTGCGCAAGACGATAGCCATGGTGGAGAACAGCAACTATGCAAGCATGGCAGAGAGTCTGGACATCGGCACGATCATCAACAAGAAAGTACTCGCCGCCGGAAGCATCTACCAGATGATGCTCGACGCCGACGTACAAAACATCCGTTTTCTCATGTCGGCCAATGCCGACGTGGCAGAGTTCACCGCGCAGAAAGGCTCCAAAGTGACGCGCAAGAAAGTATTTGAGCTGGGACTGCCCCACGGCACCACCATCGGAGGTCTGGTGCGCGGCAAGACGGGCATGCTCGTCAGCGGCGGCACACAGATAGAGGCCGGCGACATCGTCGTGGTGTTCTGCCATGACGTGAACATGAAGAAAATAGAGAAATTCTTTACCACCTGATGGTCAATCTGAAACTGATATACAAGATTATCGGCTTGCTGCTGATGATAGAAGCCGTGTTTATGGCCATTTGTGTGGTCATGGCCCTCTATTTCCGCAGCAGCGACACGTGGCCGTTTGTCATCGCCTTGGGCATCACCATCGCCTCGGGCATTGGCCTGCTGCGCCTTGGACATGACGCACCCAGCATGATGACCCGCCGCGACTCCTATGTCGTGGTGACGCTCACCTGGCTCACCTTCAGTATATTCGGCTCGATGCCCTATCTTTTCAGCGGCATCATCGACAATCCCACAGATGCCTTTTTCGAGACGATGTCAGGATTTACCACCACAGGAGCCTCGGTGCTCAACGACGTCGAGTCGCAGCTGCACTCCCATCATGCGATGCTCTTCTGGCGCTCGCTGTCGCAATGGGTGGGCGGTCTGGGTATTGTATTCTTCACCATAGCCATCCTGCCCTCCATGGTGGGCGGGTCTATGCGCGTGTTCTCGGCAGAGGCCACCGGCCCTATCCGCTCAAAGATGCACCCCCGTCTGAGCACCAACGCCAAATGGATATGGACGGTCTACCTGGTGCTGACCATCGGCTGCGTAGGAGCCTACGCCCTGGCCGGGATGGACTGGTTCAGCGCGCTCAACTACGGCATGACGACCACCGCCACCGGCGGTTTCTCGATACACAATGACAGCATTGCCCATTTCCACTCCCCAATGATAGAATGTATCGGGCTGGTGTTTCAGTTTCTCTCAGGCATCAACTTCACGGTTCTTTACCTGATGGTGATCAAGCTTCAGTTTAAGGCCTTCTACAAGAACTCCGAAATACGTTTCTACAGCATCCTGGTACTGGCAAGCAGTCTGTGGATCGCATTCATCCTCATGAGCCAGAATGGCTACAGCGCAGGCCATGCGCTGAGAAGTGCTACGTTTCATGTCGTGTCGCTGATGACCACCACCGGCATCTTCTGCGACCATGTAGGCGCCTGGCCTCACCTCACGTGGATTATCCTCTCGATACTGATGTTTATCGGTGCCTGTGCCGGTTCGACAAGCGGTGGATTCAAAAGTGTGAGGGCATTGATGATACTCAAGGTGATACAGAATGAGTTTCGGCGGCTGCTGCATCCCCGCGCCGTGCTTCCTGTCAAGGTCAACGGCCACGCCATGCCCTCGTCGACGGTGCAGAACCTGCTGGCGTTTTTCGCCGTCTATATCATCGCCTGCCTGGGCACATGCGGACTGATGCTTGCCATCGACATCGACATCACCAACTCGGTGATTATCTCCCTGAGCTGTATCAACAATGTCGGACTGCCGCTCAATGAACTGGGGCCAGACATGACATGGAGCAGCATGCCCGGTATCATCAAATGGGTTTGCTCCATGCTGATGCTGATGGGGCGTCTTGAGATTTTCAACGTGCTGATACTCCTCACCCCGTCATATTGGAAAGACAATTAATTCATCTACTTAATAAACTCATCAACTTATAACCAAAGAACTCACATGCTACCAATAAAATTTGAGCCATTGCTCAAGTCGACCCTCTGGGGCGGCGAGAAGATCATCCCCTTTAAAAAACTGGACATCGAACAGCGACAGGTGGGTGAGAGCTGGGAAATATCGGGTGTGAAAGACAATGAGACCATCGTCAGGGAGGGCACATACAAAGGCATGCGCCTCAACGAGCTGGTGGCACTGCTGAAAGACCGCCTGGTGGGCAAGGACAACTATCAGCGCTTCGGCGACGAGTTTCCCCTTCTGATCAAATTCATCGACGCCCGTCAGGACCTCTCCATCCAGGTGCACCCCTCCGACGAGACAGCCCACCGCCAGGGCAAGCACCGTGGCAAGACGGAGATGTGGTATATCATGGACTCGGAAGAAGGGGCCCGGCTCTACAGTGGGCTGAAAAAGGAGATCACGCCCTCTCAATACAAATCAATGGTAGCAGACGACACGATCTGTGACGCCCTCGCACAGTATGAGGTGAAGGAAGGCGATGTGTTCTTTCTGCCCGCAGGCCGTATCCACGCCATTGGATCGGGATGCTTCCTGGCTGAGATACAACAGACAAGCGACGTGACCTACCGTATCTATGACTTCAAGCGCAAAGACAAAGACGGCAACTACCGTGAACTGCACACCCAGGAAGCCTCTGAGAGTATCGACTATCATGTAGAGGCCGACTATCGCACGTCATATACCCCCGAGCTCAACGCGGGCGTACAGCTGGTGAGCTGTCCCTACTTCACCACCGCTGTATACGACCTGGATGAGCCTATGACGCTCGACTACTCAGAGCTTGACAGTTTTGTGATATTAATCGGCGTGAAAGGCGAGGGAACCGTCACCGACGAGGATGGCAACGAGACGACACTCCGCGCCGGCGAGACGATACTCCTGCCCGCCTGTGCCAATGAAGTAAGGGTGAGCGGCCAGGTCAGGTTTCTGGAGACTTATGTCTGACCTCAGCATATCCGGGTGTCGTCAGGGGGTCACATCGTCTTGAGTGCCTTGACGACACCCGCCTCGAGTGCTTTCTCATACGAGCGGTAGCGCCGTGTCTCACTCACCGCCCCGTCACGCAGGCGGATGATGGTAGCATAGTATTTGCCCACTTTTCCACAGAAATAGTCTCTGTAGACCAACACGTCATAATGCTTCTTCTCCCTGAGCCATTGTTGAGCCAGGGACAATGGCGGTGCGGCATATACCCGTCGACGGGCGTTACGGTCGAAGGCAGGCTGGTTCCAGTTGACGACACCCTGGTCAGAGGTCTCGTGGAGCACGCCTTCGGTATCGAAATGTGCCTCTACTGGCTCATGAAACCTGTGCTTTCTCAACAAGAAGGCTGTCTCTTTGCTGGCGAGTATCATTTTCATGTTTTTCGAGATATCTTTGTATGTCGTTTTTCAGTCTAAGATAGGGTGCAGAGCTGACATAGCCCAGATTTTTCTTCAGCATAGAGTTGACATTCTCCACGCTGTGATCATAACACGACAGTTCGTTGCGCATCTGTGTGCCATGCACCGCTTTGCTTCGTATCTCGTTCTCCCGCTCGCGCCTGAGCCTGTCGCACACCTTGGTGAGCATGGGTGCCACGATGCTGTCGTGCAGATGATGCCCCTGCACATACAGGTAGGTAGTGTCGGGGGTCACACCGAGCGTCTTGAGTTCCTCCTTCAGTGCAAGATAGGTTTCTTTGGCGTCAGGGTTCTGGTTTTGGAGCTGTATGACCCTCCGCCCCACCTTATGTCTCACCCTGGCCAGTCCTTCCGCGGCATTCTGGATGGTGAAGTGGCCCACCTCGATCACCCTGTTGAAGTCGGAGATAGAGAATTCGGAGAAATTGGGTCTGCGATAATACCAAATACTCCAGACAAAGAGCGGGAAGATGGCCTTGGAATATTCGCGGAGATAGGCCTGGAAGTCAAACACGCTGTGGTCGTTGAGCGTGGCCATGACACAGACATTATGCAGTGACGGCGCATAGCACTGGAAATTTTCTATGGCATAGACATAGGTGTGGAAGACGTAAGGTGAGGAGATGATTTTCTCCGAGGTCTTGGTGGCACCCTGTATAAGGAAATCGTAGTCGGCATCGACACAGGCTATCATGTCCTCTCCCAGATTATCGCCCACAAGGTTCATGAGCACCTGTTTTTTTCCTTTGGAGAGGTTGACCTTCGAGGGGAGCATCACCTCGAAATACATTTTCTCATTTTCGAAGCCACTGAGCACCATGCGCCAGAAAAACACGTCGTCGTAGCTCTCTACGTAGGCCACGACACGTCTGCGCGCGGCCTTTGACTTCATCTGGTTGGCAGCACTGAAGTAGTCGGAGGTGAGATTATCTTTCAGGCGTTTGGGCATAGTAGGCAGGAGAAGGTCTATTGGTCGGTGATGTCGGAGACTTCGGTCACGTGGTCGAGCCATCCGTTCATGATGACGGCGGGCGAATGGGTGGTGAGTATGATCTGCACATTGGGATTGAGCTCAAGCACCATATCGATGAGCCGTTTCTGCCATTCGATGTGCAGGCTCACCTCGGGCTCGTCCATAAACAACACCGTATGCGTATTGTCTTGTATGAGCACGGTGAGCAGGATGGCCAGCATCTGCTTCTCGCCACTCGAGAGTTGATAGGGCACCAGTGTCTCGCCAATCTGGGAGAAAAATATCTCATTGGCCGTACGCACAATCTTCTTGCCTGTATCGGAGAAGAGATCGTCCATCAAGTCCTGAAACCGTTTCTTCGGCGCAGACAGCTGCTGAGCCTTGACGGCAGCATCGGGATCTCCGCTTTGCAGCACGGCGATGATACGGTTGCCGATGTTGACCTGATAGTCGAGGTATTTACGCTGGAGCTGGAAGAGCTGCCAGTCGAGCTCGGTGGCAAGACTCATGTCCATTTTGGCGAGAGTGTCGAGGTTCATAAGCGGCCTGTCGAACGACCTGATGACATCATACCTGATCCACTTGGCATCTTCGGGGTATACCTTCAGATGCACGCCCTTGAGCATGTGGCTGTGATATTCGCCCCCGGCAGCCAGCCCCTTGACCACCTTGTTGATGATGGTACTCTTGCCCTGTCCGTTGGTACCACTGAGTATATTGACCCTCTTGTCGAGATCCCATTTGATGTGACGCTTACCGCTCCAGAGCGAGTCGATCTCAATCTGCTGTATGTAATCGGCGTATTTCTGCATAGCAATGAGTTATTATGTAGGCAAAGATAATGAAAAAAAACTTTTTAACCTAAAGATAACGTTTCTTTTTGTGTACATTAAGTATTTTGGGATTAACTTTGCACTCAGAAACAAACTAAGAATGAACAAAGCGCTGCTATACATATTGTTATTCATAGGCATCTCGCTGGGTGTTTTCCTCGCAGGCGGGCTGCTTGCGGGCATCCTGGTCAGCGTGGCCGACAGAAGTCACGACCTCTCCCAGAATGACTCGGGCGACTTCCATACCTTCGCCACTGGAGGCCTGGCGATCATCCTTGTCTGGGGTGTCGTACAGCACTATGTCTTCCTGCGCAATGGCTACGCCAGCTATACCATGGGCCGCCTTGACAAAAGCACGTTGTGGAAAATGGCCCTGGCCGCCACCATGGGTCTCATGGGCCTCAAGATACTGGAAAGAATGATAATCTCCTACAGCCAGGACGCCGACTTCATGGAGTTTTACGGCTGGCTGAACCAAAACCCGCTACTGACTCTGGTTCTGTTCATCACAATAATCGTCACGACGGATCTGGTCATTTTCGGCGGTATCTTCCGTGAAATCAACGACCATTTCCACAAGCCTATGGTCACCATCCCTGTAGCGGCGGGTGTGTGTGGCATCCTATTGGGGCTGGACTCCGGCATACAAGGTATGTTGCTGTCGTTTCTTTCTTTCCTTTTCGGATTCTGGATCTACGAGTGCACCCGCAGCATTCTGCCAATCGTCATCGGCGATACCATCGCATGCTTCTACGAACTGGTGCCTGTATCGTGGTGCGCCAACGGATGGCTTTCAATCCCTGCCATCGTCCTGATACTCTGCTCCATACCTTCTGTATTGCACATCATGCGCTACAAGGAATAAGCCCCTGTGCCGCACGACGTGCACTCCTCATCCTACAATCAGCTGCAGACCGATGCCGCGCACGGTTTTGAGCGAGACATCAGGGTCGTCGGCAAGCAATTTGCGCAGTTTGTTGACAAACACGTCCAGCGAGCGTGAAGCGAAATAGTCATCCTCTGTATTCCAGAAACGGCTCAGGATGGCCTCACGTCTCACCACATTGTTCTTGTTATCTGCAAGCAACTGCAGTATCTGCGCCTCACGCACGGTGAGAGTCCTCAACTCGCCGGTATCACCATTTTTCAGGGTAGCATGAGGAGCATCGAGCACAAACTTTCCTATCTGATAATGACTGGCCTCACTACGCGTCTTTCCGCCCTCCCGCAGTTTCAGCAGCGCATGAATGTGAGCGTCAAGTTCTTCGGGCACAAATGGTTTCTTCACATAATTGTTGATACCCAGGCGGTATCCCGCCTTCACGTCGTTGGGCGAGGTGAGTGCCGAGGTGAAGATGATAATCACATCGCCGTCGGTCTCACGGATGCGCTCCACCATCTCAAAGCCATTCATCACCGGCATGTCGATATCGGCGATAATGACATCGGGGCGCACGCGCCGCCACGCCTCCAGGCCCTCCTTGCCATTGGTGGCGGCCGTGATCTCGTAGCCGCCAATAATATCCTCGAGCGCCGTCTTCTCAATGTACGCGAGCGACGCGTCGTCTTCCACCAACAATAGTCTGATCATATTTTCTTAGGGAAAAATAGGGTAAATACAGTATATTTGTCTTTCTCGCTCTGCACGGTCACCTTTCCGCCATGGGCTTTCATCACCTGATCGACATAGTTGAGCCCGAGACCAAATCCCGACACGCCACCCCTGCGGTTTCGCTCATGGATGGCAGCGCGCTCAAACTTGTCGAAGATGACCTTCTGGTCCTCCTTTGAGATTCCGATACCATTGTCGCGTACGCTCAGCAAGACGTACTTGTCGTTTTCCCAGGATTCGAAATGGATATGCACAGACTCACCGGAATATTTCACCGAGTTGTCTATCAGATTGGACAGGACCTCCTTGAAGTAATCCTCCTCCGTGAGCAGCGTGCCGGCTCTCAGATCTTCAGAAAAGCGCACAGGCTTCTGTGCCTTGGCCTGCACCGTGGAAATCAGATGGCGCAACACGGGGGCGATCTCCGTCTCCTGCTTATTCAAGAACAGCTTCTGGTTTTCCAGTTTCGAGATGGTGAGTAGCTTGTTGACCAACTGCAACAGGTGTTCAGCCTCCTCCTCCACGATATTGAAGTATTTCTCCTTGATGACGGGCTTGTCGTCGACCTTGCCGGAATGGAGGAAGTGGGTGCCCATAATGATGCTCGAGAGTGGCGATTTCATGTCGTGCACCATGGCATAGGAGAAATCGTTGCGAAGGTTTTTCATCATCTCCTGCTCGTCGAGGAAACGGATCAGCTGCAGCACGATGACGATAAAAATGGCGAAAGTGATGAGGCTGGCCAGCATCAAGGGCCACATTTTGCGGAACACCTCCGTGAATGCCTTGACCGAATAGATGCTCATCATGGGGTCGGCTTCCCTAAGGTCGTCCAGCTCCTGTTGATAAGCATATATCATCCACAGCACTTGCAGTATCATCACGGCCACAAGTCCTGCCATCATGGTATATTTATGACGGTTGGTTTGCACTCCTGTCAGTTTTGAAAGCAAAGTTAATGCAATAGAATCAAATCTCAAAAAAAATTAACCTAAAGATAACATATCAATAACATTTCATCCCAACATTTTGTTATACTTTTGTACCAGTGAAAAAGAAACCTATATCAACCCATTAAAACCATAGCAAGATGATTTTAACGACAACACCAACGATTGAGGGACACCCCATCAGAGAATACAAGGGCATCGTAACAGGCGAGACCATTATCGGTGCCAATGCGCTGAAAGACATCGCAGCAGGATTTCGCGACTTCTTCGGCGGCCGGAGCGGCAGTTATGAGAGTGTAGTGATCGAGGCCAAGAACATCTCTATCAAAGAGATGCAGGAGCGCGCCATGGCTCTGGGCGCCAATGCCATCGTAGGCATCGACTTCGACTACGAGACCATCGGTTCAGGCAACTCGATGCTGATGGTTGCCACCAGTGGCACGGCGGTAGTAATCTGAGAAGGCTGAAGGCAGAAGATAAGATTTAAGGCAAATTATAAAAATGGTATTTATGAGACTTAGAACGTTATTTGTGGCAGCCGTGGCCCTAATGGCCGGAGCTGTCCAGGCACAGACAATGCCTGAACTACCCGTCGACGAGAATGTAAGGATCGGCAAACTGGACAATGGGCTGACCTACTATCTGCGTCATAACGACAATCCTGAGCATAAGGCCAACTTCTACATCGCTCAGCGTGTGGGCTCCATCCAGGAGAACGACGACCAGCGTGGCCTGGCACACTTCCTGGAGCACATGGCCTTCAACGGCTCTGAGCATTTCCCCACTGGCACCATGACAGAATATCTGCAGTCGATAGGCGTGCAGTATGGCCGCAGTCTGAATGCCTATACCTCCATCGACCGCACCGTCTACTATATCGCCGACGTGTCGACCGAACGCCAGTCGGCCCTCGACTCGTGTGTGCTGGTGCTGAAAGACTGGTCGAGCGGCATCCAGATGTCACAGGCAGAGATAGAGAAAGAGCGCGACGTGATACACAATGAATACCGCATGCGCACCACGGCAGCCGCCCGTATGCAGGAGCGCGCCCTGCCCGAGTTGTTCTCCGGCTCAAAATACGGCTACCGCATGCCCATCGGCCTGATGAGCGTGGTAGACGGCTGCGACCCTGCCACCCTGCAGGCTTACTACAAGAAATGGTATCGCCCTGACAACCAAGGCATTGTGATCGTGGGCGACATCGACGTAGACCACACCGAGGCCCTGATCAAGAAGCTCTTTGGCGGTGTGAAGGTACCTGCCGACGCCGCACAGGTGGTAGACGTGGCCGTGCCCGACAACAATGAGGCCATCTACGTGTCGGAGAAAGACAAGGAGCAGCAGTATTCGGTCATGATCGTGGCCATGAAACACGACGCCATGCCTCAGGAACTGAAAAAAACCGCGGCCTATCTCGTGACCGACTATCTGAACGAGGTGATCAGCGCGATGTTCAACTCCCGTTTCTCCGACCTGTCTCAGCAAGACGGTTGCCCGTTCATGCAGGCCGTGGCCAGCTATTCCCACTTCATGGGCATGGCTAAAACCAAAGATGCGCTGCAGCTGATCGGCGTGGCCAAGGAAGGCAAGGACGTCGAGACCCTGAAGAGCATTATACGCGAAGCCAAACGTGTACGCGACTTCGGGTTCACCGCTACGGAGTATGCTCGCGCCAAAGCCGACTACCTGAGCCAGCTGGAGAAGATATACACCAACAGGGCTAAGATCAAGAACGAGCAGTTTGCCGACCAATACGTGGAGAATTATCTCGACGGCACCCCTATTCCATCGATTGAGACAGAGTATCAGATGGTGAACAGCATCGCCCCCAACCTGCCTATAGAACTGATCAACCAATACGTGAAGGAGCTAATCTGCGCCAACGACACCAACTTGGTGGTCTTCAACATGGCTCAGGAGAAGGACGGCAAGCAATACTTAACGCCGGCACAGATGAAGAAAGCCGTAGACGAGGCACGCGCTGAGCAACTCACGGCATGGGTAGACAACGTGAAGGAAGAACCGCTGATCAGCGAGCTTCCCAAGAAGGGCAGCATCGTGAAAGAGACGGCCAACACCCAGCTGGGCTACAAGGAGCTGAAGCTCTCCAATGGTGCCACCGTCATCATGAAGCAAACCGACTTCAAGGACGACGAGGTGCTCATCCAGGGCGAGGCCAAAGGCGGCATGTCGCTGTTCCCCAACGACAAACCCATCAACGTACAGATGTTCGACGCGTTTGTCATGTACAGCGGACTGGGCAACTTCTCTTTCACCGAGCTTGACAAAGCACTTGCCGGCAAAGTGGCCAGCGTGAGCACCAGCATCGCTGAAGACCGGCAGTATATCTCAGGTCATAGCACACCGAAGGATCTGGAGACACTTTTCCAATTGCTCTACCTGAAGATGACCAACATTAAGAAAGACCCGCAGTCGGTGGCTAATTTCGTCAACCAGATGCAGATGGTACTCGGCAACAAAGAACTGAACAACCAGTTGGTCTACCAAGACTCCGTGGAGAGCACGCTGCATCATGGCAACAAATTCTACCGTCTGCCTGAGAAAGAAGACATCGAGGCCTTCGATTATGACCGCGTGCTGGAAATGGCCAAGCAGCTCTACGGCAATGGCGGGCAGTTCACCTTCACGCTCATCGGCAACTACGACGAGGCACAGGCCAAGGAGTACATCTGCCAGTACATCGCCTCTCTGCCCACCGGCAAAGCACAGAAAAGCAAGGAGATGCGCAACTACTTCAAAGGAAAGGTAGCCAACAAGTTCTCCAAGAAGATGGAGACCCCACAGGCTCAGACCACAGAGGTATGGCTCAACGACAAGTTGCCCTACACCCTGGAAAACAAGGTGATGCTCAACGTGGCCAGTCAGATACTCACCCGCATCTATGACCGCACCATTCGCGAGGTGGAGAGTGCTGCCTACAACGTGGGAGCCAGTGGCAAGATAGACACCAACGGCGACAAGCCTGTGTTCACACTCACTGCAGCCGCGCCGACCAACCCCGACAAGCAGCAGATAGCCCGCGACCTGATGCTCAAATATGCCACTGAGGCCGCTCAGAAGATCACGGAGGAAGACCTCAACACCGTGCGCGAGATACTCCTCAAGCAAGCCGATGACAACGCCCGCGACAACAACCACTGGATGGATGTGCTGACTGAATACAGTGCCGAGGGCGTGGATATCCAGACCGACTATGTGAATGTGGTGAAGTCTCTGACCACTCAGAAGATGCAGAAATTCATCGGCAGCCTCATCAACACAGGCAACCACGCCGAGATTATCATGATGCCTGAGAAATAAAAAGGATATCCTCTTCAACGAGGATGAGTATTGATAGGCTTATATTTAAGTCTATACCGCTTAACGCCAGCGAGACGAACAGGGAGAACTTGTTTGTCTCGCTGGTGTTTTTATTTGGAGTTGTTCGTCGAACCATGACGTAAATAGTTTCAATCAATAATTCTCTCTTCTTATATACCTCAGTATGAAACGGCCATCTTTAATCCATGATTTACTCTTCATCTACTAGCTTTTCCTATTTCGTCTCAGAACAGACTGGTCTGGTTTTTAATCGTAAAACGTCTGTCGTTTCAGCCATTGTTTGAAGAGAGAGTCGTTGAAAGAAATCTCCTGTCCGTCCACGTTGATGAGGTCTTTCTTGAGCAAAGCCTTTTTGACAGATTGCACATTGGCCGAAGACTCCAGGCGATACTTCTTTATGACATCTTTCCGGCTGAATCCAGTGGTCACGCCATTGGCCAATGCTCGGAGGAAGTTCAGCTGAAGCTCGGATAATTGCTCAACTTCCCTTTGGAAGAACACCTTGTTCTGTTCCAGCAGATCGTCGATGGCTGCCGTGACATCTTTGTTGGTTACTACCTTGTCGGTCTTATACCACACGACCCATGCCAAGTGCTGAACGTATGAGGAGAGGTTTTCCGTTGCCTCACAAATCTTAGAGGCTAGTTCAGGAGAGATTTTCTTGCCCGTTTCTTGGAACTTTGCACAAATGAATGGCACCCATTCTTCCGTGGGAATCTTTTTGAGGAACATCATGTCGCCAAACTTGTAGAACGGGTTAGCTTTGTCATTGAAGATGTTCTCCATCAGGTGTTTCTTGCTGCCAAACATACAATAAGTGACGTTCTGCTGATGCTGCCAAACAGAACGTAGCTTCTTTTGGAACTTCAGCGTGTCGTCGAAATCTGCTATCTGCTGGAACTCAGCCAGGCATATCACTAAGTGGATATCCTTTTTTTGAGCTATCTTCTCTGGCAACTGCAAGATGTCGGTTTCGGTATCGTCCTTGGGATTCCACTCAAACGACAACGAGAAGTCGTTCATTGGGTCGGAGCCAAATGAGAACTTGGGAGAGATGTTGGAGAGAAAGTTTTTTGCCGTCTCCACCCACTCGTCAAGTCGTGAGGATGTCTGCTTGATGACAGCCGAAGCAAAGGCATGGTAGAACTCGTATTCCGACTTACATTGGAAGATGTCGATGAAGACAGGCTTGATGTCAGGCCTGTTAATATCTGCGATAACTTTCTTCACGAGCGAAGTCTTCCCCCACCGACGAGGTGAAATGATAATCGTGTTAATGCCATGCGTAAGATTGGCATGGAGACGCTTGGCGTCTTCTGTCTTATCAGTAAAATATGTTCCCTCAGCAGCCTTGCCAAAGACAAATGGATTCTCTATAGCCATATATTCAATGTTTTCTGTGTGCAAAGATATGAAATAAAATTATTACTAACAAGTTTATTACTAATAAATTTATTACTTTAATAATCCACGCTTTGTAATCCTCTTCAACGAGGATGAGTATTGATACGTTTTTGGTGATACTTTTCACTTAAATCGTTGAAAATCAATAAAGGATGGCAGGTTTAATAAATTTGCCATCCTTTGTTTTACCTTATTTTGACACAAAATAAATTTGCCTATTTTCAGGCACTTACTGCCTTAAAAATTTTTTCTTTGTCTATTTTTTTACTAACTTTGCTTTATCCTCGTTAAGACAAAGAAATATGGGCCCAACGGGGATTGTCCGTGGTAGGCTCCAGCGTGAAACTATCATAAAGACC
>CAMIYC010000017.1 GCA_946402905.1 uncultured Prevotellaceae bacterium | reverse complement strand
AGGGGGAGTGTGCCATTTCCCCCTCTAAGTTAGAGGGGGCCAGGGGGAGTGTGTCATTCCCCCCCTAAGTTAGAAGAGGCAATGACTTATCAACTCTTGGCCGGTATATTCTTCAGAATCTCGAGCAGATGATCCCATACCATCTGGACAGTAGGAATATGCAGGCATTCGTCGGGAGTATGCACGCCACGGAGCGTGGGGCCGAATGACACCATGTCCATATTCGGATAACGCTCGGAGAACAAACCACATTCCAGACCGGCGTGGATGCCAAGCACCTTGGGATCCTTGCCAAACAGACGGCGGTAGGTCTCTACTACAATCTTGGTCAGGTCACTGTTGGGATTCATCTTCCAGGCAGGATAGCCGTCGCCCTGGATCACCTCGGCACCAGCCAACTGGAAGAGAGCCTTCACCGTATTGGCCATGTTGCGCAGGTTGCTCATCACGTTCGAACGCTGGCTGGCCACCACGGCCAGACCATCGTCGGTGGGCTGCACGCTGGCTACGTTGCTGCTCGTCTCTACAAGCCAGGAGAGCTCCTCGTCCTGACACATCGCAAACACACCGTTGTCAAGAGCCTGCATCGCCTGGATAAAACGGCAGGAAACATCGGCAGGGAGCACAGGCTCAGCGTCGGCACTCTCCATCGCAAACACCATGCCGGTGTCGGTCACATGATATTCTTCCTCCACTTCTGAGGCGAAGATGTTCCAGGCGGCACGAACCTCTTCTTTTTTGTCCGTCGGCACGCAGAACACGATCACACCGTCGCGGGGGATGGCATTGTGCAGCTTGCCCGATTTAAACTGGGCCAGGCGAAGACCGTATTTCTCCTGTACCGTGTAGAGGAAACGTGACAGTATCTTGATCGCATTGGCGCGCTTCTTGTTGATGTCATCGCCGGAGTGACCGCCATTGAGACCCTTCAGGGAAGCTTTCAGGAAAAACATGCCCGAAGGGGCAGCCTCACGGGTGAAGTGGAAACGAGCCTCCGTGGTGATGCCACCGGCACAGGAGACAAATATCTGACCCTCATCCTCGGAGTCAAGGTTGATGAGCATGTCGCCAGACATAAAACCCGACTGAAGGCCGAATGCACCGGTCAGACCCGTCTCTTCGTCGACGGTGAAAAGACACTCTATCGGACCGTGCTCAATGTCGGTGCTGTCGAGGATGGCCAGCTCGATGGCATCGCCGATACCATCGTCGGCACCAAGGGTGGTGCCTTTGGCGCGAAGCCATTCACCGTCAACATAGGTCTGGATAGCGTCGTTCATGAAGTCGAAGTCAATGTCGACCAACTTGTCGCACACCATGTCCATGTGACTCTGAAGAACCACCGTCTTGCGGTCTTCATATCCGGGAGTGGCGGGCTTCTTGATCAGTACGTTGCCAGTGGCGTCTACTTGGGTCTCAAAACCATGACTCTTGCCAAAATCTACCAAATAGGCAATCATCTTCTCCTCATGCTTCGAAGGACGGGGGATGGTGTTGATTTTGGCAAACTGGTCAAATACACAGCGGGGTGTCAATTCAGCATTTTTCATATTTCTTCTGTTTATTGTAAAGGTGTATACTGCTATGTCAATTTCGCAAAAAAACTAAAAACTTAACTTTTTATTTTGTTTTGCCGCAAGATTGCACTATCTTTGCATTTCAATTGCAAAGGTAGTGAAAATATTTCCCCATTGCAATAAATGAGAATGAAAATCGAAGGCAGAACAGAATAAAATGATGTTAAAAACGCTTCTTGTCACCATCCTCATCGTGGCCGCAGCCATGGCTCTGCTGTGCGTGAAGGTCATCCTCAGACGTAACGGCCATTTCCAGTCGCAGCACATACACGACAGCAAGGCCATGAAGGAAAGGGGGATACACTGTGTGATGGACCAGGACAGGGAAATGAGACAACATCGACCGGCTGTGAAAGAAAAGTATAAATAAATAATTGAAAATCAAGAAATGACAACAAAAAAAATGATTCGTACGATGGCTGTGGCTGCTTGCGCAACCCTGACGCTCACCGCATGCCAGGACTCCAACAAAATGGATGACGCACCAGCCGCCGCACCGGCACAAAGCTCCACAACACTGAAAATAGCTTATGTAGAGGTAGACTCGATCATGACGCAGTATAATTTCTGCAAGGAATATCAGAAAGTGCTGGAGAAAAGAGGGCAGAACATACAAAACGCACTCGCATCACAGGAGCAGAACCTGCAGAAGGCGGCACAGAATTTCCAAAACAAACTGCAGAACAACGGATTCTCCAGCAGAGCAGAGGCAGAGAGCCAGCAGGCTGCCATACAGCGCCAGCAGGACCAATATCTCGCATCACGTGACAGACTGGCAGGAGAACTGCAGTCGCAGACCGAAAAATTCAATGTCGCACTCCATGACAGCCTCGAGCACTTCCTCGCAAAATACAATAAGGACAAGAAATTCTCTATGATCCTCACCAAGCAGGGAGATAATATACTGTATGCCGACAAGTCGATGGACATCACCAAAGAGGTGGTGGCTGGACTCAACAAGGCTTATAAGTCGAAACCCCTCACAGAGACAAAAGAGGAGAAAAAATAAATCATCTAAAAGGCAGCCTAAGCAGGCTGCCTTTTTGGAATAGCCCCCTTCATTCATACTCACAATGACACGTAAGCAAAGGTATCAGTATCTGCTCGACTACTTCCGCAGGGAAATGCCGGAGGTGACCACCGAACTGCACTTCAACTCGCCGTTCCAGTTGCTCGTGGCCACTATACTGAGCGCACAGTGTACGGACAAGCGGATCAATGAGGTCACACCGGCACTCTTCGAGAAATATCCAGACGCAGAAACCATGGCGCAAGCCGAGGAGTTCGAAATCTATGAATATGTGAAAAGCGTGTCGTATCCAAACGCCAAGACGCATCACTTGGCCGAGATGGCAAAAATGCTCGTGAGGGAGTATGACGGAAAGGTGCCGGACAACGCCGAACAACTGGTGAAGCTGCCGGGAGTGGGACGGAAAACGGCCAATGTGGTGCAGGCTGTGGCCTTCGGAAAAGCTACCATGGCGGTCGACACACATGTCTACAGGGTGAGCCACAGGATGGGACTGGTGCCCCGCGACGCCAACACTCCCTACAAGGTGGAGCAGTGTCTCGTGCGTAACATACCCACTGACGATATCCCCAAAGCGCATCACTGGATCTTGCTGCACGGCAGGTATGTCTGCACCAGCCGCGCACCGCATTGCGACCGATGTGACTTCTCCGAAATCTGCCCCAAAATCATTCAAAAGTAGCATCGGCTTTCCAGTCACCTCGACACCGCAAACATCATTCACAATCATCCTCACCACCTCAAACCCTTCCCACGTCATGGACACCAAAAAAATATTATCCTTTCTCACGGCAGTAGCCCAGAACAACAATCGCCCCTGGTTTCAGGAACACAAAGCAGAATACCTGGAAGCAAAAGAATCCTTCGAGGAAGGAATCAGGCAGGCCATCGCCCGGATCGCAGTGTTCGACGACTCCATCGCACGCGTCAGCGTACGCGACGCCGTATACAGATTTTACCGGGATACACGCTTCTCACCCGACAAGTCACCCTATAAACGTCATCTGGGTGCCTACATCGCCGCACATGGCAAGAAGTCCTTGCATGGCGGTTATTATATCCACCTCGAACCAGGAAACTGCATGCTGGCATGCGGCGACTATTACTTGCCCACCAATATCCTCACAGCCTGTCGCAACGAAATCATGACCAACGAGGAGGAATGGCTCAAGTGTGTCAACAACAAGGCCTTCCTGAGACTCTTCGGAAAGCCCGGAGGCGACTTCGAAAAAGACAAACGAGGATTTGGTCTCGCACTGCTCAAGACGTGCCCGGCGGGATTCCCCAAAGACTACCCATACATCGAATACTTGCGCATGAAAGACTATTGCTGCTGGAGAAAAGTAGACGACGACTTCTTCGAGGGAGACCAGTGGCTTGACAGCATGGCGGAGATACTGGCCACTGCCAAACCTATGATGGACTTCATGAACCGTGTCATCGATGACTACGAGTAAAAATTTTTTTAAAATACTGTAACAGGGGATACAACATTCCCCTTTTTTTTATATATTTGCGACATCTAATCTGTGAGAATTTGTATAACCACCTTAAAAACTTGAGCTATGAGAATAGGTATTCCAAAAGAAATCAAAAACAATGAAAACCGTGTGGGAATGACACCATCGGGAGTGGCAGAACTGGTGCGCCACGGACACGAAGTGTATGTGCAGCATACAGCAGGCGAGGGGAGCGGATTCACTGATGAAGCCTACGTCAAAGCGGGCGCCAGGATACTGCCCGGCATCAAGGAGACTTACCGCATGGCGGAGATGATCATCAAAGTGAAGGAGCCCATAGAGCCGGAGTATGAACTCGTGCAGAAAGGACAGGTGGTCTTCACTTACTTCCATTTCGCATGTGAGAAAGAACTGACAGAGGCCATGATACGAAGCGGGGCGGTGTGTGTGGCCTATGAGACCGTGCAGCTGGCCGACCGCTCACTGCCGCTGCTCATACCCATGAGCGAAGTGGCAGGACGGATGGCCACGATCAACGGCGCCCACTATCTGCAGAAGACAAAAGGCGGTAAGGGCAAACTGATCTGCGGTGTGCCGGGCGTGAAGCCGGCGAAGGTGCTGGTGCTCGGAGGCGGCACCGTGGGACAGGCTGCGGCAAGAGTGGCGGCTGGCATGGGGGCTCAGGTCATCATCACGGATATCTCGCTGCCGCTGCTGCGCACCCTCTCGGCAGAAATGCCGGCCAATGTCACGCCGGTCTATTCCAACAGACATAACATCGAGCGCGAACTGCATGAGGTGGATATCGTGGTGGGGTCCGTACTCATACCGGGTGACAAGGCCCCGCATCTCATCACACGTGACATGCTCCGGATGATGGAGCCGGGGAGCGTGCTCGTGGATGTGGCCATCGACCAGGGGGGATGCTTCGAAACGTCACATCCCACCACACATTCAGACCCCGTGTATACCGTTGACGGTATCGTACATTATGCCGTGGCCAATATACCCGGAGCTGTGCCCAACACATCAACCATCGCACTGACCAACGCCACGCTGAAATATGCGCTGGCTCTGGCCGACAAAGGATGGAAGAGGGCGTGCAAGGAAGACCACGCACTCTACCTCGGGCTCAATGTGGTGGAGGGAAAAGTCACGTTCAAGGCAGTGGCAGATGTCTTCGGACTGCCCTATGAGCCGGCAGACCTTACTTGAAGGCTTTCTGAAGACGCTTGTACTCTTTCTTCGTCAGCCGCATGAAGGAGCCGTGCTGAGGACCTGTCACACCCTCAATGTCGACAGGGTCGGAGAAGTTGCGCAGGTGACGGTCGGCCTTGCAGATGCGGTAGTGCTTAGGCTTGGACGAGTATTCGATGTAGGCCACACGCCAGGTGTCGTCGCCGATCAGCTGGAAGGCTGATGAACCCTCGCATTTCTTCTTGCCCTCAAAACTCACGTAGTCATCTTCGACAGGCTCCCCCCAGGGGCCTGTCAGCGACTGCGACGTGGCGGTGTAGATGCCGGGCTTGCCGCCCTCTTTCTTGATGAGCATGTGGTAAAGGCCGTCGGAGGGCAGATAGTTGATGTCGGCATCGATCGTGGCGTAGCCCCAGTCGAATAGAAGGCGGGGCTTGGTCAGACGAGTGAAACTCTCATCGGCATAGGAATAATACATGCGGTCGTAGGCTTCTTCGGCACGGTTCCAGAGAGAGTAGTAGATGAAGTAGCCGCCATGCCGGCCGTCGCTCCATACATAGTGGGGATCCCAGAAAATCTGGGGTGCCCAGACGCGGTTGATTGTGCTGTAGTCCTTGTAGGGATCTGGCGAAGCGGGGTCGCAGAAGATAGAGGCTCCTCGGCGGAAGTCAAACGTCACCGACTCCCAGTGGATCAGGTCCTTGCTCCGAAGCAGGTCGATGCCGTAGTTGTCCCACACCTTAGACTTGCGTACGCACATGTCTGTGGTCACCATGATGTATCCTTTGCCGTCGTGGGTGCGCGTGATGTAAGCGTCGCGCGTGCCACCCTCGATGCGCGCGTGTACCTCGGGGTCAAAGATGGCACGGCCCCCGTTCACGTCTTCGTAATGATAGCCGTCACGGCTCAAAGCATAGGCCGTATATTCGCCCAGGTCGCTCATGTGGCAATACAGGTAGCCGTAGGTGCCTTTCTGCAGGTTCTGTGCCTGAACCACAGCCGACAGGGCTATGGCGATGGATAGTAAAAACGTCTTCTTCATCTTGCTTGTTTTTTTAAAAAAAAGAGACGCATGACCCATGCGTCTCTATAGGTGTTATTGCCTGGCTCTCAGGGCGGCAAGCGATACCTTCAACGCGGCGATCTTCTCTATCGAGTCGCTCTGCTTCTTGCGCTCCAGGGCCACTACGGCTTCGGGGGCATGAGCCACGAATTTCTCGTTGGCGAGCTTCTTCTCAATGCCGGCAAGGAATCCCTCGAGGTGCTTCAGCTGGGCTTCTTGCTTCTCTATCTCGGCCGATACGTCGATCAGGTTGCCAAGAGGAACGGCAAACTCGTCGGTGCCTACCATGAACTGAGAGGCGTCGCCGGGCTTGCTCTCAGCCACGGTGAAGGTCTTCAGGTTGGCCATCTTCTGGATGATGTCGGCGTAGCGGTGGTACTTGTCAGTCGACACCACCAGCAGGTCGAGCTGCTCTTTGGGAGCGATGTTTTTCTGGTTGCGCACCATGCGCACACCCGACACCACTTGCTTCACTTGCTCGATATCGGCAGACAACTGCTCGTCGGCAGCCGTGGGGGCACCGACCTCCAGACGCTCGCGCATGATGCTGTCGCCGTCGTTACGGTCGTAGAGGTGCTGCCACAGCTCTTCGGTGATGAAGGGCATGAAGGGATGCAGCATCTTCAGAAGCGTGTCGAAGAAACGGAGCGTGGAGTCGTAGGTGGCACGGTCGATGGGCGAACCGTAGGCTGGCTTGATCATCTCCAGATACCAGCTGGAGAACTCGTCCCAGAACAGGCGGTAGACGCACATCAATGCCTCGGAGATGCGGTATTTCTTAAACAGGTCGTCGATCTCGGCGTTGGTCTGGCGGATCTTGGCGTCAAACCACTCCGTGGCGGTCTTGCTGCCTGAGGGCTGGTCGATGTCGGCCACCTCCCAGCCTTTCACCAGGCGGAAGGCATTCCATATCTTGTTGTTGAAGTTGCGGCCCTGCTCGCAGAGCGTCTCGTCGAAGAGTATGTCATTGCCGGCGGGAGCCGAGAGCATCATACCCATACGCACGCCGTCGGCACCGTATTTGTCGATCAGCATGATGGGATCGGGAGAGTTGCCAAGGCTCTTCGACATCTTGCGCCCGAGCTTGTCGCGCACGATACCGGTGAAATAGACATTCTTGAAGGGGAACTTGCCCATGTATTCCTCACCGGCCATGATCATGCGGGCCACCCAGAAGAAGATGATGTCGGGGGCTGTCACCAGGTCGCTCGTGGGGTAGTAGTAGTTGATCTCCTCATTGCCGGGGTTGTTGATGCCGTCGAAAAGGGAGATGGGCCATAACCACGAGGAGAACCAGGTGTCGAGCGCATCCTCGTCCTGACGCAGGTCGCTGAGCTGCAGCTCGGCATTGCCCGATGCCTTACGGGCCAGCTCGAGGGCTTGGTCAGCCGTCTCGGCCACGACAAAGTGATCGTCGCTGTCGTAGTAGTAGGCGGGGATGCGATGACCCCACCACAGCTGGCGGGAGATACACCAGTCCTGGATGTTCTCCAGCCAGTTCTTATAGGTGTTCTTGTATTTCGAGGGATAGAACTGCATCTCGCCGTTCATCACAGGGGGAAGGGCGATGTCGGCGAAGTGCTGCATGCGAAGGAACCATTGCAGCGACAGACGGGGCTCGATGGCAGTGTCGGGATTGCGCTCGGAGTAGCCCACCTTGTTGGTGTAGTCTTCGATGCGCTCCATCAGACCGGCAGCACTCAGGTCTTTGACTATCTGCTTGCGACAGTCGAAACGGTCCATGCCCACATAGAGGGGCGACTGCTCTGAGATAGTGCCGTCGGCATTGAAAATGTCGATCGTCTCCAGCGAGTGGGTCTTGCCCAGCATATAGTCGTTGGTGTCGTGGGCTGGGGTCACTTTCAGACAGCCCGTACCAAACTCGATGTCCACATAGCGGTCTTCAATAACTGGAATCACACGACCCACCAGAGGCACAATCACTTTCTTGCCTCGCAACCACTGGTTCTTCGGATCCTTGGGGTTCACGCACATCGCAGTGTCGCCCATGATGGTCTCCGGGCGGGTGGTGGCCACCACGGCATAGTAGCCCTTGGAGTCTTTATGGATGATATTGCCCTGGGCGAGTAGTTCGTCTTCGTTGCTGAGTGGAGTCTGGTCGGACAGGTAATACTTCAGGTGGAAAAGATGACTCTGCTCTTCCTTATATACGACCTCCTCGGTGGAAAGGGCGGTGAGCGCCTTCGGATCCCAGTTCACCATGCGGAGACCACGGTAGATCAGACCCTTGTTGTAGAGGTCTACAAATACCTTGATGACACTCTTGCTGCGCGTCTCGTCCATAGTAAAGGCGGTACGGTCCCAGTCGCAACTGGCACCAAGACGGCGCAACTGCTTCAGGATGATGCCGCCGTGCTCGTGGGTCCAGTCCCAGGCGTGTTTCAGAAACTCCTCACGTGTCAGATCGCTCTTCTTGATACCCTCAGTGGATAATTTCTTCACCACTTTGGCTTCGGTGGCGATGGAGGCATGGTCGGTGCCTGGCACCCAGCACGCGTTCTTGCCCTCCATGCGGGCACGACGCACGAGAATGTCCTGAATCGTGTTGTTGAGCATGTGGCCCATGTGGAGCACGCCCGTCACATTGGGGGGAGGGATGACGATGGTGTAAGGCTCACGGCCGTCGGGTTGAGAACTGAAAAGCTTGTTGTCAAGCCAATACTGATACCATTTCGACTCCACATCCTGAGGAGTGTATTTGCTCGCTAATTCCATGTTTTGATGTATCTTGTTACCTCTTTTATAATTTTTGGGTGCAAAATTACATAAAAAATCCAACTTATCTCTCTGTCGGGCTAAGTTTTTCATTTTCTTTGGCACATTGTGGGGCAAAGACTGCCGCGAGTCTTGGCGCTTTTCCCAAAAAATGATGTTAAATCACTGGAAAATGCGATGCCTTTAGAAGATTATTGATTATATTTGCACTCAAAAAAATAAATGCACATAAAACAAGAAAAAATAGAAGCTTTCGGCAGGCTGCTCGACGTGCTCGACAGACTGCGCAAAGAATGTCCCTGGGACCGGAAACAAACAAACGAGAGCCTGCGCCCCAATACCATAGAGGAGACGTTTGAACTCTGCGACGCCCTCATGAAGCAGGATGATAAGAATATCTGCAAGGAACTGGGAGACGTACTCATGCACGTATGTTTTTATGCCCTTATCGGACAGGAAAAAGAGGCTTTCGACATTGCTGATGTTTGCAACAAGCAAGCTGACAAACTGATATTCCGACACCCGCATGTCTATGGGAAGGAGAAAGCCGAGACCGCAGAACAAGTGCTTGAAAACTGGGAGCAAATCAAACTCAAGGAGAAAGACGGCAACAAGACCGTGCTCTCTGGTGTGCCCGACGCACTGCCCAGTCTCATCAAGGCTTATCGCATACAGGACAAAGCACGCAATGTGGGCTTCGACTGGCAGCAGAGAGAGGACGTGTGGGACAAAGTGAGGGAGGAACTCGACGAACTGGAGGCTGAACTGAAGCATGATGACAAACAAAAGTCGACAGAAGAGCTCGGCGACTTCCTCTTCAGTGTCATCAACGCAGCAAGGCTTTACCATCTCAATCCAGATAACGCACTCGAACACACCAACCAGAAGTTCATACGACGCTTCAACTATATCGAGCAGCACTCTATCAGGGCTGGAAAACCGCTCACAGAGATGACCCTCGCAGAGATGGACCAACTGTGGAACGAGGCCAAGAAACTGGAGAATAATTGACAATGTTGTTATCGACTTTCAATAAATAATAAAATGAGACATCTGAAATACTTACTGCTTTTTGCCGCAACACTTGTGCTGGTCGCAGGATGTAAGGAGGAGAAAAAGTCGAACGTGGCAAAGCTGCAGCTCGACGAACAGGTGGTAGAGGAGACCGACTCTACTGTATATGGCAACTGCTATGATGCGGCGATGAACTCTTTCTCGCTCGTCACCAACAGCGGCGATACCATCGCCTATCTGCTCGACCAGGGTGACTACAACGCCATGGAAGAAGGGGCCGACGCTGATGTGCCGCCATCGGCTGTGCTGGGAGGACTGCTCGACGGTGACAAACTGGCCGTCATCGCATACCAGGTGGACGGAGAGGATGTGGCCAGGAAAGTGCTCAACCTCACTACGTTGCTCGGACGGTGGACCAGCCTGGACAAAAATTTTGAAATCAAGGACGGTGGGGTAGTGGAGTCGCATGTCTCCGCGGAGTCGAGACCCTATACTTCCTGGAAAATACACAATGGCAAACTGATCCTCGCGCCTGATACCTTCGAAGTGCTCACACTCGGACCCGACTCGATGTATCTGGAAAATCAAAACGGGATATTTGAGTTCAAAAGACAGAATTGAACTGTATGGAGCCTTTCAGAGTACATATCCTCGGATGTGGAAGCGCAAAACCCACACTCAGGCATAGCGCATCGGCACAGGTCGTGGAAATCAGAGGAAAACTGCTCATGATAGACTGTGCCGAGGGCACACAGGTGCAGCTGCTGCGATACCACATCAACCATACAAAAATACACCAGGTCTTCATCTCGCACCTCCATGGAGACCACTGCTTCGGATTGATCGGAATGATCAGTTCAATGGGGATGCTGGGGCGCACTGCTCCGTTGCATGTCTACGCACCGGCGGATTTTGAGCCCATGCTCAAAGCGCAGATAAGTATGTTTTGCTACGGATTGGAGTACGAGGTGGTGTTTCATCCGGTCGACACCACCGCCGCTCAAGTCATCTACGAGGACAGAAGCTTCACCGTCAAGACCATACCTCTGGATCACCGCACGCCGTGCGCGGGGTTTCTCATCACAGAGAAGCCTACATTGCCACATATCAGAAGAGATATGATCGATTTCCTCCATATCCCCGTGAGTCAGATCATGAACATCAAGAACGGTGCTGACTGGGTGACGGAAGAAGGCGAAACCATACCCAATGCGAGACTCGTCACACCGCCCGATCCCGTGAGAAGCTATGCCTACTGCTCCGACACCAAATACCTGCCTGGGCTGCACCGACAGATACAGGGCGTCAATCTGCTCTATCATGAAAGCACCTATTGTGAGGAAAAAATAAAGAACGCAGAAAAATATCACCACTCCACGGCGGCGCAGGCTGCTATGGTGGCACGGGATGCGCAGGCTGGCCATCTCCTGCTCGGGCATTATAGCGCCAGGTATAATAACGAGGATGTGCTGCTCGAGGAGGCCACACAAATCTTTCCCAATACGTCACTTTCCGACGAGGGCATGGTCGTTGATGTCATCTGAGAAGGACGCCCCCCTCGTTCCGTATGCTGCGATGCCATCTGAAGCGGTGCTCATCCCCCTCGTTCCGTATGCTGCGATGCCATCGCAGCCTATACACATTGTAATAAAGGGTCATGAGCACTTGCTTGCCCTTTGTTTTTTTATCCAATCCAGATTGGCGCTATTGGTAATAAATATCAATTTTCGTGTTAAATCATGTTAATTGTACAATAAGAATGCAATATTAAAGTTGCCAACTCGATATTTTTTCATATTTTTGCATGACAAACAAATGTATATTCGAATATGATGAAAAGATTGTTGACCATAATATTCAGTATGACCCTGATGCTCGGAATGCCTCAGGTGGCTCAGGCAAGTCAGTCTATAGAGATTATAGACAATGATTTTCAGGCCATTGCGGTATCTGTTTCAGAGTCGGTGCTACACATCACTGGGGCCAACGGGCAGGTGCTGCATATCTATAATGTGGCTGGCGTAAGGGTGATGAGTATCAAGATAGAAGGGCAGGACAAGCGTATAGAGCTCAATCTGCCCAAAGGATGCTACATGGTGAAAGTGGGCAAATTCGTAAGGAAGATATCCATTAAGTAGATTCTTTCAAGCTGGCAATATTCAATAGCATAGTTTCCTTTTGTTAGCTACAAGAAAAGGAGACGATGCTATTTTTTTTACAATCTTAAAATAGCAGCAGTGGTCATGCAGTATGACGAAAAATTAATAGTGGAGCAACTCGCCGACCCACAGACACGGAGAAAAGCTTTCGAGGCTGTGGTGCGACACTATGGTCCACAGCTATACTGGAAAATACGACGCTTCGTGCTCGTACACGAAGATGCCGACGACGTACTGCAGAACACATTTGTCAAAGCATGGGTCAACTTGTCTGACTTCAGAAACCTATCCAAAATATCAACATGGCTCTATAGCATCGCTGTGAATGAGTCGCTTGATTTCCTCAGAAAACAGAAAAACAAGAAAAACACGATTGCAGACGGAAACATAGGTGTGGCTAATATGCTCCAGGCCGACACTTATTTCGACGGAGACAAAACCATGGCACTGCTCCACGAGGCGGTGGCGTCGCTACCCGATGTGCAGCGGATGGTCTTCAGCCTGAGATATTTCGACAATATGAAATACAGCGAGATGAGCCAGATGCTGAAGACTTCAGAGGGAGCATTGAAGGCATCCTATCACATCGCAGCGCAAAAAGTAGCCACGTATGTTAAACTGAGAGAATAATCTTGTGTTTTTTTTTACTCAGGATTAAACTTTTCTTATGTTTATACGTCAAATATAAAAAACAAACAACATGCCTAACGAAGATTATAAATTGCCACCATTCCAAGACTCCTTTAAAGTGCCGGATGGCTATTTTGACACCCTCACTGAAAGAATCATGGAAAAAATACCTGAGGAAAGCGCTTCGGAAAAAGCTGTCAGCGTGAATATGTGGAGACGCTATAGCTTCAGGGCTGCAGCAGCTGTGGCGCTTGTCGTAATAGGAATAGGAACATACAGCCTCTTCCAGAAAAATGAAACTTACGAGCCACGGCAACAGACTGCTGCCGTAGCTGAAAAACAGACCAATGGGCAGTCGGCTGAAGCCATCGACCAGGTGGCCGACTATATTATGTGCGATAATCACGACCTTTACGCTTATTTATCAGGAGAATGATATGATGAAAACTAAATGTATGATGATCATCGCCATGCTGATGTGCGCCGCATACGGCATGGCTCAGGGGAAACCTCAATTCAACCCCGCCAAATTCAAAGCCGACCTCGAAAAATTTATCACCAATGAGGCCGGGCTCTCTGCCGGTGAAGCCGCGGCTTTCTTCCCGATATATCATGAGATGGGAGAAAAACAGAGAGTGCTCTACAATAAAATAAGGACTACGAAGTTCTCTAAACCATCGGGCGAGAAAGAATACAAAAAGGCCATCTCGGACATGGATAGGTATGAACTGGAAATCAAGCAGATACAGTCTAACTATCACAACAAGGCCCTGAAAATCATTTCTGCTGAGAAACTCTACAATGTCATCAGGGCTGAAGAGAAATTCCACCGACAGGCCATGAGAAAAGCTGCCCACCATAGATGAGCGTCGACAACAATCTGTAAACGTCACATACCCACACCAACCCCAAAAGGCAGATAGTATATCTGCCTTTTTTCATAGCTGTGCCCTCCATAGAAAAGGCTATCTCTCATGATGGCACTCATTATCAATTCGACAAGCACTCCACCTAATCACCTTCCACCTAACCACCTTCCACCTAATCACCTCCCACCTAATCACCTCCCACCTCAAAACCCTAATAATACTTAATTTTTCTTAGTTTTTGAAGCTTTTATTTTCGCGTATCGTCAAATAGTAGTAATTTTACACCTTGAAATTTGCGCAAAATCGCTCAGAACGCGTTTAAATGCCCTTAGAAGCGATTTCTGTTGAAAAAACGCAGGTGGCATCGCATATCGCAAACCGATAAAATGGTCCGCAAAAAGCGAAGGCTATCTGCCATCGGAGAAAACAACATTAAACTTGACAATAAGAAATGGACGAGAATCAGACTTTTGACCAAGACAGAATCATCAAAATCAACATCGAGGAGGAGATGAAGTCTTCGTATATCGACTATTCCATGTCGGTTATCGTGGCTCGTGCCCTGCCGGATGTGAGAGATGGATTTAAACCTGTGCACCGCAGGATACTTTATGGAATGATGGGAATAGGAAACACCAGCGACAAACCGTACAAAAAATGTGCACGTGTCGTAGGTGAGGTCCTCGGAAAGTACCATCCTCATGGAGACAGCTCGGTGTACGGGGCCCTGGTGAGAATGGCGCAAAACTGGAACATGAGATATACCCTGGTCGACGGACAGGGAAATTTCGGAAGCGTAGATGGTGACTCTCCCGCTGCCATGCGATATACTGAGTGCAGACTCTCCAAAATGGGCGAGCACATCATGGACGACCTGGAGAAAGACACCGTGGATATGGTCAACAACTTCGACGACTCACTCACAGAGCCTTCTGTCATGCCCACAAAAGTGCCCAATCTGCTCGTCAACGGAGGAAACGGTATCGCAGTGGGAATGGCCACCAATATACCTACACACAACCTCGGAGAGGTCATAGACGGATGTTGTGCATATATCGACAACCCTGACATCGACACTGACGGACTGATGCAGTATATCAAAGCCCCGGATTTCCCGACCGGAGCATTCATCTATGGAATCCAAGGCGTAAAAGATGCCTATGAGACGGGAAGGGGACGCATCGTCATCAGGGCAAAAGCTGAAATAGAAAGCGACGAAAACCATGACAAAATCGTCGTGACGGAAATACCCTATGGTGTCAATAAGGCTCAGCTCATCGAGTATATAGCCGACCTCGTGAAAGAAGGCAAAATAGAAGGCATCTCGAATGTCAACGATGAGTCGGGACGTCAGGGCATGCGTATTGTCGTAGACGTGAAAAAAGACGCAAACGCTAATGTGATACTCAACAAACTGTTTAAGATGACTGCCCTACAGAGCTCTTTCTCAGTTAATTGTATCGCGTTGGTTAAAGGAAGACCACGGCTCCTCACATTGAAACAATGTGTGGGCTACTTCGTAGACCACAGGCACGACGTGACCATCAGACGCACCAAATTCGAGTTGAGAAAAGCTCAGGAGAGGGCACACATCCTCGAAGGACTGATCATCGCATGCGACAATATCGACGAGGTGGTGCACATCATCAGGGCATCGAAGACACCTGTCGATGCACAGCGAAACCTCGAACAAAGATTTGAGCTTGACGAACTACAGTCGAAAGCCATCGTAGACATGAGACTCTCGCAGCTCACAGGATTGCGTATGGAGCAACTGCATGCTGAATACGAGGAACTGGAAAAACTCATCGCCTACCTGCAGCAGATACTCGACGATCCTGAGCTCTGTAAGAAAGTGATGAAAGACGAACTGCAGGAAGTGAAAGAAAAGTATGGCGACGAGCGCCGTACCGAAATCAAGTTCTCATCTGAGGAGTTCAACCCCGAAGACTTCTATCCCAACGATCCTGTCGTCATCACCGTCAGCCATCTGGGGTATATCAAGCGCACACCGCTAAGCGAATTCCGCGGACAGGCAAGAGGCGGAGTCGGCAGCAAGGGGGCAAGGACACGTGAACAGGATTTCACGGAGTTTATTTATCCTGCCACCATGCACAATACCATGCTCTTCTTCACACGAAAAGGAAGATGCTACTGGCTCAAATGCTACGAAATACCAGAGGGAGGGAAAGACTCCAAAGGCAGGGCCATACAGAACCTGCTCAACATCGAGTCGGACGACTCTGTCAACGCATTCCTCAGACTCAGAGGACTGGATGACGAAAACTTCCTCAACTCTCACTATGTCGTATTCGCCACCAAGCATGGTATCGTAAAGAAAACCTGTCTCAAGGCATATAGCCGGCCAAGGGCAAACGGCGTCAATGCCATCAATATACTCGAGGGAGACGAGGTGGTAGACGTGAGACTGACCAACGGGCACAACGAACTGGTGCTGGCCAACAGAAACGGACGTGCCGTAAGATTCGAGGAGAGTGCCGTGAGAGAGATGGGAAGAATCGCCACCGGTGTGAGAGGCATGAAACTCGACGAGGGCGATGATGAAGTGGTAGGCATGATCGTGGTCAACCACGCAGAGAAAGAGTCGATCATGGTGGTCAGTGAGAACGGATATGGTAAGCGTTCGCAGGTGGAGGACTACCGAAAGACCTCGCGTGGCGTAAAAGGTGTGAAGACACTGAATATCACAGAAAAGACAGGACGACTCGTATCTATCAAGAACGTGACCGATGAAAACGACCTGATGATCATCAACAAGAGCGGCATCACCATCCGGCTCGCGGTGGCTGAGTGTCGCATCATGGGAAGGGCCACACAGGGCGTCAGACTGATCAACCTCACCAAGAAAAATGATGTGATTGCCAGCGTCTGCAAGGTGATGGGAGCCGACCTCGAGGCCACTGTCGAGCAGATGAGCAGGGCAGAATGGACTCAGAAAACCGACAACTTCAAGAGCGATGCCACGGCTGAATACAACAATGAGCCTGCCGATGAAGATGCAGTCGATGATGAAATCGTGGATGATGAAATCGTGGATGGCGATGTTCTTGATGGTGAAACTACTGAGGGAGAGAATGATACTACATTGGATTAAACCAATTATTTAATGATATTAAACGATTAGTCCAGAACCAAATCGAAGTAATATAAACCTTTTTAATATTAATGATTATGAAAAAAATGATGATCATGGCTTTGATGGCAGCAGCTGCCTCAACAGCCTTTGCGGGCGACTCCGACGCCCTCAAGTCAATCTTGAAAGCCAAGACTTATGCCGAGGCTGAGAGTCTTGTCAAGTCGAGTCTCGGACAACTGACCAACGCGGCTGAGAAAGCACGCGCTTATAACAAACTCGTCGACCTGGCCATGGCAAAGGTGACTGAGGTGCAGGCTGTGATGAACGCCAATCAGGTGGCTGAGCAGATGAAGCAGGGCAAAGTGGAGGCTTACGACACCATCGGCTTCTATACCGCTCTCGGACAGGCTTACGCCGCTGCTGAGGAGTGTGAGAAATATGACCAGATGCCCAACGAGAAAGGCAAAGTGAAGCCAAAATTTCATGATGCCAACCGCGACCGCCTCTACCCACTGCGTGGCAATCTCATCAATGGTGGTATCACCTATCAGGACAAAGGTGACATGAAGAAGGCTTATCAGTATCTCGCACAATATGTGGATACACATGACGCTCCTCTCTTCGCTGAGGCCGCAGCCAAGACTCCGGATGAAAACCTCACACAGATCGCCTATTACGCAGCTCTCTTCGCTTATCAGAACAAAGACATGAAGAACGTGTCAAAATATGCTGACATCGCTGCCAAGGAGGAGAAGTTTGCTACCGATGCCAACAACCTCAAACTGGCTGCCATCCAGGAGGGACTGAAGACACGTGAGGACTCTGTCGCTTATGTCAAGACTCTTGAGGCTGACTATGCTGCCGACCCCAAGAACGAGGTGGTCTTCGGCACACTGGTCAATATGTACTCCGGCCTGAAAATGGATACAGAGATGAACGCACTCTTTGATAAGAAACTGGCTACAGACCCCGACAACTTCACCGTATGGGCCATCAGGGGACAGAACGCCATGATCGCACAGAAACTCGACGAAGCTGTCAACTGCTTCAAGAAAGCGCTCGTACAGCAGCCCGACAACGCTCAGATCCTCACATATCTCGGAGCATGTCTGCTCGACCGTGGAGCTGAGGCTGAAAACCGTGCCGCCGGTAAGACTGGACGCGTGCCAAAAGAGGCCATGGACCAGATCAAGCCCATCTTCGAAGAGGCTATGACCCATCTCCAGAAAGCAAAGAGCCTTGACCCTGCAAAGGAAAGAGCCAACTGGGCATATCCGCTCTACAGATGCTGCTACCAGCTCTATGGTGCTGAAGACGCACGCACGAAGGCTGCCGAGGCCGACACACAGAAATAAAATCGACTCAAAACGGGGGAGGGAAGTGCTCTCCCCCTCTTTTTAAAGGATGAAAAGATTGTTTTTGATACTTGCTGCCCTGATTTGCTTTCATCATCTGGCTTTTGCGCAGAAGAAGGCGATCAGTCAGGCACGTACTTATGTCAAAAGCGGGAAAGAACTGGCCAAGGCTGAAAAGATGATGAGCGACTTGCTCAAAGACTCCGCCAACAGGACGAACGAAAAGATCTGGCTGACATGGTTTGAAGCCGTGAAGAAACAATATGAACAGGGAAATGAGAAACTGTATCTCAAGCAGAAATACGATACCGCTTCTCTTTTCACGACGGCCCGGAAAATGTTTACCATACTCGAGGCTTTCGACAGCCTCGATGCCATGCCCAATAAAAAGGGGGTGGTGATGCCGAAATACAGAGAACGACATGCGGAGTTTCTCAATACGTTCCGTCCAAATCTATACAACGCGGGGACATACCATCTGCACAAAGTCAACTTCCAGGAAGCGTTTACCTTTTTCGATGCTTATATCGATTGTGCACGACAGCCTCTCTTCGAAAAGTACAATTACCTGAAGAATGATACCGTGATACCATCGGCCGCCTTCTATGCGCTCTACGCAGCTTATCGGCTCAAGGATGCCGGAAAGGTGTCCAAATATCAGGATCTGGCCGAGAAAGACTCTTCCAGGCTCGACAATATCATACAGTATGTCGCTGAGACCAGCCTGGCACAAAAAGACACCCTACGATATGTCAGCGAGTTGAAGAGAGGGTTCCGCAACAACCCGACCCATGCCTTTTTCTTCCCAAGACTTATCGACTATTATAATGGAAGAGGAGAGGTTGACACGGCCATGATGGTCATCGACAAAGCTCTGGAGCACGACAGTGTCAGTCAACTCTACCTCTTCGCAAAAAGTTCAGCACTGCTCAATTCAGGACAGTATGAGCAGTGCGTCGAGGTGACGAGAAAACTACTGCAGATCAACGACAGTCTGCCTGAGGCCAATTGCAATATGGGACTCGCTTACTACAACCAGGCTTTAAAACTGGAGAAAGCCACCCCGCGCGGGAGGAAACGCCGGAAAGCCGCCAATGAGATGTATGAGAAGGCAAGACCCTATATGGAGAAATACAGGGCCATGGCACCTGAGCAACGCGCTAAATGGCTCCCGGCTTTATATACCATCTATCTCAATCTCAATATGGGGAAAGAGTTTGATGAAATCGACAAACTGAGGAGCAAATAGCAATCCTGAACGTCAACTTCGAATACCGGACATTGAATATAGGACAGCGAAAATGAATATACAAGATATATTGTCGAAACTGAAAATAGAAGCCCTCAACCAGATGCAGCTGGATGTGGACCACGCAGTGTCCCATACCGACAAGGATGTGGTTGTCTTGTCGCCCACCGGCAGTGGGAAGACTCTGGCCTATCTGCTGCCTTTGCTGCAGCGCATCGACACCACACGTGACGATGTGCAGATGGTGGTCATCGTACCAGGCCGTGAGCTGGCTTTGCAGTCGGCCACGGTCGTCAAGGATATGGGGTGCGGAGTGCGCGCGATGTGTCTCTATGGCGGGAGACCGGCGATGGAGGAGCACAGGATGATGCGACAGGTGAGACCACAGGTGGTCTTCGCCACACCGGGACGGCTCAATGATCATATAGACAAGGGCAACCTGCTCACGGAACAGGTCGTCTGTCTCGTGATCGACGAGTTCGACAAGTGTCTTGCCATGGGATTCCAGGATGAGATGAGGGCTGCCGTCAGCCGGCTGGACCATGTACGCAGGCGCGTGCTTCTGTCTGCTACAGACGCTGAGTCGATACCTCATTTTGTCAATATGGGGAGAAGCGTCAAGGTGGACTATCTCGACAAGGACGAACAGGTGCCCGACCGAGTGCGTGTCTACATCGTCAAAAGTCCGGAAAAAGACAAGCTCGAAACACTCTCCAAACTGCTGAGAGAGGTCGGGCAGCAGAGCAGCATCGTATTCCTCAACTTCCGTGACAGCGTGGAGCGGACCGATGAGTATCTGCGGGAACAGGGCTTTTACACCAGCGCTTTCCATGGCGGTCTCGACCAAAAACAAAGGGAGGACGCACTGTATAAGTTCAGCAACGGCTCGGCCAATGTCTTTGTTGCCACCGACCTGGCATCAAGGGGACTGGATATCCCCGACGTAGACAATATCATACATTATCACTTGCCTCTGGGTGAGGAGGAATATATCCATCGCGTCGGGCGCACTGCCCGTTGGCAGGCTTCTGGAAAGTCGTTCTTCATCCTGGGGCCGGAGGAGTATCTGCCCGGCTATGTGACGGCAGAAACCGAGCCGCATGTCATACCGCAAGACTTGCCCCTGCCCTCAAGGCCAAGAATGGCCACTATCTATATAGGCAAAGGGAAAAAAGACAAAATCAGCAAAGGTGATATCGTGGGATTCCTCTGCAAAAAGGGCGGATTGGAGAAAGACGAGATAGGGCGCATCGACGTAATGGACAGATACGCTTATGCCGCAGTGGCCTACAATCGGATGCGACAGGTGCTCACCAGGGTGAAGGACGAGAAAATCAAAGGTCTACGCACTATTGTTGAACCCGTCAAATAGCTCTGAGATGACAAAATGTAAGCAGATGGGCGATTTTTTAACAAAAAACATTGTTCGATATTTGCAATTTTCAAAAGAATAGATTAATTTCGCAGTCGTAATGATAGTTCATTATGACCTTTTATAAACTTTAAATTTTTAAATCAAATGAAGAAGTACAATTTTAATGCAGGTCCGTCTATCCTCCCCCGTGAGGTGATTGAGAACACCGCAAAGCAAATCTTAGACTTCAATGGCAGCGGACTCTCCCTGGCCGAGATCAGCCATCGGGCCAAAGACTTCCAGCCTGTCGTCGATGAGGCTGTAGCTCTGGTCAAGGAGTTGCTACAGATTCCTGAGGGCTATTCCGTCATTTTCCTCGGTGGTGGTGCATCTCTGGAGTTCTGTATGATCCCTTACAACTTCCTGATCAAGAAAGCTGCTTATCTCAACACAGGCACATGGGCCAAGAAAGCCATGAAGGAAGCCAAACTCTTTGGCGAAGTGGTAGAGGTGGCTTCTTCTGCTGATGCCAACTATACATTCATTCCGAAAGGATGGACATGTCCCGACGATGTCGACTATCTGCACATCACTACCAACAATACCATCTACGGTACGGAGATCCGCAAAGACCTCGATGTCAATGTGCGCCTGATTGCTGATATGTCGTCTGACATCTTCAGCCGTCCCGTCGACGTGTCTAAGTATGACTGCATCTATGGCGGCGCACAGAAAAACCTCGCCATGGCAGGTGTCACCCTCGTCATTGTGAAAGACGACACACTGGGCAAGGCTCCGCGGCCTATTCCAACCATGCTCGACTATCGCACTCACGTGGAGAAAGGCTCCATGTTCAATACTCCTCCTGTGGTGCCTATCTACAGTGCACTCGAGACCCTCCGCTGGCTCAAGGCACAGGGCGGTCTGGAGGCTATGGATCGCCTGGCTAAGCAGCGTGCAGAAATCCTGTATAGCGAGATCGACCGAAACCGTCTCTTCCGCGGCACTGTAGCAGAGGAGGACCGCTCGCTCATGAATATCTGCTTCGTCATGAACGACGAGTACAAGGAGCTGGAGAAACCGTTCTTCGACTTCGCCACCGCTCAGGGTATGGTGGGCATCAAGGGACACCGCTCGGTGGGCGGATTCCGTGCCAGCTGCTACAACGCCCAGACCATAGAAGGCGTAGAAGCTCTCGTGAAATGTATGAAAGAATTTGAGGCCAAAAACTAATTTGACATGAAAGTATTAGTCGCAACAGAAAAGCCCTTTGCACCCGTTGCCATCGAGGGCATCAGAAAAGAAACCGAGGCCGCCGGCCATGAGCTGGTGCTGCTGGAGAAATATACCGACAAAGCTCAGCTCCTGGAGGCCGTCAAGGACGCTGACGCCATGATCGTGCGCTCTGACAAAATCACACCAGAAGTGCTCGACGCTGCTGCCAATCTGAAAATCGTGGTGCGCGCAGGTGCAGGCTACGATTCCATCGACACGGCTTATGCCAAAGAGAAAAATGTGGTGGTGGAGAATACTCCGGGACAGAACGCCAATGCAGTGGCCGAACTGGTTTTCGGACTTCTCGTCTTCGCAGTACGCAACTTCTATAACGGTAAGGCCGGTACAGAGCTCAAGGGCAAACGCCTGGGACTGCTCGCCTTCGGCAATGTGGGACGCAACGTGGCGCGTATCGCCAAAGGCTTCGGCATGGACATCTATGCCTATGATGCCTATTGCCCGGCCAGTGTCATCGAAGAGGCCGGCGTACATGCCGTGGCCAGCCAGGATGAACTCTTCCAGACTTGCGATGTCGTGAGCCTGCATATTCCAGCCACCCCCGAAACCAAACAGAGCATCAACTATGCAGTGGTCAATCAACTGCCGAAGGGGGGTATTCTGGTCAACACCGCCCGCAAGGAGGTCGTTGACGAGGCTCAGCTGCTCAAACTCATGGAGGAAAGACAAGACCTGAAATTCGTAACGGATATCAAGCCCGACGCCGATGCAGAGTTTGCCAAGTTTGAGGGACGCTATTTCAGCACACCTAAGAAGATGGGAGCACAGACCGCAGAAGCCAATATCAATGCCGGCATCGCTGCCGCCAAGCAGATCAATGCTTTCTTCGCAGACGGATGCACCAAATTCCAGGTGAATAAATAACAGGACTTTCCGTTGCCATCATTTGATGGCAACGGATTTCAACTCGTCAGCTATCAACTCGTCAACTATCAACTTGTCAACTCGTCAACTATCAACTTGTCAACTCGTCAACTATCAACTTGTCAACTCGTCAACTATCAACTTGTCAACTTGTCAACTCGTCAACTTGTTAACTTAAAAAACTATGGCAACAATCAAACCTTTTAGAGGAATCCGCCCGCCCCGTCAATATGTGGAGCAGGTGGAGTCAAGACCCTACGACGTGCTCGACTCAGAGGAGGCCCGCGCCGAGGCAGGGGATAATGAGATGAGCCTCTATCATATTATCAAACCCGAAATCGATTTCGCTCCAGGCACCAGCGAGTACGACCCTAAAGTGTATGAGAGGGCAGCACAGAACTTCCAGAAGTTCCAGGACAAAGGCTGGCTCTTGCAGGATGCCGATGAGCATTATTATATCTATGCCCAGACCATGAATGGCAAGACTCAGTATGGCCTGGTGGTGTGCGCTTATGTCGATGACTACATGAACGGTGTCATCAAAAAACATGAACTCACGCGTCGTGACAAGGAAGAGGACCGCATGAAGCATGTACGTGTCAACAATGCCAACATCGAACCTGTGTTCTTCGCCTATCCCGACAATCAGGTGCTCGATCAGCTCATCCTCAGATATGCTTCTACCGCACCCGAATACGACTTCATCGCTCCTGTAGACGGTTTCCGTCACCAGTTCTGGGTGATTTCCAGTCAGGAGGATATGGATACCATCACACGTGAGTTCGCCGCCATGCCGAGCCTGTATATCGCCGACGGTCACCATCGTTCAGCTGCAGCCGCTCTCGTGGGCGCTGAGAAGCAAAAGCAGAATCCTGATCATAAAGGCGACGAGGAGTACAATTATTTCATGGCAGTCTGCTTCCAGGCTTCACAGTTGACTATCCTTGATTACAACAGAGTGGTCAAAGACCTCAACGGCCTGACGTCTGAACAGTTTGTCGAGGCTTTGAGTCAAGACTTCGAAGTGCGGGATATGGGTACCGACATTTATAAGCCGCAGCGCTTGCACGAATTCTCTCTCTATCTCGACGGCCATTGGTATTGTCTTACGGCCCGGCCCGGCACTTTCGACGACAACGATCCGATCGGGGTGCTCGACGTGGATATCTCCAGTCGCCTGATACTTGACAAAATACTGGATATCAAGGATCTCAGAAGCAGTAAGAGAATAGATTTCGTCGGTGGCCTGCGCGGATTGGAGGAGTTGCGCCGGCGCGTGGACAGCGGTGAGATGCGTATGGCGCTCGCCCTCTACCCTGTGTCGATGCAGCAGATCATGGACATAGCGGATAGTGGTAAGATCATGCCTCCTAAAGCTACATGGTTTGAACCCAAACTGCGCTCAGGATTAGTCATTCATAAATTATCATAATATGACCATAGGGACACCGGCGCCGGTGTCTCTATGCTTTTTTTATGCAGGACAACGACTTTTTTAAAACCATCACGGACAGGGTGGGCGAGGGATATTATACTGAGAAACGCAGCAAGTTCCTTGCCTTTGCTCATCATGTGACTACTGTCGAAGAGGTGAAAGACCTGATAGCGACATACCGTCGCCGGTATTATGACGCCCGGCATGTATGCTATGCCTATATGCTGGGAGCTGAGCGCCTGGACTATCGCGCCAACGACGACGGCGAACCCAGCAGTACGGCCGGAAAACCCATACTCGGGCAGATCAACAGCTTGGAACTGACCGATGTGCTTGTCGTGGTGGTGCGCTATTATGGTGGTGTCAATCTGGGTACGGGGGGGCTGATCGTGGCTTATCGCACGGCGGCTGCCGACGCACTGGCCCATAGTCAGGTGGTGTCGGCTTTGATCGAGGAGACCATTACGTATGACTATCCGTATGTCATGATGAATGATGTGATGCGTGTGGTCAAGGAAATGTCGCCACGTATCGTATCGCAACAGTTTGACAATACGTGTAGCATCACCCTGTCTATACGTCGCTCAGAAGCCGAACAATTGAGAAATCGGCTGAATAAACTCTCTTTCGGGTAATTTTTTGGGCAAAGCCTTTGTCCTTTCAAAATAAATGATTACTTTTGCAGTCGAAAAAGGAAAGTTGGCAGAGTGATCGAATGCGCTGGACTCGAAATCCGGTATACCCATTACGGGTATCGGGGGTTTGAATCCCTCACTTTCCGCAAAGGAACAGGGAACCGTTAGGGTTTCCTGTTTTTCGTATCTTGTAGATTGTGAGATAGTTGGGAGACCATAATCCTGATAATAAATGCCTTATATATGAAGAGGGCTGTGTGTCCGGCTATGGTGAAACCGAAAAAGCTGGCTACAGGCCCTACAGTGGCCAGCGCGTTGTTCAGGTAGTCGAATGACAGTGCGCTCGACGTGGTTCCCTAAGTGTTAAAAACGGGATGGGAAAGTACAAAAAACGCCGACCTGCTCAAGGAGGGCGTTTATTTTCTGTTGATACATCAAGGATCCATGGGGTAGTCGATGGGAATGTATATTTTTTTTCTCCAGAACCACCAGGCGAGAACGACCGGTACCGGGGTGAGCATCAGGCATAGTGCCGTGAAGTACATCCACTCCAGTAGATTGTGGGGACGCGTCTCAGTGGCAAAGGCCAAGTACAGGAAATAAATGACAAAAGTGTACGCAAGCATAAGCCATCCATCACAGAACGTGAATGCAGGATCGATGAAAGGTACATTGAGACCTACAGCAAGCAGCACGGATGGCAGAATGTATGGCTTGGTCTTTTTAGAGTCATCTCTCCAGGCTTGCTTGAATGTTTTTTTCCGATATGGCTCTTTATCTAAAAACATCCTTTTGAAGCATATTCCCATCCAAATGAATAGAAATGTCCATGCTATGTGATCTAAGAAGTCGCTCATCATGGTGTTCATAATCTCCCGATATTATGTTCACCTCAAAGATAGTCAATTAACTTGAATAATACAAGAAAAAGCATTATTTTTTTAGAATATTCAGTACCGTTGCCAGGCATAAATAGGCAGATTGATGGCTGTCGGGGCATTTAAAAACAGTGCGACGCTCACGCGCCTATGGTTCAGCATCTTATGCCATGCAGATACTTTCCGTTCTTACAGGTGAGTTTAATGCCTCTCTTGAGTGGTGAGAACGACACGTGTATCCAGTCGGGCCGCCCCTGCCCGTCGACATACTCCGCTATCAGCTTGTCGAAGGGCAGCTTCAGGCTCACCAGCATACGCAGCAGCTTCATGTTCTCATCACGGTCGTCACTCACCGTGCGGATGTCGGCCGCCTGGCCGGTGAGGTGCTGGCTCTGTGTGGCACCATGCACCACGGTGTTGAGCCTTTGCGACCTGTAGCCGCTGGTCACGATCATCGGCCGGCCCCAGTGCATGCGCAGCGGGTCGAGCACGTTGTCTACGAGCAGTTGCAGGTTGTCGATGATCTTTGGCGTGGGAGTGTTGTTGATGCCCATTCTCAAGGTTAACACAAATTCAGATGTGACAGTAGACCAATACGCTTGCCTTTTAGAGTTTTTAAAGTTAGCTGTTCAGTATTATAATGATAATGAAATGGAGGCAAGTGAGAGTGATGTTGTGATAAAAACACAAATGGAATCCCCTGGATTTGTTCATTTTATATCAAGAAACAAAAACATTCTTTTTGCTGTTGGCTTCTTTATTTTGCTTGTTAATGGAGGTGGTCTGAAGTGGGGCAATTTTGATCTGTCGACACCTGGTCTTATTCAATCGTGCAGTGATTTTTTAGACAGAAGTACAGACAGAGATATGAGAAACTCTATGAAGGAGAAATTAGATTCATTGCAGACTGACACCCCTGAAGATTTTCAAAAGGCAGTCATAGAACTATTGAAAGTACAGAATGAAACAAGAGAGAAACACTAATTAGGCAGATAATAAAAAGGTGACAGCAAAGCCGCAATAGCTATAACTATTGCGAGATATCAAATAAATGCACGCTTGTAAAAAAAACATCGTGAATGTAGATATTACGATGAAAGTACAGGAAAAAGCTGTTATGTTGCGTAATAAGCCTGACATTGATCTTGTTATTGCAACTGCAAAAATAATATTTTATACTGCTGTCTCCAAATTTTAAAGTTGCTAAAATAGCTAAGAATGGGGGAAAACTTTCAATTACCACCCGTTTTACACCTAAAAAGCGGTGATTAGCGCCCGAAAATGACACAAAAAAACGTCAAAATCTGCATTTTTCAGGCCAAAATTTTGGTCTGTTTTCGATTAAGAGATTGAAAATCAGCAGATTTTTTGGAAATCACGTAAAACTCACTTTTTGCCTCACTGCGCAGACCGTGCCGCTCAGAAGCCGTCTGGCAATTACCGCCGCTCCCATAGTGAAATATGACCCCTCCCGGTGGCGTAAATCCGTGGTCTGGCCGGCTGTTGCTGATGGGGGATGACCACATCAGGAATACACTCACTCCACAACACGAAAAAGCGGCAGACCCGATGGGACTACCGCTTGCTCTCGATGTTTCGATTGTCAATTAGAAACAGTCTGCCATCATACCAAGGTGGCTTCAGAGAGCTTTTTTCCAATGTCATGCAGCGCTTCCTGCAACTGCCTGCGCTCTGCTTTTGTGAAGAACACCGGCTTGCCGTTCACCACGTTTCCATTGATGCGCTGGTAGAGCCAGGTGCGCGACTTGCCGAAGTAATGCGAGGCAATATAACTCATGCTGACAGCCTGGGGGATGTCACCAAGCCTCTGACGCACGTCCACTATCTCTGTCTCCATCATTCTGTCTCCCTTGTCAAGCAACTCGCGCGCCTCAGCAATCAGCGCCTCGTTGAAAGCCTCTCGCTCTTGTGGGGTCATTTTCTCCCTCACTGAATGAATGGCTCTCACATGCTTGTCTGTCATCCTTCCTGTTGTCTGTTCCATGTCATTTTTTGGGTTTGTGAGCCCCTGATGGAGCTCTTGTTTGTCAATCTAAGAAATACTTTGATACGATATTCAGTTTCTCAAGATACTTGTCGGTCAGTTCCTCCTTGATGTCTGCAGGTAAATCTGACTCCTGAATCCGTCTGAGCATCTCCTTCAGCTCATTGAAGTATTCGTTCCATTCTTCTCTTGTTGCCATGTTGTTCTGGATTTAGGCTATGTTTCTAATTGACAATGCAAAGATAATAATCTTTTGCAAATTACTTGAATAATTTTTTGATTATTATCGCTGGGGATGAAAGATTTAACATTTTAGGCTCTGCCCATCCAGCCTTTCACGTGCGGCTGTCCTTGCGTTGCAGCCAGACATCGACGGCGGCATCGGCGGTGCGGCTCTGCTTGCGGCGCACCAGCTCACGCCACTGCTTGCGTATGAGATAGTATTTGAAAGCATCGCTGAAGTTGGTCGACCACATGGGCAGCTTCCTCGGCTCCAGCTTTTCGCCCTTCTTGATCTTGAACACCTGTTTCGAGCGCCCCACATAGCGTATGTCGGCGCGGGCTTTCTCTATGCTTGACAGCAGTTCGCGACAGTTGCACTCGTCGATGAGCAGGCGGGGAAGTCCGGGCACCTTGCCTCCCATCATCTCCTGCATGAAGTCATACTCTGCCTCCTGGGGGATGGTGGCTTGTTTGCGGCTCATCAGGTTGACGGTCCAGCCGGTGCGGTATCCGTTCTCGTCGTGCTCGATGGCCAGCTTGATGCGGTGGGCGTAATCTTCGCCCTGACGCTGGAAATTGTTGCCGGCACGGTCATACCATAGGTTGAGCACTTTGTTGCGGTGATGACTGAAGAAGGAGCGGAACTGTCCTGCCAGGTCTGACAACCATCTGGGCGGAAGCTCATACATGCTCTTGTGAACCCGGCACACGCCGCCGGAGGTGTGCCCGATGATGAGCGAGAGCATGTTGCCGAAGTCCATGCCACCGTCGAGCTCTGCGTCTGGGTCGAGTGTGGTGAGCTCACGGCAGTCGTAGGCAGCCTCGCCGGAGAGCGTGCCCCGGAACTTGTGCTCTTCGCCGAAGGCCACATAGAAACGCAGGTCGCGTCGCAGTCCCGGACGCATGCCAAGCACCGACTTCAAAAACTCGTGCAGTTCCAGAGTGCCGTTGAAGAGACGCTCCACATGTTCCGGAGTAAGGATGTCGATGAGTCTTCAGTTTCCTCATACTCGGCGAATTCCTTGATGTCGTTGAGCATCCTTTTGCGCAGGTCGAAAGCCTTGATACGTGCGTCCTCTTTTACGCTCTCACGCACGGCCTGGGGTACCTCACTTTCCGCAAAAGATAGGAAACCTTGCAAGGGGTTTCCTATTTTTTTGTACTGATAATCAGTAACAACGATGACGAGTAGCTTTTGACCGCCCCTGTTAGGGGAAGGAACGCGTTGGCGCGTTCCCCAAACCTTCAAGTCGATTTAAAGATTATTCACGATAGCCTGAATCTTTTGCTTCGTCTCGTCTGTCTTTTGTTCATCGATCTTGGCAGTCACGATGCCGCTGTCCTCGGCGTGCCAGTAGTTGCAGATATCGTGATACTCTGCCGTTGCGCCATTATATACTCCAGGAGAGTAGGATGACATAAGCAGGGCCATCTTCTTTACCTTGGCAGGGGCGTTGACGCAGTACATACGTTGGATGGGAGCCTGAATCTGGGCGCAGAGCGTAAAGTAATAGATCGGTGCAGCCAGTACCAGTACTTCGGCTTCGGCCATCAGAGGGTAGAGCTCCTGCATGTCATCCTTCTGGATGCAATTGCCATTACCTTTGTTGTGGCAGTACTCGCAAGCCAGACAGCCTGCAATCTTTTTCTTCGACACGTTGACCAACGTCACCTGATGACCTGCTGCCTCAGCAGCTTTCTTATACTCTTCTGCCATCCATGCCGTATTTCCTTTGGCGCGAGGGGAGGCCTGTAAAATTAAAATGTTCATAAATAATTGCTATTAGTTATAGGTTTCTAAAGGAACAAACTATTCTTTCTCGTCAGCAAATGTAGTCATTTTTATAGAATCAGCCAAATATTACAAGGTAAATTAGGTAGATGAAAAGATTATTGTGGCCAGAATCCTACGCAAAAAAAGCAGGTCGTGAGACCTGCTTTTTCTGAACAATCCAAGTTCTGAGTTTATTACCATAGTCACTTGACTACGAATTTTTTGCCGTTCTTGATGACAATGCCACGATAGCCCTCGCCGACAGGCATACCCATGAGGTTGTAGGCTGGTGTCTCAGGCTGGTCGATTTCGACAGAATGGATGGCTAATGGAGTGTCGCTGGTGACATCCAGATAGCGCACCTTGGATACTTTCTGCTTGCCTTCTGCATTGATGGAGATGGCTGTGATGCCATAAGTGCGTTTCTCGGTAGGGGTGAATACACATTCGTATGGCGATTCGGTGTCGCTGCCAATCAGCAGATTGTCGGCATAAAAGTTCACTTGGCTGATGGTGCTGGTTTTCGATGTAGCTTTGACAGCAACAGTGATATTATCACCGACACCATATTTTTCGTCGAATGCTCTCACCAGGCACGATCCGTCGCCTTCCTCAAAGCGATTGAGAGTGATATCCTTGATGTAGAAGCCGCCCTGGTCGATGAGCAAGGTGAGCACATGACGGCCCGCCGTCAATTTAGTCAGCAGGTTTCCGTGCAGCGTTTTCCATTCGTCGTTTCCTCCAGTCATGGGCACCTCCATAAGCTCGGTGAGGAAAGAGAGGCTGTCGAGCCCATATTCCGCCAAGTGGAATCTGCCGTTGGACGAAGCTGAGGCCACTGTGGCATCGAATGAATAGTATCCGTCTTCCGCGACGTCGACGGTGTAGTCCATCCATTGGTCGGTCTTCACGGATGTGCTGGTGTTGCGTGAGGCATTGTGATACGTTATTCCTGATACACCCTTGTCATACTCATCCATCTTGATGGTACCTGGCAGTTGGGGCACCTCGCCGTAAGGCTGGCGCTTGGTGCTGCCGCTCACTACGCTGAAGCGGCCATAACGCTCATAGGTCGAACCGTCGGTGGCTGTCACCACAGCCTTGGTCTCTTTCCAGCCTGCCGAGAAGTCGGAGGGCACGGCAAACTCCGTGACATAGGGCGCCTCGGTCATTGTGGCTATCAGTTCGTTGCCTACGTACAGTTCCACCTTCTCGATGGTCTTGGTGGCCAGCCGTGCATGTACCTTGATAGGCAGCACGTCGCCCCTGACCACTTTCAGTGCAGCAGGACGGATATAGATAGAAGCCTCTTTCTTCATGCCAGGGTAGGGACTCACCGCGTTCTTGGCGGCATCGGTAGCCATATACTCCTTGATCCAGGTCATAGCCGGCCTCTCTTTCCCGTTCTTGTAAAGACCGGAATTGTCGACCCATGTGCTGCCGTGGATATATCCCCAGAGAGTGACTCCCGCGCAATAAGGTGCCTCCCACATCAGCGGCAAGATCTTTTCGTACTGTGTCTTCTGCTGATTGTCATTGGCCTTGTCGATATCCAGCTCAGTGATATACATCGGCATTTTCAGCGCGTCCTGCTGTTTTTTGAGCACAGTGGTCAATTCGTTGGTACTGATGTCGCTCAGTTCGTGAGACTGATTGCCGTAAGCGTCAATAGGTGCGCCGGCATCTCTCAGGGTCTGCACCAGTGTGATGTAGTTGTCTACATCCCACCGTATGGAGTTGTAGTCGTTGTAAATGAGGATGGCATCCGGCCAACGCTGTCCAGCCATGTCGAAAGCCTTGATGAGCCAGTCGTAGCCCGTCTTGCCGCCGCCGCCCAGCGACTCCTTCATCATGGGGTTGCCCGCTTGGTGCATGCCCACTGCCTCGTTGACCACGTCGATCATGGGCAGCGTGTTGTATTTTTCCTTTACCTTGTCAAACCAGTTGGTGATGGCTGCGTACCGATCCTTCGGAGAGAGGCTCTCCAGCCAGTTGGGATACTGTGCACCCCACAAGAGGGCGTGGTACTTGTAGGTGAAGTCGTGCTGCTTGGCATAGTTGAACGCACGGTCACACCCCCAGTTGAAGACACCCTGAGTCCCTTCCACCGAGGCCCATTTCGACTCGTTCTCGCAGGTGATCTGATTCCAGAGCGTATAATAAGAGGGCACTCCGCCTCCTGCATCCACATTCGACCGGGTGGTGATGTTTCCCAGAAATTTGTCGGGGTTGGAGGAAAGTTGTGCAGACGTTGCTGCCGGCAGCATTAGCGCCGTGAGCAAAAGACTTTTTTTGATGATGCGTTGCATCGTTTTTCTTGAACTAATCATTTCTCTAATTGTTGATACTTGCTGACGTGATTTCACAGACTCCATCCTGCCTCTGGCCTTTCCTTTTTTACACGGCCATCGGGCTTTCTTCAGGCAGTTTGTTTCGGGCTGTAAAGTTACAAAAGGGCTGTTATTATCCTTTTCGCATGAATCCCCAATTCTTTTTCTGGTGTTACATGTTCTGTAAAAACGCCCTTTCGTCAGCCGGAAGGATGATGCTGAGCCGCGGAGGCTGTGAGATTATCGTCCGTAAATAGCGTCGAGCCAGCAAAGCAGTCCTGCCAGAGAAGCATTCCAGTTGATGGCAATCTCGTTGGAGGCGTACGAGCCTTCCACGTCGAGATACGACTCGTCGGGTAGGCTGGACTGATATTGGTCTTTCATGTCGTTCTTGTCTTGCTGTCCAGGATTGGGGCCTCCTACGAGCAGTCCTGGCATAGGTGCTTCTATGCCGTCGGCGGCAGAGAGCCTCTGGTGGGGATGTAGCGGACTCTTTGTGCCCCATCCGGTGACGTAGCAGTAGCCCAATGGGTTGCGTCCGAGCAGATAGTTGGCGTTCTCAAGCGCATATTTGGCATAGGCGTCTTTTTTGATATGCTTGTCGGCATAGAGCAGAATGATGCCCGGTGCGCAGCAATGCTCTGCCAGCGATCCCCATCCGAAGTCGCTTTTCACATTGCCGAAGGGAGCGTAGAAGCACGACCCGTTGACCCTGGCCACCAGTGTGTCGCTGTATTCTTTGAGCTGGCGGATGAGAGGCTCATACATGAAATTGTCTCTGGTGTCGAGCCATGCCAGCGAACCAAGTGCCGAGACTTGTCCCCATACAGGGGTCTCCCATGCTGAGGGTATGTATTTGGCCGCGTCGATCTTGTATTGCGGAGCCTGGGTCAGCAGATAGAGCTCGGTGGCAGCCCAGAAGCGCTCGTCGTCGCTGTTTTCGTCGCCATACTCCCCGGTGAACACCATCGGTTCATATTGGCTGTTCATGATACGCTGAGAGTAGAATGCCTCAGGGTGTGCCACGGCCCATTCGTAAGCTTTCTGGGCAGCTGCTGTGGCCTGGGTGCTGAATTCGGGATAGTCGGCGTTGTCTTTCAGCAGTCTTGCCGCCTGTGCCATCACCGCCGCGAAATCGTATGTGGCAGTGACACTTTTTGCCACTACATACCTTTTCTGATGGCAGTCGCGTGGCATGACAAATCCTTCAAATGACGGTGTGGTGAGTTTGTGATACACGCCGCCGTCGGCCGGATCTTGCATGGTGAGCATCCATTTGAGGTTGAACATCATCTCGTCGAGAATGTCGGGAGTAGTGTTTCCGCTCTCTGGTATGTTAGTGTTGAGCTTCTCAAAATATTCCGGTATCTGCTCATAAACGGAGAGCAGCAGTCCGATGGTGAAGGCAGAATTGGTGATGTATTTATTGTAGTCGCCAGCATCATACCATCCCAGCGGCGATGAGATGACCGAACCTGCAGGCCTGCCTTCAGACTCTGCCGACGGGTGGATGTAGACTTCGGTGTCGGGGTGTCCCAGCTCGCGGGCGTAGCGTCCTGCGTATCTCTCGTCGATAGCCACTCCGGAGCGCATCATATACAGTGCTTTGAGTGATGCGATGGAGATGCCGCGCAGCACCTGATCTCCTACATGCATGTTCACCGTCTCACCGTTGTATTTTATACGGTAGTCACCCGGCTGTGTAAGGGCTGAGAGGTTGAAGAGATAGCGCGTCTTGCCCGACCATGGTGACTGCACCGAACTTTTTGCCCTGACACTTTTCACTTTTTTGCCTTTTTCGTCGTAAACCACGACACTTCCTTTGGGTTGTACATTGTCGAGCACGATGACTTTCTCCTGGTTGGAGAAGTAGCCCAGCTGATTAAGACGGAGACCTTGTGCATGGGTGTGTGCCGTCATGACGCATAGCGTCATAGCGAGATAGATGACATTTTTTCTCATGTTATTAAAGATTATGATTAATATTTTGTACAAAATTACTATAATTCGCCACACTTTGAAAGAAATCTTCCAAAAAGTTTTGCACAAAAAGAGAAAATTCATATTTTTGCAGCCTTATTAATATAGTATATCAAAAAAGATGAAATTAGAAAGTCCCGCTATTCTTGTCGTTGACATGCTCAATGACTTTGTGACCGGCGCACTGGGATGCGACCGTGGTAGAGCTATCGTTCCAGCTACGGCTGAACTTCTGGACGCCGCCCGCGAGGCAGGCATCCCTGTTATCTTCTGCAATGACGCTCATATCCCCGGCATTGACCGTGAGTTGAAGATCTGGGGCGACCATGCCATTGCCGGTACTGAAGGTGCCAAGGTAATCCCCGAACTGAACCTTTCTGAGAAAGATTATGTAGTGCCCAAACGTCGTTATAGTGGTTTCTTCCAGACAGACCTTGACATCCTGCTCAAGGAACTTGGCGTCAAGACCGTGGTGATGACAGGCTTGCATGCGCATATGTGCGTGCGCCATACTTCTGCCGACGCTTTCTGCTTAGGCTATGATGTGGTAGTGGCAAAAGAGGCTACCGACTCTTTCACAGAGGAGGATTACCAGATCGGTCTCGCTTATCTGAAGACCTGCTATGGAGCCGACGCTTATAGCAATGCAGAACTGATAGCCGCTTTTAAGCAGAACTGATGCCGGTTTTCATGCACGGCTGAACGAGGCATGTGATGGCCTTGCCCTTATTATATCACGCCCGCATAAGGATGAAGAGCTGATTCTTCCACCTTATGCGGGTGCGCTTTTTATATATATGCGGCTCCTCATCCGATCATTTTTGCAGATGATGTCTATTCGCTTTGACCCATATCAAGAAATAGTGCTTTTTTTGCATAAAATCCTTATTTTCTTTTGCTGTGTGCCCACACAGTAGTAATTTTGCAGTGTCAAAAGAAAAGATTTAAGGTTTTAAAGAGATAAAGTTATGGATATGTTTTTAATGGCTATACGCATCCTGGGCGTCATGGCAGAAATGAAAGAAAAGACACAGATGGTATTTGGCAAATAAGACCAGATGTGAACTGAGAGAAGTGTTTTCATAAGATTAATGGTTATAGAAGAATGGCCGTAATCCCTTTTGGGGATTGCGGTTTTTTCGTTTTTCGCTATCAGCTTTTCGTTTTGGGCTGGATGAATCAGAATGTACTTCATCGATACACTGAAAGCAGCTGATCCTGAAGCAATATGAATTCGCAAAAGATAACTACTCAGTCATCCTTCAAAGGTCGGCCTGTCGGCCTCAAAATCAAAAAAATGATTTTAAAATCGACCAAAATAGAAGCAAAGTGAAAGATTTTATATTCAATTTTGAAAGAATTTGAGCGTAGTCAACTCTGGGAACGCGGGCGTCCTCGCCCGCATCTGCGGCGGGCGAGGACGCCCACGTTCCCAGGCAAAGTAGTGAAATAACAGCTTAGTTATATAGAAGCGACCCTAAAAATGAGCTATGACTGAGCTGTTACCGCAAAAGTTGGAGTTTATTAATTTTCTGTTAAAAAAAACGATGACTGTTGTGAAGTAAATAAAAAATATATATATTTGCAGTGCTTTCTAAAGTGCTTAAAACCATCTGTCTTTTCACCATGACTGATCTGCAAATGAAATCCATCTCTGTTGAGGAACTTCTCCGCAGCGGGAAAGTCAGCAGGAAGACCTATCATATTCTCGTCAAGGCAAGAATGCGCTCTCTGTCCGACCTCCATAAATATCACCACAGTCTACGGAGACTCTTCCGTACTACCTCTTCGGGACTGAAGGAGATAGACCAGTTGTTGGAGGAAGTGAGAGAGAAAGACATGTTGCCTCTTGTCACGATGGGCCTTTTCCCTGTAGTCGACCCCAGCCCGTCAAAATCAGAGATGCTGCTCGACGGTCTTGACCCTGTCAAGATGATGTTGCTCAAGGTGACCTATCAAGAACAGATCAGGCACCTTTATCAGACACATGGTGCCAATTTCACACGACTGGCCAATGTGCTGAGCGGTATAGACTGCGAGGATTTCATCAGGTATTTTCTTTTCGAGGACAATCAGAAGATGATGATGGTGAAGGATGTGGGCCGTATGTCTCTGCCTATTATCACTCAGGTGAAGAAAGCCCTTTTCGATGAGATAGACGTGATTACACAAGGTGCCGAGAACCTCTCCCTGCGATTGTTCAACAAGCAGTATTGCAATATTTTCCAGAGCGACTCATTTGCCAGAGACTATTTCGACCGGTATCAGCATCCTCCGGTGCTTTATGCGCTGCAGCGCATGCTCATCGCCAGTAAAGACCGCGACGAGATCAATGCCTTCTTGCGCCGGTATGACATTGTCGAAGGGCAGGAGAGACTGGTGCTCACCCCGCTGGGCAAATCAGAATATACGGTCAAAACCTATGCAGACAAAGTGTCGGATGCTCTCTTTCTGCCGGGTGCCGACACAACCGTGCTGGGCAGTCTTCTGTCGGCCTTGTACGACCATGACGCTTACTGGCTGTATCTCCATGGCCTCTGTCGGGATGAGGTGCTTTCCACCCAGTCGTCAGCCTTCCAGCACTTGATACGCGAGGAGCACCTGTCGCTCCTGCCGGATTTTGTCTTGGCTGTGCTTGGGAAGGTATTGTCGGAAGAGGTTGTGCTGACAGGACGTGATATCTGGCATCGCAAAATGCCGGGGGGCAATACGCTGCGCCATCTTTACCTGGTGCCCAGGAACCTGTCGCAGCGTGTGGACTTCATAGGCGAATTTGACTATTTCTGCCGTCATGTCTATGACACCAATATGGACTCCCGCTCCTTTGACCTCGGCGCTTACATCGCCTCCCGTCCTTTCGCGTCTCATCAGGCCGAACTCATCGCCCCTGTCTCCATGGTTCTGAAGATCCTCTTGAGAGAAGAGCTTTCACTGGAGGAAGACCAGCAGGGCCATGTCGTGCTGCCGATGCGTCTGGCACGGTCGCTCTCCGACCGGCTCTACAAGATACTTATGGAATGTCAGCAACCGGCATCCCTTGACCAGCTGACAAAAATGGTCAATTCTGACGGCGGCCGTGAATACGTACGTTCGTCGGTCTCCCTGGCACTCAACAGGGACAGCCGGTTTGTCAATAAGGGCAAAACGGGTATGTTCGCTCTGAGAGAGTGGCATTTGCCTTATTTCGGGTCGAATGCCGAGATCGTGAGAGAGGTGCTTTCCGCCAGCGAGCGGCCTATGACCGCCGATGAGGTGATAGCGGTGCTTGGGCAGTATGCTTACAATGCCCATCTGTCGAAAAACGATTTCTCGGCCGTGGTGTCACAGTCCAGGGAGCTGTTTGTCAGATTCGGACACGGACTTTATGGCATCCCAGGTAAAGACTATGATCCCCGGCAGGTGGACGCAGCCCTGGCGGAAAAGAAATCGAGGTCAGGACGTTGACCCTTATCTTGTCAGCCGTTCCAGAGGTCTTCGATCTTGATCTTTCCCATCGACTTGATATATTCTTCGTGTATTCGCCGGATGTCTGCCAGCGCTTGTGGGTGGAGTCTGGAGAGCAGGTCGATGTCATGCGAACTGTGCCGGCTGTATGAGCCGAGTTTCTGAATCAACCTGCCCAGTGTGATGTTGGCGATGTCTTCGTAAGGAGTGTAGGTGGGCTCCTCTATGTCGGGCTCATTGAGTTCCTGCAGTATCCTGGCGTCGCAGAGGTCGTTGAGCATCTCTGCAATCAGTCTTACGGGTATGCCAGTCTCCTTTTTGAGCATCAGTGCTGTGTAGTGGTCTTCTCCCCGGCTGAACTTCCTGAAAATCAGGCTCAGCAGCAGTGCGCTGAGCAGCACTTGCTCATCTTGAGAGAGGTCGTCTTTGTTCATGCGCAGCACGAAGAAGTCGCGATTCTGGCTGGTATAGCTGAGCTCTGCGAAGAAGAGGATGATGTACCACGAAAACTGTACCCACAGCATAAACAGAGGCAGTGCTGCCAGTGAGCCGTAGATGGCATTATAGCTGGAGAGGAATGTCTGGCCGAAGACGTATGCCTGCTGGAGCATCTGCATGAAGATGGCCGTGAGCAGTCCTGGTATGATGGCGGCCCTGACCCTCACCTTAGTATTGGGCACGGTGACGAAGATGACGGTGAATACGATGGTGGTGACGGCGATGGGGATGAGCCGTATGAGGGTCTTGAGCAGTGGAGCGAGAAACTCGAAGCTGCTCGCCTCGTTGATGTAGGTGTTGACGGCGAGGTTGATACCCGAGACGATGACGATGGTGATGGGCACCATGAAAAACATCGACAGATAATTCATCACCTTGCGTGTGAACTGCCTGCTCTCCTTCACATTCCAGATAGAGTTGAACACCGTCTCGATATTGTTGATCAAGCTGATCACGGAGTAGAGCATCACCACTACGCCAAATCCGATGATGGCACTGCTCTTGGCGTTGGAGAGATAGGAGTTGGCAAACTGTATGATATACCTTGCTGCCTCAGGCTGGCTCGAGAGCAGACTGTTGATCATGTCTTCGATGATGCCCGAATAGCCGAATCCGCGTGAGATGGCAAAAAACAAAGCCACCAGCGGCACGATGGCCAGCACAGTATTGAAGGCGAGCGATGCCGCGTAGAAGAGCAGCTCTTTCTGTATGAACAGGCTGACGGCCAGGTATATCTTGCTCGAAGCACCTTTGAGGTGCTTCATCATGCCGCTCGTCTCTTTGTCGTCGAGCCAGATATCCTCATTGAGAAATTTCTGTATGCGTGCGATCAGACGTTGTATCAGAGGTCGTTCTGCGTCCATATCTTCACTTTTCTCCATTGCGGTTTGATCTGCACAGGCTGTCCCAGTGACTTGATTTTCTGCCGGGCCTCTTCCTCGGTCAGGTTATCCCAGCCGTCAATAGTGATTTTGGGCTGGCCGTTGGCGCCCAGTGTGGGATACTCTGTGATCATCACATCCACGCCTCCGTCTTTAAGAAAAGCGTAGCTGGTGTAGTCGTTGATTTCGGCATGCGTCACGATCACATTGGGATAGAAGCTTAATTTATGGCCGGTGATGTCGTCGTTGATGCCCACCAGCTCTATGTTGCCTTTATAGCAGGCGATGGCCACCATGCCCTCCTCCTTGTCGTCGTCGCCCAGCACGTAGAAGGTTTCTGTCTGGCCAGGCAAGGTCACCAGGGCGATGTGGGTCAGCTCGGTGAGGTATTGTGTCTCCTTACTGCTAAACCAGCGGTATCCATATTTCAGCTCGTTGATGCTGAGATGTGAGAAATGATGCTTGTTGCCGTCCCAGGTGAAGACGTGATTGATGCTGGTTTGCAAATCGATGTCATATTCGCTGACGATGAAGTCCTTTCCTTTCTGAGGCAGATTGTAACTGACGTGGTGGCTCCGGTCGAGCGGTTGAAATTCCTCTTCGGCCCATTTCTCAGGATACAGGGTCGAGGTCTTGGGGTCGTAGTCGTAAAAGCATACGAACTCTATCTCCGGGTCGACGGGTTGCCCCAGGACGAGGGCCAGCAGACGGTGCCCATTGTCACGCCGCCATACACACGCCTCCATGAAGCCGCCGTCGCCGCCACCGCTGTCCAGGCACACGTACCCGTTCTTGCGGTCTACGGTGATGCCTCCGCCGTATTCGTCGTCTTCCCATTTGGTGAACTTGGGATCTTTTGCCTTTTGCAGCACGGGGTCGATGACATAGGCACCCCATACATTCTGAAAAGCGGTGAGCAATTGTATGATGCCGGGCTGGGCGCTCGCACCGGCCACTTTTATGTTGCGTGTCTGCCATTGGTCGCGAATTTCTTCGAGCGTGTATTCGTTGGCTGCCAGAGCGTACATGCTGACCATGGCCAGAGCGGATAAAAACAGTATTTTTTTCATAGACTTCTGTGTTATAGTGACAAAGTTAGTAATTTTTTTGTAATTTTGCACCCATAACAAACAATTTTTTTGTATGAGAGTTAATCTTGCAATTTTTGTATCGGGCGGCGGCACCAACTGTGAGAATATCATCCGATACTTCGAACATTCCGACACAGTGAATGTCGCTCTCGTGATCAGCAACCGCAGCGACGCCTATGCACTGGTGAGGGCAGAACGGTTGCATGTGAAAACCATGGTGATCTCCAAGCAGCAACTCAACGACGAAGCCTATCTGATGGGTGTGATGCGTGAGCATCAGGTCGATTTTGTCGTGCTGGCCGGATTCCTACTGATGGCTCCCAACTTTCTCATCGATGCCTACCCACGCCGCATCATCAACATCCATCCGGCATTGCTGCCTGAGTTTGGAGGTAAGGGCATGTGGGGGCATCATGTGCATGAGGCCGTCAAAGCCGCCGGCAAGACAGAGACTGGAATGACCGTTCACTATGTGAGCGAGGTGTGCGACGGCGGCGAAATCATCGCCCAGTTCCGCACGCCCATCTCTCCCGACGACACGCCCGATGATATCGCAGCCAAGGAGCATGTGCTCGAAATGAAGTACTTCCCCCAGGTGATAGAGCAAGTCATCATGAAGATGAAAGATGAGGACTAAAAGACATCCCCCGAAAAACTTCGGGGGATGTCTTTATAGAATTACATTGTTTTTAGAAGTATACTTTCCTATATCTTTTTATCAAGAATTATAGAATTTATGAATTATAGTTATCCGTGGCTGCTCTCAAGGAGAATTCTTTAATTACTGCGTTCCTCGTGAGTCTTCGACAAATCTCTATAATTCTTGATAATAGGACAGCCTATCACAGAAGATTATTTCCCACATGGCGTCCAGGGCTTCAGCTGCTTGAAGAAGTCGTTGCCCTTGTCGTCGACCAGAATGAATGCGGGGAAGTCTTCCACCACAATCTTCCAGATGGCCTCCATGCCCAGCTCGGGATATTCCACACACTCGATCGACTTGATGCTCGACTGTGAGAGCACAGCAGCCACTCCGCCGATGCTTCCGAGATAGAATCCTCCGTGCTTCTGGCAGGCGTCGGTCACGGCCTGTGTGCGGTTGCCCTTGGCTATCATCACCAGCGATGCGCCATGATCCTGGAACTCGTCTACGTAGGGATCCATACGGTTGGCCGTGGTGGGACCCATCGAGCCGCAGGGATAACCCTCTGGTGTCTTGGCTGGTCCGGCGTAGAGTATGGGATGGTCTTTGAAGTAGGCGGGCATCTCCTCTCCGGCGTCGAGTCGCGCCTTGAGCTTTGCGTGTGCGATATCGCGTGCCACGATGATGGTGCCTTTCAGGTTGACACGTGTGCTCACAGGATATTTGGTGAGTTCGGCACGTACAGAGTCGATGCCTTTGTCGAGGTCGATGACGATGCTTTCGCCACCCTCTCCGGGCAGACGCATCTCTTCGGGGATGAGCTCTGTAGGATTGTCGTCCATCTTCTCCAACCAGATACCGTCGGCATTGATCTTGGCCTTGATGTTGCGGTCGGCAGAGCAACTTACGCCCATGCCGATGGGGCAGGAGGCTCCATGGCGTGGCAGACGTATGACACGGATGTCATGAGCCAGGGCTTTGCCGCCAAACTGTGCTCCGAGTCCGATCTTGTGTGCCTCGTCGAGCAGCTTGTTCTCCAGGTCGATGTCGCGGAATGCGCGCCCTGTCTCGTCGCCCGTGGTGGGCATGTTGTCGTAGTAGTGGATAGAGGCCATCTTCACGGCGAGCAGGTTCTTCTCTGCCGATGTGCCGCCGATGACGAATGCGATGTGGTAGGGCGGACAGGCGGCGGTGCCGAGCGACTTCATCTTCTCTACCAGGAAGGGCAGGAGCGTACCCTCGTTCTGGATGGTGGCTTTGGTCATGGGGTAGAAGTAGGTCTTGTTGGCCGAGCCTCCCCCCTTGGCTACCATGACAAAGCGGTATTCGCATCCCTCTGTGGCCTCGATGTCGATCTGTGCGGGCAGGTTGCAGCGTGTGTTCACCTCGTCATACATGTTGAGCGGTGCATTCTGCGAGTAGCGCAGGTTGTCCTGGGTGAAGGTGTTGTATACACCCAGGCTCAGTGCCTCTTCGTCGCAGAATCCGGTCCACACTTGCTGTCCTTTCTCGCCATGGATGATGGCTGTACCTGTGTCCTGGCAGAAGGGCAGTATTCCCTTGCATGCCACCTCGGCATTGCGCAGGAACTGCAGGGCCACGTATTTGTCGTTTTCGCTGGCCTCTGGGTCGCGCAGTATCTCTGCCACTTGCTCATTGTGCTTGCGACGGAGCATGAATTCCACATCGTGGAAAGCCTGCTGTGCGAGCAGTGTCAGTGCTTCCTTGCTCACTTTGAGGATCGGTTTGCCCTCAAACTCTCCCATGCTGACTCCCTCTTTGGTGAGCAGCCGGTATTCGGTGTCGTCTTTGCCCAGCTGAAACATGGGCGCATACTTAAATTCTGGTGTTTTTGCCATAATGTTTTGATTTAATGTTAATATTTAATATCCGAAAATATCTTCTGTCGACAACCTGTGCACAGGACCTATTTTTTCCAGTGCTTTCATGTCGAGTTCTTTCTCGTCGCCCAGGATGATGTATTTATAGGTCTTGTGTGCTACGTTTTTCTGTTCGAAGTCTACGATGTCCTGCAGCGTCACCGACGGCAGCGCACGGTAGATGCGCTCGTTGATGTCGAAGTCGAAGCCGCGCTTCTTGGCCCGGTAGTATGCGTTGAGCACTCCAAACTTGGTGACGCGCATGGTCTGCAGGCTCTTGACGGCGCTCTGCCTGGCAATCTCGAAAGCCGACTGGCTCTGCGGTATCGTGTCGAGTATCTCGTTGAAGACACTGATGCAGTCTGTCATCTTGTCGTTCTGTGAGATGATATTGGTGTAAAAACTCTCTGGATGGTTCAGGCGTGCAGGTGTGTTGTAGCGTGCCATCGCGCTGTAGGCCAGTCCGCGGCTCTCGCGCAGCTCCTGGAAGACGATGGTGTTCATTCCGCCTCCGAAATATTCGTTGAACATCGTGCGCACCGGCGCCTCTTCGAGACTGAATGGCTTGCCGTCGTTGTGATACTGCCTCATGTAGATGTTCTTGGCCTCGTAGGGCGCGATGTATACCTCGTTGCGCGGTGTGGGCTGCTCTGTATATTCTTTGCCTGCAGGTGCGGGGACAAGTTTCTTGCCGGTCTTGTGTGTCTTGGAGATGAGCTTGCTCAGTTCTTTCTCACTCATCGGCCCGTAATACATCACGGTGTGCTCATAGTTTTTCAGTCCGGCGAGCAGGTCGATGAAGTGTTGCGGGTCGGCAGCGCGCAGCTGTTGCTCGCTGAGCATGTTGCGCACCGGGTTGTAGGGTCCGTACTCCACATAGTTGGTCAGTGCACTGAAGTTGCTTCGCTGGTTTTTCTTGCTGTCCTCCCGGTTTTTCACGATCAGGTCTACATACTGCGAGTAGGTGTCGTGGTCGGCCTTGGCGTTCTGCATGAAGTTTTCGAGCAGGGCGAGGGCCTGGGGCATGTTCTCGTCGAGTCCGGTGATGCTCACAGTGGTGTTGTAGGCTCCCACACTGATTCTATAGTTGCAGGCCAGTTTGTAGAACTCCTGCTTCACCTGGCTCACCGTCATTTTGTCGGTGCCGATATACTCCAGGTAATCAGGGCCGTAGGAGAGGTTGATGTCGCTCTCCTCGCCGAAGTCGTAGACGAAGGCGAGTGTGAATAGTCCGTCCTCGTCGTTGTGCTTGTAGTAGAGTGGCAGCCCTTTCTTGGTCTTGCTCACAGTGAGGTCTTTCTCAAAGTCGAGGAAACGTGGCTCGATCGGCTTGACGTAGGAATTTTTGATCTCATTGAGAAACTGGCTGCTCAGATCCCTGTTGGTGGGTATGGCTGTGATCTCTGGTTTTTCGATTTTCACCAGCGAAGGGTCGTCGCCGGTCTTCTTGTATACGCACACATAATTGTCGTTGAGGTATTTGTTGGCAAAGCTGACTACATCCTGCTTGCTGATTTTGGAGATACGCTCCACGTAGTGTGCCACGTCTTCCCACTGCTGGCCGTTGATGAAGGCGTCGACCATCATGCTGGCCCGGTTGTTGTTGTTCTGGATGCTGCGGTAGAACGAGAGCTTGGCATTGTTGATGACGGCAGGTATCAGGTCGTCGTCAAATTCGCCTCGCTTCAACTTGGCCAGTTCTTCGAGCAGCAAAGCCTTGACCTCCTCCAGGGTCTGCTTGTCTTTGGGATAACCATAGAGCACAAAAGGCGTATACTCGGCCATCTCGTCGGCGAAGGCACCTGCACTGTTGAGCTTCATCTTCTGCTCCAGGTCGATCTCGAAGAGTCCGCATTTGCCGTTGGCCAGTATCTGGCTGATGAGGTTGAGCGTGTCGGCCTGCCCGTTGTTGGCGGCTCCGAAACGCCATCCCAAGAACAAATACTCCGCCTCCTTGCCCAACACGGTGGTGTCGACAGGGGCCGAGATGGGTGCCATCGGCGCATACTGCGGGAATGACAGGTCGGGGCTTGGCTTCCACGAGCCGAAATAACGGTCGATGATGGCAATCACCTGGTCGGGATCGAAGTCGCCGGCCATGCAGACGGCCACATTGTTGGGCACGTAGTAGCGCTTGAAGTAGTTCTTGATGTTGGTGATCGATGGGTTTTTCAAGTGTTCCTGGGTGCCGATGGTGGTTTGTGTGCCGTAGGGATGTGTGGGGAACATCTTGGCATAGAGGGCTTCCCAAATCTTTCTGTTGTCCTGTGCCATGCCGATGTTTTTCTCCTCATACACAGCCTCCAGCTCGGTGTGAAACCCGCGTATCACCATGTTCTGAAAACGGTCTGACTGTACTCGTGCCCAGTTTTCTATCTCGTTGGAGGGGATGTTTTCCACGTAGCAGGTCACGTCGTTGCTGGTATAGGCATTGGTACCTTCGCTGCCGATGGCCGACATCAGTTTGTCGTATTCATTGGGTATGAAATAGCGTGCGGCCAACTGCGACACACTGTCTATCTCATGGTAGGCTTTCTTGCGCTCAGCCGGGTCGGTCAGCGTGCGGTATACCTCATATCGGGCTTCGATATCGTCGAGATAAGGCGCCTCTGCTGCCGGGTCGGTCACTCCAAACTGTCGTGTGCCCTTAAACATCAGGTGCTCCAGATAGTGAGCCAGGCCGGTGGTCTCCGGCGGGTCGTTGCGCGAGCCTGTACGCACGGCGATGTTGGCTTGCAGGCGTGGCACCTCTTTGTTGACGGAGAGGTATACAGTCAGCCCGTTGTCAAGCCGGTAGATGCGTGTCTGCGTCAGGTCGCCAGGCACTGTGGTGTATGGATAGTCCTTGGCTTGTGTGGCCAAGGCTATCATACACATTATTAAAATTAAATAGTTTCTCATTTTTTAGGTTTTGAGGTTTTATGAGTTTTATGAGGGCGATTTTACCATTTTATCTTTTCAGATTTCTTTTTTGTCATTCTCAAACTCCACTTCCTTGTCGAGCTGGCTGAGGAAGTTTTCGAGCACCTCGATGTCGACGTCGCCCAGGGTGAATTCCTTCTCGGCGTCCTTGCGTATCTCGGCTATCCACTCGCGGCGCGATGTGATATAGTCGCGGCGTATGCGGTTGGCGTCTTCCTCGGTCAGCGTCTCCAGTCCGTAGTAGTCGAGGATGAGACGGTAGGCCCATGTCCAGCGATACTCCTTGTAATTGTTGTGTATCTCGGTGAATCTGTCGAGCACCTCGTAGATGTCAACGATTTGCCCGCTCTTGATATCCTCGATCAGCCGCAGTTCCTCGGTCTCGGGCAGTAGCAGTCCGGAGAGGTCGTTCCACTTGCCGGTGCCGATGGGGCTCTTGGGCAGCTCCAGCTCGTGGCGCTTGAGCACTGCACCCATGAAGATGCGTATGGCCATGTCGTAGAGCTTGATGCCCAGACGCAGATGATTGGCCTTGATCACATATTCATGGTAGTTGTATAGCGATACGCGGTCGCCCGATGCGGCACGGAGCTGTTCGAGTATTTTTTTGCCTTCGAGTATCTCTCCCACGGAGAATGGGCTGAGCCAGTCGAAGTTGACGATGCTCTTCTGTCCGTTGCGTGGTCTCATGTCACGCTTGGGCCATTTGCGGATGTCACGGTAGAGACCCACAGTGGTGAGGTTGCGTCCCGGGTTGAGATACATGGTGTCGCCGTAGGCGATGAGGTAGGAGAAAGGCAGGTTTCTGGTGTCGGGATGATACATCAGCTTGCCGAAGCATACGGAGAAGGTGCCGATGTGTGCAGGCATGAGGATGTATGCCCCGCTGGCAGTTTTCACACCGCGCTCGAGTATGCCGTAGTGCATCGGTCCCATCTTGTAGGCATGGTTGGAGAAGTTGGTGGCCGACCCTGCGTTGTAGAATGAGAACATTCCTCCGATAAGCAGCGAACTCTTGTGGTGGCTGGCGGAGAAAGGTCCGCAGAATGCAGCGCAAGCCTCGCCGTTTGACATGAAGCTGTTGGCGAAGAAGATGCTGCTCTCAGCTGCAAATCCGTTGGTGATCTGGCATGCTTCTCCCACGAAGCAGTTTTCCAGTTTCACGCTGTTGAGAATCGAACTGCCGTCGTAGATGATGGAGTTTTCGCAGATCACCCCAGAGCCGATATACACGCTGGCCTCAGGTATGCTCTTGATGGAGCAGTCGCTCAGCCGGCATGCACCGATGATCTCGCAGCAGTCGTTGATATGTGTGTTGGTGATTTCCGATGTGTTGATGATCTTCACATTGTTGCCGATGGTGCCCCGGTCGGGCACGCTGGCCTCCGTCTCTTTCATGATGAGCTCTTTGAGTGCTTTCATCAGCTCTTTGTCGCGATAGTGGTTCACCATCAGTGCGGCCAGCTGGCTGGTCAGCCCGTCGAAGAGGATGACGTTGCCGTCGCCCACCTCATTGAGCACGGAGATGAGGTTCCCCTCTCCGAATGTGGCTCCCTCGGTGGTCTCTATGGTGTTGACGTTGCTGATATAGCATTCGTCGCCGAGCGTATAGTTGTTGATGAAGTTGCCAATGTTTTCGATGAGACAGTTGTCGCCCATGGTCACATTGCGCAGTGTAGTGCTCTTAATCCCGGAATGCTTGAAAAATCCTTTGCTCACCTCAATGGTTTTCTCAAACTTTCCCAGTCTGATTTCTCCATAAAATGAGGTGTTGCGAATATAACTCGCATTAAACTCTGGGTGTACCATCACGAGGTCCCAGTCTTCGGCCTTGCATCCTCTCTCTTCCAGGATGTCGATCTCAGCTTCTGTTAGTTGTCTGTATTCTACCATGATTTTTTTATTTTGTTGACGAGTTGTTTTTTTAAGTTGACGAGTTGACAAGTTGACGAGTTGACAAGTTGTTACTTTTCGTGACGAGTTGACAAGTTGTTACTTAATAGTGACGAGTTGACAAGTTAACGAGTTGACAAGTTGATGGCATTTTTATGATGGGGAAATTGTAACGCGGCACGCCGCGTCCCTACATCACTGATTGCGGATAATTGTCTGTGTTCGTCGTCAAGTGTTCGTCGTTAGTTTAAATTTTTACTTTTTACTTTTTAATTTTTAATTTATTTCACTTTTCTTCCATTTCATACAGGAAGTCGTTGTAGGGATACTTCTGTACGTGCAGCTCACGCACCTTACTGTAGAGTGTGCTGCGCAACTCCTCGATGTTGATCTTCTCCTTGGCGGAGATGAAGAGGCAGTTGTCGTTGAGCTTAGCCATCCAGGTGCGTCTCAGTTCGTCGAGTGTCACGTTCTCCTTGGTGGGTGGCGTCAGGTCGTCGGGTTCCTTGTCTATCCAGTGATAGGCGTCTATCTTGTTGAATACGATCATCGTGGGCTTGTCGGCGCATCCCAGCTCGCCCAGTGTCTTCTCCACCACGCTGATCTGCTCTTCGAAGTCGGGGTGCGAGATGTCCACCACGTGTACGAGCAGGTCGGCTTCGCGTGTCTCGTCGAGTGTCGACTTAAACGAGTCTACCAGGTCGGTGGGCAGCTTACGGATGAATCCCACGGTGTCAGCGAGCAGGAAGGGCAGATTGTCTACCACCACTTTGCGCACGGTGGTATCGAGTGTGGCGAAGAGCTTGTTTTCGGCGAAGACATCGCTCTTTGAGAGCAGGTTCATGATGGTCGACTTGCCCACGTTGGTGTATCCTACCAAGGCCACGCGTATCAGGCGCCCGCGGTTTTTACGCTGTGTGGTCTTCTGCTTGTCTATCTCTATGAGCCGTTGCTTGAGCAGCGTGATACGGTGCAGGATGATACGGCGGTCCATCTCCAACTGTGTCTCACCCGGACCGCGCAAGCCCACCGAGCCTTTTCCGCCGCCTGAGCCCGAACCGCCACCCTGGCGCTCGAGGTGTGTCCACAGTCTTTGCAGCCGTGGCAGCATATACCGATACTGTGCCAGTTCCACCTGGGTCTTGGCATTGGCTGTCTGTGCCCTCATGGCGAAGATATCCAGAATGAGCGAGGTGCGGTCGAGGATTTTCACTTTCAGCTCAGCCTCGATGTTGCGCATCTGTTTGGCCGTCAGTTCATCGTCGAAGATCACCATACCGATCTCGCGCTCTGCGTCCTCTTCGGATTTGATGTATTCCTTAATTTCCTGTAGTTTTCCTTTGCCTACGTAGGTCACAGAGCTGGGGCCGGCCACCTTTTGTGTGAATCGTTTCACGGTGACGGCTCCGGCCGTATCGGCCAGGAATTCCAGCTCGTCGAGATATTCTTTGGTCTTTGCCTCGTCTTGTTCTTGGGTGATCAGACCCACCAAAATGGCGGTCTCTGCCTTCACTTCTGATATAACAAATTCTTTCATAAGGCACAAAGATAATGAAAACTGAGAGCAATACAAAATAAATGTATTTATTTTTTTTGCCGAGGTGCCTCTTATCTTCGATTTTTAATCAAAGATTTCAACTTCCACCTTTTTTTCTTCCTTAATACAATCTGTGAATGTGAGATTATGAAAAAGATTTTGTGAGATTTTGAGGCCGACAGGCCGACCATCCCACCGTTAAGGATTTAGGCTTTGGACAAGTAGACAAGTAGACAAGTTGACGAGTAGACAAGTAGACAAGTAGACAAGTAGACAAGTAGACAAGTTGACGAGTAGACAAGTAGACAAGTTGCTACCACCACTATTGAAATTCACGACCAATTCACGACCAAAATTCACGGTAATTCACGAAAAAAACACCTCATGGATGCCCTGGCATCCATTCAGCTTTCGCATTCTTTCGCTCTTTTCGCATTTTTTCGCAATAAGAATAGTAGACAAGTTGCTGCCATCTCATATTGAATCCAGAGTCAGCACACCTTTAGCTTAATCACTGATTTTGCAGCCCCTACAAGTTGATGCCGTAGTTTTGCTTTATTTCGCTCATCACGAAAGTGCTCTCGATAGAAGACACCGAGTCGATGTCGCCCAGTTTGGTGAGCACAAACTCCTGATACTGCTTCATGTCGCGCACGCGCACTTTTAGCAGATAATCGTATGCACCACTTGTGTTGTAGCACTCAGTCACCTCAGGTATGCGCAATATTCGGAATGTGAATGTATCAGCAATCTCATGATTTATCTGCTTGAGCTTCACCTTGCAGAACACCAGCAATCCCAGTCCGAGCTTCTCCGGATTGAGCACAGCCACATATTTCTTTATGTACCCCTGACGCTCTAAGCGTTTCTGCCTCTCAAAGACCGGTGTCGGCGTGAGATGCACCGCATCGGCCAGTTCCTTGGTGGTGAGTTTCGCGTTTTTCTGCAGCGTTTTCAGTATCTGCAAGTCGGTTTGGTCTAACGTATCAGCCATCTTTCGGATTATTTTTCTATTTTGTAAATATTTTACTTACACTATTTAGAAGCATTTTCTTTCTTCGATGCAAATTTAGTGATATTTTCCGAAATATGCAAGATATTTGGAAGATATTACCAAACCGTGTAACTTTGCAAGCGAAATCAAATAATGAAGAGAATGCTGAAAAGACAGACGATAGCAATACATACGCCTTATGTCAGACCCGATGCCTATGGTGCGCTGGCAGTACCAGTATACAACAATGTGGCATACGAGTTTGGCGACGCCGAAGAGATGTCGGATGCTTTCTGCAACCGCATCAGCGCCCCCGACTATGCCCGTATGGAAAATCCCACAGTGACCAACTTCGAGCAAAGGGTGAAAGCACTGACAGGAGCAGCCCATGTGACAGCCTTCAACTCTGGCATGGCCGCCATCAGCAATGCACTGCTTGCTGTGAGTGCCCAAGGCCGCACCATTGTCACATCGCGCCATCTTTTCGGCAATACACTGTCGCTGATTTCGGGCACATTGCTGCGGTTTGGCGTGAAGTCTCGTCTGCGCGACCTTACCGACCTGGAAGCCGTGGAAGGAGCCATCGACGAGACGACCTGTTGCGTATTTCTGGAAATTGTTACCAATCCCCAGCAGGAAGTAGCCGACCTGAAGGCTATTTCCGAAATAGCCCACCGCAAAGGCGTACCCGTGATAGCCGACTCAACAGTTATCCCTTTCACGGAAACATCATTAAAAGACCTTGGTGTTGACATCGAAGTGGTATCAAGCACAAAATACATCTCCGGCGGTGGCACATCGCTTGGCGGACTTATTATCGACTACGGCAACTACCCTGTGTTCAACCAACGAGTGAAATATGAATTGCTGGTGAATCTGGGAGCCTACATGACCCCAAAGGTGGCCTATCTGCAGACACTCGGACTTGAAACCCTCGACGTACGCTACCAGCGTCAGGCCGCCAATGCACTCTGGCTGGCAAAGGAATTGAAGGACGTGGGGGTAATCAACTCAGTGAACTATATCGGACTGCCCGACAACCCATTCCACGCCCTGGCCCAACGGCAGTTTGGCCCCAGTGCAGGAGCCATGATGACCATCGACCTGGATTCGAGGGAGAAATGCTTCTGTTTCCTCAACCGTCTGAAGCTCATCCACCGTGCCACAAATCTTTTCGACAGCCGCACACTGGCCATCCACCCCGCCTCGACCATCTTCGGCCTCTTCCCCGAAAGGCAGCTGGAGCAGATGGACGTCAGGCAGACCACCATCCGTTTGTCTATTGGCCTTGAGGACCCACTCGACCTGCTGCACGACATCAAGCAAGCACTGCTGACAGACGACATCTGAGAAGAAACAAACTAACAAAAAGGAAACATGGCAAAGATAGCAAAAAACTTGATAGAATTGATCGGCAACACGCCGCTGCTGGAACTGACGGGAACGGAACGTGAACTGAAACTCAAGGCAAGGGTGGTGGTCAAGTTGGAATACCTGAATCCTGCACGCAGCGTGAAAGACCGCACAGCGCTGGCACTCATTGACCGGGCTGAGCGCAAGGGACTCGCGGGTCCCGGTACAACCATCATAGAACCGACAAGCGGCAACACCGGCATCGGCTTGGCTTTCATTGCCGCCATCCGCGGCTACCGCCTCATACTGACCATGCCCGACGCCATGTCGGTGGAGCGCCGCCAGCTGCTGCGGTCGCTCGGAGCCGAACTGGTGCTCACTCCGGCCTACGAGGGAATGGCAGGCGCCATCCGCAAGGCGCAGGAACTGAAAGAGGAAATCGGCAATGCCTATATCCCACAGCAGTTTGAGAACCCCGCCAATCCCGAAATACACCGACTGACCACAGCCGAGGAAATCCTGCGCGACACCGACGGCAAGGTGGACATCTTCGTGGCCGGCATCGGAACGGGCGGCACCATCACGGGCGTGGGTCAGGTGCTGAAACAATACAACCCGAAGGTGAAGATTGTGGGCGTGGAGCCCTACGGCTCGTCGGTGCTCAGCGGCGAGAAGCCCGGACCGCACAAATTGCAGGGCATCGGAGCAGGATTCCAGCCAAAGGTGCTCTGCACCACTGTTTACGATGAGATGATACGCATCAAGGACAACGAGGCATTTGCTGTGGGCCGCCTTTTGGCCACGAAAGACGGAGTGCTGGCCGGCATATCGAGCGGTGCAGCCACTGCCGCCGCCATCAAACTGGCCCGCCGCCCCGAAAACGAAGGCAAGACCATTGTGGTGTTGCTGCCCGACACGGGTGAGCGTTACCTCTCCACTCAAATGTTTAATCACGAATAAGACTATGGCAGAGACAAAGAAACTATCCATCATCGCCTTCAGTGGCGATTTCGACAAACTGACGGCTGTGTTCACACTCGGCACGGGAGCAGCCGCCGTGGGCTACGAGGTGAACATCTTCTTCACCTTCTGGGGACTTGACGCCATCAAGCAGAAGAAGGGACGCTCATTTACCGGCGGCAACTGGCTGACAAAGCTCTTCGGCTTCATGATGGGCGGGCTCAGCGTCACGCCGACAAGCCGCTTCAACTTCCTCGGTGCCGGACCAAAGATTTTCCGCCATCTGATGCGCAAGAACAATGTGGCCACGCTGGAGGAGCTGGTGGAAGCCGCCAAGGCACTCGGCATCAACCTCTATGCCTGCGAGATGGCCATGCACGTGCTCGGGCTGAGGAAGGAGGACTTCATTCCCGAAGTGAAGGATGTGCTCGGCGTGGCGTCATTCCTGAAACTGAGCGAAGGCGGCCAGACACTGTTTATTTAGCAGCCCACCACCCCTTCTAAAGACAAGTATGACATGATACATCAACAAAAAATATAAGAGTTATGGGATTATTCAAGAAAAAAAGCACCCAGCCAGCCATTCATTCAGAAGAGGATAGTGGCAAGCCCCACGTATTGGACATCACAAAAGAGCACTGTCCGATGACATTCGTCAAGACCAAAATCGAACTATCAAAGCTTCAGCCGGGCGACATTCTGGAGGTACTTCTCACGGAGGGCGAACCCCTCGACAACGTTCCGCGCAATGCCAAAGACCAGGGCTACAACGTCATTGGCGTGGAGCATGTGGAAGGTACGACCTACAAAGTAATCATCAAGAAATAATAGATACAAGTTCCGCATTTGCTTCACTTGTCGGTTTTCAAGGTTTTAAGGTTATGAGGTAATAAGGTGAAATGACCAAGGAATGCTCTGTAGTTATGCATATCTCACCAAAAACCTCTAAGCGTAGCGACCTAACGACCTGATAACCTGATAACTGGAGCTTGCGGAAGTTAAATAATAGAAATTTCCACTTTCTGAAGTAGTTAAGAATTCAGTAGTTAAAGAAGTTAAGCCAAATGCAACATGTCACACCACTGCGCCATCAAGGTAATGGCTTAACTACTGTCCGAAGGACGAGCGAAGCGGTGACTTCTTTAAGGTGGGTTCTATTAATTATGTCGAGGCGATTTTTGCTTTTTATTCGAGTGCAGAGTGTAAGTTGAAGAGGGAGTATAGCGGGCTATACGACCGATGAGACTTGACACTATGCACCGAATAAAAACAAAAAGCGACCGAAACAGATTGAGCAGAATAATGCCTATATATCAAACAGAATTAATAGAACACACCTTAACTTCATAACTCCAAAGAAATTAAGCGAATGCGAAGTTTGAATAAAGAAAATGTATAACAATAAACAAGATTAAGACTATGGCAGATTCAAATCTCCAGCGCAGTGTGACCACTGCCACCGCCAGAAGACTGGCAACGACAACCAAGACCGCCCCTCAGATGGGCAGTATTACCCCAAGGCTATTGCTGAAACTGCTGCCGTGGGTGCAGGTAAGCGGCGGCACATTCCGTGTGAACCGCACAAAGGTAGAGCTACGCAAGAGCGAACGCCTGCCGATACAGTATCTCAACGGCGTGCCATCGTTCTCGGCCAAGAGCCTGAAGGCCATCCCGCTTTTCTCGGAGTTCGACGACGAGATAGTGAACCGCCTGGCCCGCTCGTTTGAGACAAAGGAAGTGGAAATAGGCCAGCTCTTCGTAGAGGAAGGCAAGGACAAGCAGAAATTCTTTATCGTAGCCAACGGTCAGGCCGAGGTCATCAGCAAGGGACCCCACGGCGAGGAACTGCGCATAGCCCTGCTGGGCGACGGTGAGTATTTCGGCGAGACCGACCTGCTCGACGATGCCGAGTCCACCGTCTCGGTGCGTGCCATCACGCCCACCGTCTTTCTGGGTCTGAAACTGAAGGAACTGGAGACGTTCATCAAGGAGGTGCCCGACTTCCGCGAGACCTTCACCAAGGCCGTCGACAAGCAGCTGCGCCTGAAAGCCACAGTGAACGACCACGGCGAGAAGCACATCGACCTGGTGAGCGGACACGAGGAGGACAACATCATTCCCGAAACCTATATCGACTACGAGGAGCAGCCCACGGAATACTCGCTTAACACGCTGCAGACCGTGGTACGCGTACATACCCGCGTCAGCGACCTATACAACAATCCCTACAACCAGCTGGAAGAGCAGCTGCGCCTCTCGATAGAGAGCATTAAGGAACGCCAGGAGTGGGAACTCATCAACAACAAGAAGTTCGGCCTGCTCTCGGCCGTGAACCCTGCCTACCGCATCACCACCCGCTACGGCTCGCCCACGCCCGATGACCTCGACGAACTGCTCTCGCTGGTGTGGAAGGAACCCGCCTTCTTCATTGCCCATCCGCGTGCCATCGCCGCCTTCGAGCGCGAGTGCACTTGGCGCGGCGTTCCGCCCGTGACCACCGACCTCTTTGGCACGAAAGTCATCCTTTGGCGCGGCGTACCCATCATCCCATCCGACAAGGTGGAAGTGGAAGGCCAGTACCTGACAGGCCGCGGCGTAGGCACCACAAAGATTATCCTTGTACGTGTCGGCGAGAAGAGCCAGGGGGTCATCGGACTTCACCAAAGCGGCATTCCCGGCGAGATAGGCCCCTCGCTCTCGGCCCGTCTGATGGGGCTCGACAAGTTCGGCGTGGCTTCCTATCTGCTCACCAAATACTTCTCGCTGGCCACACTGACCGATGATGCCATCGCTGTACTGGAAAATGTAGAAGTAGGCTACTATCACGACTATCAGCACCGTAATAAAGTGGAGAAATAAATGATCAACCTATCAGAACTCAACAGCTTTCCCGGTCAAGACAACTCGCTGGCACTGCTGAAGGAAATCGCCCGGAAATATTGTCCCGAAGAGTGGCAGGATGCCCGACGGCAGGTATTGCCCGACGGGCAGCTGCTCTCGGCAGGCCAATGGCTGGGCACCCCCCTGAACCTCGACAGGCTCAAGGCTGGATTCCAGCAGTTGCTGGTGGGCGGCAACGGATTCGAGGAGCTGCCCTACATCGACGACACCGAAGCCGCCACGCCCCGGACACTCCCACAGGAAGACGGCTTCGGCATAGGCATCCCCGAGACGCAGAAACTCAGAGACCTGCACTACGAAGAGGCCGACACGCTGAACTCGGAGCAGATCAAGAAAGACTTCCCCGTGCTCAACCAGCGGGTGAACGGCCACGACCTGGTATGGCTCGACAACGGTGCCACAACGCAGAAGCCCATCCAGGTGATTGACAAGATTTCGGATTACTACAAGACGTATAATTCGAACATTCACCGCGGGGCCCACACGCTGGCCGCCCGTGCCACGGATGCCTACGAGGAGGCCCGCGAAAAGGTGCAGCGGTTCATCAATGCCGCCACAATCGAGGAAATCATCTTCGTGCGCGGCACCACCGAGGGCATCAATCTCGTGGCGCAGACCTACGGACGGCAATACCTCACGCCAGGCGACGAAGTCATAGTGTCGGAGCTGGACCATCATGCCAACATCGTGCCCTGGCAGCGTGTCTGCCAGGAGCGTGGTGCCACACTCAGAGCCATCCCCACCGACCAGAACGGCGACCTGATTCTCTCGGAACTGGAGCGGCTCATCACCCCGCGCACGCGCTTCGTCTCTGTAGGCCATGTCAACAACACGTTCGGCACCATCAACGACGTGCAGCGTATCATCGATATCGCCCACTCCCACCAGATCCCGGTGCTTATCGACGGCGCACAGTCGATAGCACACACGCCCGTCGACGTGCAACAGCTGGGAGCCGACTTCTTCGTGTTCAGCGACCACAAAATCTACGGCCCCAACGGCATCGGTGTGGTCTATGGCCGCAAGGAACTGCTCGACAAGATGCAACCCTGGCAGGGCGGCGGCAACATGATCAAGGACGTCACCATAGAGCGCACGGAATACAATGTGCCGCCGGCACGCTTCGAGGCCGGCACACCCAATGTGGCCGACGCCATCGGACTCGGTGAAGCCCTCGACTACGTGAGCCATATCGGCATCCGCAACATTGAGCACCACGAGCACCAGCTGACGGAATACGCCCGCGAGCAATTAGGCCAGATACCCGGACTGACACTCATCGGCAATCCCAAACAACGCGTCTCAGTAGTCAGCTTCGTACTCGACGGCATCCCCGTGCCCGAAGTGGGCACCTTGCTCGACAAGGAAGGCATTGCCGTGCGTGCCGGTCACCACTGTGCCCAGCCCGCCCTGCGTGCCCTCGGCTACGAGATGAGCGTGCGCCCCACGTTCGCACTCTACAATACCCGTGACGACGTAGACAAATTAGTGATAGCAATCAAGAAGATAATAGGCAGATCGTAAAATTGTGAAATAAAACTATGGCAAAGATTACAGTAAACGGCGAGGTGCAGGAGGTGGAGTCAGGCCTCAGCCTCACAGAACTTATCAGACAGAACAATGTGGAACAGCCCGAAATGGTTTCGGTGCAAGTGAACGACGACTTCGTGGATCGCTCAGAGTGGGACGCGCTGGAGATAAAAGAAGGCGACGTGGTAGATTTCCTGTACTTCATGGGAGGAGGCTCACTATGATAGATTTTACAGAAGATCAGATACTGCGCTATTCGCGACATATACTGCTGCAAGACGTGGGCGTTGAGGGACAGGAGAAAATCTTGAACGCCCGCGTGCTGGTGGTGGGAGCAGGAGGACTCGGTGCCCCCGTATCACTCTATCTTGCCGCTGCCGGCATCGGACGCATAGGCATCATCGATGCCGACGTGGTGGACCTGAGCAACCTGCAGCGGCAGGTCATCCATTTCACAAAGGATGTGGGCCGACCGAAGGTGGAGAGTGCCAAGGAGAAAATCCAGGCCATCAACCCCGACGTCACTGTGGACACCTACTACGAATTCCTCGACTCCACGAATGCCCTCGACATCATCAAGGATTACGACTTCATCGTGGACGGCACCGACAACTTCCCCGTGAAGTTCCTCATCAACGACGCATGCGTCATGGCAGGCAAGCCATTCTCCCACGGCGGCATACTGCGTTTCAACGGCCAGACGTTCACCCATCTGCCCGGCACGGCCTGCTACCGTTGCATGTTCAAGGAGCCACCACCCGCCGGAGCAGTGCCCACCTGCTCGCAGGCCGGAGTGCTCGGAGCCATCGCCGGCATGCTTGGCACCATCCAGGCAGCCGAGACGCTGAAGTATTTCACCGGCGTAGGCGAGCTTCTCACCAACCGTCTGCTCACCTTCGAAGCCAAGTCGATGCAGTTCCGCACCATAC
>CAMIYC010000016.1 GCA_946402905.1 uncultured Prevotellaceae bacterium | reverse complement strand
CCTTGGAAACTGTTGCCTTGGAAACTGTTGCCTTGGAAACTGTTGCCTTGGAAACTGTTGCCTTGGAAACCATTATTCCGCGAGCCGGTCTTATTTCCGCCGCCGACGGTGACGTAGCGGGGATCGAGGTCGCGCACAAAGCGGCTTTTGGGATTGAATTCCATTTTGCCATATCTCATCCTCATCTGCGCGCTCGAGAGCACACAGTGTTTCTCTGCCCTTGTGATGGCCACATACAACAGGCGGCGCTCCTCTTCCAGTTGGCGTGGTCCCTGTGCCATAGGGCTGGGAAAGATATTCTCCTCAAGTCCGACGACAAAGACGGTAGGAAACTCCAGCCCCTTGGCACTATGTATGGTCATGAGCGACACCTTCCCCGCTTCCTCTTCGCCGCCGTCCTGGTCGGTGTAGAGAGCCACCTCGGCGAGGAAATCCGTGAGCGAAACCTCCCTCTCCCGGTCTTCCTCCCTTCGTGTGTCGACGAAATCCTTGATGCTGGAGAGCAGTTCCTCGAGGTTTTCCTTGCGTGCCACCCCTTCAGTGGTGACGTCGTCGATGATTTCCTGCATGATGCCAGTGGTCTTGACAATCTCCTGGCTTAACGTGTGGGCATCGGTGTCTCGCAGGCGGTCCTGATATCCTTTCACCAACGACAGGAATCCCTCTATTTTCTCCACAGTGCGCTTGGTGAGTTGCAGTTCAAACGGGATCGGGTTGGCAGCTGCTGTCCAGAGGCTGACTCCATGCTTGTGTGCCGCCTCGACAATCTTGTTGAGCGTCGTGGCGCCAATGCCTCTTGCTGGATAATTGATCACTCTCCTGAAAGCCTCCTCGTCATTGGGGTTGACCACCAGGCGGAAGTAAGCCATCACATCCTTGATTTCCTTACGCTGATAGAAGCTCAGCCCGCCATAGATACGGTATGGGATGTTGTCTTTGAGCAGTTGCTCCTCGAAGACACGGCTCTGTGCATTGGTGCGGTAGAGGATGGCGAAATCGTCGTATGCACCCTGTTCCTCACGGCGTATTCTCCTGATCTCCCTGCTCACCATCAAGGCCTCCTCCTTGTCGGTATAGACGGAGACATACCTGATTTTCTCCCCCTCCTCATTCCGGCTGTACACATCCTTCTGTATTTGCCATTTATTCTGGTGTATCAGGCTGTTGGCCGCACTGACGATACGCTGCGTGGAACGATAGTTGCGCTCCAGCTTGAACAGCCGTGTATCATCGAAGATTTTCTGGAATCCTAATATATTGTCGATATTGGCCCCGCGAAATGAGTAGATGCTCTGCGCGTCGTCACCCACCACGCACACATGCTGGTGCTCGCGTGCGAGCTGCAGTACGATACACTGCTGCGCATAGTTGGTGTCCTGATATTCATCTACGAGCACATACCTGAATCGTGTGGCATATTTGAGCCGGATATCTTCATGCTCCTCAAAGAGTCGCCAGGTGTATAGCAAGAGGTCGTCGAAGTCCATAGCATTGGCTTGCCGGCACCGTTGTTCATAGATCTGGTATATAGTCTTGACCTCAGGCACTTTCATAGACTTGTCGCGCTCGTATGCCTCCGGGTCCAGAGCGTATTGTCCGGCTGTGATCAAGTGGTTTTTCGCCAGTGAGATGAGATTGCTCACCGTGGCAGGCTTGTAGGTCTTGTCGTCAAGTCCCAGCTCCTTGATGATGTTTTTCAGGAGCGAGCGCGAGTCGGTCTCGTCGTAGATGGTATAGTTGGGCTGGAAGCCTATCGCCTGCGCCTCGATCCGGAGGATGCGGGCGAAGATGCTGTGGAAAGTGCCCATATAGAGCCCTTTGGCCATCTCGTCGCCAACCAGCTGTGCGATGCGCTGCTTCATCTCGCTGGCAGCCTTGTTGGTGAAGGTCAGGGCGAGTATGCTCCAGGGCTGGAAGCCCTGCTGCAGCAGATAGGCTATCTTAAAGGTGAGCACGCGAGTCTTTCCCGACCCAGCGCCTGCGATGACCAGCGACGCCCCGTCGATATACTCCACGGCAGCCCGCTGACTGTCATTGAGTGTAGAGAGGATTTCTTCTGAATTCATTAAAAATAAAGAGGTATTGTGAGGGTTCTGAAGATTCTGAGGGTTCTGAGTACTCCAAGTGCTCTGAGAGGTGTGAGTTTACTGGTGATAGATGCCGCCCGAGGTGGTGTTGGGGTCATAGTCTTGTCCTTCTTTGGGGAATTTGGGTATGAACTTCATCTCGTGCTCTATCTTCCGTTGCCGTTTGAGCATGTATGAGCTTGGGTGTTTCGAGCTGAATCGCAGCGGGTTGGGCAGTGTGGCTGCAATCAGTGCACATTCCGCCCTTGAGAGGTCGGCGGCATGTTTGGAGAAATGATTCATCGCCACCGCTTCAGCGCCGTAGATGCCGTCGCCCATCTCTATGGAGTTGAGATACACCTCCATGATGCGCTGTTTGCTCCAGAAGAGTTCGATCAGGAATGTGAAATAGGTCTCCAGTCCCTTTCTCACCATGGTTTTTCCCTGCCAGAGGAACACGTTCTTGGCGGTCTGCTGAGAGATGGTGCTTCCACCCCTCTGTTTCTTATGAGTCTTGTTGTATTCTATCGCGTCTTGTATAGCGTCGAAGTCGAATCCATGGTGCTTGAGAAACCACTGGTCTTCACTGGCCATGACAGCTACCGGCAGATGCGGCGAGATCTCGTCGAGCGACTTCCATGAATGCTTCCACCTCACCTGCTCTCCCGCCGACAACTGGTGGAAGCTCCTTGAGAACATCAGGGGCGTGGCGGGTACGGGTATGAACCTATAGGCGATGACGGCCAGTATAGAGCTTGCAAAAAAGAGCACGACCGTCCATCTGACGATTTTCAGCACAAACTTGATGATGAACATACTGTGGTGGAATCAGAAAAAAATGGGCGGATTTTTCAATCCGCCCTATTTGGAGTGATGTTTCAGATTACTGGAGTGTACCTGCGTTGGCAGCGTCGATCATAGCCTGGCTGGCATACATATAGATCTCCACACGGCGGTTCTGCTGGCGTCCGGCTGCTGTGCTGTTGTCAGCGACGGGCTGTGTAGAGCCGAATCCGGATACATTCTGGAACTGTGAGCTTGGCACGCCGCAGTTGACGAGATAGTTGGCCACGGCCTGAGCACGGTTCTGAGACAGCGGGTTGTTCACCTTGTCACTGCCGGTGCTGTCGGTGTGTCCCTGGATGTCGATCATCAGCTGTGGCTCAGCTTTGAGCATCTGGGCAAATTTGGTGAGTGCGGTCTTTGATGCGTTGTTGAGGGCATATTTGCCTGTGGCGAAGAGGATGCCCGAGTCGAAAGCCACTTTCACTGCGGCGAGACCGTTCTGGTCAGTGATTTCAGTCACTGTAGCGTTCTCCACGGCAGCGGCCTTAGCCTTCACCTTGTCCATGTGCTTTCCAATGAGGGCACCAGCGGTAGTACCGACGGCAGTACCGATAGCGGCACCGATCACCGTACTCTTGGTGTTCTTTCCGATAATGTTACCAATGATTCCACCGAGGGCAGCTCCACCACCAGCACCGAGCAGAGAACCTGTGCCGGCGTTTGTGGTGCATCCCATGACCATGAGCGCACACATCAAGTATGCCACAAAATTTGTTTTCTTCATAATTATAAATTTTAATTGTTAAAAATTGGATTACGTTCTGCTATATTCTTTGCAAAGATAATATTAACCTCGGAATTAAAAAATAATTTAACATTTTTTATTCCGAGGTTGAATATTTATTTTTCAATTATTGAATTTTCCGGCTTCATGACGACCTCAACGCAATTTCCGCTGCTGAGTATCATGTCTTTGAGGAAGGTCTGGAGAGACTGCGGGGTGAGGCTTTCCACCACCTTCTTATAGTCGGTATGCATATCAATGCCAAAGTCCTTGAACGTGGTGATGACGTTGACCCAGTGTCCGTTGTTCTTGGCACTGACATCAGCCTGTTTGAGCATATACTCCTTCACCTTAGCCACCATGTCGGTGTCCATGCTCTTGGCAGCGTTTTCGATGCCTTCATGCAGCAGTCTGAGCGCCACCTCCTGCTTGTCGGGGTTCATGGGGCAATATGCCTGGAGCATCATCATCGGTTTGGCTCCGCTGAGGTTGAAGGTAGAGCTGGCTCCGCAGGAGTATGCGGCACTTTCCTCCTCGCGTATGGTCTTGAGGTAGATCATGGAGAGCACCTGTGCCACGGCATCGAGTTTCACTTCATTCTCCAGAGTGTAGGGTGCGTCGGCAGTCCATGCCATAAAAGCAGTAGCCTTAGGCGAGTCGGTCTTCACGTTGAAGTAGTTCTTCACCTTTCCTTTGGCGAAAGAGGTCACATCGGTCACCTTTTCTTCCTTCGACTTCTTGGCGGCGGGCAACGATGCCACATACTGCTCGATGAGCGGACGGAGCGTAGTCTCGTCGAAATTGCCCACAAAGACAAAGGTGAACTGTGCAGCATCCTTGCAGAGGTCCTTGGCGATCTCGAGCACACGGTCGTAGTTGATGTCCTTCACGTCTTCGGCGTTGATATTGGTGAATCGCGGGTTGTGGCTGTAGAAAGTGGCAGAGAGCGAGTCGCTGAACACGGCGTCGGGCGAGAGACTCTTGTTCTTGAGCTGTGTCTCGAGCATGGTGAGCAGGTTCTGCACCTGTTTCTCATCTTTATTCACTTTCGTGAAGTAGAGATACACCATCTGCATCATGGTCTCGATGTCTTTGGGAGTGGAGTGTGCGGTGACATACTTGCGAGTCATGCCCATGGAGAGGTCGGCGTTGCAGTTTTTGCCTGCAAGGGCTTTGCTCAGCTCATTGCTGGAGAAATTGCCGATACCGCTGAGACCGATCAACTGGTCAAAGACTTTGAGGTTGGTGTAGTCGGCGGGTCCATAGAGACATTTTCCGCCTTTGGCGAAGGCTTGCATCTGCACCTCATCGTCTTTGAAGTCGGTCTTTTTGAGGATGACACTGACGCCGTTGGAGAGTTTCAGCTCCTTGAACCCGAGCGTGGTGTTCTCCGACTCTTTCACGATTTTTCCGGGTTTAGGCAGCTGTGTGATAAGCGGTTCGTTCTTCACGTTGTCGACATATCCTTCGACTTTCTCGGCACGCACGGCCTCTACGGTCTGCTTCATCTGCTCGACGGTGGGATACACCTTTCCGTCAGCCTCTTGTGTCCATATAAGAGCCACGAGGTTGGTGTCGGTCACATGTATGAGCTCTGGCACCGCCATATTGACTACCTGCACGGGCAGGTTGGGCGCAATCTGGTTCATCACCTGATACAGGTTCTCAATCGAGGGGATAGGTTCATTGGAGAGATAGTGGTCGCGATAGTCATTGCCAAAGGCATCGTTTCTGATCTTATTGCGGTTGGTATACTGTTTCTCCAGTGCGCTGAGGTAGTCGGCCTTGGCACGCTCATACTCAGTAGCGGTGAAACCATGTTCGAGAGCTCGTTTTGCCTCGCGCATGAGGGCGGCGAGCGTCTCCAGTTCCTTGCCCTCCTTGGGCACACCATAGAGCATGAAGGCGTCTTTTGTCTTCGAGAGCATGTATTGTCCGTCTTCTGCCTCTCCCGCGAGGAAGGGACAAGTCTCCTCCTGAGTCATCTCCGAGAGTCGCGCGTTGAGCATGTTAGAGATCACCGAGGTGAGGTATTGAGCCATGAGATAGTCCATGTTTTTCTTTTCCTCAGGCGGTGTAGCGTCGTGTTTCATCATCACCATCACGTTGCTCACCTGCATCTCCTTGTCTTTGTCGACGATATAGATGGCCTCGTTGTTGTCTGGCACCTGTTCGTCGACCACCTGTGCGGCGTCAGCCGGCACGACGATGCCGCCAAACAAGCTCTTGATCTGCGCCTCCATGTGGTCTACATCGATATCACCCACTACGATGATGGCCTGGTTGTCTGGACGGTACCATTTGTGGTAATAGTCGCGCAGGGTCTTGGGCTTGAAGCTATCGATGACGCTCATCAAGCCGATCGGCATGCGCTCGCCATATTTCGAGCCGGGATACATCTGCGGCAGGGTCCGTGTGATCATACGCTGGCTGGGGCCTTCGCCGAGTCTCCACTCGTTGTGCACCACGTCGCGCTCCTTGTCTATCTCATCGGGCTCCAGCAAGAGTCCGTTGCTCCAGTCTTTGAGGATGAGCAGGCAGGAGTCGAGGGCGGTGGCACGCTTGGTGGGCACGTTGCACACGCGGTATACGGTCTGGTCGATGGATGTGTAGGCATTGAGGTCGGATCCGAACTGCACACCGAGCGAACGTGTGAACTCGATGATACCATTGCCCTTGAAATGCTCAGAGCCATTGAAAGCCATGTGCTCCAGGAAGTGAGCCAGTCCGCGCTGCGAGTCATCCTCCTGGATGGCTCCCACGCGCTGTGCGATGTAGAAGTTGGCCACATGCTCAGGATAGTCATTGTGGCGTATATAATAGGTGAGCCCATTGTCGAGTTTTCCGATTCTCACTTCGGGGTCGACGGGGATGGGTGGCATCTGCTGTGCCACCGTGGCAGCTGCGCTCACCAGGAGCAGTGCCAGCGAAAGGAATAGTTTTCTCATATCTGAGGTGTTTTGAGGTTTTTAGATGGGGAAGGGCGCATGGCTCATTTGCGAAGCTCCCCAAAGGGGAGCCCTGCGGAGAAGGCGCATGGCGAAGGCGGAGCGTCAGGAGGCCTGCGGAGGCGGAGCGCCAGGAGGCCTGCGGAGGAGCGCCAGGAGGCCTGCGGAGGCGGAGCGCCAGAAGGCCTGTGGAGAAGGGTCAATAACTTCTTGCGATGATGACACGTGCCTTGGACGGTTTGCCGCTGACCATGTCTACGCCGGGTGTCTGCTCCACTCCGAAAGGCACGCATCGTATGGTGGCCTGTGTCTCCTCCTTGATACGAGCCTCCGTCTCGGCGGTGCCGTCCCAGTGACAGAGGAAGAACCCGCCGTCCTTGACGCGCTCCTTGAACTCCTCGTAGTTGTCGCATTCGTAGATACGCTCGTCGCGGTACTTTCGGGCTTTCTCGAAGATGTTCTGCTGTATATCCTCGAGCAGTTGCTCCACATACTCCACGATGCCGTCGATGCTGCGTGTCTCTTTCTCGAGCGTGTCGCGCCGCATCACCTCGATGGTTCCGTTTTCCAGGTCACGTCCACCCATGACGAGTCTCACGGGCACACCCTTGAGCTCATAGTCGGCGAACTTGAATCCCGGGCGCTTGTTGTCAGCGTCATCATATTTCACGCTGATGCCTGCCTTGCGCAGTGCGTCGATCACCGGTGCGAGGCGCTCGCTGATAGCAGCCAGCTGTTCAGCCCCCTTGGTGATGGGCACGATGACCACCTGTATGGGTGCGAGCCGTGGCGGGAGCACCAGTCCGTTGTCGTCGGAGTGTGTCATGATGAGTGCTCCGATGAGTCGTGTGGAAACGCCCCAAGAGGTGGCCCACACCAGTTCGGGCTTATTGTCTTTGTTGAGGAACGTGACGTCAAACGCCTTGGCGAAATTCTGTCCGAGGAAATGAGAGGTGCCGCTTTGCAGGGCCTTTCCGTCCTGCATCATGGCCTCGATGGTATAGGTGTCGAGTGCCCCTGCGAATCGTTCGGTCTCGCTCTTCACGCCCTGCACCACGGGGACAGCCATCCATTTCTCAGCGAATTCGGCATACACCTTGAGCATCCTCTTGGCTTCCTCTTCAGCCTCCTCACGTGTGGCATGTGCGGTATGGCCTTCCTGCCACAAGAACTCGGATGTACGCAGGAACGGCCTTGTGCGCATCTCCCACCTCATGACGTTGCACCACTGGTTGCAAAGCAGAGGCAGGTCACGCCAGGAGTGTATCCAGTTCTTGTATGTGTTCCAGATGATGGTCTCCGAGGTGGGCCTTATGATCAGTTCCTCCTCCAGCCTTGCTGCGGGGTCTACCTCCACGCCGCTTTTGTCTTCCTTGGCTTTCAGGCGGTAGTGTGTCACCACGGCACACTCTTTGGCAAAGCCTTCCACGTGCTCTGCCTCACGAGAGAGAAACGACTTGGGTATGAGCAGCGGGAAGTAGGCATTCTGCACGCCCGTCTCCTTGAACATGCTGTCGAGTTGGTGCTGCATTTTCTCCCAGATGGCGTATCCGTAGGGTTTGATCACCATACATCCTCTCACGGCCGACTGTTCTGCGAGGTCGGCCTTTACCACTAAGTCATTGTACCACTGACTGTAATTGTCAGCTCTTTTTGTCAGTTCTTTTAATTCTTTTGCCATTTTATTGTATTTAGGTGCTTCCTATTAATTCTGTTTATGTTTAGGCAATATTCTATTGAATTCGTTTCGGTCGCTTTTTGTTTTTATTCGGTGCATAGTGTCAAGTCGCATCGGTCGTATAGCCCGCTATACTCCCTCTTTGACTTACACTCTGCACTCGGCTAAAAATCAAAAATCGCCTCGACATAATTAATAGAAATCACCTTTAATTCAAATTTCGTCATTTACAGGGACCGGTGAGCAGAGCTCCCCGGCTCCCATCATCCTCAGAATCCGAGCCAGTTCTTTTTCTTGGGCTTCACCATGTTTTGAGCTACGGCGGCGCGCTTGGCCTCCCTGATGAGCTCATGATACGAGCAGTGGTCGTGTATCATGTGATACACCTGCTCCCATTCGAAACGCCCCCCGATATTGCAGTCGTCGATATAGACGTCGGCGTCTATCTTCCGGGTGTTGTGGCTTCGCTCGTTGCTGTCGCCCCGGAGTGTCTCGTTGATGGCTGCGAACTCCACGCCTCGCTCCCGGCACCACTCTACGGCCTCGTCGAGCAAAGCACCTTCTCTCACGGTCCACAAGACCAGTTTGTGTCCATCGGCCATGAGTTTCCTCAACGTTTCTGTGGCATGAGGTATCTCCTCACCAATTTTTGGATATCTGTGCTCTACCACAGTTCCATCGAAGTCTACTGATATTACCATATTATTGTTGTTTGTTGTTAGCTGTTGGCCTGGGTTAGAAGACCACCTCTTTGGGTTTTTTCTTGATGACGTAGTAGAGGCACCTGATCTCATCCTGACAGAGTGAGAAGTCGGCATATTCCGGTGAAGGGTTGAGGGAATGAAAAGTGAGTATTCCCTTTTCCAGGTCTTGTGCGATCATCTGCTTGAGCAGCACACTGGATCCGAAGACCACCACCCAGAACGGACTATCGTTGAAGCGGATATGACTTTGCCAGTGTATGCGGCTGAGTTCTCTGACAAGGATTTTGTCGCCGGCCTCAAAACTTTGTCTTGACCCTGTGTCCATGGAGTCGCCCTTGACTTCAAACGAGAGGTAATGCCCGTGTGCCACATGGTCCACCTCATAAGTTTCCTCCCCCCATTCGTCGTTGAGAGGCTCCAGGTTGTCTGCCATGTTGGCAAACTGCCCGAAGGCAGCGTATGGCACATGTTTGACGGTCATGTATAGTTTGTCACCTTTGCGGTAGAACCTTGCTCCAGTGGTGTTCTCCGTGACGTACTCCATTTCCTCGTCCTCGTAAGGCACCACTTCATGCTTACCTCCCGTGGTGGCAATCATTTTCCCATAGCCGGTCTTGATCCAGTCGATATTGATTCTGTTGTCGAGTCGGTTCAGCCGGTTGAGAAACTTTTCACTCAGGGGCACATGCCCGTTGAGAATCTGCGAGAATGACGACTCTTTATATCCAAGGAGTTCGGCGAGTTCTCTCTGCGATGAAGCATACCCCTGCGAGATGCACCATGCCACCACTTTACGTATATTCTCTTGTTTTCCCATGCTCAGGCGACGTGCGTATTTATGTTAAAAAGATGTTAATATATGAAAATGACAATTTCTTTAGGGCATAATTCTTTATATTTGTGCCATAAATATAAACTATCATTTCATTTTTCAGTTCTATTTCGCTGCAAAATTAATAAAATTAAACTAATACGCAAAAGAAAATATAAAATTAATTTTAATAATGTTATGACCAGAGACATGAAAAGACTATTTTCCGCTATTTCCGAGTTTTTATTTGGCAGGGTATACTACGCCGTCATTATCGGCGAGCGTGGCAGCGACCGCTACGACATAGCCTCGCAGATACATCTCACACGCGCTTCGGCCGAGGCTCACCGCCATCGCATCGAGGAGACCCGCACCTATGTTTATATTGAGACCGTGGCATTCCGTTCACGCCATGCCTACTTTAAAACCGATGTCCTATGATCCGTCCGTTAGCACCCCTCACCCGATGCGGCGACCTCACCTTCCATGCCAGTGGCCGCATAGACATCACCGCCCATCTGTCGGAGTTGCTACATTTGTGCGATGGCGACATCCTCAGCATTGCCGTCTCCGACGACACCGTCAGGGAATACTACCTATACGTGGCACACCGCAAGGGCGACACCACGGGTCGCCACACCTGCCGCTGTCATTCGGTCAAAGGCGCAGGCCGCTATATGCGCATGTTCAGCAAGTCGTTGTCGGCCTATCTGTTGCGCTCGGCCCGCGGGGCAGACAAAGTGACGTTCATCGCCGGGGAACTGAAGCTCATACCGGGAATAGGCAATGCGGTCACACTGGTCAGGAAAAATTAAAAATTAAAAATTAAAAATTAAGATTTGTAAATTGAAAATGGAGAAGAGAGAGATACCTTTTTCGGGCATGAGTTGGAATCCGTCGGAGCATGAGGCTCCGGACGGAGCGCTCTGCGCCATGGTCAACCTGCTGTCGGAAGACGGAGAGTTGAGGCCCTGGATGCAGGCAGACGACAGCTATGAGGCCATCATCCCCTACGACCACCTGCTTTATGACATAGAGGTCAGCCAGGACACGCCCGTGTTCTGCACTGTCACCACCCGTCTGACCTCCACGCTGAAATCCCACCTGAAAGCTGTCGGCGAGCCGCTCCCCACCCGTCGCACGCTGATAGACCGGATATTTCCCCATTTTTACGACAGCCGGGAGTCATACGCCACCGGTGCGACGATGATCGCCGCCCACATGGAGGCCGCCATCGACCGCGAGGCCTCTCGCCGGGGCAACGGTGTGTTCAAGCATATCTGCTTCGGCATCGTGACCCTGCAGTTGACCGACGGTTCCAGTGTTTTATACTCCCCCATCTTCGCGCTCATCCCAGCCACGATGCCTGGCGCCATCACTGCCGACTACGCCGCGGAGGAGCTCTCATGCAGTGTCTCGCTTCACCGTCACCGCATCACCGTGACGATGCGTCATCCCACCGCCGAGGTGCATCGGCTGGTAGAGAGCGCACAGGTGTACCTGAGTCGCCCCGTCAGCTTCCTCGACATGCGCCGTGCGCTCCAGTCGACAGTCAACGCGGAGGGGCTGGCCACCTCGCTCACCTTTGGCATACTGGGTCCGCAAGACACAGCAGAAGTGTTTGAGCATCTGGACTTCTACCCCTCCACCACCATCGGTCGCGAACAATTCGGCCATGCCGTCGCCCTGCAAAACATATCAACCCTGTCCGCCCCCCTTACACCCGGTCATCTGCGCCGCCTGCCTCCGACCGTCAACCACACCATCACCAGCCACGGACACCGTTATCTCCTTCACTCTCCGCAGACGCTCCCCCACCCTTTTGCCATCGGACTCACCTATATCTACCCCACCGCCACCGCACAGGCCCGGCGCGACGCCACCGGTGTAGCACAGGAAGAGCTGCTACGGTCGGAGAAGCTGGCCGACTTCCGTCCCGACATTTACGACCATGCCGAGGGGATACGAGCGCAACTGGCCATCAGACTCTCTGTCGGGAGCGATCAGGAAGCCTGGTTTTTCGCCGAGGTGCCCTACCCTCTCCCCGGCGTACTGATGTATCCCTATGTGAACGCATCCTACGCAGAGTTGCATCTACGTGTCATGGCCCCCGACGGCGATCACTATCACACCGCCACCGTATACCTGCGGCAGATGGGCGACCACGGTTTCCGGGCCGCGGTTTTCGCCACAGAAGGTGGAGCCCACCGCGCGTCGCGCCCTGCGTTTCATTCCCTACTGCTGCATCAGGTGCGCACCGTCTATCTCGACAATGCCAGCGGCTTATATGAGGGCGGTAGCATGCTGTGGCAGACAGAGCGGACCGAGGATTTCGAGTTGGCTAAATCGAAAGCCATCGCCGCTCCGCTTCCGGAAGTCATGCTGACGGGTTTTCACGCTGCTGCCGCCGACGGCATCAGTGCCCTCACCACCCAGCAAGGTGTCATGTTGACGGCGCTGGGCAAGACCACTTGTGTGTCCGTTCCCCTGCATGGCCGCCCATTCGACCTCTCGCGACTGCCCCATATCGACGACATCATCGCCACCCAGACAGGCATCTCACGCGGCACGTGTCGCTATGCACCCTTCAGGAGCCGGTTTCTGCCCAGCGCACGACTCAGCATCGACACCTGCCGTGAGCACCTCGTCCTCAGCACGTCAGAGCACCCCTATGCACTGGTCTACTCACTCCGTTCGCAGCAGTGGGGTGCCATCGCCGCCGACACTATGACAGTCACCCCCGCCGGTCTTCCATTCCTGCTGTGCACCCGCGCGCTCAGCTTTGACCTCCGCCATGTGCCCAAGACGGTCGACAGTGTGATATTGAGAGGCTGTTTCGATGACACCTTCCATCACAGCCATATCGGCATGGCACTCTATGGCAGCAACGACCTCGCCCACTGGCACCTTGTAGCTACGAGCCGCAACCGATGGCTCACACACCTGCGCGGCACCCCCTTCCGCTGGCACCGTGTCGTGGTCACCGGCACGCTGCTCGGCCACGAAAGGATTTCGGGCATGGGTGTGAGTTTTTACAAAAAAACATGATTTTTCTTTGATATTCCCCCTTTTATTGCTATCTTTGCTTGAAATTTCACCTTTTCTGCTTGAGACCCACCGAGGAATCATCACATCAGACACGACATGGCATCTATCAGAATCAACATCATCAAACAGCTTGGCCGTGACGGGCTGGTACCCGTCATTGCCTACCCGGCCGAAGCCGCCTACGACTTCAGGAGCCACAACTGCATTGACGACATGCGCAACCTCTCGACACAGAGTGCCTATGAGATGCGCATCTACCCCGACGGCAAGAATGTACAGTTCTCACTCATCCAGGGTATCGACGGCGGCTATCTGCAATATGCCGTACTGATGGACATCAGCCGCTCCACCATCGAGGGGAGCCACCTGCTCTCGAGCCTGAGCGCACTGGCCTCCTGCTACGAGAGTCTCGCTTCCAACGATGCCAAACCCAGTGCCAACACTGCTTTTCAGAAGGCCATAGCCGCCATTCACCGCGAGCTGGCCGACCACGCCACGCCCGGCTACCCCAAGGTCTTGCCCGTGTCCAGTGCCGGCGACAAGCAGCATCTGACGTTTTACATGAACTACAAGACGGAGGGTGAAATATCCACACTGTTGAAATTCCCCGACCAGGAGTTTTTCAACCAGACCTCTTCGCTCTATCTCATCCCCGACCACGTACACCCTGCCACCCCGCAGGCCTGCAAGCATATCCACTCGCTGGTGCGCCGCACCTTTAAGATCAAGGCCCCCGACGGCTATGAGTATGGCCAAGTGAAGGAGGGCGAGACCCAGCGCATCCACCTCAAAGGCAAGGAAGGCATGCTGCCGATGACAGCCGACGTGGTGGGCGATGTGACGAAGCCCAGTCCCTACGGCTATTTCGACACCGCCACCAACACGATCCGCATCGACGAGCGCACCATCAAGTTTTACTACGAGCTCAACTTCATCGTCAAGAGCAACGGCCGTGTGCTGCGGAGTTGTATCGTGAGATACAATGGCGAGCAGGTGATCCCCGACCCCAATGGCAACTACCCCATCAAGGTATATGAAGACCAGGTGCAGGACGCCGGCTACATCCACTTCACGGGCGAGAATTTCAAAGACGCCGACATCCAGGTCACGCCCGGTATCGTGCGCCAGCTGGAATACGTCTATACTCCCGACCCCAAGCACGACGTGACGAAGGTGACACTCGACTTCAGCGACGGCAACCCCATCAAGACCCATATCGACGTAGGCACCAACGACCGCCTTTTCCATCAGCTGCGCGACGGCAAGGTGAAAGGCTACCGGGTGAAACAAGAGGGCGAGGAGTTTACGATGTACATCCCCCGGAAGATGTCGAAGTCGTCGAGCAACATCCTCCGCTTTCTGAAGTCTGCCTTCCTGGCGGCCCTTGTCCTGGGAGCCTATGCCATCACCACCTACGTCTTCACCAGCCACTGGCCCTGGCCCATTGAGCGCGAGGCGAAGGCCACCGTGACCAAGGCTCGTGTCGACAAGATGGGCGAGGTGACCGAAGTGACCGAGGAGGAGATCGACGACAGTATGCTCATTGTGAAAGAGGGCGACCAGGTGAGTCTTTCCGCTGCCGATGCCACCTACCTCAACAGCAACAATGTGTGGCGCAAAGACTCGCTCAAGAGCAATAAATACATAGATGTGGTCAACACGATCTTCAACGGTAGCATCAGCGAGATCCGTCTGAAAAACATCAACTCCAAGGTGATCAACAACAGTTGGTGGGACCAGATCTGGCGCAACTTCATCGTACCCAACAACATTCACCCCGACGAGGTGCGCAAGGCTTTCAGCGCTGCGATGACCGCCGACCAGAACACACTCGACCTGGTGCGCCTTTTTGAGGAACTCAACAAGCATCAGCTCCCTTCAGACGGCGTCAAGCCGCAGCCACAGGCCGGCGTGACCAATGCACCGTCAGGCACTGGATATTAACGCGGCCGCGTACATGCACGGGGCGCATTCACCTGCGTTTTTACGAAAGAAGACGGGATGGCATGATATGCCATCCCGTCTTCTTTCGTGCTGTCAGTTCACACCTCCGTGGTGTGACGCCATTTCATTCATCAGGTGGTCTGGAAGCCCTTTGTGCTGATGTTCTTGACCACGTCACGGATGCTCATCTCTGAATATCCGTTGGTGTGAAGGAGTTCCGCAGCTTTTCTTTCAGCTTCTATCTCCTCCTCGTTCTTTTGATAAGTACATGCCTTGGCTTTCATCTCTGCGATGGCCCATCCTATGATGGCGATGGCGAAAAAGCCGACGAATCCGATAATTGCGTAAAACATAGCGGTGTGTATTTTTAATATTTGAGTGCAAATTTAGTCAAAACTTGACGAACCTCCAAACTATTTTTACTTTTTCCGTCACTATCCGTCGCATTATCCCTTACAGTCACCATACGCCACGGCGGCGGTGCGGTTTGAATGAGAGGAGACGGGCGAGTCGGGCTCGCCAGTCTTGCGTCTCTGCCACAAACCGGTTTTCCGCCTCCGGACAGGTGATGGAGGTCCAGCGTGAGAGTATCGACGCCACCATCATGGCCTGGAGCATGCTCGATACGGACTCCTGCCTGAGGCTCACCTCAGGAGGGCGCATTCGAAGCATGACCTCGTAGCGGTCAGCATCAACCGAAGGTAAAGTCGCGGCTGTATGTATCCATGAGCGCAGACAAGCGTTGGACTCTTCGCAGGCATCCTGCCAGTAGTGTCGCAGGATGTCGTCATCGGCACTGGCCGCAGCGATGCGGTCGAATGACGCCGGTGCGTCGTGGTGGTTGACGGCGAGATAGGCGGTGGTCATTTTCACCCTCCGCAAGATGTCGTCACGATAGATGGTAATGGTGAATGTCATGGTTTTGGATGATGATTGATACGTTTCTCGAGGTCGGAGAGTTTGGTCTTGAAATAGATGCTCACGCCGAAGATGCCTCCAGCGTAGGTCAGGGCCTGTGCCACATACCATAGCACGCCCTCAGAGATATCCCCGTCGTTTTTGAAAAACGAGAGGAATGCCAGCGTGATGCCCGAAACGATCATTGCGATGGCCGAAGCATACTGTATGATGTCTTTTGAGTTCATAGTTTTTTTGGAGTAAGATGTTGGGGATTGTCGGAGTATTCAGAGTGCTCGGAGTACTCGGAGTACTCAGAGTGCTCGGAGAACTCAGAGAGCTCAGAGTACTCAGAGAGCTCTGAATACTCCGAGTCTTCAGAGTATTCAGAGGGGTTTCTTTAAGATCATCCGGCGGTGGCGGTCGGAGTATGACACATGTATCCAGTCGGGGCGTCCCTGACGGTCTGTATATTCAGCGATGAGCTGGTCGAAGGGTAATTGCGAGTCGATCAGGCATCTCAGCAGGGCCATGTTGTCGTCACGGCTGTCGCTCAGGGTGCGGATGTCGGCGGCCTGGCCGAGGCGGTGCTGACTCTTCACCGCACCGTGCACCGCAGTATTGAGAAGCGGGCAGCGGTATCCGGAGGTGACGATGACCGGGTGGCCCCACTTTTGCCGCAGGGGGTCGAGGACGTGGTCGACGAGCAGCTGGAGGTTTTCCACGATCCTTGGCGTGGGGGTGTTGTCGATGGACAGCCGCCGGGCGGTGGGGCTGGCGGTCATTTCCTCCAGGGTGAAGTATTTGCCGTGCCAGGGTAGTTGACGAGTGGACGAGTGGACAAGTGGACGAGTTGTTTGCACTTTATTCATTGCTTTTCTTTTTTCTTTTTTTGGGGGGGATGGGGTGGATGGGGTGGATGGGGTGGATGGGCTTGATGGGCTTGATGGGGGGCGGACCCTCCCTAACCCTCCCCTTTGGGGAGGGTTAGGGAGGGGTTGGAGGGGATGATGGGGTTTAGAGTCCGGCCTGGCCGCTGCCGCTTCCCAGGTAGGGGGTGCCGGTGGCGTCGACCCAGTTGTAGGTGCCGTCCTGGGCGATGCTGTGCAGCCAGAGGGGCTTGCCGGCCGTCTCGTCGAAGTAGGTGTATCCCACGTGCAGGTTCTCGGGCAGCTCCGCCTCTCCTGAGGCTGCCACTGCCACGCGCTCCTGTAGTCGCTCCAGGCGCGTGACCACTCCCTCGGCCTCGGTCTCCTCCCAGACTGGGGCTATGCCGGTGACGTACTGCCAGAGCGCGCCCGATCCCAGCAGCAGGCTGGCGGCGCCCGTGGAGGTGTTCTCCCACGAGCGGCTCACGCTGCGCACGCCGGATGGCATGGGATAGGGCCACTTCTCATACACCAGCACGCCGTAGTGGCCCGAGTTGGTGTCGCCGGGATAAGCCACGCGGTGGCCTGCGGCGGCGAACGCCGCTCCGATGGCATGGTACAGGTCGGTGAGCGTCTCCACGCCGGTGGCGTCGACCCTGACCGTCTCGGTCTCGACCTCGGAGAAGCGCATGGTGACGGTGCCGTGGAAGTCGCCAGCGGTGAAGTTGTCGGCCTTGCCGTAGATGAGCCACGCTCCCTTGACGCCCGCGGTGGCGCATGTGAAGAGCTTGTCGGTGTCGGTGGCCAGGTAGGTCTCGCCCTCCTCGGGGTCGCGCATGTAGAGCTCTGCCTCGGGGCCTCTGCCGGCGCCGCTCACGTCGGCGTCGTAGAGCACTGCGTCGTGTCGCCGCGAGAGCTCCAGCGCCTCGGCCGACGCCTCCTGCAACTCGCGCCGCGCCTCCCTGGTGCCGCGCGTGAAGTCGACTCCCGTCTGTCCTGCCCAGTCGACGGTGACGGAGTCGGCGAGGAGTGTGCCGCGGAATCCTGCCACGAGTGTCATCTGTGCGTTGTCGCCGTAGACGTCGTGAGAGTAGATGCCGCAGTTGCGCATCAGGAGCTGTGTCCACGTCTCGTTGTTGTAGGTCATCAGGCGGCTGCCTGCGAGCACGAAGCGGCAGTTGTCGAATTCGAAGTTGACTGCCGACCCGATGATCATTCCGTTGATGTTGCGGTCCCATGATGCGTCGGTGAGTATCTTGCCGTCCCATGTCTGCACCAGCAGGCAGTCGTGGAAGTGCTGCCACTGGGGCCGGTTGGTGCCGGAGCCACCCTGTGCGATGCGCGAGGCATAGAGACGCATGTTGTGGTAGTGGATGTCGGCGGGCTTGACGTTGGTGGAGACGACGGTCACATCGCCCGTCGTGTCGTCGATTTCCTCGTCCTGTGCGGTGACGGATCCGTGATACGTCAGCATCACTCCCACCCATGGTGCACTGGTGGCGATGACTCCGTCCTGGACGGTGATGCCGGTGAGCCCCGACGAGCCGTAGATGACGTGCAGTCCGCCGGCGCAGAATCCGTTCTGCATGACGTCGACGTCGCGTATGAGCACGTTTTTGGCTCCCGAGATGAAGTTCTGGCACATCTCCCGCGACGTGTATCCTGTGATCTCGATGTCCCGCACGCCGTTGCCGCGGATGTCGAAGTCCTGGTAGAAGCCCTTGAAGGAGATGTCCTCGAATCGCAGGTTGCGGCAGTACGTCCCCTTTGACTGCGACCCGAAGACTCCGAAGGCCGTGCGGCGTCCGCACGACGATGAGAAGCGCCGGTGGCCGGATGGCGCTCCGTTGTCGCGGTCGCGCAGGGTGCGCAGCTTGAGGCGTCTGACCACGCCTCGCTCGCAGTTGAACATTGGGAAGAGGCTTCCGGCGCTGGAGCCTCCGGTCTGTCCGTTGTATGCCACGGTGGCCGCTCCCCAGCAGAAGACCACTCCGCCCTGTCCGTCGAGGACGAAGTCGGAGAGGCCGCTCAGCGGCGAGTTGGCCGCGCTGTCGTAGGTCTGTGTGCGGTTGACGAAGTAGATCTTGCCGCTGTGCAGGCGCATGTTGCCCTTCGTGGCGCGTATGCAGGCATAGAGCGCCTCCTCGTCGGAGGTCATGGTCGTGACGATGTCGACGAGCTGTCCGTTTCTCACCACGCTGGTCACGCGGCGCAGCTTGCCCGAGCCGTCGTCGCGCGGCGATATGTCGGAGTAGATGCAGTCGGTGCGTGCCCGTCCGGTACCGGCGCGCCTGACGACTCCGCTGACGGAGACGTCTCCCTCGTCGTTCCACTCGGCCGACGAGCCGCAGAACTGCGCCCACATGGCGAAGTCGTCGCCCCAGGAGCGGTTCCATCCGAACTCTCCTCCCCATCGTGCGTAGTACTTGGTCACTCCCCCGTCGTCGACGCCCAGGACGAACTGGCGGGTGACGGTGTTGTAGTACACCTGGTCGGTGGAGATGAAGCCGGGCATGTCGGCAAATCGGTATGCGATGCGCTCGGACGGTGCGAAGACCTTCTGGGGGTAGACGCCGGTCTCGATCTGGCTCGCCTGCAGCTCCACCTCGCCGTTGTAGCATCGCAGCGGCCAGTCGTAGTAGTCGATGCCGTCGGCCACGGCACCGTAGTATTCAGGATAGAGCGTCTCGTCGTCGTCCTCGGGAACCTCCCCCGGCCCCTCCGAAGGAGGGGAGGTGGGGGTTGGGGCGGAGGCGGCGTTTTGTTCGAGGGTGGTGATACGTTCAGTGAGTGTGTCAATGTCCTGGGTGTTGACGTCGACGTCGCCCTGCACGGAGTCGATGGCATTGTAGATGGCCTCGGTGGTGGCGGGGTTCTTGGAGTTTTTATTGGCTACGGAGATTTCCGTCTCGAGCGTGGTTTGAGTATCTTCTGGCGGTTGGTCCGCATTTTTCAACTGGCGGCAGTAGAGCGTCCCCTCGATGAAGACATCACGCTTAAAACGCGCGTTTTGTGCCACTTGATGCCTGCCGCCTACAAACAAGTCGTTGTCAACCATCAGGTCGCCCTGGAGATGATTCATGGGATATGACATGGAGATTTGAAAAATTAAAAATTAAAAAGTAAAAATTAAAAAGTAAAAATTAAGATGAGAAAATGAGAGGATGAGAGAGTGGATGAGGGTGTGGATGAGAGTGTGGATGAGAGTGTGGATGAGAGAGTGGATGAGAGAGTGGATGAGAGAATGGTCGATGGAATGATCATACTACTGTGCGCACGGTCTCTGCTATCTGACGGATAATGTCGTGATAGAGAGGAGCCGGGAGATCAATGTATCCCTCGGAATTAAAACGCGGTGCGGCGACATAAAGAGCACGCTGGAGCTTTGCCTCCACCCCACCCGTGGCGGCATAGAGTTCCACGACCAATGCGGCGGGATATCTTACGATGGCAGCCACCGGGCGGTCGGGATTGCCCCTCACGCCGGGAAAAGGACTCGACTGCAACGGATAGAGCGGATCTGACTCAGCGATGATCTTCGCCGGTCGCCGCCAGTTGGTCATACTGATCGAGATGAGCCTGAGGAAGTCGTCGGGCAATACCATAAAAGCCATCCCCGTCCCCTCCTGTTCTGCCCATGCCAGCGTGCCCCTGAGTGGCCGGCAGGTGTCTATGCGCTCCACTGGTGCCGTGCAGAGCACCTGGCACGCCGACGGGATGACCTGCCGGCGGATCATCTCGTCGAGACGTAAGGTTTCGATGTCATCTGCCTCGATGAGCGCCATATTGTCGGGGTTATATCCGAGTTCGACGCGCACATCCCTCATCATGTCTTCTTGATGATATTTCATGCGTATGAGAATAATTTATAGGTGTGTTCTATTAATTCTGTTTGATATATAGGCATTATTCTGCTCAATCTGTTTCGGTCGCTTTTTGTTTTTATTCGGTGCATAGTGTCAAGTCTCATCGGTCGTATAGCCCGCTATACTCCCTTTTCAACTTACACTCTGCACTCGACTAAAAATCAAAAATCGCCTCGACATAATTAATAGAACCCACCTATACAAATTCTAAAAGCCGAGGACGGTCATTGTGCATCGGAGCGACGTTTTGCCAGCGGATGGTAAGTCCATGCTGCGCAGCTGCCGTCTCAATCTGTTCTTTGGTACGCATAGAGGTGCGGCTGACGCCATAAGCCTCAGCGATATGATCTTTGGCGTCAGACAGCGATTCGAAATCCATCACTTGAATGTGGTCGGATGCTGTTTCTTTTGACGGTTGTCGTGCGGTGATGTCGGCCGGAGGCGTCATGTCGACAGCGGGTGTCTCGTCGAGTATAAAGAGGGAGCCAAAATAGCGGTGACGCTCGATGGCGTCCTGCAGTTCATGGTCGTCGGTGGCAAACATGCTTCCACCGAGGGTGAAAGGCTCGAACCTCACCCGTGTGTTTTTATCAGCGTGCGCTTTGCGCACGCTGATAACGATTTCTGTTTGAGAGCGGTATGTTTTCATTGGTGAGAGGTATTATATGGTGGATATAGTATTCCTAGTAGAGCTAGTATCACTAGGAACACCAGGATATCTAGTATCACTAGGGTAATTGTCTCTATCCTGCCAGCGAGAGGCGCGCGTGAGCCTTGGCATAGCGCAGGTAGAGGCAGGAGATCTCCTGGATGACCACGGCGTCGGTGTTGCGCACGCCCGCCTTCTTCAGGTCGAGGATGTTGCGGCTCCAGCTCAGGTGGGTCTTCTTGGTGAGGAACTCCGGGTCGAGCGCGAAGGCACGATCCGACATGCCGTTCAGGTCAAACAGCTCGTCGTGCATCGCCAGGATCTCGCCGAAGTCCGTCTCCCACGACTTGAACTTCAGGTTCCACACCTCGACGGTGTCCTTCAGGCGGAACTTCTCGCTCTTGATCTTGGACAGGGCCGCCAGGAAGTCACTGCCGCAGAGCAGCACCTTGCGCTTGTTGCCGATGCCCGTGCCCACGAACAGGTCCTTGGAGATGTCGACCAGGTCCTCGTCCGTGACCACCGTCTCGTCGGCCTCCTCGTCGTAGCTGCCCACCTCGATGTCCTTGCCGGCCTGCCACCAGATGCCCTTGGTAAACCACTGCGACATGCCGTCCTTGGCCTGGTGGTTGACCTTTCCCATGTCGCCGAAGAGGAACGAGTTCTCCATGGCCAGTCGCATGTCGTAGATGCTGTCCTCCTCCAGGTCGGTGAAGCCCCAGTCGACCTCCTTTGCCGCGATCTTGTCAAGCGTCGACTGCTCGATCTGTGCCATGAAGTTCTGGCAGTACTGCATCTCGCTCGTGGGGATGTTGTTGAAGCGTCCGGTCTGCACGTCAAGCTCGCCGCAGCTCTTGCCCATGCGGATGAGCGTGGTGTTCGACCCGATGGCGGGCAGGCCGATGGGCTGTCCGTTGACGTCGTTGCCGTTGACCGCATAGACGATGGGCTGTCCCTCTGCCGTCTTGCCCACCACGCACAGCACCAGGTCGGGTGTGCGCCGGTCGTTGCGGTTGTAGGCCGCGCCCTTGTAGTCGGTGATGGCCTTGACCCCCACCACGCGGATGGTGTCGTCGAGGGTGAAGATGTCGGGGTCGGCCACCTGGATGGCGCACGACGTGCCCGTGCTCGCCGTCACCGCTGCGGTCAACTTCGTGCGCACCGGGCGTGTGCCCACGCTGTAGTACTTCACCTCGAAGCTGGAGCTCTTCTGAGCCGTGGCGAATCGCGAGATCTGGTCGATGGGCGTGGCCATGGGCCGGATCTTGGTGATGCGCTCGTCGATGTCCTTCTGATACATCTCCGGGTCGCCCTCGCCTCGTCCGGCGGTCTCGGTCATGATGCCGTCGGGGTTGGTCGGGTTGGCGGCCTCGGCACCCGCGGTGCGGATGCGCTCGGTGGTGCCCTTGTAACTCTCGTGGCCGCCCACGGTCTTGCCCGCGTCGGGCAGTGTGGCAGCAGCGGCCATCAGCACGCCAGCGTCGGCACCGAGTGCCATGGCCACGCCATTAGCGGCAAGGCTCACCAAATTTTTCACTAAAGTTGTCTTCTTTTTCATTGTCTTTTGCATTTTAGATGAATAATAAGGATAATAAATGATTGACAATGCAAAAGTAAAGCAATGACTGGAGAGTGTCATGTCATTTTAGAATAGACGGAATATATTTTTGGCAGCCTGGAAATGGAGAGAGGATGGGCTGGATGGGCTAAAAAAAAGCCGCAAACGGATTGTTTGCGGCCTTTTTATGATGGGATGAGAATTTATTATCCCAAGATGAGAATTTATTTTCCCAGGATCTTGTCGACGATGGCGAGCACATCAGAGATATCGATTCTGCCACTCTGATCCATGTCAGCATTCAGGAAGATGAATGACGAGACGCTCTTGCCCAGCACATAATCTACCGTGAGGAGCACGTCGGAGATATCAACGCTACCATCGCCATTGGCATCACCCATGAGCGATCCCGCAGGGATGAAATAGTCGATCTTGAACTCCTTGTCGTCGACCATGACACGCTCACGCGAAGTAGTGACGAAATAGGAGTCAAGGATCTGTCCTTTGCCTCCCCGGAATCCTTCAGCGGCTTTGAAGGAGATATTGATGAGTGCGCCGGAAGTACCGCTGATGGTACCCATATCGACAGCCAGTCCGCAGAAGCGGTAGATATTCTCCTCCGGGTTTCTGATTTCGAGCATACCCTGATAACGGTCTGTCAATGCGCAATTTTCAATATCGATGGTCACACCCGCTGGCACCTCCACTGTGATCTCAAACGCAGTGAGGTTGGTCTTGGTGTTGGTCAGTTGGAGTGGCACAGTCATGGACTCACCCGGGGTGATGGTGAAATCCTGGATATTGATATCTTCTGCCTTGGAGATATTGGCGAGGCACATCAGTGCCATGGCCAGGAATATGATTTTCTTATTCATGTCTCTCATTATTTGATAATTACTTTCTTACCGTTCAGGATATACACGCCCTTGTCAGGACTGCTGACCCTGACACCGTTGAGGTTATAGTAGACCCCGTCCTCACGTGCGTCGGTGGTCATCATCTCAACGATGCCAGTAGGTGTGGCCGTGGCCACATCGTCGAAACGATAGGTCGTACCGTCGGCAGTGACGAAGCGTATATTGCTGGCCATCACCTCATCGTAGTCAGGATTGCCGGCCTTGATATTGACGAGAGCACCCTCATACTCTTCGAAACGCTTGTTGGACAGTGAGATGGCTGCAAAGCGCCATGTGCGCTCAGCAATCTGATGATAGATCATCTGATGTCCCTTCATGCGCTGTGTGAGCTGAGCCAGGTCGATCTGTGAGCCTTCGGGCAGTGTCAGGTCAAACTGGAATGCCGTATACGGCATCATGCTGGTGAGTGCGAGAGAGAGCGTGTTGTTGACATCCTTGGTGAGTGTGAGCACTTCCTCTCCACCCAGGTAGGGAGGTGCAGCGTTGATATTGGGTGCTGCAGTGCCCTCAGCAATCATGCCTACGAGCTTCACGGCATCGGCCACGGTGACTTCGTCGTCAGCATCGAAATCTGCCAGATACTGGTCAAACTCCTGTGCCGGTGAGCCCACCACGTATTTCACGATATCTACAGCATCGACCATGTCGGCATAGCCGTCGTCGTTGACGTCGCAGTTGGGGTACTCCTTGATGGTTCCGAAGTTTTTCCATACGTCTTTCTCCTCGTATTCAGACTTGGAGCCAGCGGGCACATAGAGTCGCTTGCTGCTATAGTCCATATCCATGAACACGGTCTGGAGCACGGTGTAGGGTGTCTCCCATCCTACTTTGATGACATTGAGATTCGGGCAGTCTCTGAACGACCACCTTTCGATTTTTGTAATGGTCGAAGACAAGAAGATGTAAGGCATGGTGCTGTAACGGAAGGCACCCTCCTCAATAGTCGTTACCGACTGTGACATCTTGATGCCGGTCAGCTTGGTGGCTCCGGCGAAGGAATAGCTCTTGATGGTCTTCACAGTGGAAGGCATCTCATAGTCACCCTCACGCCCGGTGGGGTAAGCCACGAGTGCTGTCTTGGCTTTGTTGAGCAGCACGCCGTCGACAGATACGAACTTGGTGTTGGCTGCATCGACGGTGATGGACTCCAGTTTTTCGCACATACCGAAAGCTCCACGCTCTACCGTTGCCACCTTGGCCGGCAGCTCGATAGTGGTCAGGCTGTTGCAATAAGAGAAAGCTGTCTCGCCGATAATAGTGACCGAATTGGGCAATTCGATGGAAGCAAGGCTGGAGCAGTTTTGGAACTCTCCGTCGCCGATGGTGGTGATGCCGGTGAAATATTTCAGTTCATCAAACGAGGTAATCTCGCTGTTGGCATTGAAGGCACCGTCGAGTTTCTTCACAGCCTTGGCCTCAGCCACGGTGATCTCGCCGTCGCCACTGGTGTCCCAGCCCATGGCCAGACAGATAGCCTTGACCTTGGCATCAGCGAAGTCGATAATGGAGGTGTCGTCGAGGAACTCAGTCATCAGTCCGAACTCTTTCCACACCTCAGCAGCTTTGTAAGCAGCCACGGTGCCCTTGGGCACGCAGAGGTAAGCATTGGCCACATCTACGCCGTCAAAGATATTGGCGGGCACTGCAAGAGGTGTGCGCCATCCCACGGTGACGGAGTCGAGTTTTGCACAGTTGCGGAAGGCGTTCTCACCGATTGTGGTCACGTTCTCAGAGATAGTGACAGAAGTGAGGTTGGCTGCGAGCAGGAAGGCATCCTCATCAATGGAGGTGACGGCCTCCGGGATGACGAAGTCGCCGGTCATCTTCTTGGCAGCAGGGAACTGCATCAGGCGTGTGCCGGTCTTGTCGTAGAGCACATCGCCCTTGGACGAATAATTAGGATTGGAAGCGTCTACCGTAATCTTGGTCAGCTTGCTGCATCCCTTGAATGCACCTACGCCAATCTTGGTGATCTTGGCGAATGTACCTGCGCTGGTGATACCTGTATTATAGGCAAAGGCGCTGTCGCCAATCTCGGTAAGATTTTCCAGTCTGTTCCAGGTGCTGAGAGCTGTGCCCTGGAAAGAAGAGTTGCCGAAGCGGGTGATACCCTCAGGCATAGTGATCTTCTTCAGCCCCGTATCCTTGAAGGCGTTGTCGCCGATCTCAGTCAGTGAGGTGAAATACTGCAGTTCATCGAAGGTAGAGATCGTCTTGCCGGTGAACACCTGGCCAAGCGTTGTGACTACAGCAGCCTCGTCGTAACTCAGTTTGTTGTCGCCGTCGGTATCCCAAGCGGCCACGGCCAACTGCTCCACAGTTTTGTCGTCAAACTCGATGAGGGTGGCAGCATATTCAGCCATCGTGCCCTCATGTACGAGCGTGAAGAAGTCCCATCCGGCAGCTGCCTCATAGAGGGCCTTGGTCCCCTCTGGAACGAAGAGCAATCCCTTAGCCTTACCGGCCTCAGGAGCCACGGCGTTGGAGAAGGTGCCTGCCGAAATGGCGAGCGGTGCAGGCCACGACACCTGGCATCTCACGCCCACTGGCATGCCTGTGAAGGCACCCTTGCCGATAGAGGTGACATTGTCGGGTATGATGATGCTCTCGAGATTGGAGCAGCCCGTGAACGCATAGTCGCCTACGGTGGTGACTTTCTCGCCCAGGGAGATGTCGGTGAGACTCGTACAATTCTCGAAGCAATACTCGCCAATGGTCTCCACATTGCTGAAGTTGACACCCGTCACGCTCTCACATCCGCTGAAGGCGTAGCCATAGAGCGTTTTCACATTAGTGAGGATAGTGGTCTTAATGGCCTTGTAAGCGGGATAAGTGATGAGCACGGTGGTATCCTTGCTAAAGATAGCGTTGCTGTAAGCCACGAATTCGGGGTTGGAAGCCGACACAGTAATCTTGGTGATGGTGGGCACACTACCGAAGGCACCCTCTCCGATGCTGGCCACATTCTTCTGTATGGCCACTGTCTTGAGGGCAGTGCGGTAGAATGCTTTTTTGCCGATCGTGGTGAGCGCGGTGGGCAGCACGGCGGTAGCCAGTGATGAACAGCCCTCGAAAGCGCTCTCGCCGATGGCAGTGATCGCTGTAGAGAAGGTGACGCTGGTGAGAGCGGTACAGCCTTTGAACTCATTGGCAGGTATCTCTGTCAGTGCGGTGAAATAGCGTAATTCGTTGAATGTAGCAATCTCGGTGTTGCCTCTGAACTTACCGCCCAGGCTGGTCACGACTTTTGCCTCATTCTGGCTCAGCTTGCCGTCGCCATTCTCGTCCCAGTTGGCCACACAGATAGCCTCCACCTTGCTGTCGGCAAAGACGATAGCCGTATAGGCATCGGCGAACTCGGCCATGGAACCGAAGTCTTTCCACACATCAGCGGCCTGGTACAGTTCAGTGGTGCCGTTGGGCACGTTGAGTTTGGCTTTAGTCACGTCGACGCCCTCGAAGACATCGGCGGGCACCTCCAGCGGTGTAGCCCAGTAGACCTTGACGTTGGTCAGTTTCTCACAACCGGCGAAAGCTTTTTCTCCGATCTCAGCCACCGAGTTGTAGATAGTGACAGAGGTGAGTTTCTTGGCTCCGCTGAAAGCCTCGGGTGAAATGGTAACGATGCCGTCGGTGACGGAAACGCTGGTGTTCTTGGCATTGGCCGGGAACTGGAGCAGGCGTGCATGGTCGTGGCTGAACAGTGCGCCGCTGGTAGAACCGATGAACACGGGGTTGGCCTCATCCACATTGATGGCGGTGAGGGCAGCACAAGCTGCGAAGGCTCCGTCGCCGATCTCTTTGACTGCTGCCGGTATGGTGACCGTCTTGAGCGAGTTGCAGTTGGCGAAGGCATGGCTGCCGATAGTGAGCAGTCCCTCGGGGAAGGTCACAGATGAAAGGGTGCTGCCATTGAAGGCATCGTCGGCGATGGATGTGACAGCGGTGAAATATTTCATCTCATCGAAAGATGCAATCTGCGCTCCTTTGAACAAGGTGCCGAAAGAGGTGACAGCTGCAGCCTCGTCGTAGGTGACGTAGCCGTCATGGTCGGCATCGAAATTGGCCACGCAGATGGCCTCGGCATTCTCATCCTCGAAGATGATGAGCTCAGAGGCATAGTCGGCGATGGTGCCCTCGCGCATGAAGTTGAACCACTTCCAGCCCGGAGCTGCGGCATAGGCATCCAAGGTGCCCTGAGGTACGAACAGACGACCGGTGATCTCACCTTCGGCGATGGTCTCGAAATTGCTGAACGTGCCGTCGGTGATGGTTTTCGGTGTCTGGTCAGAGACCTGCACACGGATACCCTTGGCCACACCTGCGAAGGCTTTGTCGCCAATGCTCGACACGGTGGTGGGGATGATGAGGGTATAGAGTTTCTGGCAGTCGGCAAAAGCCTGCTCATTGATGAACATCACCTTCTCGGGGATGGTGAGAGAGGCCAGTGCAGAACTACCTTTGAAAGCAGCCCGTCCGATGGCCTCGACATTGTTGAGGCTGAGCGACGTGATAGAGGCGCCAGCGGCAGCGTATGGAAGGATCTCGCTGACAGTGGCAGGTATATCACAGATACCCTTGTGGCCGGTGGCAAAGCTCACCATCACGGTCTTGTCCTTGGAGAGGATATAGCGGTTGTTGCTTGCAGTATTACGTGCAAAAGTCTTGTTACTGCCATGCACCGTGAAGGTAGTGAGTGAGGAACAGTTAGCGAAAGCACCCTCACCGATGGTAGCGACCTTAGAACCGATATTGAAAGTGGTCAGCGATGCACATCCGTCGAAAGCATGCTCGCCGATAGTGACCAGCACGTTGGGAGCAGACTGTGTGACTTTGAGGTTGGCACAGCCTTTGAATGCATTAGCCCCGATGGTAGTCACTTTGGGAGGAATGGTGACAGCACCCAGACTGGTACAGCCCTCGAAAGCGGACTCAGGAATGACGGTGAGGCCGTTGAACGAGCGCAACTCAGAGAAGGCGGTGATCTCGGTGTTGCCAGTGAAGACACCGACAATATCCTTATCCTTCACGGCCATCGCCTCACGGTAGGTCAATTCGCCATCGTGGTTGGAGTCCCACTTCGACACACAGATCTGCTTGACCTTAGGATCTTCAAACATCATGAGTACCTCGATATCGGCATACTCCTTGACGGTCAAGAAATTCTTCCATACATCAGCAGCCTGATACACGCTCTTATAACCAGACAGCACATTGAGCTGGCAGGTCTCGTAGTCGACGCCCTCGAACACGCTCTCATCGATGGTGATGGGATTGAGCCACTGTGCATAGACCGACTTCAGGTTTTCACAGTCCTGGAAAGCATAATTGCCAATCTCCTCTACGGTGTTGGGGATAGTGACACTGGTAATGGACAAGCAGCTAGAGAAAGCATCCTCAGCGATGCCGGTCACTCTATACCATGCACCATTGTAATATACTCGCCAGGGGATGGTCAGCTCTACTGGTCCCAAGGCATCCTCATCGATATCCCCCACATTGGGATTGTCGGGGTCGGTGATGAAGGTGTAATAATTTTTATCCCAGCCTGTCACCGATACCGTGCGGTTGCCGCTGTCGGTGATGCTATAGCTCAGACCCTCGACATTCCAGGCGAAGGCTGTATTGAGCATCAGGACTGACATAAAAGTCATCAATAATCTTAAATGTCTCATAAATGATGGATTATAAAAAAGTTTGGATTTCATTAAAGATGATAAGGCACTTACACCTTATTATATTATAAAGGCCGGCGGCCTTGAAAAAATCCCTCCCAAGACCCCTTTTACAAATTGGCCGAAGGAGGGATTTGTTCTATAGACGTAGTATGTTATTTGACTACAACTTTCTTACCGTTCTGGATATAGATACCTTTCTGTGCGGCACCGTTCACTTTCACGCCAGTGATGGTGTAGACATCTGTATCGGCATTGGTGGTCTCCACCTTGTTGATGCCAGTAGTCTCCTCGAAGAGGAATGCCTCGTTGGTAGAGGTTGCATTCTCCAGGTAGGCTTTATATTGTGGGATGACCACACCAGCCTTGCAGCGATAGAATCCTGTGCCGGGAGTCTTGGTGGCGAGAGCGAAGGTGTTGGCATCAGCTGTAAACTCTGCATCAGGTGTACCTTTGAGCAGGTTGGTGGTAACAGCGTCGGCATCGCCAACCAACTGTGAAAGGATATACTCCTTTGGTTCTCCCTTAATAACGACGGGTGTGCCAGCAGGAACCTTATCTATTTTTGTTAATGATGCAAAAGTAGAAGTAAAATTACTAACTGTATAAGCGGAAAGTTCCGAATTTGTAAAATCCAAAGGGGCATCAACGCTTAATGTACCGTATCCACTATCACCAACGGCATAAGAAATCATTGCGGATGAGGGAATTTCTGCAGACAACTCAGAAGAGGCCAACTTGGCATCTTTCACATAAATGGGGCAAATGTCCTGACGAATATTGTCTGAAGTCGCAACAACGACTAAATACAGGAGATCACAGGCACCATCCTCTATACTTCCTTCAAGGGGGAAATATTTTCCATCACCATAATCAAGATCGGGATAGATAACAACTCTCACTGTTGATTCATCAACAACATTTGTACCGATTTGGAAGCAATCATGCTCCTTAGCAAGAGGTCCGACACCCACTTTCACTGTCTGTGCTAAAGCACCAGCTTTGGTTATTCCACCATCTGAATAAATAGACAACCCTTCTGGCAATACGATATCAAATTGTCCACCTGTATACTTATTATCGGAATGACGATCTATACAAAGGATAATAAAAGTCATATCTCCATTTTTAAGCTGATGGACTGTTGGATAGGAGGGATCTAAATACCTAAAAGTAAATAAATCATCCTGTGCCATCAAATTACCTGCCATGAAGAGCAGCGCAATACCAAGTAAGATTTTTTTCATAATGGTTTTGTTTAAATTATTATTTTATTTTTACATATTCAATATAATATCAGCCAGAGTCAGGACATCAGTGATGTCGATTAAACCGTCGCCGTTGATGTCGCAGTCGGCATCTGGTTTTGCGGCCTTACACAGTATGACATCCACCAACAGCGTCACGTCTGTGATGTCTACCATTTTGTCTCTATTGAGATCTCCAAAAGCGTATGGCGAGAGGGAGATGTCAAAAAGTTCTTCTTTCAAAGAATACAGCACGGAGGTGCTGGTGGCGCACGACATATCGTAGAGTGCGGCTTCTCCTCCCTCAAACTCTTCATTGGCTGTGACAGAGAGGTAGAGCATGGCTCCGCTATGGCTCTGCAGGGGCTTGAGATTGTAGGAGGTGGTGAGGATGCGGTAGCGCCCTTCATACATCTCCTCGATCAGGAGCTCCTGTGTCGTATCGGTGAAGCGGTCTGAGAGCCGGCATTTCTCGATGTTGAGGCTCACGCCTTTGGGGAGCATGAGGTCCATCTGGAAAGAGACCAGCTTGGTGCTGTTATTGTTGCAATTGACCTCAAAAGCACATGTCTCGCCTTTCGCCATACTAAAACTACTCACCACGATGGTTTTCGCATGAATACTCTCTGTTAGGGTCAAGGCTATAAAAGCCGCTAAGAATGCTATTCTTTTTATCATTATACTTTTGATTGATTATAGGTCGCATCACCTTATAACACTTCCAATGTGCAAAATTAGGAAATATATTTTAAAAAACCTACAAGAAATATCAAACTTTTTTTGATATTCAACAAATTTGTTATATTTCAGCGGAATAGGAACAGAAAATATAGTTTTTTTAACCTTTTCCTTTCAACATAACAAAAGGCTGTGGGTCACAGGGTGGGGCTGGCGTTGGAGTCGCCACGCAGCGGAACTTCCTCCTCCTCTTGAGACATCGGTGGGAAATCCTCAAGGATAAGTCTTGAGAGACTGTTGAGGTCTTCTTTGTTAACTTTTCCGTCTCCATTGAGGTCAGCCTTCGACTTGACAAAAACACTTCTCGCCGTGCCCTTGAGATAACGTGAGAGGTCGACGACGTCAACGATATCGACCTTGCTGTCTCCATTGACATCGCCCGTGATGGCTGTAGCCGTACGTTTGTTCACCGACAAAATGGTGTCTCCCTGCACAGAATTGTTATTGTCAGTTGTGGCATGCGCACGTATTTCCTGCGCCTGACACAGCGTAGCAAAGCAAAAAAACAAGACTATCAACTGACAATTTCTCATTCTGATTTCAATTTGGGTGCAAAGTTAACACTTAATCTTCTAAATCCGAAAGAAAAACCGCATGTATCTTCCGAATTAAGATTTTTTAAGGAGACGTTCTTGATAATTACTCAGTTCACCATGGGAGCGCGGGCGCCCTCGCCCGCAATCAGTGGCGGGCACCCTCGCTTGCAATCAGTGGCGGGCGAGGGCGCCCGCGCTCCCAGAGCGTCTCACTAAGAGTAGTTACATGACGTTTTGTCTTTCTGTCATCTTTGCTCGTCCAAGGGGAAGAGGCCGTAGAGCTGGGCATCGATCTGACTGGTGACCTTCTGGAAATCCTGTGGATTGCTCTCAAACTTACAGGTATCTCCGTCGACGATGATGAGATGTCCTTTGTAGGATGCGATCCACTCCTCGTAGCGCTTGTTGAGTCCCTGGAGGTAGTCGATGCGTATCGACTTCTCATACTCACGCCCCCTCTTGCTGATCTGCGCCACCAGGTTGGGTATGCTGCTCCGGATATAGATCATGAGGTCGGGGAGTCCCACCAATGAGATCATCAGATCGAAGAGGTCACTATAGTTGGCGAAGTCGCGGTCGCTCATCATCCCCTGGTCGTGTAGGTTTGGTGCGAAGATGCGGGCGTCTTCGAATATGGTGCGGTCTTGTATGATATACCCTTTGTTTTTTGAGATTTCAACCACCTCCTTGAATCGTTTGTTGAGGAAATAGACCTGCAGGTTAAACGACCACCTCTCCATATCGGCATAGAAGTCGGCGAGGTAGGGGTTGTTGTCGACGGGTTCGAATCGCGGCTCCCATCCATATCGGCGGGCAAGCATCTTGGTGAGTGTGGTCTTGCCACTGCCTATGTTTCCAGCTACTGCAATGTGCATGTTATGAGTTTTTTTGAGGTTTTTGAGGTGGTGAGGTTATGGGGTTATGGGGTGTTGAGGTGACAATCAGTTGGGAGGAAAGAGTCCGAAGAGCTGAGCATCGATGCGGTCGGCGATCTGCGCGAAGTCGGCGGGCCGGTTGAGGAAGTCGAGGTGGTCGACATCTACGGTGAGTACTTTGCCCTTATATTTCTGAAAGATGAAGTCGTCGTAGCGCGTATTAAGATTTTTGAGATAGTCGAGCTGCATCTGCTGCTCATAATCCCTGCCTCGTTTCTGGATATTTGACACCAGGTGTGGGATGGAAGCCCTGAGATAAATCATCAGGTCGGGATATCTCACGACCGTCATCATCGACTCAAAGAGTTCCATGTATGTCTTGAAGTCTCGGTCGTCGAGGTTGCCCATGTCGTGGTTGTTGGCTGTGAAGACATAGACACCCTCGAAGATACTGCGGTCTTGTATGACGGTCTGTGTGGAATGGGCGATCTGCAGCAGGTCATGGAAACGGTGCTTGAGAAAATACACCTCGAGTGCGAACGACCATCTGGGGATATCTTTGTAGTAGTCTTCGAGATATGGGTTGTAGTCCACAGCCTCAAACTTAGGTATCCATCCATAATGTCGTGCGAGCATCGAGGTAAGAGTGGTTTTTCCACTGCCGATATTTCCTGCTATGACGATATGCACTGCGTTGTGATTTAATTTGTATACAAAATTAAGCAAAAAATCTGTAATGCACAAATAATATCTACCTATTTTGTTTTCCTCTCAACTTTTCGTTACTTTTGCAAATGAATTGAAAAGGGTTCTATATCGGCATAGGAAAAAAAGGCTTAACATATCAACAACACATAGGGAAAAAGATAGGGAAAAAATATGAAAAAGACAGTACCGGTGATCGGCATGGCATGCTCGGCATGCTCGGCCAATGTGGAACGAAAGCTCAACTCGCTCAATGGGGTGAGCAGCGCCAGCGTGTCGCTTCCGGCACGCACAGCCACCATCGAATACGACGAACGCGTAATCAGCCTGGAACAGATGAAGGAGGAAATCTCAGCCATCGGCTATGACATGGTGATAGAGACCGGCCGCAGCGTGGTGGAGATAGAGCGGCGCGAATATACGCTGCTCAAGCGGCGCACACTATTAGCATGGGGTTGCTCGCTCCTGGTGATGGCCATCTCCATGGGCTGGCTGCACATCGGCAGCAAGACAGTGGCCCACCAGACCTCGATGCTGCTTGCCGCAGCCTGCATGGTGTGCTGCGGACGGCACTTTTACGTCAACGCCGTGAAACAGCTACGTCACGGTGCCGCCAACATGGACACCCTGGTGGCTCTCTCCACGGGCATCGCCTTCGCATTCAGCGTGTTCAACACGTTTTGGGGAGACACTTTCTGGGGGGCACGCGGAATGGAGTGGCACACCTACTACGACGCGTCGGTGATGATCATCACCTTTGTGCTCACGGGCAGACTCATAGAGGAACGGGCACGCAAGACCACGGCCAGCGCGATACGTCAACTGATGGGACTGGCTCCGAAGACCGCCAGGATCTACAAAGGCGAGAAAACCGATGACAAAGGCGAGAAACAGTCTGTATATGAGGAGGTGCCCATCAGCACCATCGCCCTGGGCGACGTGATAGAGGTGCGCGCTGGAGAGAAAATACCCGTCGACGGGATGGTGAACTACGGCGAGAGTTTCATGACTCCCGGCAGTGCCTACGTCGACGAGTCGATGATTACAGGCGAACCCTCGCCCGCAGCCAAGCGCCTGGGATCGTCAGCCCTGGCGGGCACCGTGGTGAGTCAAGGCAAGCTGCGTCTGCGCGCCAAGAAGACCGGTGAAGACACCGCCCTGGCGCAAATCATACGCATGGTACAGGAAGCACAGGGCAGCAAAGCCCCAGTACAACGCGCCGTAGACCGTGTCGCACTGGTCTTCGTACCTACGGTGGCGGCACTGTCGCTGCTCACCTTCATTGTATGGTGGGCTGCCGGTGGATCCTCTGCCCTACCCCACGCCATCCTCTCTGCTGTGTCGGTGTTGGTGATCGCCTGCCCCTGTGCCTTAGGCCTGGCCACCCCCACCGCCCTGATGGTAGGCATGGGCCGTGCCGCGAAGCGCAACATCCTGATCAAGGACGCCACCGCCCTGGAACGTATCTGCAAGATCGACACGCTGGTGACCGACAAGACCGGCACGCTGACGATCCCCAACCCTGCCATCGACTTCACCCGCGCCGACGCACTCCCCCTGGAGGAGCGCGAGACTCTGAAGCCTCACGCCCGCGAGGCCATCAGCCAACTGAGAGCACGAGGCATAGAGGTCTACATGATGAGCGGCGACCATGAGGAGGCCGCTGCCTACTGGGCAGCACAGGCGGGCATCGACCACTACCAGAGCAAGGTGCGGCCGCAGGACAAGGAAGACTTGGTGAACCGCCTGCGGCAGGAGGGCAGATGCGTGGCTATGGTGGGCGACGGCATCAACGACTCGCAGGCCCTGGCCAGGGCCGACGTCAGCATCGCCATGGGCCGGGGCACCGACATCGCCATGGACGTGGCCCAAATGACACTGATGAGCGACGACCTGCGCCGCATACCTGAGGCAGTGCGCCTGAGCCGTCGCACGGTGAGCACGATACATCAGAATCTTTTCTGGGCTTTCATCTATAATATAATATGTATCCCCCTGGCCGCGGGCCTGCCTTATCTCTTCGGATGGGAGTTTCAGATCACACCGATGTGGGCCAGCGCCCTGATGGCTTTCTCCAGCGTGAGCGTGGTGGCAAACAGCGTGTGGAGACTCGGAGCTGGCGGATTAAATCCGCCAGAACAACAAACAAAGTGATAAATGAGGAGGGAAATGGAGGTGAGAAAGGAGAGGGGAAGGAGGAGAAAGAAGCCCCGAAAAAAGGCGCCGGAGGAAATCCGGCGCCTTTTTATGTGGGTGTGTAGGATGTTACTTGACAAGCACTTTCTGACCGTTGACCACGTAGACACCGGGCTGCATCTTGCCAAGCTCGGAGGCGCGGACACCATTGGCCACTTTCACACCGGAAATGGTGTAGACATCGACGCGCTCATTGGCAGCAGCCACGGCATTGATGCTCGACAGTTCGCCGGCAGCGATGTGGTTGGTGCGCAGCAGGGCATCATTGCCAGAAGAGAGCTGCACATAGCAACGTGTGGCATAGAAACCACTCTTGGTCTCGTCGACCTTGGTGAAGTTGGCCTCGGCATTGTCGACAGCCAGCACGCCATAGAGACCCACGCCACTGATATGCTTCTGTGCACAAGCCATGGTGACAGAGGCAGCACTACCCTTGACAGGACAGGTCAGTTCAGCCTCTCCAGCCACGAGAGTAGCCAACTTGCGGATGACCTTGTTGGCGTTCTGACCAGTGTAGTGGAGCAGATAAGGCACATTGGCCTGTATACCGGCAGCTTTGCAGTCCTGGAAGTCGAGACGTATGCCGTTGGCTTCCTGCTCAGCACCGACGAGCTTCTCGAGACGGCAGTCAGTGCCGAAGACCTCGTTGAGCTCACTCTCGCTCACATCGAAAGGCAAGGAGATGGTGTTCCATCCCGTGAACACATAACGGTTGACTATGACATTGCACTCCGTGCCGTTGTATTTCTCCACGGGTGTGCCATTGTAGGTACTCAGTGTGACATTCTGCTGGGCATTGACACCCAGAGTGGCCAAAGCCATCATTGCGATAAGGTAAAATTTCTTCATATTCTTTGTTTTTGAGGTTTCCGTAAGGGTATGGTCATGAGTTCAGATATCATTTCCAACTCGAAAGCAAAGATAATGTTTTTTGATGTAATTGCAAAATAAACGTCGCATAATCTTTTATTTTCACGAAAAATAACATTTATGTGATTGTTTTTTTCGTTATGCCCCCGATTTTATTTAAATTTGCAGGGCAATGAATAAAGAACAGATTTTGGTGAGTATCACCGGACAAGACCGCCCAGGCCTGACCGCCTCTGTGATGAAGATCCTGGCAAAGCACAACGCCCAGATTCTCGACATCGGCCAGGCCGACATCCACAGTACCCTCTCGCTGGGTATCCTGATCCGCATCGACGAACAACATTCGGGACAGATGCTGAAAGAGTTGCTCTTCAAGGCCACCGAACTGGGTGTGAACATCGGCTTCTCGCCCATCGGAGATGACGAGTATGAGGAATGGGTGTCGCGACAAGGCAAGAACCGCTATATCCTCACACTGATAGGACGCACGCTGACCGCCGCCCAGATAGAGGCCGCGACGGAGGTGATTGCCAGCGAAGGACTGAACATCGACTCCATCAAGCGCCTCACGGGACGCCAGAGCATCAAGAACCCGGAGCGCAACGTGCGGGCATGTATCGAGTTCTCCCTCCGCGGCACCCCCGACCGCACAGCGATGCAGGCCAGGCTGATGAGACTCTCGTCGAAGATGGGTTTCGACTTCTCGCTGCAGCGTGACGACATGTACCGCCGCATGCGACGGCTCATCTGCTTCGACATGGACTCGACCCTCATCCAGACCGAGTGTATCGACGAACTGGCAATCCGTGCCGGCGTCGGCGACCAAGTGAAAGCCATCACCGAGCGTGCCATGAGGGGTGAGATCGACTTCAAGGAGAGCTTCACCGAGCGTGTGGCTCTGCTGCGCGGCCTCGACGTGAGCGTGATGCAGGAGATCGCTGAGCACCTGCCCATCACGGAGGGTGTAGACCGCCTGATGACCGTGCTGAAACGCTACGGCTACAAGATCGCCATCCTCAGCGGCGGATTCACTTACTTCGGAGAATACCTGCAACGGAAATACGGCATCGACTATATGTATGCCAACGAACTGGAGATTGATGACGAAGGCAGGCTGACAGGCAGATACCTCGGCGAGGTGGTGGACGGCCACCGCAAAGCCGAACTGCTGAAACTCATCGCCCAAGTGGAGAAGGTAAACTTGGCGCAGACCATCGCCGTGGGCGACGGTGCCAACGACCTGCCGATGATCTCGGAGGCGGGACTGGGTATCGCCTTCCATGCCAAGCCTCGTGTGAAAGCCACTGCCAAACAGTCGATCAGCACCATCGGCCTCGACGGAGTATTGTATTTCCTGGGATTTAAGGATTCGTATATTGGGAGTTGACGAGTTGACAAGTTGACAAGTTGACGAGTTGATGGTTTTAGTTGACAAGGTGATACTTATAGGTGATGTAAACGCGGCACGCCGCGTCCCTACATTGGCAAATGCGAAATAATAACGAAATATCTACATGGCTACTTACTTTAGAAAAACCATTAAAATCCTGCCCTGGGTGACACTGAACATCAACAAATCGGGCATGAGCGTATCAATAGGTCCACGCGGAGCCAAACTCAACATCGGCAAGAAAGGAGCCTATGTGAACACCAGCATTCCCGGCACGGGGGTGTACAACAAGACCAAGGTGGGCAGCAGCCTGTTGTGGGGTGCCGGCACCCTGGTGGCTTTCGTGGCCATAGGCTACTGCCTGGGCATCCTGCTACAAAACTTCACCTTATTTATTGTTATGTGCGTGCTGGGCCTGTTCGGGGGCATCGCAGCATTCTTTATCTCCAGAAGCCTGAAACGTCAAGAAGTGGTGGTAGAGGAAGAAGAAATTCCTGCCACCAACAGAAAGACGGGCACCAAGAAGACGGGCACTACAAAGAGCGGCAAGAAAACAGCCACCATCCCCACCCGTAGCCCGAAAAACGGCACACGTACCTCAGGCCGTACTGCCACCCGCACAGACAAAGCCTCCGCCGACGCATATATCGACGAGGTACAGACCCTGCTTGAAAAGATGGCAGCTACTGAAAGTGCTGACGAACTGAAAGACATCCACACCAAAGTGCTCGACATCATGTATACCAACATCAAACCACTGGGCGTGAAAGTATTCGACATGGACTTCGACGATGCCATGGAAGTGATCGAACAGGAATACGCCGAAGGCCTGAAACAACTGACCGGAAACGAGTAAGCGAGGGTTCCTACGTCAACTACGTCGTTGCTACGTCGGCTACGTCGATGCTACGTCGGAGCATGGATTGGAGGATCACTTCAACATAATGACCCACCGACCCTGAAAGTCAGCAAGAAAGGTTAATAAATAGAAAGTTTCTTTATTTTTTCTTTCTATTTTTAGAAAGTTTTATGGGTTTATTTTCTATTTTTGCATTGAATTAAAACATCAGCAAAAATAGAAAACAACCTTATGAAACAAAACACTAAAAAACCGAGATCAGCATTTGAATACCGTGATGAGCGCAACCGCAATCTCCTGGAAGTATTCAACCGTGAATTTGAATTATGCGACGGCCTCAACATGGCCGACGTGGTAAAGATCGCCGTCAACCAGCCAGCCAGCCGTTTCTGGGTGAGCGAAGAGCGTGCGCTGAGGGTGGTGTCGTCGATGTATCATCGCGCATTGCCGGCGAAATGCCATGCCCTGAAGCGAGAGATGTATGAAGAGATCAAACGTCGGTGCGAACACCTCTCCGAGACCCATCCCGACTGGCCTCTGAGCCGCCGGGTATATTATGTGGTCAATCGAGAGGCACCACGGTTTTATCTTACGCCCTCAATGGCACATGTAATCATCTGTGAGGAGAAACGGAGATGCAAGAAAGAGACCATGCAAAGACTGCGTCGCTTGTTGTCGGCTGTATCGTGATGGCCATGGCCTTCTGCCGGCTGTGCGGTATGAGCGGCATGTCTTTGGGCATCTACCCATCGTGTCCGCTCTACGCACGTCTGCTTCACCCGTTGGCGCACGCAGGCATCATCCATGCCACGCTGAATGTCTATGTGTGGCTGCAGATAGTGTTTTTCTGCGGGGTGAGAAGCCGCCATCTGCTCACGGCCTGGGTGATCGCCTGCAGCTGTCCGGCGGCCGTAGCCACATGGGGCGGCACTGTCGGAACACACGTAGTGGGACTCTCGGGAGTGGTCTACACTCTGCTGGGTGAGCTGTCACTACGTGCGAAAGCACCTGTGTCATTTCACCTGTGGGTGGCCGCCTACCTCGCCATGGGATGGCTGGTAGGCGGTGTCGCCGTAGGGTTTCATCTCTACTGCTATGTGGCAGGAAGGCTTTCAGCCTTGATCTTCAGGGATTGAGGTATTGACGGCTTTAATTATACCTCCTCATGAAAGAGACCATATTACCTATGCCGTAAGAGTTGGTAGCGTTGTCGACAGAGACACTGCGCCCACCGGTCTTGCGGAAGAGGAAGCGTTTTCCGTCGAAGGTCTCCGTACCATATTGCTTCTCAGGATTATCCCCCATCAGATACTGTATGGTCTTGCCAACGCGGGGCAGCGAGACGTAGACCGGTTCATTGACGGGGGTGGTAAGCTCATTGATGTCGTCGACAGGACTGAGCAGCCGGCGTCGCGGGTCGTAGCGGTAGAAATTGAGGATGGTGGCATCTTCCTGCAAGAGATGATTGACGGCGAAGAGGCATGTGCCGTCATTGCAGCGCCAGAAGCAAGCCTCGACGGCGCGGTAGTCATTGACATTGGCATTCTCTGGCAGGTTGGCCACGAAAATATAGCCATTTTTCTTGTCTACCTCCACGATGTCGACCGCACTTTTATAAGGCGGATTGAGTGCGAGCGAGGCCGCCTTGATGAGCGGAGAGTTGCTCTTGTGGGCCAGGGCAATAAAGAAGTCGGCAATGCCTGGACGAGGCGTCTGGTCGTTCACTTTGAGCACATGGTCTTTCCAGTCGTTGTCGTAGTAGGACACCTCCTCTTCGTCGGGATACACCACCTCGGCCTCATACTGAACGCCGTCGCTGCCAAAGAACTGCGTAGCGTTCCACTGCACCTCGCCGATGGATCCGAGCATCTCGCGAGAATGGCGTATCATACATTCGTCGAGCACAGGCTGGGCATTAGAGAGAGAAAAGAGTGGACCGCGGTTGTCGTAAAACTTGCACTTTACGAAGCTGACACCCGTGCAAGCACCGATATTGACCAGGGAAAACTCCTTGTTGCGGAAGAACTCGCATCCATTGAAAGCCACGTTGGTACAATCGTTCAGTGTCATGATCTGGTAGGAGCAGTCGCGTATATAAGAGTTGGAGCAACTGATGTTTTCGGACTGAGAGGCTCCGATACCCTCTGTGCCACATCCATACATGTCGCAGCCCGAGATGTCCACGTCGGTACAGTGGTCGAGCATCACTACGCCCCCTTCGCAATAGCCTTCCTCGGTATGTCCCAGCGTGACATTGACCAGGCTGAGATTTCTGCAGCATACGAAGAAGAGCACATAAGCATAGCGCGGTGAGGCTATAATGGAAGGGCCGTTGAGTGCTCCGCCCTCTCCCTCGATGGTGAGGTTGGACAGACCGGCGACAACCAGTTGGTTGCCATCGAAGTTGTCGTAATAGCCCAGGGTCTCAACATGGTTGTAAAGCGAATAGTCCGGTTCATAGGTGTTGATCTCTCCGATAGAGAGTTCTTCCCTGAGGCTCTCGTTGTCAAGGGCCTCTGTAAGCATGATTTTCGAGCCCTTGGCAATGACGATGTGAGTATTGCTCTTCAAAGCTCGCAAGAATTGCTCGCCGTTGGTCACTCTCACTTTTGTGTCAGCCGTGGCTGGTGAGGATACGGCAAACAGTGAGAGAAACATCAGCATGGTGAAAAGTAACGGTCTGAATGGTCTCATAGTTGATAAGAATAGGTTGATAAATTCGCTAATAAGTTCACAAAAGACATAGTCTCTTTATATATGGTGAAGCAAAGATAATGAAAAATGCCGGATTTGGTTCTTTTTTTTATAAAAAAAACGACATGAGATCATTAAAATGACATATCCATGAGTCATACTTACCATATCTTTGCACAAGAGAACGCATCGTTTCACAAATAAAAAACCGACCATTATGAAAAAGGAAAAAGTATCTTCCCCCCATGCAGAAATGGAGCAAGTCTCCACGACCACCCCCATTGAACAACCCACCACAGAAAGACCGGAAGTCACAAAAGAGAAAACGGAAGCCCCGAAGAAGCCAGAGAACCAGGAAGCCCCGGACAAGCCCGAAATCCAGGAGAAGCCCGAGAATCAAGAAGCCTCACTGAAAGTGAATGACCCGGAAAGCCAGGAAGCCCCAGAGAACGAGAGAGCATCAGAGAAACCGATCCAACCACCAACCCAGACACCGGCTCTGCCTGAAGAGCGATGGCGCTCGGCCCTGAAGACATTGAAAGGAGACCCAGAGGTGGAAGCACTCGCAGGAAGGCTGGCAGAAGAACTGCTGTCAGGAAAACTCTGTGAGGAGACCATCGAGATGATACGCAAATCCGCACACTACGACCACGATGTAGCCGAGGCAGCCCGTCAGGGCGAGATCAGAGGCGAAATCAAGGGCCGCAACACACGAATCGACGAATACCTGATAGAAAGGCGCAAAGCGGCAGAACTGCACGACCTCGGCGGCACGAGTCAGCACGCCAGCCATGCAGTGCCCCATCACGTGATAGGAGGCCTCTCAGCTGCCGACCGTCTGTCGATATGGGAACGTGGCAACGAAAAAAGGGTGAAGCGAGGATAAAGATTTGTCACCCCACCCCTACCCTTCCCCTACGAGGGAACGGGAGTAATTTCCTGTTTCACTTGGGAGCGCGGGCGCCCCGCCCGCCACTAATTGCGGGCGAGGACGCCCGCGCTCCCATGGTGAACTGAGTAATTACCACAAACGTAATCACTCAGTCACCCTTCAAAGGTCGGCCTGTCGGCCTCTAAATCAAACAAAATTGATAGTAAAATCTACCAAAATAGGGTGTCCTTTTGTTGTAGTTTAGATGTCATGTGAATGTTTCCTATGAAGCATACACACTCCCCCTACCCCCCTCTAACTTAGAGGGGGAACTGATTACCACTGCAAATGGAGAGTGGATGTGTAAGAAAACAAAAGGACACCCTACTACCAAAATAAAGGCAAAGTGAAGATTTTATATTCAATTTTGAAAGATTTTGAGCTTAGCGACCCTAAAAACGAGCTATGACTAAGTAACTACCACAAGTGCAAAAATGCTAAAAAACGTTAACAAGACCAAGAAATCATGACAAAGGATTATGGATTAGAAAGAAAAACAGTAATTTTGTACGAAAATTGATTGAAATAATAAAAACAACATAAACTTCGTATATATGAATAAGGTATATGTAACCCCCGCCATCCGCATTCAGTCGATTGAGGCTGAAGACATTATGGAACCAGTGAGCCTCATAGTGATAGACTCGGGCAAAGATGAAGAGATCATCACCGAAAGCAGTGAGGTGCTAAGTAACGGCGGTTCTGTCTGGGACGAATAATTTACAACTCATAGGCAACAATTATTGGCCACCGATGGAGTGTGATACCCCATCGTTGGATTTATTGTATCTGGCAGTTTGATTTACACAATTTTCTGTTTGACTTACCCGCTGTGTAATTTGTCGGCCACACCACTAAAATGACAGTCCGGACAGTATAAAAACCCTTATTTTTGTATCTGTTTTTAGATACGAATAAGAGTTATGGACACCGAACAATCAGTCATCGTCAGGATGTTGGAGGAAAACCGACTCCGCAACGATGCCATCCAAGCTATTTTCCAACCACAGACCGGTGAGGGATGTCTCCATCACCGCACCCACGTACATATCGACGACTATCTGCCCCGCGATGTCTATCTGCCCGACAGGATGCTTGAAATACCCCTGGTGAGCGGCATCGTGGAATGCGGCTCGGTGAAGGGATACGCCCAGTGTAGAGGACTCACCCACATGGAGGCACTTGAGCAACTGGAACTGTCGAGATGCAAGCACGACTTCTGCTACTGGGCCTGGCGCTACGTGCGCATCAAACCCAAGGACGGCGGTGAAGACATCCCCTTCGTGCTGAACCGTCCGCAGAGACGGCTGGTGTCGCTGCTCGAGGAAGCCCGTCTGCGCGGCGAACCTATCAGAGTGATCGTGCTGAAAGCCCGTCAGTGGGGCGGCTCGACAGTGACACAGATCTACATGGCATGGCTTCAGCTGATACAGCACAAAGGCCTCAACTCGCTCATCGTAGGGCATGTGAAGACCGCCTCGGCAGAGGTGAGCAGTATGTTTGACAAACTCATGGATAATTATCCACTGCGGTTGCTCGAATGCGCCAGCGAAGGGGACGACGAAGACCTCCCCACCCCATCCTTGGCCGACTGCTGCGACGTCTTCTCTCGGTCAGGAGACAGCGTGAAGACGACAGCGAGGAAGAAGAAAGAAACGCCCAAGATAGTCGGCGACCGCAACACACGCCTCATGAGGTATATCCCCCTGCGCAACTGCAAGATAAAAGTAGGATCGGCAGAGACCCCCAACTCCGCCCGCGGCGGAGACACCGCCTTGGTGCACTGCACAGAGGTGGCATTCTGGCGTAAGACCGACAACAAGACCCCCGAAGACATCATACGCTCGGCATGTGCCGGTGCCTCCTACAAGCCGCGCACGATGATTGTGTATGAGTCGACGGCCAACGGCACCGGCAACTTCTTCCAGAGGGAGTATGATGCCGCCAAGAGCGGACTCTCGCAGTTCAAGCCGCTCTTCGTGGCATGGTGGCAGATCGAACAATATGCACTGCGGGTGGACCGCCCGGAGCAGTTTGCCCGTTGGCTCTGGGAGAACAGAGCGTCAGAACACGCTGCCAGCCTGCGTGAAGAGCCAGGCCGCTACCTGTGGCGACTGTGGGAGATGGGAGCCACCCTCGAAGCCATCAAATGGTATGTGAGCGAGCGCCGCAAATACAACGACCACGGCAACATGGCGGCAGAATTCCCCTCGGACGATATCGAGGCATTCCAGAACAGCGGTTCACGCGTATTCGACACCTACCAGATACACGCCCTGCGCAAGGGCTGCCGCCCACCGCGCCGCAAAGGAGACCTCACCGCCATGGCCATCAAGGGCAAGAACGCCCTGGAGGGAATACGCTTTGTGGAAGACAACGACGGTCTGCTGTGGATATGGGATGAGCCAGAACACTTCGACGACGGATACATGAGCGACCGCTATGAGGTGGTGGTAGACATCGGCGGGCGCAGCGAGAAGGCCGACTGGTCGGTGATCTGCGTGATAGACCGCTACTGGATGACGCAGGGCGACAAGCCCACCATCTGCGCCCAATGGTACGGACATACCGACATCGACCTGCTGGCCTGGAAGGCGGCCCAGGTGGCCCGCTACTATGACGACGCTCTGCTGGTGATCGAGTCGAACACGCTGGAGACCCACGACGACTCGAGATGGGTGGAAGGCGGCGACCAGTCGGCCTACATCCTCAACGAGATCAAAGCCGTGTATCCCAATCTCTACGCCCGGCGCCAGAGTGCGGAGGACATCAGGGATCGACGCCCCGTGAAATACGGCTTTCACACCAATGTGAAAACGAAACCCGAAATCATCAGCACACTGGTGGAGGTGGTGCGAGAGCGGCTCTACGTAGAGCGTGACGAGCGGTGCCTGGACGAGCTGGACACCTACGTGCGCAGGCAGAACGGCAGTTACGGCGCCGTGGAGGGCAAGCACGACGACCTGCTGATGACACGTGCCATCGGGCTGCATATCTGCCTGCGCGAGATGCCACTGCCGAAATGGATCGCGCGCCAGACGCAGAGGCGCCGGTCGCATACCACCGGTGGTCTTTGGAACTGACAGACAATAATAACAAATCATGAAAAAAAACGCTGAAAAAAAAAAGTTTATGGAATAAAAATTGTATTTTTGCACCCAGAACCTATTTGTACACACAATCTACCAAGTAACCTAAATTAAAATACCAACACATGAGAGTATTGATCACAGCATTTTTGTTGTGCACATTATCCTTTCAGGGCAGTGCACAACAGATTTTGGATTTGAGCGGAACATGGACTGTCATTACAGGGCAGGAACGCTCAATCATCACTCTACCCAATACGCTCGACGGTGCCAACATAGGACAGGAGAACCAGTTACAGCCACTGTTGCAGAAGCCACAGTTGTCACGTCTCACCCGGAAACATTCCTATATAGGTACAGCCGTCTATCAACGAGAAATCTTTATTCCACGACCGATGGCAGGGAAGCCCCTCCAGCTATCGCTTGAAAGAGTGATGTGGCGGAGCCGTCTGGCCATTGACGGGCAGGACCTGGGACAAGCACAGGAAAGCCTTGTATCTCCACACCTATTTACTATAGAGAAAGGGCTCACAGAGGGTAGCCACCTGCTGACCCTCACCATCGACAACCGGCAGCAGCACGACATCTCCGTGGACCATCTCGCCCACTCCTACACCAACGACACACAGATCATGTGGAATGGTGTGCTGGGAGAGATGAAGTTGTGTGTCTCCCCCACCGTCAGTGACGTGCAGGTATACCCAGACATTGACCGCCGCCAGATACTCATCAAGGTGACGGGGGCAGCCGATGCGAGGTTTGCGCTTGACGGCAATGCGGTCAGCCCTCAGAAGCAAGACGATGGCTCCTACGTACTGCCCATGGATGACATGAGACCGTGGAGCGAGTTCTCGCCCCGGCTCTACACCCTCAGCGTGACAGCAGGCGGACAGACCAAGACCGTCAGTTTCGGCATGAGGAAATTCTCAGCTGAAGGCAACCGGCTGCTCATCAACAACCGTCCCACCTTTCTCAGAGGCACCCTGGAATGTTGCATCTTTCCCCTGACCGGCACCCCACCGATGGATGAAAGGGGGTGGATGAAGGTGTTTTCTACCGCCCGCGAATACGGGCTCAACCACCTGCGCTTCCACTCCTGGTGCCCTCCCGAGGCCGCCTTCCGTGTCGCCGACAAGATGGGTTTCTACTGTCAGGTGGAGCTGCCCAACTGGTCGCTGACAGTCAACAAAGACTCAGCCACCGCACAGTTTCTCTACGACGAGTTTGAGCATATCATACGACACTACGGCAATCACCCGTCGCTCTGTATCATCAGTTGCGGCAACGAGCTGCAGCCCGACTTCGACTTCCTCAACAAGCTGACACGCTATATGAAGACACGCGACCCGAGGCATCTCTACCTCACGTCGACCTTCACGTTCGAGAAAGGCCACGGTCGCAGGCAGGAACCAGAGGACGACATTTTCGTCACGCAATGGACCGACAAAGGATGGGTAAGAGGACAAGGCGTGTTTGACGAACACATGCCCGATTTCAAGAGCGACTACCGCGAGGCTGCCCAAGACATCACCGTGCCGCTCATCTCGCATGAGATAGGCCAGTATAGTGTATATCCCAATATCCGCGAGACGGAAAAGTACACCGGTGTGCTCGCCCCCCTGAATTTCGAGGCCATACGCGACGACCTCCGGCGGAAGGGTCTGCTCCGACGCGCCGACGACTACCTACAGGCCTCCGGACGGTTCGCCTCCATCCTCTATAAAGAGGAAATCGAGCGTGCCCTGAAGACGCCCCAGCAGAGTGGTTTTCAGCTGCTCGACCTGCACGACTTCCCAGGTCAGGGCACCGCACTTGTGGGGCTGCTCGACGCCTTTGGGGACTCAAAGGGTCTCATCGAGCCCCAGCGTTTCAGGGAGTTTTGTGCGCCCGTGGTGCCGCTGGCACGATTTGACAAAGCGGTGTGGAGCGCCAACGAACGATTTGTCGCCACCATTGACGTGGCTGACTACTCAGAAGCCCCCCAGGAAAAGGAAATCAACTGGCAGTTGGCCGACGAATCAGGGGTGACATACGCCACAGGAACCGGCAACCGTGTGGATGTGCCGCTCGACAAGGTGGGAAAGGCCCGGCGGCTGGAATTCCTGGTCACCATCAAGGACAGCCCCTGGCGCAATCGCTGGAACATCTGGGTCTATCCTGAAGTGACAATCCCCCAAGACCGGGATATCCTTGTCACGGCAGACCTCGGACAGGCACTCCAAGCCCTGAAAAAAGGCAAGAAGGTGCTCTTCTCACCTAAGACGTCGACCGTGAAGGGGCTGGAGGGGAAATTCCTGCCCGTCTTCTGGAGCCCCGTACACTTCCCCAAACAAGCAGGCACCATGGGGCTGCTGTGCGACCCGAGCCATCCCGCCCTGAGCGACTTCCCCACCGACATGCACAGCGACTGGCAGTGGTGGAACCTGGTGAAACGCAGCCGTGTGATGGTGATCGACAGTCTGCCCCCCATGCGCCCCATCGTCGAGAGTGTGGACAATTTTGTCAACAACCGTCGACTCGCACTGGTCTTCGAGGCCCAGGTGGGCAAGGGTCGTCTCATCTTTTCCTCCATTGACCTGCTGACCGACAGTCAGTTGCCCGAAATCCGCCAAATGCGCTATTCACTGACCAACTATATGCAGAAAAGCGAATTCCAACCAACGACAAGACTTACCCCAACACAATTGCGCAGTCTGCTGCAAGAAGAAAGCACGGAGCAGAAGACGAGCGCGACATCCATCTATGAATAAACGACAGACAACTATTAATTATCAAGCATACAAAGTGTGCGTATTTTAAACCTAAAAACTAAAAAATGATGAAAAACAAAATGCGAAGATTAACAGTCCTTGCATTGCTTGCTATTACTTCGTCAGTAGCAATGGCACAAAGCAAGATCACTGGTAAAATCGTGGAAGTGAATGGCGAGCCGATCATCGGAGCCACAGTTAAAGTAAAGGGAAGCACCACCGGTGCCGTCTCCGACCTGGACGGAAATTTCACGGTAGATGCAGAAAAGGGAGCCGAGCTGGAAGTGTCGTATATAGGCTATAAGACACAAGCGGTGAAGGTGACGGGCAACTACCTGGAGGTGAAACTGCTGGAAGATGCCAAAGCCCTCAATGAAGTGGTCGTCGTGGGATTCGGCGTGCAGAAAAAAGTCAACCTCACTGGAGCTGTATCCGTAGTCGACGGTGAAGACCTCGCACAGCGGCCCGTAGCCAATGCCACACAGGCATTGCAGGGTGTGGTACCCGGTCTGCAAATCTCCTCGACAAGCGGTACGCTTGACTCCAGCCCATCGATCAACGTGCGTGGTACGGCCACCATCGGCGAGGGTTCGAGTGGTTCGCCGCTCATCCTCATCGACGGCATGGAGGGCGACCTCAACACCATCAACCCGCAGGACATCCAGAGCATCTCTGTGCTGAAAGACGCAGCAGCCTCGAGTATCTACGGTAGCCGTGCTCCTTTCGGTGTCATCCTTGTCACCACCAAGAGCGGCAGCAAAGACAGCCGGGTGAAGGTCAACTACAACAACAGTTTCCGCTTCAGCAGTCTGATACGCGGCAAGCACATGATGAACTCTGTAGACTACGCCTCATGGCTCAACGATGCCAAGACCAACCAGGGTCAGTCTGTATTCTTTGATGCAGAGCGAATGGCTGCCATCAAAGAATATCATGACGCCAAGCCTATAGGCCCGGGCACACGCATCACCGCCGACGGCAAGACCGTCTATGCCATTGGTTCGCAAAACGGCGTGACCTGGGATGACGGCTACGGACACGGCATCGACGATGTAGACTGGTATGACGTGGTATACAAAGGCTCTGCTTTCTCACAGGAGCACAATGCCAGTGTCAACGGCGGCAACGAAAAATTCAACTTCTACGCCTCCGTCGGATATCTCGACCAGGATGGTTTCATGAATATGGGCAGCGATGGCTACAAGCGGTATAACGGCACCGCCAAGATGAACATCGAACTGGCCAAGTGGATCCGCATGAACTATAACATGCGCTTCGCCCGCACCAACTATCACCGTCCCGCCACACTGGGATACGGACTCTACAACGACATGGCCCGCCAGGGATGGCCTATGCTGCCCCTCTACGACCGCAACGGATACCTCTACTCCTCGCCTTCGCCTGCATTGGGCCTGGAGACCGGCGGTAAAGACACGACCGAGAGAGACATCATCAACCACCAGGTAGGATTCGTGCTGGAGCCGGTCAAGAACTGGATCACCCACATCGACTTCAACTACAAGATAGACAACGCCGTGAGACACTGGGACAGCCAGCGCACCTACAACCACAACGTGGCCGGCGAGGCAGTGATCTACAACCAGAGTTCCAACGTGCATGAAGACGAGGCTAAGGACAACTACCTGAACTTCCAGGCCTACACGGAATACACCTGGTCGCTGGCAGAGAAACACAACTTCCACGTGATGGGCGGTTTCCAGACCGAGCAGCTGAAGCGGCTGGTCTTTGGCATGCAGCGTGACGGTATCCTCGACCCCAGCAAGCCCGAGGTAGACCTGACCAACGGTCTGAGCTATTCCGGACAGAACATCGTGCCATCGGTCAACGGTTCACGCAACCAGTGGCAGACCGCCGGCTTCTTCGGACGTATCAACTACAACTATGACGAGAGATACCTGCTCGAGGCCAACCTCCGCTACGACGGTACCTCACGCTTCCGCACGGACAAGATGTGGAAACTGTTCCCCTCCGTATCACTGGGATGGAACATCGCACGTGAGCACTTCTGGGAGAACCTCGTGGGCAAAGTCAACACCCTCAAGCTGAGAGCATCCTATGGCTCGCTCGGCAACCAGAACATCGACAACTGGTATCAGACCTACCAGACCATCGCCTACAACTCCGTGGCCGGCAACTGGCTGCAGAACGGTGCGAGACCCAACACCACCAGTGCCCCCAGCCTCGTATCAGCCCTCCTGACATGGGAGAAAGTGGAAAGCTATGACATCGGTTTTGATGTCGGTGCCTTCAACAACAGACTGACCGCAACCTTCGACTTCTACGTGCGCAACACCCTCGACATGGTGGGCAACGCACCAGAGCTTCCGGCCATCCTTGGCACCAACGTGCCCGTGACCAACAACACCGACCTCCGCACCACAGGATGGGAGCTGCAGATCAGTTGGCGCGACGTGCTCAAGAACGGTCTGTCATACGGAGCCACATTCAACATCTCCGACGCACGCACCAAGATCACCCGCTACCCCAACAACCCCACCAAATCCATCAACAACTATATCGAGGGCCGCTACCTCAATGAGATCTGGGGATTTGAGACCATCGGCATCGCCAAGAGCGACGAAGAGATGAACACACACCTCGCCAACGCCGACCAGAGCTCGCTCGGCAGCAACTGGGCAGCGGGCGACATCATGTATCGCGACCTCAACGGCGACCACCAGATCACACGCGGCGCACAGACACTCGACGACCACGGCGACCTCAAAGTCATCGGCAACAGCACACCACGCTACCTCGTGGGACTAAACCTCAACGCCGCATGGAAAGGCTTCGACATCTCCGCCTTCTTCCAGGGTGTCATGAAGCGCGACTGGTGGCTCGGCGGCTCATGGGGCGGCGGACTGGAGTATCTCTTCGGTACGACCAACTCATGGGAGTGGTGGAGCGTAGGTATCACCGACGTGCAGGACTACTACAGAGACGCCAACACCTGGTCGGTGCAGAACGGATATCAGACTGCCAATCAGGACGCATGGCTGCCAAGAGTGCAGTTCAGCGACAAGAACGAGCAAGCACAGACCCGCTACCTCATGGACGGCTCGTATGTGAGGCTGAAGAACCTGCAGCTGGGATACACCCTGCCACGCAAGCTCACACAGCAGTGGGGCATCAGCAACCTGCGCGTCTTCGTCTCAGCAGAAAACCTCTTTACCATCACTGACATGCCTCACCAGTTTGACCCCGAACTGATGTCTACCTCTGTCAACCAAAACAATGGTTATCCTCTCCAGAAGACGTTTGCATTCGGTCTTAATGTATCATTCTAATGCACAAAACACGTAATAACAAACAGAAGATCATGAAACTATATCAATATTCATTCATAGCATTGGCTCTCACAGCAAGCGTCACCTCCTGTAACGACTACCTGGAGCAAGAGCCGCCATCGTCACTCACACCAGAAAACTTCTATACCAGTGAAGACCAAGTGCAGGCTGTGGCCAACCGTTTCTATCAGGACATCATGCCCGGACACGGAGGATGGGACTATGGTACTTATACCAACGACAACAATACCGACGTGCAGGCATCGCGCACACCAAGTGTCAAATTCTCGAGCAACCTCTGGCGCACCAGCCAGACAGAAGGCGACTGGTCGTGGGGCAACGTGCGCAATGTCAACTTCCAGCTCGCACAGCTCAAGGATAAGCTGGCACAGGGAGCCATCAGCGGCAACGAGACCAACATACGCCAGTATATCGGCGAGATCTATTTCTTCAGGGCTTACGCCTACTTCGAGCTGCTGAAAAGATACGGCGACCTGCCCATCATCACCGAGGCCCTGCCCGACAACGAGGCGGTGCTCGTGGCAGCCAGCAACAGACAACCCTGCAATGAGGTGGCCCGATTCATCATCAACAACCTTGACACGGCTGCCACTTACATGAAAGACGGGTTTGACGGCCGTCACACACGCATCTCCGTGGATGTGGCCCGCCTGTTCAAATCCAGGGTCGCCCTGTATATGGGTTCGTGGCTGACCAACTTCGCCGGCACACCATTCGTGCCGTTAGGCAACGGATGGCCCGGAGCAGAGAAGAACAGCGGATACAGCTTCCCCTCCGGCTCGCTGGACAACGAAGCCAAGTATTTCTTCGAGACCGCTGCCGCCGCCGCTGAGCAAGTGGCCGACAAATACAAAGGCAGCCTGACCGTCAACAACGGCGTGGTGCCTCAGGCTGAAGGCCAGAGCAACCCATACCTGGAACTGTGGGGCACCACTTCATGCGCCGGTAAGGGCGAGATCCTGTTGTGGCGTGAATACAGCAAGTCGCTCGGTGTGCAGAACGATATCGAGGTGGCCGTGGAGAAGGGCAACATCGGTACAGGCGTCACACGCTCGCTCGTGGAGCGTTATCTGATGGCTGACGGAAAACCCATCTACAACTCCGCTTATACATACGACGACTCTGAGATAGCCAAGGTGGTGGCCAACCGCGACCCGCGTCTGGCTGTGATGCTGAAGGTGCCCGGACAGGTCAACTGCTTCAAGAATGTGACCGACGCCGCCGGCACCCACTGGACAGAGACAGAGCCTGTGCCCAACATCACCAACGCCAACGCCGAGGACGGATACATCACCGGCTATGCCATCCGCAAGGGCATGACATTCGACCGCTCGCTCACCGCCAACGGCGGAAGCTACAACGTGTGTGTCATCTTCCGTGCCACCGAGGCCCTGCTCAACTATATCGAGGCAGAGTATATGCTGACCAAGAGCCTCAGCTCCGGTAAAATCATGGAGTACTGGAGAAAGGTGCGTGAATGCGCCGGATTCACCGGCGACGGCCTTGACCCACAGGTGACCATCAACGCCACCGACATGTCGAAAGAGACACTCGACTGGGGCGCATACACCGCTGGCAAGGTGCTGACAGACCCCATCCTCTACAACATTCGTCGTGAGCGTAGCTGCGAGTTTCTCGCCGAGGGTCTGAGAGACATGGACCTGAAGCGCTGGCGCTCATACGAGCAGTTGATCTCCAAACCGGTTTATGCCGAGGGCATACACCTCTGGGGCACCACCATGGAGTCGTGGTACAGTGACCTTGTGGCCGACGGCACAAGCAGCTCCAACGTCTCACAGCGCAAAATCAGCGAGTATCACTGCCCGCATGTGGTGAATATGACCAACAACAGCTATGCCAACGGACTCACATGGCGGATGGCCTACTATCTGCAGCCACTGCCGCTGAGACAGTTCCTGCTGACAGCATCCGACCACAGCACCATCTCCACCAGCCCGATGTATCAGAATCCTTACTGGCCCACAGAGACAGACCAGCCCGCACAGCAATAAAATGGCGTGCGCAGCTATTTCCATAGCTGAATATTAATAAGGGCCTCCAGTGTCGGTGACACTGGAGGCCTTCTTCTTTTTCGAAGGTTGAATCCTCTCATCGCATTACAAATGCGCTTGATCGGATCACCATTCTGTAATTTCCCGTTTCGCTTGGGAGCGCGGGCGCCCCGCCCGCAATCTGTGGCGGGCGAGGGCGCCCGCGCCCCCATGGTGAACTGAGTCACGACGTGTGCTTGGGAATGTTAAAAATTATGAAACAAAAACAGAAAGGATAATTATTGACAATCAACTAAGTTAAAAAATTGTTAAATTATTGAGTTTCAAGATACAACAAAGAGAAAAATTTTATAAATTTGCAAACATAAGATTGATGATAATCCTATGTCGGATAGGATTATTTCAGGGGGGTCATTCCTATAGGGGTGGCTCCCCTCCGCTTTTTATCTCCCCCGGCCCCTCCGACAACCTCCCCCGGCCCCTCCAAAGGAGGGGAGGTGGGGACAGAGGGAATTTGTGGACAAATGGTTTACACTTGGATAAAGTCTTTCCTTGAAATGGGTGTATTTGCTCAATTTTTATTACTTTTGCAAATTATTGTCAGCCTGTTTCACATCAGCTCCTCAGGTTTGCTTTTAGATGCTTGCATCTGACCCTCCGTGAGATAGGTACTGCCGACGAGGAAATTGAAACTTGCAAAAGCTGAAGATATGATCCCATCAAAAAACGACAACAAGTACATGAAAAGAATCACTACCCGACTGATTGTCAGTATCGTTTGTTGCTGCTTTGCGATAGCCAGTACATACGCCGTGCCGGCCAAGCCCGGTGTCAAGAGAGTCATCACACTCGAAGACGGCACCAAAGTGACGGCAGAGCTTCGCGGCGACGAACATTTCCACTTCTACATGGACACGGAGAACCATTGCTTCGTGGAGACAAAAGCCGATGTCTTCAGAAAGACAGACATCGAAGAATGTATGCAGAGAGCGGAAGCCAACAGGCAGGAAGAAATCCAAGACCTTCCAGACAGGCCGCTGCGCATGCGCCGCGCCGCTTCTGCCGACGGCAACGGAGCCGCATCCCATTATTTCCTCGGCAAGAAACGTGCCATCGTCATCCTGATGCAGTTTAATGATGTAGCGTTCGACAGCAGCATCCCCTCACAATTTGGCTACACCGGCACTCTCGAGCTATTTCAGCATCTCATCAATGAGCGCAACTTCAAGCAAGCCCCGTTCAGAGGCAGCGTGAGAGACTACTTCATCGAGCAAAGCGACGGAAAATTCGAGATCGAATTTGACGTGGTAGGTCCTTATACCTCCAACTACAACAGAGCATATTATGGAGGGAACACGACCAGCGAAAGAGGTACCGACACCGCAAACAGGAGGGTGCTCATCCAGGAAGCTGTCAACAAGGCCATAGCCGCAGGCGTGAACTTCAGCCAATACGACTGGGATGACGACGGAGATGTGGAGGAGGTGTTCGTGCTCTTTGCCGGACAAGGAGAGAACGACGGTGGCCCGGCCGAATGTATCTGGCCCCACATGAGCACTGTTATAGGCATCGCTGGCGGTATCAAGCAGAACATCAACGGCAAGACGGTAACCATCAAAACCTATGCCTGCTCCAACGAGCTGAGCACCAACCGCTATTACGACGAAAACAACGTAGTGCGAAACGACCACACCCAATTGTCGGGCATCGGCACGTTCTGCCATGAATTCTCCCACTGTCTGGGCTATCCCGACCTGTACGACATCAAATACCAGTATCAGGGCAATCAAATGGGACTATGGGATCTGATGTGCTCCGGCAGCTACAACGGCGCATGGAACGGCGGCCACGACGACTGGAGCGACCTCCGTGGGGGCTACTGCCCGGCAGGCTATACCAGCTTCGAACGATGGTGGGCAGGATGGATGGAGCCCAAAGAACTGGACGCCCCAGAGAAAGTCACCAACCTCAAGCCTCTGGGAGGCACCGCCTCGGGAGGTCCTTTCGACCATGGAGAAGCCTACGTGGTGTATATGCCGGGCAGTGAGAAAAAAATCGAAGGACAGTACTATCTGCTGGAAAACCGCCAAAGAGCCAACTGGGACTACGCCCTGCCCTGGTACGGGCTGCTGATCACCTACGTACACTTCGATGCCGACCTATGGGAAAACAACCACCTGAACACCACCTTCTACCCTGACAACGACCATGAGCGCCTGACCAACTTCCAGGCCTGCGGAAAAGACTTCCTGAACAGCGGATATACGCACCTCTTAATGGATACCTATCCGTATCATGTAGACGACTTGCCGAATGTGTTTAAAACGACGGTGCCTTTCTACAATGAAGACGGGAAGACAATGGCAGAAAAGCTCAACGCATACTACACAGACCACACCAACTACTACCACTACAACACCACTGACAACAACAGCCTGGACGCCACCACCACCCCACAAGCCTACTACTGGACCACGGAAGGCAGGCAAGTGCTCGAAGGGCAGGAGATCTGGAAGATAGAGAACAACCATGACCCCAACCGTAGCGTGAACTTTGCCTACAGGAAAACGACCGACAAGCTGACCATCGACGAGGATGTGGAAGAGGCTGTGGCATTCACGCCCGGACTCTATGCAGAGGTGGAGACAGACAAGGTGCTGCAAAACGGCAAATACAACACGCTCTGGCTACCCTTTGACATGAACCGCGCCGACATCAGGGAGTTTTTCGGCGAGGACGCAAGAGTATATCAATTCGCCGGTGTCACGACCACTGGTGAAGGCGAAAGTGCCAAGACCATCCTCAATTTCGAGGACATCACCACCAGCGGTCTGCCTGCCTATACCCCCGTGATTGTGACGCTGAGCAGCAACGACGACCAGAAGCCCATCGCCTTTCAGTATCCCATGCAGGTGAAAGAGGCCACAGCACCCATCACCACCACAGCCGACGGATGGCAGTTTGTGGGCACTCGGCAGGTGTCGACCATTGCAGAAGGTGATTACTACCTGAAAGACAACAAATACTACGAGTCGACCGGCAATGCCAAGATCAAAGCCTACAGGGCCTACCTCACAGCCCCCGCCGGCACTACCATGAACGCCAACAGCTTCGTCTGCGACTTCGGCGAAGCACCTGAAGAGCATGACGACGAAGGATGGGGTGACGCCTGGATAATAGACCTCAGCGACACCGACTCGCCTTATGCCTTCCTGGACCGTATCGAGGAGACACGTATCAGTCTGCCTGAGAACGACGGCGTGATCTATAATCTGAACGGACAGAAAGTAGGAACGACCGCACAAATCCATCATCTGGCCAAAGGTGTATATATCATCGGAGGCAGCAAATACATTGTGAAATAACACCAGACGGACATGAAAACCAGATATATCAAGCCAGAGACAGACATCTGCACCAGCCTCTTGAAAAGCCACCTCCTCCTAACGATTTCGGGAGGAGGGATAGGAGCCGACAAAGACTGGGCTGACTCCAATTCCTCGCACTTCGACGACAGTTTTGAAGACGACCTCTCCAACTACGGCGACGGTCTGTGGAACGAACCTGACAAAGGCAAATAGCCCCTGCGTCAACAAAAGCCTAAGATCATCTTTACTCGACCATGATATTCCTCGCACCCCTCATCATCTCCGGATCGTAGACGACGGAGGGGCTGCCATCGGCGGAAGGCAGGACACGCTGACGGGTGTAATACTGCCGCATGAGGCTGAGGTCTTTCTCCGCCCCCTCGACGAGAAAACTGTGGAACGTGTCGAGCAAGTCGAGTTGTGAGAGTGTGGCATTGTGCGTCTGCTGTTCGAAGAGCGTGCCACTGACGCTCGAGGTGTTCAGTTTGCCCTGCAACGCCCCGGTGACTCCAGAGATATCTTCCATGAACTGCAGCTGCGTCTGCAGGAGCTCGTTGATGCCCACGTTGACGGCATTGGCCGATACCTGCTGCGGCAGTTGTGCGCCATTGCGTGTGCGCACCGGTATGACGCCGTTGAACCGTGCCCACTCGTCGGCGATATCGTCGATGCTGTAGCCCTCTGGCACACATTCCTCCGGCACGAGGAGCACCCCCTTGGCAGAAGAGCGCATCACCCAGTCGTAGAGTGTGATAAGCCGGTTGGTATAACGCTGCTGGTCGATGACATCCGCCACAAACGAGTGTATCTCCCCGTCGATGTAAGGATAAGCCTTCCACACAAAAGGATGCTCGCCGTGCTCGAAAGGCGTCACACCGTGCTCCAGCACATGGCCGAAAGGCGAGAGATAATAGTAGTGCCACTCGTCGACCGACATCCACTGCAGGCTCACCTGCGGGTCGGACAACAACTCAGGAGGGCATTCATCCACATCGATATAGAAAAGACTTGCCGTGGCACGGTCATGGCAGAGATAGACGGGCACCCGCTCCCTGCGCCACACTTCGATCACACGACACGCCGATGGTCGGGAAGGCTGGAAGAAGGCATCGCCGGATGAACAGCCCCCCATCTGTGACATGGTGTCGCGCACCCTGACGGAATAAGCCGACGGGTCATACACCCCCGCCAGGCGCCGGCAGTCGTCGGCACTATGGGCAAACTGCTGGCAGAGCGCGTCGAAACTCAAGTCGTGGACCTGCCCGAGCAGCTGTGCATCCCACCCTCTCAGGTCGGCTCCGGAGCTATCGACAAAAAACGACGCCGGCGAAACGATGTCAGTATAGCAGTCGGCATGGCCGCGCCTGCGTGTGTAGGACTTGCGCTGCACCGTCATTCCAGAGATGAGCAACTCCTCGAGAGCCCTCGCATTGAGTTCGTCGGCATGGTTGAGCCGATGGTTGCAGGACAGCATGGCCGACAGCATGGCCGAACTCGCCTTGGAGTGCTCACCACTGGCCACACAGTTCAGCGGCTTGGCAGAAGAACGGTACAGGCCGAGCACCTGCCGCACCAGTCGGCGGATCAAATTGTTTTTCAGGGGTTCACTGCCCTGGCTGCGTATATACTGGTCCTCACGCACCCATTCCCTGCCCACACGCACCATATCGCCCCACTGGTCGCCGTAACAATAACGCTTGCAGCGCTCCCTGTTGTCACGAAATGCCGACATCTGCAACCAGCAGCGTCTTGCCTCATCCAATAATTGTAAATTCATTTGCATATCTTATGACATTTTATATAATTGCTGATTCTCACGTTCTATACAATCAGTGACAGCGCAAAAATAGGAATATTTGACAAGGTCTGTATGTCATAATCAAATCTGCCACAAAGCCGCTGAGAGGATAGCATGTCAAATTAAGATTAACATGTTAGATAAATCATTACATTTCAGTGTTTTAACGTCGCTTATCGGTTTACATTTAGAGGATTTTAACAAAAATTAAAATCGTATTGTGGATTTATTGATTATTTTTGCGGCAAAAGAGAAATTAACTACAGAGTAAGCTGTTCACTCTAAAAAGAACAACCCCCATATTCTTTACAAAATTGGTACATATAGGAGAAATAATCAAGCAGACCCTGAAGCAGAAGCGCAAGTCAGTGGTATGGTTTGCAGGAGAACTTTCATGCAGTCGCACAAACGTATACAAGATTTTCTCTAAGCAATCGATTGACACCTACGACTTGGTCAGGATTTCGAGAATATTGAATTACAACTTTTTCGAAATTTACAGCAAAGAGCTCGAAGATCTTAAGTAAGAGAACACATTGAAAGTATACAGGTACACTCATGTTCACGCATGGTGTGCCTGTTTTTTTGTATAAAAAAGTTGCGAGTTATGAAATGAATGTGTAACTTTGCATCAACAATTGATTGGAAATGAACAGACTGGGAATTCTTTCAGGAGCCATGGCGCTCCTCTTTGTCATATCGTGTGGCGAGAGTAAGACCAACGTGAGCGGTGTGGAGTTCAGCGACGGCAAAGCCCTTGTGGCCGGCAAGCCTTTCACGGGCGAGGTATGGAGCGACGACGGCTCCACCTATCGCATGGATGCTGCCGAGGGCGAGATTGTGTCGCTCACCCTCTATCACCCCAATGGCAACATTGCTTTCAGCAAGCCGGCGCACACCGACTCCGCCCTTTTCTATGACGAGCAGGGCACCCGACTGCCGCTCGACTCCTTCGCTACGCGCTACGAGGAGCTGGCCAAGGAAATCCCCCAGTTGTTGAAACGCATCAAGGGAGACCATTAAACCGAGGTAGACATGAAAAAGGCATTTATTATCATCGGCATCCTGCTGACAGCCGCTATCGGCACCGGATACTATTTCTATCATCAGGAGATGGAGCGACAGAAAGCAGAGAAAGCTGCCCATGACTCTATCAGGCACGCCCGCGAGGTGGAGAATGCCCGTCTGGCCGCCATCGACCAGGCGCGCCGCGACTCGGCTGCAGCCTATGAGAAGACCCACTCTACGCAGGTGATCAAGCTGCGGATGGAGCAGTTGCTACGCGACGAGATGCGCAGCGGCCGCAATCATGTGGGGGGCAAGAACTGGTCGGAGAGAATGAACATTCTGCGCGAGCAATGCGACAACGTGATTGCCTACGGCGAAGAGGGCACAGACACCGTTTTCAGGTCGTTCAGTTTCAAAGGTCTCATGGGTAAGGACGTACACGTAAAGGGAGACAGTATACTCAGGGTGTACTACGTGTCTGAGCATACGGCCTACGTTGACGTGCGCTACGAAATTGGTAACGAAGAGCAACCTGAAGGCCAGGAAGTGTCATACAAACTGGCTTTCGAGAAAGACGAATGGTTGCTTGATGATTTTACTTTTCTCTATTCCGACGGTGCCCACGTGACAGAATCGGAAGAGATGAAATGGTTTATCGACACCTACGGCAAAGCCGAGGAATGAAGCCCTGGGGCTAATCATTCCTCACCACCACCACCTCGGCGGGGCGCAACAGCTTGTCTTTGCGGTAGAATCCATCGCGACGTATTTCGACCACCTGTCCGTCTCGCTTCTCGGGGTCGGTCACGGTATCCACGATATTGGCCTTGGCATTGACCATACCATCGGTGAAAGTCACCGTCTTCACTCCATACGTCTCGAGCACCTCGAGCAGTTTTTGCTTGGCTGTGAGCAGCCGGGTGATGGCGCCTGTGGATATTTTGCTCTGATCGAGCCCACGCTCATGGATGGTGTTCTCGGCCCATTCAAACTGTTCGAGCACTTGCAGGAAATCCTTGCAGATTTCACCCACTTTGTCGTCGCTCACCTGCTCCTGAGTGGAGATCCAGTTGTTTAGTTTTATATTCTCATTGAGAGACATCCGGATGTAATCTCTCACTTCGTCGATTTTGCTCATAATCCTCGTTCGTTTAAAATTAAAACCTACTGCACCTGGAGTTCCTGGTCGATTTCCAACTGGTCGGTGGAGCTGATGCCGTTGAGACGTGCGATATCTTCGGGTTTCACCTTGCCGTCGCCATAAAGCTTACGGCAGATCTTCCAAAGGTTGTCGCCTCTTTCTACCTTATAATACTTCTTACCGTTGCGCTCGGTCACCTTGCCGGCGGGAGCTGTCACCACCTCTTTCTTCTCGTCTGCCTTGGCAGGCTCAGCGGTCTCACTCTTCTTACCGTCCTGAGCTTCGGCCGTCTTTACGGGTGCTGCAGCCTTGAGGTCGTTGATCTGCTCATGCAAGGCAGCAATCGAGTCGCGCATCATCCCCATTTCCTGAGCACTGGAAGAGCTACTGCCCTTCGTAAAATAAAGGAGAGCGAAAATGAGTGCCAGTCCGGCACAGACCATGGCGATGGGTTTCCATTTAGACGACTTGGCTTTCAGTTCGTCGTCCAGCGCGTCGAGCACACGAAACACCTCCAAATTGCTTCCGCAACCCGGACACCTTACTTCTCCCTGATGATAATCGGGAATGCCCTCTCTACCACAGACCGGGCACTTTGTACTACTATCCATAATCAATCAATTTTTGGCGGGTAATCACACATTACCCTAAAGTCGCGCCAAAGTTACAAAAAATTTTCCAAACTCGTCACTTTTTTTCACACATTATTATAATAAAAAAAATAAAGGTGAAGAAACGGCATCTGAGTGTCGGAAAAATAGGCACAAAAAAGGCAGTGCCACTGACACTGCCCTGATATCTCAATTTTGGAAGAAATCTTTTAGTTAGTATTTAGTAATTGTGGAATATTCTATTTTTCGGGTTCACACCCCATACATTCTCTGTTCAATCAATAACGGATAAAAGGCTCGGTATTCAATTAATCTGTATCAGTTACTTATACACCAAAAGGAGAATCAGTCTTCACTCTCGTCCCAGAGGTTGGAAGCCCTGTTTTGCAAAGAAAGTCTTGGACTGTTGCCTACCAGTCCAGCATTGCTAAGCCCCGAGGGGTCAAATCTGTCATCCAATGCTTGTGTGTTGCCACCTGAACCACCTAAAATAGACACTTGAAGTGTCGCATTCAGCTCGATTTCGGTCAACGGTTTTGAATATCCCTTTTTCATAAACACTAATTATAATTTAGTTAAACTTATCCTTATATCAGCGGCTCCTAAATAGCGTCAACGGGCCGCGAACTATCCACGTCTCATATGATTTGAAAACTGCCATTAGCGATACGACGCGGAAGAAAACGCAACAAAATTATGTATTTTTTTTTATTTCTCCAAAAAAAACCTAAAAATTTTCCTCTTTTTCCCTGAAATGTAACATTTTCAGCCTTTTTTTGCACATTTCGAGCACCTTCCGCTGCCATCAAAGCAGTGTGTGCAGACGCGCTCCTTGGGTAGGCCGATAGACTCGATGAGGCTCTCGATTTTGTTAAACTTCAGCGAGGTGATGCCCAGACGGCGTGCAATCTCGTCGACCATCCGCTGATATTCCGGGCTGTCGGTGGTAGAGTAACGGTCGAGGTTTTTGTTGGGGTCGCCCTCAAACTCCTGTATCACACGACGCGTGATGAGTTCGAGGTCGCTCTTCGAACTGGTGAAGTTGATAAAGGGACATCCATACACCAGCGGCGGACAGGAGATGCGTGCATGCACCTCGCGCGCGCCATATTCGAAGAAGGTGCGCACATTGTCGCGCAGCTGTGTGCCTCGCACGATGGAGTCGTCGCAGAAGACCACCCTCTTGTCGAGAAGGATGGCGCGGTTGGGTATCAGTTTCATCTTGGCCACGAGGTCGCGCCGTGACTGGTTGCCCGGAGTGAAGCTGCGAGGCCAGGTGGGAGTGTACTTCAGCACAGCGCGCTTATAGGGGATGCCATGTCCCTCAGCATAGCCCAGGGCCATGCCCACACCACTGTCGGGCACGCCACACACACAGTCGGCCTCTGTGTCGTCCTCACGACCCATGATGAAGCCGTTACGCTCGCGCATATCCTCGACGTTGACCCCGTCGTATTCGCTGGTGGGAAACCCATAATACACCCATAGGAAGGCGCAAATCTGCTCGCAGTCAAAGGGTTGCTGGAGCACCTCCATACCATCGGCACGCAGGCGCACGATCTCGCCCGGCCCGACGTCGCGCACACGCGTGTAGTCGAGGTTGGGGAAGCTGGAACTCTCTGAAGACGCTGCGAAGGCTCCCTCTTTGCTACCGATGACGATCGGTGTGCGGCCGTAGCGGTCTCTTGCGGCGATGATGCCGTCTTCGGTGAGTATGAGCATGGAGCACGAGCCGTCGACCTGTTCGTAGACTTTATTGATGCCGTCGACGAAAGAGGAGCCCATGTTGATGAGCAGGGCGACCAGCTCGGTCTGATTGATTTTGTTGGCAGACAACTCGCTGAAATGCATACGTTCGGCCAGGAGCCGGTCGGCAATCTCGCGCACATTGTTGATCTTGGCCACGGTGACGACCGCATATCTGCCCAGGTGTGAATTGACGATGATGGGCTGTGGGTCGGTATCACTGATTACGCCAAGACCTTGACAACCATGGAATTGGTCGAGTTCATCTTCAAATTTCGAACGGAAATAATCTCTCTCAAGACTGTGTATCGACCGACTGAAGCCCAGTACGCTGTCGAAGGTCACCATACCGGCACGCTTAGTGCCAAGATGTGAGTTGTAATCTGTACCATAAAACAAGTCGTTCACACAATCTTTGACGGAAATCGTCCCAAAAAAGCCTCCCATTGGTTTGTCTGCTATATATTTTGTTTGTCACTCGGCCGGGCACCGTAATACCCACCATTCACTTTACGGCGGCAAAGTTACGAAAAGTCGAGTGGAGAACAAAATGAATTCATTCATTTTTTATC
>CAMIYC010000015.1 GCA_946402905.1 uncultured Prevotellaceae bacterium | reverse complement strand
AAAAGTATTATCGAGAATTATCCGTCGCAAGCGACGGGAATCCCACTTGCGGAGATAATGAAATGGCTTGCCATTTCTTCTCAAATTCCTATAAAATCTTGTTTGAATGAAAAATTCTTTAATTCTATAATTCTTGATAAAATTAAGAAAGTTTAGTTATTCTTTGTCTGAATAGTAAGGAGAAAGCCAGCGTGACATCCGCATAGTTGTTTTTCAGCAAGGTCGAGCATGCCGCCTTGCCGGATCATCATGCGACGGCTCAGGGACAGGCCGATGCCACTGCCGTTGCGCTTGGTCGTAAAGAAGGGGATGAAGAGTGAATGGAGATTTTCGGCAGGGATGGGCTGCCCGTCGTTGCCAATGTATAGCGTCAGAAACCGGCTGTTGGAGTCCCCCTCTATCTGCTTGATAATGATTCTCTTGGCATTGGCTTCCATCGCGTTCCTCGTCAGGTTCATCAGCACCTGTCGCAGCATTCCGGCATCTGCCCTGACGCTCTCGTCGTCGAGGATGCTTATCTCCCACGTCTGTTCGGGGTATGTCTTGCAGACATCATCAAGAAGAGGCCGAAGCGGCACGTTTGTCAATTCCGGTTTTTCTAATTGCGACATCTTGCGATAGTTGGACACGAAGTCACTCAAATGGCGTGAGGTGTCGTATATGGCCAGGATGCCTGGCTCGAGTGGAGTGTCTTTCACATCGTCGCGGTTCAGCATCGACTGGCTGATGCTGGTGATGGGTGCTGTGGCGTTCATGATTTCATGCGTCAGCACCCGGGTGAGCCGTTCCCAAGATTCCACCTCGCTTTGGTTCACCTGCTGGCGGATGGTCTCGCCCAGTTGGTTCAACGTCTGCTGCATGGCTCGCTCTCCAGGCAAAAGACCATCGACAGGTAGGCGGAAGGTGAAATCGTGATTGCGGATGGCTTCTTGCATCAGATGCGCACGGAGCCGGAGGGAACGCTGCCGACGCACTTCCCATACTACGAATATCACTCCAATTACAACAAAAAACAATATCCAGATCATTTCATTCGCTCCTTATGCTTCGTCTCTAATCCAGTCGCTTCATCTTGTTGTATAAGGTCTGCCGGGTGATGCCCAGCATCTCTGCAGTGCGGCTCAGGTTGCCGTGGTTGTAGTCGATGGCACGTCGGATGTGCTGTGCTTCCACCTCGTCAAGGGTGACAATCTCATTTTGAATATCAAGCACGTCCCTGAGTTTGCGTACCAACTCATCATTGTCCCATGGCTTGGTGATGAAGTCCGAGGCACCACTTTTCAGTCCTTTCACTGCCAGACTGACGTCTGCGTATGCGGTCAGCAATACTACAGGTGTGTGGGGGTGATGCTTGCGGAGAGTGCGCAGCCAGAACAGTCCCTCGTTGCCACTGTTCACACCGAGGGTGAAATTCATGTCGAGCAAGACAATGTCGACGGGTTGCTGAGCCATTATTCTCAGGAGGTCATCGGGCTTTGATGTGGTCAGTATTTGTTCAAATGTAGAGTCGAGCAAATAGCGCATGGCGGTCAGTACACCCGCGTTGTCATCAGCTATCAGAATAGTACCATATTTTTTCATGGTGCGAAAGTACAAATAAACCGTCAAAGAATCATACGACAAGGTGTATATTTTTTAGACAATCCGCTTCCCGATGCCTGAAAATGATTGCAGCTTTCCTGGAATACCACTACTTTTGCATTGAAAAAACACTGATATGAGAACATTTTTATGCGTCATCATGGCTCTTTACGCCATCCATACAGAAGCTCAGCCACGCTGGACTGTCATGCAGTGCATGAAGTATGCCGTGGAGCACAACCATCAGGTGAGGCGGGCTGAGCTCGAACTCGAAAATAGCAAGGTGGCAAAAACCAGTGCTGCCGCATATTTCCTGCCTGCCGTGGATGCCGGTGTAGGTGCTCAGTATAACTTCGGCAGGGCGATAGACCCTGAGACGAATGGATACACCAATGTGAGCACCTTCTATAATGGATACTCAGTGCAGGCTTCTGTCACGGTGTTTGACGGTTTCAGTCGCCTGCATGCGCTGAAGGCAGCCAAAGCAAGTGTACTGATGGGGCAGTCTGCCCTGAGGCAGCAACAGGATTTGACGGCACTCAGTGTGCTGCAGGCATACGTCGATGTGGCCTATTATGAAGGAATGATCAGCATGGCCCGGGAAAAGCTGCGTGAGATGGAAACCCTGCTGCGGCAGACTCGCCTGCTGGAGGAGGTGGGGCGCAAGAGTGCCGCTGACGTGGCTCTGGTGGAGTCGCAATATGCTGAGGCCGAATATGAGCTGACCCGACAGCAAAACCTTCATGACGCTGCCATGCTCCAACTGAAACAAGAGATGGCTTACCCCATGTCAGACAGCCTTGCTGTCGTGCACACGGAGAGCACCGACCGTCGCTCGACGACCGTTCAGTCATATTACTCTCTTTCACATGCTGTCTTGCAGCAGGCGAAATATCAGATAGAGACTTCAAAACATGAGTGGCGCCAGGCCCGTGCTTCTATTTTACCGACTCTCTCACTAATGGCGGGTCTGAGCACCACTTTTTACAAAACCCTGCATGCAGAGAATGCCCTGAGTTTTGGAAAACAGTTCAACAACAACATGGGAGAGTATGTGGGGGTGTCGCTGAGCATACCCCTCTTCAACCGCATGCAGACTGTGACAAACATCCGCAGGGCGAAAAACAACTACAGGATGGCGTGCGAGGCATACGAGCAGAAACAGGCCGAACTGGAAAAACTGAGCAGGGAGGCATGGCTCGACTGGCAGGGATACCTGAAACAGGCAGCGCAGATGGAGAAGAAGGTGGAGGCCGACAGCCTGGCCCACCAGCTGACATATCATCAGTATAGGGAAGGCCTGAGCACAGCCATCGACCTGCATGCCACTTCGGCGCAGTTGCTCCACTCCAAGGCCACCCTGCTGCAGTGCCGCCTGATGGCCATGGTCAAGGAACACTTAGTGAGATATTATCAAGGAATAGCAATATGGACAGAGTAATAGAGAAAACCAAGACCCAACGACTGATGAAATATTGGCCGTATATGGCAGGAGGCAGCTTGATGTTGTTGCTTTTGGGCTGGATGGCCTTCGGCAATCACGCCTCAACACTGAGGGTCAGCAATGACGAACTGACCATCAGTGAGGTGAAGCGTCTGGAGTTCAAAGACTATGTGCGCACCAATGGTCAGGTGCTGCCCATCCAGGTGGTGCAGATTTCTCCAGAGGAAGGCGGCATCGTGATGGAGAAGGTGGTAGAGGAAGGGTCGATGGTGAGAAAGGGAGATGTCATTGTGCGCCTGAGCAACTCCAATCTCGACTTGCAAATCCTTAATGCGGAGTCGGAACTGGCAGAGAAGCAAAACCTGCTGCGCAACACGCAGGTGGCCATGCAGCAAGACCGACTCAACAACCTGACCGAGCAGGCGCAGCTCGATATGGACACCCATCGCAAACAACGAACCTTCGAACAGAACAAACGTCTCTACGACGCGAAAATGATCAACCGCGAGGATTATGTGCAGTCGCAGGAAGACTACCAATTGTCGGCCAGAAAACGAGCACTGGTGAGCCGTCGGCTGAAACAAGATAGTCTCTATCGTACCGTGCAGATGGACCAGATGGAGGACAACCTCCAGAACATGCGCCGCAATGTCATGTTGGTGCGGGAGCGCAAAAGAAAACTTGAGGTGCGTGCCACTGCCACCGGCGAACTGGGGCTGCTCGACGTGGAGCTCGGTCAGAGCATCCAGCCCGGGCAGAAGATTGGCCAGCTGAACGACCTCTCCGACTACAAGGTGCAGGCACAGATTGATGAGCACTATATCGACCGCGTGCGCCAGGGACTGACCGCCACCTTCACCCGTGGCGACAAGCAATATCAGTTGCAAGTGCGAAAGGTTTATCCCGAGGTGCGGGAGGGCAAGTTTCGCTGCGATTTCATCTTCCGTGGCGTGCGCCCGGAGAACATCCGCACCGGACAGACCTACTACATCGACCTTGAGCTGGGCCAGCCCGAGCAGGCCATCCTCATCCCCCGCGGCACCTTCTTCCAGACCACAGGCGGACAGTGGATCTTCGTCCTCGACAAGAGTGGCGGCAAGGCCTATCGCCGCAACATCCGCATCGGCCGCCAGAATCCGCAGTACTACGAAGTGCTCGAGGGCCTGGAGCCTGGCGAGCGCGTCGTCACCAGCGGGTACGAGGCATTCAAAGACAATGAAGTATTAGTCATCAAATAGTCAACATCAATATGAAGAGTTATTTCAGATACCTTTCGCGCAACAAGTTATATACACTGGTCAATATAGCAGGACTGGTGGTGTCGCTGATGTTCATCATCCTGATAGGCGACTACACCTGGCGGCAATATAGCATCGACTCGTGGCATAAGAATGCCGACCGCATCTACCTGATGGGTGTAAAGAATTATTTCTTCCTGTGGCCGCAGGCGGCGGAGGGCATCAAGCAGTTATGCCCCGATGTGGAGCAGACCTGCTGCCTGATGAGCCAGAGGGGTCGTATCAAGTATGGGGATAAAGAAGTGATGGATGCTGAGGGCGAGAACGGTATCATCATGCTGGCCGACGCGTCGTTCTTCCAGTTGTTCGACTTCCCTTTGGTGGAAGGCGACCGCCAGACCGTCCTTGATGCCCCCGACAAGTGCGTCATCACCGAGCGGCTGGCCCATCGTCTTTTTGGCGACAAAAATCCTGTCGGTGAGACGCTGCAGATAGTGGGAGAGAGAAATGTGCGCATCAACCATGAAGATCCCTACGACAGCACGTTGGTCTATACCATCAGCGGTGTGATGAAGGATATGGACCGCACGGTGCTGCCCAATGAGACACAAGTCATCATCAGCATGCAGCGCTATCCGCAAGTGATGGGCTATCAATTGGGAGACCAGTCATTTGCCAGCGGAGGAACAGGCACATGCAAGGCGTTTTTCATGATGAAACCAGGCGCCAATATGTCTTCCACGAGGGAAATAGCATCCAAATATATCGACGAGCACCACCACGGAGTATGGAACGAAAGCAACCCCACAATAACACCACTCTCCGACATCATGTTTGCTCCGCAAAACAATGGCATGGGCTTACTGAAGGGCGATAAGACCCGGCTGCGCATCCTGTTGGCTGCCGTGCTCGCCATCCTTTTCTTCGCCGTCAGCAACTACATCAACCTGACCGTGGCCAATACAGGTTTTCGTGCCAAGGAGATGGCCACGCGACGGCTTTTCGGCAGCAGCCAGCGTGAGATCTCGCTGAAGTTGATTGTCGAGTCAACGTTGATGGTGACATTCTGCTTCGCCGTCGGACTGGCTCTGGCTTTCTACTTTCAGGATGCCGCCGCAGAACTGTTCAGAGGGAAAATCAGTCTGAAAAACGATGTCAGCATGGGCAGCATCGGCCTCTGCTTCGGTTTTGTCCTGCTCTTGGGCTTCGTCTCGGGCGTACTGCCCTCATGGCACATCTCCCGCTATCAGCCTATCGACATTGTCAAGGGCTCCTTCCGCTTCCATTCCAAGATGGTGCTGGGCCGCCTGTTCATCATTGTGCAGAATGTGGTCACCATCACCATGTTCACCGCCGCCCTTGTCATCTGGCTTCAGCTCCGTCATCTCATCCATGCGCCGCTGGGCTTCAACACCGAGAACCTTTTCTATGTGGAAAGTCCGGCAGGGAAGAGCCAGACGGTGAGAAACCTGCTGGAGAAGATGCCCTTTGTGGAGCGCATCGGCTGTTACCAGGGCACCACCTTTACGGGCTACAGCTTCTGTGGAAAGGGTGTCAAGAACAGCGAGGGAGATTACGAAATGCTGCTGACTACCGATCTGGACAAAGAGGCATTCGATCTCTTGGGATTAAAGATCAAAAGCGACAACGGTCCCACCGACAATGGCTACTATCTGAATAAAGAAGCCCTGCGTCTGCTCAACTATACAGGCGAGGAAAAATACTTTGTCTGGGGTGATGACGAAAAGGCCCTCATTGCTGGCATACTGCAGGATTTCCGCATCATCAATGTGCTGGAGGATATGAGTCCGATGGCCATCCGGAAGTTGGAGACGGTGGAGAATCCCAGTTTTCTTGTGAAGACAAATGGCGACAGGCATGCCCGCGACGCATTCAGGTCTATGCTCCAGAAGCAAGGCGTCTCTGAAAATGTCCTACAATATTTTGCTCTCAGCATGGACGAATGTATCGCCGAGACCTTCGAGGAGCATCTGAACACGCTTCGCATCATCACGCTCTTCACCCTCATCGCCTTCGTCATATCGGTGCTGGGCTATTTGGGCCTGTCGCTCTTCTTCATCCGTCAGCGGCAGAAGGAGATAGCTATCCGCAAGGTGATGGGTTCCACATCGGGCGAGGTGCTGCTGCAGATGCTCCGCACGTTCTCCGTACCCATGTTGATTTCGTTTGTCATTGCCGTGCCCATATCATGGTACATCATGAGCGACTGGCTCACGAACTTCTCCTATCGCATCGCGCTCAGCCCCTGGATATTCGTCTCTGCCGGGGCGGCCTGCCTCCTCATTTCCCTGCTCACCGTCATCGTCCAAAGTTGGCGCGCTGCTTCTGAGAATCCGGTCAATAATATCAAAACAGAATAGCCCAATCGAGCGGAGCTTTTCTTTTACAGGCGAATTGAACGAAGGAAAAAGTCATTTGGCATGGACAATAAAAAATGTCACGATGCGTTTCTGAAGTAAATAGGAGAAGCACAAGGAATGGACAAGGAGACCTACGAAAAGCAGAAAGTCTTTGCGGGCGAAAAGAAACCCTCGATGAATCGTCGCATGGTAGGCCACGACTATCAGGAACGACAAATGTACATGATCACGATGGTGACTGAGGGTCGCCGCCGGCTGCTGGGAACGGTGGTGGGTAGGAGTGACGGCTTGCGTGGTACGGCCGATGAGCCGAGGATAGTACTGACGGACTTAGGCAGAAGGGTCTCTCAGAACTGGCATGATATCGGGGTGCGCTATCCACAGATTCGCATCATTGCCCTTCAGATGATGCCCGACCACTTCCATGGTATCCTCTTTGTGCGCGAACACTTAGACCGCCCTCTTGGTAATGTGCTCCTGGGCTTCAAACAAGGATGCAACAAGGCTTTCCGTGAACTCGTCCCGTCAGTTGCTGTATTACAGCAACAAACACAACAGGCGAATAATGACCGCCACCACGGTCTGCTCTTTGCCCGCGGCTACAACGACCGCTTGCTCTTGCGCAAAGGCCAACTAGACACCTGGCTCCACTATCTCGCCGACAACCCGCGCCGCCTGCTGATGAAACGCGAACACCCCGACCTCTTCCGCGTACAGCGAGGCCTCATGATGGGTGGACAGTCATTCTCCGCCATTGGCAACTGCTTCCTTCTTCAGCGCCCCGTCAGGTTACAAGTGCAGTGCTCGCGACGCTTGACTGAAACGGAGATACAACAAAGAGTGAACTTCTTTCTCAATGCTGCCTCTCAGGGAGCTGTGCTGGTCTCGCCCGCCATATCGGCAGGTGAGAAAGCAGTCATGCGGACAGCCTTCGAGCGAGGTTTCCCGCTCATCTATCTGCAAGAGAATGGCTTTGCCAACCTGGCAAAACCCGGCGGCATGCGTATGGAGGCATGCGCCCGAGGCCAACTCCTCATCCTTGCCCCTTGGGAGCATCACAACGAGCGTATAGCCATCAGTCGCAACCAATGTCTCTCGCTGAATGAAATGGCTCGCATGGTTTGTTCTGTCTGTTGCTGTAATACAGCAACAAACCAAACGGAGGGCACTGTATAATTATCATACGTCGAACCGTCAAATTATTAGACAAACTCCATCCGCCAGGGCCAAAAGCCTTGGCGGATGCGTTTTCTTGGTGTAATTTTGCAGTAACAAAACCGAGACATATGAAGAGTAATCACAGAGGACAAGGAAACCTCATCAAAATCACATCCCTCGCCGTCGGACTGACTGTCGGCCTGGTGCTGATAGCCAAAGTGCAACTGGAAATGAACTACGACCACTGCATCACGGAAAAGGCACACGTGTATGAACTCCAGGAGACATTCCAACGTAAGGGCGAAGCGAAACAGCAGCATGGTGCCACCTCTGGTGGTGTCGCCCCCGTGTTGGCTCGTGAAATACCCGAGGTACAGTGTGCCACACGTTTCACGGGGCAGTTCGGCGATGAGAAAATAACACTTGACGACGGTAGCCGCCACTATTTTCATGAAGCGGTGTTTGCCGATTCCTGCTTCTTCGACATCTTTGCCACAAAAGTTCTGGTGGGCAATGCCAGGCAGATACTCTCTACAGCCGGGCAGTGCATGATCAGCCGACGTCTGAGCGAGACGATAGGTGGAGAAGTGGTGGGAAAGACTTTCTGCTTCGCCTCTGCTCCGCAGAAACCGATGACCGTCAGCGGTGTGTTCGACGACTATCCAGAGAACTCCGCCTACAGCGGTTTCGACATCTTGATGTCGATGCCTTCCATGGGTACTTACGCATGGGACGGCACCGCGAACCTGATAGGCAACGACCGCTACCATTCGTATGTGCGCCTGCGACCCGATGCCAATATGGGGAAGGTGAGGAAGGAGATCAAAGAGTTGATACAGCGCATACTCCCTTGGGATGACCTGAAACAGATTGGCTATGAGGATGCAGGCATCGAACTGGTGAGCGTGGAGGGACAACGGATGAAGGACACCACCGTGCGCACCACCTGCATCATTCTCTCGGTGGTGGCAGCGGTGATGCTCTTCACTGCCGTGATGAACTATATCCTTGTGGTCTTCAGTACGATGGTGGGCCGTGCCCGACAGGTGTCACTGCACAAGGTGCTGGGTGCTCCCCGCCGGTTTTTTTATCTGACGGCACTGAAAGAAGCCGCCGCGCATTTGCTGACGGCACTGGCCGTAATGACCCTGTTGCTCTGGACTGGTCGGGACTGGGTGCGCGACCTCTTAGGCATAAGCGTCGGCACGTTGTTCTCTGCGCAGACCTTCGTTGTGCTCACCGTCGTATGCCTCGTCGTACTGTTGTGCTGCGGGATCCTGCCGGGCATCATCTATTCGCGCATCCCGCTGACCTACGCCTATCGGCTCTACAGCGAGAGCAAGCGCGTGTGGAAGTTGTCGCTGCTGTCCTTTCAGTTCGTGCTGAGCACGATGCTGCTCTGCGTGCTCTCGACCATCTATCGGCAATACAACTATATGCTGCAGGCGGACATGGGCTATCGGTATGACCGCGTGGCCTACGTCAACATCAGTGCACTTCACGGCGACTCCATCTATTCACTGGCCCGCGAGATGGAGAGTCTGCCTTGCATCCAGAAGACGGCTGCCACCTATTCCCTCTTTTGCGAGCAGCAGAGTGGCGACAATGTGCTGGTGCCGGGCAATCCACAGGAACTGTTCAACTGTGTCAATCTGTTCTTTGCCGAGGGCGGACTGGTGGAGACGATGGGACTTAAGATTGTTCGCGGCCGCGACTTCAAACGCCTGAACCGTAAAGGCTGGACGCCGGAAATGCTGGTTGACGAGAAGTTTGCCCAGCGGATGAAGGAAGTGGCGGGCATCGATGACGTCGTTGGTAAGCAGTTCATCAACTCTTCTGTTGGCGACGAGTATCCTTTGACTGTTGTCGGCATCGTAAAGAACTTTAAGTTGGGTTCGCTGGTATCTGGCGAGGAACGCCCCATGATGGTTGCCAACGGCAATGTCTTTACGCATTATATCATGATAAAGCTTCAAAGCATCACGCCAGATAACCTGCAGGCCGTGCAGCAAGTATGCGACCGCCTCTATCCTGACGCCGAACTGAATGTGAAACTTTATTCCAACGAGATAGCCGACAGTTACCAAGAGACGAAGCACACCCGCGACCTGATTATGATTGGTTGCCTGGCATCGCTGCTCATCACGCTCATCGGGCTGATAGGCTATGTGCGCGACGAGGTGCAGCGCCGCTCGCGCGAACTGGCCATCCGTAAAGTGATGGGTGCATCCGTCAGCGAACTGCAGGGGCTGTTCTTGCGGAGCATCGCAATGATTGCCCTGCCGTCCATCATCGTTGGTGTCGCCTTGGGTTGGTATTTCAGCCGCATGCTGATGGAGCAGTTTGCCGACAAGATACAGCTCTCATGGTTTGTCTTCGCCGCCTGTGCACTGTTCGCGCTGCTCGTCATTGCCGCCGTCGTGCTGCTTCAGACCTATCGCGTGGCCACCAGCAATCCTGTGAAGTATCTCAAGACTGAATAAGGCCCCACCCCCAAAGACCCACCCCCAGCCCTCCCTGAATGGAGGGGAGTGGTTACCTCGCAAAACAAAACATTAATATAAATTTAGAATAACATTAGTATAAACTTAGAAGAATGACCCTATAAGCCTGCCAGTAGAACTATTCACTCCCCTCCATTCAGGGAGGGGCAGGGGGTGGGTCTTCTTGGGGGTGGGTCTCTTAATTATGATTAAACTTGAAAACATTCAGAAGGTGTTCCGCACGGAAGAGGTGGAGACCGTAGCACTGGGCGGCGTGTCGCTCGAAGTAAATAAAGGTGAATTCGTGGCCATCATGGGGCCTTCGGGCTGTGGCAAGTCGACATTGCTCAATATCCTCGGCCTGCTCGACAATCCCACCAGCGGACAGTATTGGCTTGACGGACAGGAAGTGGGGGCTCTGAAAGAAAGCCAGCGCACGAAGGTGCGCAAGGGCCAGATAGGCTTTGTGTTCCAGAGTTTCAACCTCATCGACGAACTCAATGTGGAGGAGAACGTGGAACTTCCGCTCACTTACCTCGGTGTGCCCAAGAAGGAGCGCAAAAAGAAAGTGGAGGAGGTGTTGCGCCGTATGGCCATCTCGCATCGTGCCCACCACTTCCCTCAGCAGCTCAGTGGCGGTCAGCAGCAGCGCGTGGCCATTGCCCGTGCAGTGGTGATGAATCCCAAACTTATCCTCGCCGACGAGCCGACCGGCAACCTCGACTCCAAGAATGGACTGGAGGTGATGCGGCTCCTCACCCAGCTTCACCAGGAGGGCACCACCGTGGTGATGGTGACCCACTCTGAGCGTGATGCGGGCTATGCCCAGCGCATCATCAACCTTCTCGACGGACAGGTGGTGCCGGATGTAAAACTGTAGTTAGGATTTGGAGGTTACGATTTTTTTTCATAATTTTACGGCCCGTATAATAACAGTTGACTTCGTGAAGAGTCATGCACACTCATAACCATGGGCAGAAACAAATACTCACAAAATGAAATCAAAGAGATAAGCAGGTTGCTACGACTAAAAAATGAAGGCAACAGGGCCAGGCAGAAACTGATACGCCATCAGCTGAGGGTCGACTACGAATTCAATATCTCCGACTTCAACGAGCCAGGCAAGGCTTTTGGCGAGGTGGAATTGCAGGCTGCACTCAAGCGTGGGGCCATCCAGATACTCGACGATGCCACTATCGCTGCCATGAAGGCCAAGAGAGCGCGTGACAAAGCACGTGATGAGGCCGAACGTCAAAAAGCGGCCATCGAAAATGGCGAACAGACCGACTGGCAGGAAGCCCTGAGACAGTGGAATGAGCAGGATGTATGAGAGCAGTAGTCGTCTTCATATCGCTTCTGGTCTGGCTCTCTGATGGCAGACTCACGGCCCAGACACCATCACCACAGCAGCTTCTGCAATGTGGGCTGCCTCTGCTGGAGGTCACTACTGTCGACGGCGAGGAACCCTCCTGCGACTATGTGTCGCCGCCGGATGGTATGGGCGGTCGCACAATAGACAATGCCACCAAGGTGCCGGGACGGCTGCGCAAGTGGGTGGACGGAACGTGTGTCTACGACAGTGGAGACTATATGGCCGACTCTTCCGGCATGAGAATCAAAATCAGGGGCAACACCAGTGCCTATGAGCCGAAGAAGAGCTTCAAGGTGAAGCTGGAGAAGAAAGCTGATCTCTTGTGCCGCGACAGTGACAGCGTCTATGCAGACAAAGAATGGCTCCTGATGAAGGAGGATTATAATGTCGTGGGCGGCGAACTGCTCTATCTGATGATTGGTCTTAAAACCTCTGAGTTGTGTGGGATGCCCTGGGAACCCAAGGCGGAGTTTGTCAATCTGACCGTCAATGGCGACTATCGGGGGATATATATGTTGTGCGAGGCTGTGAAACGTGGTTCCGGCCATCGTGTCGATGTCTGCAAGTCCAACGGATATATCATCGAGCAAAACCCTTATTGGTGGAAAGAGAAGGTGTGGTTCTCTACTGACAGGCATGGCAAGACATACACATTCAAATATCCCGACTCTGACGATGTCGACACTTTGCAGGTGGCTTACATGAAAAGCACGATGGACGACGTGGAGGGGGCTTTGTGGGACGGCACGTTTGATACCGTCGTTGATGTGGACATTATGGCGGCATGGCTCATGGCGCATGACATCTTAGGCACATCGGATGCAGCCGGCTCCAACATCTTCATGACCAAGCACGACAATACTCCAGACAGCAAGATGATGATGGGGCCGTTGTGGGATTTCGGATCCATCATGCGTATGCACGACCAGTGGGCATCCATCCATACCAGCGAAATCTCTTATTTTCACTACTTGCTTCACATGGCTGCGGGGTTCAATCGGCCTTTCATCGACGCATACATGAGACTGTGGGAAGAAAAAGCCAAAGACGTGCCCGAAGAGATGATCGATTTTCTCTCAGATTTCAAAAACAGTGATGTGGCAGCTGATCTACAGGAGGCATATCAATGGGATATGGAGAGGTGGCAACATCACAACCCGTCTGTTGACCAGATGATACAAAATGCCGTCGACTGGTTCAATCGTCGCAAGGCATGGATGACTTCCATGATGCCTATGCTGGGCATACGGGAAGATACACTGGTCACCAGTCATACCGGAACTGAACAATCTGTGAGGTATGTAGATTTGTCTGGCCGCCACGCGTCTCCTCAGCAGGCTGGATGCAAGATTGAGATAGGGCATGGGAGAGCTTTTAAAAGAATGTTTAAAAATAATAATTAACTGATAGTCAGTTCGTAAAAGACAACATCAAGCAGGGCGCTCTCCACATAATCCTTAAATAAATCATTTGTATTACATCTGCATTCTGAGATAATGCTTTTGTATGACATCACCAAATTATTATTTACTTTTTTGCAGATACTGTGATATTTTTTGGCAGTTATATTTTTTTTTCATATTTTTACACCCGAAATGAAAAATCCATTCGTGTCAAATAACGTCCTGTCACGGAATGGAAAAAATGTATACCCAGAAAACCAGTAACTATTAAGGTGGGTTCTATGGATTCGATGAAATGGAGAAATGACCCATCATTGTTTAACTTAATAGTGGGAATTAATAGAACCCACCTAAGCAATATGCAAGAAAAACAGACCCAAAACCAACCCCTTCCTTTTGACGCACAGGCGGCAAAAGACAAAATCGTACAGTGGATCAAAGACTGGTTCGCAAAAAACGGACCCGGATGCAACGCCGTCCTGGGTATCTCCGGAGGTAAGGACAGCAGCGTCGTGGCCGCCCTATGTGCAGAGGCATTGGGCAAAGACCATGTGATAGGTGTGACCATGCCCAACGGCGAACAAAAAGATATCAGCGACAGTATGCGGCTTATCAACCATCTTGGCATACGCTATTGCAATGTCAACATCGGCGACACCTACAATACGCTCATGGCTGCGGTCCGGGAGCAGCTCGGCACCCTCGATGCCGGTGTCTCCAGCCAGACCGTCATCAATCTGCCCCCACGCCTGAGGATGGCCACCGTCTATGCCGTGTCGCAGTCGATGAACGGCAGGGTGGCCAACACTTGCAACCTCTCGGAAGACTGGGTGGGATACTCTACACGCTACGGCGACGGGGCGGGCGACTTCGCACCCCTGGGAGGACTCACCGTACAAGAGGTGGTAGCTGTTGGGAAGGTGCTCGGACTGCCTGTCGATCTGGTGGAGAAAACTCCCTCCGACGGACTTTGCGGAAAAACTGATGAGGATAATCTCGGATTCACCTACGCTGTGCTCGACCGCTATATCCGTACCGGCGTCTGTGACGATCCCGCCACAAAAGCCCTCATCGACGACAAACACGTGAAAAACCTCTTTAAACTCCAGCCCATACCGCATTGCGAACTATAACACCTTTGAATATGAGAATAAGTAAGATGTTATTTACCATCGGACTGGCATCTGTCGTGATGCAGTCGGCGGCTGTGACCGGTGATGCCAGCGGTGCCAACGACACTCGTCAGAACCCGCTGCTCCAGAAAAGCACACTGCCCTTTGCTGCTCCTGATTTCTCCAGGATAAAGACCTCTGATTTTCTGCCGGCATTCCAGGCCGCTATAGAGCAGAACAGACAAGAGATAGCACAAATCACAACCCAGAAGCGCAAACCGACTTTCGAGAATACCATCCTGGCCTATGAGAAGTGCGGCGAACTGCTCGACCGCGTCTCCAGTGTGTTTTATGGGTTGGTCAGTGCCGACAAGACACCGGAGATAGCCGAGACAGAGAAGAAGGTGACCCCGCTTCTGACAGAGCTGGAGAATGAAATCTCCTTCAACAAGACGCTCTTCCAGCGTATCAAATATGTCTATGACAGGCAGTATAAGTCGTTGAAGGGAGAGGACAAGAAACTCCTCGAAGAGGTCTACAAGTCCTTCGTGCGCAAGGGCGCTTTGCTCCCAGACGACAAGATGGCACGCATGAAGGAGATCAATATGCGTATCGCTGAACTCCAGCAGCAGTGGGGTGACATGCTGCCCAGCGCCACCAACCACTCAGTGGTATGGGTGAACAGCATAGAAGAACTGGCAGGACTCAGTGAGGCCGATATCGCACAGTGTAAGAAAGACGCTGAGAGCCGTGGCAGCAAGACACCATATTGTATCGTGATCATCAACACCACACAACAGCCCATCTTGTCTACACTGGCCAACCGCGCACTGCGCAAACGGGTCTATGAGGCGTCTATACACCGGGCCGACGGCTCCAGGTCGTTCAATACTTTCCCCATTGTTGTAGAGATAGCACGGCTCAGGGCTGAACAGGCACAGATCATGGGATATCCCAACTATGCCTCATACTCGCTGGAGAAAACCATGGCTAAGAACACCGACAATGTCTATGCCTTCCTGAAGCAGCTCATCAGTAAGTACAAGGTGAAAGCCGATGCGGAGACCAAGGCCATAGAGGAGTTCGCACGCAAGGAGATGGGGCCCGACTTCCACCTGCAGCCCTACGACCGCTTCTACTACTCGGCGAAGATGAAAAAAGAAATGTTCAATTTCTCTGAGGATGACGTGAAACCCTATTTCAATATTGACAGCGTGCAGCGCAACGGTGTGTTCTATGCCGCCAACCGTGTCTATGGACTGACTTTCAAGGAGCGGAAGGACCTGCCGGTCTATCATCCTGACATGAAAGTCTTTGAAGTGTTCGACAAGGATGGGCGTTCGATGGCACTGTTCTACAGCGACTATTTCCGTAGGCCCACCAAGAGGGGTGGGGCGTGGATGAGCGCTTTCGCCAAACAGAGCGGGCTGCGCGGACAGTTGCCCGTCATCTACAATGTGTGCAACAATGCCAAAGCCCCCGACGGACAACCCTCACTGATTTCATGGGATGAAGTCACCACCTTGTTTCATGAGTTCGGACATGCGCTCCACGGCATACTCTCCGATTGCAAATACAATACACTCAGCGGCACTGCCGTGGCGCGCGATTTCGTGGAAATGCCGTCGCAATTTAATGAGTCGTTTGCGTCCATACCCGAGATCTTCGACCATTACGCCCGCCATGCTGTCACCGGACAGCCCATGCCTGCTGACCTGAAGGAGAAAATGCTCAAGTCGATCAATTTCCAGTCGGCATACGCCCTCGGAGAGAATCTGGCCGCCACATGCCTCGACCTCGCATGGCATTGCCTCTCCATAGACCAGATACCTACCGCTGACAAGGCCGCTGACTTTGAAGAAAGGGCGCTGCGCGAAATCGGACTGCTCGACAGCCAGATACCGCCACGCTATTCCACTTCGTATTTCAATCACGTATGGGGTGGGGGATATGCCGCGGGATACTACAGCTATCTCTGGACAGAGGTGCTCGCGGTCAATGTAGCCAACTGCTTCGCTACTCGCGGACCACTCCGGCCGGAAGTAGGGCAGGATCTGCGCGACAAGATTCTCAGCAGGGGAAACACACGCGACCTCATGCAGATGTTCTCTGACTTCACGGGCATGAAAGCCCCCGACGCCACAGCACTGCTCCCCGCAAGAGGACTCTGATCAGCCTCCCATTGCCTCCATTCAGCCCATCCAGCCCATTCAGAGCCACCTCATCAGTTCGCTGAGCGAGAAAAACTCAAAGTCGACCGCCCCGGGCGCCCGATATTCTGGATAACGGTTGAAATAGGCCGTAGCGATACCGGCATTCTTGGCTCCAAGAATGTCGGTATTGTAATTGTCGCCGATCATGACCGTCTTCTCCCTTCCCGCGCCGGTGACACGTAGGGCGTAATCAAAAAACTCGCGAGCCGGCTTGTTGTATCCCGCGTCTTCACTTAGGATCACGTGGTCGAAATATCCTTCCAGTCCGCAGGCTCTCAACTTTTTATACTGTATTTCATGAAAACCGTTGCTGCAAAGGTGCATACGGTAGTTCTTCCCGCGGAGATAGTCCATCAACTCTCGCGCACCGTCTACCAGGCCTGGCTTGCTGGAGCAATATTCGAGAAAACAGTCGCTCACTTCTATGCAGTAAGCTGCGGTAGGGGTCAGGCCGGCACCCTTGCTCAGTGGACGCCGGAAACGCTCCACGATCAGTTCGTCGCGGCTGATCTCGCCCCGTGAATATTGGCCCCACAAGTCGATGTTGGCGCGCCAGTATTCGTCGTAAAACTCTTCGGGTGAAGCGAAATATCGCCCAAGGCGCAGGTGCTCGAAAGTCTCACGCAACGCGATCACCGCATTGCCGTAAGTATCGTAGAGGGTGTCGTCGAAGTCGAGAAAAAGGTCGGTGTAGGGTCTCATCATTTACGGTTTATCTCATTTGGAAAATGTAATCATCTTGCTCACGAAACAAATGATGGCCATTTATTCCGCGAAGCATGGCATGGTATATTCCGGTGGTGCTGTGAACCCTTGCTTTTCTCGGCATTTCGCTCGTTTTCTGCAAAAATACAACAATATAGTCAATCAACAAAATAATAAAAGGGAAAAATGATTCAAAAACTCCGTCCCCGTGATCCTTCCCCATGATTCAAAACTTGTCATCCTTTTTCTCACCCTCCGCCGTCTCTCGCTGACCCTTTGGCTGGAAAATAGTCAGAAAATGGTCTCTGATAATTAAAAAATGTAAGCATTAGACCTTTTTCTAAAAATATTTTGTAATTTTGCACCTCAAATTATGACACTTTAAACGAAAATGGCTAATAATACAGTAGTAGGATCAAAAATCAAGAGTGTAAGAGAGTCGAAGAATATCTCTGTAGAGGAAATCGCTGAGCGAAGCGGACTCTCCATCCAACAGATTGTTTCTATCGAGAGTGACCAGAATCTGCCCTCACTGGGACCGCTGATCAAAATAGCAAGGGCCCTCGGCGTGAGGCTGGGCACTTTTCTCGACGACAACGACGAACTGGGGCCGGTGGTATGCCGCGCGGAGGAACGAAAGGACAGTATCAGTTTCTCCAACGATTCGGTCGACGCACGTAAGCACATGGAGTATCACTCCCTGGCACGCCAGAAGACCGGCCGGCACATGGAGCCGTTTATTATTGACATACAGCCCAGTGAGAAAAAGGAATTCAAGCTTTCCGCTCATGAGGGAGAGGAGTTTATCTATGTCATGCAGGGCGATATAGAGATCGACTACGGCAATGAGAAATATACGCTTCACGAGGGTGACAGCATCTACTACGATTCGATCGTGGCTCACCATGTACACGGCGTCACCGGAAAGGCCGCTAAAATACTCGCACTTATTTATATCCCGTTCTGATGGAAACAATGAAGCAACTATCTGACAGGACTCTCGGCCAGTGGCTTGAGTACTGGGCCGAGCAGACCCCCGACAAGGAGTATATCGTCTATTCCGACCGCGACCTGCGCTTCACATGGAAGGTGTTCAACCAACGCGTGGACAACCTGGCAAAAGGACTGCTCGCCATCGGCGTGAAAAAAGGGAGCAATGTGGGTATCTGGGCCACCAACGTGCCCGACTGGCTCACCTTCCTCTACGCCACTGCAAAGATCGGTGCCGTGCTCGTGACAGTCAACACCAACTACAAACAGAGCGAACTGGAGTATCTCTGTGAGAATTCTGACATGCACACGCTCTGCATCACGGATGGCACATGGGAATGCGACTATGTAGACATGACCTACAAAATGCTGCCCGAGCTGCGTAATTGCGAGCGCGGCCACCTCTCCAGCAAGCGTTTCCCACACATGAAAAACGTGGTTTTCATCGGTATGGAGAAATACCGGGGCATGTACAACACAGCCGAACTGCTCTTGCTGGGCAAGAACATCGACGACCAAATGCTGGCCGAAGCCAAGAAAAATGTCTCCTGCCACGACGTGGTCAATATGCAGTATACTTCCGGCACCACAGGCTTTCCAAAGGGAGTCATGCTCACACATTATAATATTGCCAACGACGGCTTTATCACCGGTGAGAACATGGAGTTCACACAGAATGACAAACTCTGTGTGTGCGTGCCGCTCTTCCACTGCTTCGGAGTGGTGCTCGCTACGATGAACTGCCTCACCCACGGGTGCACGCAGGTGATGGTAGAGAAGTTCGATCCCCTGGTCGTGCTGGCTTCCGTACACAAAGAGCGCTGTACGGCTCTATATGGGGTGCCCACCATGTTTATCGCCGAACTCACGCATCCCATGTTCGACATGTTCGACATGAGTTCGCTCCGCACGGGCATCATGGCCGGATCGCTATGTCCCGTCGAACTGATGAAGCAGGTGAGCGAGAAAATGTTTATGACCATCACCAGCGTATACGGACTCACCGAGTCGTCGCCGGGTATGACACAGTCGAATATACATGACACGTTCGAACAGCGATGCACCACCGTCGGACGTGACTTCCCGTTCGTTGAGGTCAAGGTGCTCGATCCGGAAACCGGAGAGGAGTGCCCCGTCGGTGTACAGGGGGAGATGTGCTGCCGCGGATTCAATGTGATGAAGGGCTACTACAAAAACCCGGAGGCCACGGCAGAGGTCATCGACAAGAACGGATTCCTCCATTCAGGCGACCTCGGGGTGAAAGACGAACAGGGCTATTATCGCATCACGGGACGCATCAAAGACATGATCATACGTGGAGGAGAGAATGTCTATCCACGAGAGATCGAGGAGTTCCTCTACCACATGCCCGGCATCAAGGATGTGCAGGTGGCGGCTGTGCCCTCCAAGAAATATGGCGAGCAGGTGGGTGCATTCATCATCTTACAGGAGGGAGTGAAGATGCTGCCAGAGGATGTGCAGGAGTTCTGCCGGGGTAAGATCGCACGCTACAAGACACCTAAGTATGTCTTCTTCGTCGACGAGTTCCCCTTGACGGGTTCCGGCAAGATACAAAAGTTCAAACTCAAGGAGTTAAGCCTGAAACTCTGCGAGAAAATGGGAATAGAGGTGATTTGACCAATCACCTCTATTTTTTTTGTTTTTGATTCGTCGCTATTGCATTTGATTTTGTTTCATTGAAACATTTTTATAGTCGCGGAAAATACATGTAAAGGAAAAAATGTTAACTTTGCAATGACTAAAAACCGCGAATTTTATGAAAACAATCTTCAGATTTTGGACGTTTTGTGCAGTTTTGCTTTTTCCCTATGTCTCAATGGCAGCGGATCAGTTTGTCAATTTTGATTGCACTGGCACTCTGCTCAACCGGGATGGCAAGGTGGCCATATATGTCGATAGCCGGTGCGAGAAAGGGGTGGTGAGAGCAGCCAAAAACCTTTGCACGGATATCGAGAAAGTGTGTGGCGCCCAGTGCCGGATTACCGACCAGCGCAGCGAGGCTCGTATCATCATTGACACCGATGCCAAAATGAAAGCCCTCGAGAAATACATCATTCAGGTCGGTGCTGACGGTATGACCATCACTGGAAGCGACAAGAGAGGCACTATATATGGTATTTATGAGGTGTCGAGGCAGATCGGCGTGTCTCCATGGTATTACTGGGCAGATGTGCCCGTCGTGGCTCATCAGCAGATATGGATGCTGCCCGGGTCGTATACCGACGGCTCTCCGGCGGTGAGATACAGGGGTATCTTCCTCAACGACGAGGCTCCGTGCCTCACTTCGTGGGTGAAAAACACTTTCGGCACCAACTATGGCGGCCATGAATTTTATGAGAAGGTCTTCGAGTTGATACTACGCCTGAAGGGCAATTTCCTCTGGCCGGCCATGTGGTCATGGGCATTCTATGCCGACGACCCGCTCAACTCCCCCCTGGCCGATGAGATGGGCGTCATCATTGGCACCTCACATCATGAGCCGATGGGGCGCAATCACCAGGAGTGGGCAAGGCATCGCAAGGAATATGGAGCCTGGAACTATCAGACCAACAAGCAGGTGCTCGACCGCTTCTTCCGTGAGGGTATAGAGCGCATCAAGAACACCGACGATGTGGTGACCATTGGTATGCGCGGCGACGGCGACGAGGCGATGAGTGAGGAGGCTGACACCCGGCTGCTGCTCGACATCGTCAAAAACCAGCGCAAAATTATCTCTCAGGTGACCAAAAAACCGGCCAAGGAGACACCGCAGGTGTGGGCTCTTTATAAAGAGGTGCTTGACTATTACGACAAGGGCATGAGAGTGCCCGATGATGTGATTATGTTGCTCTGCGACGACAACTGGGGCAATGTGCGTCGTGTGCCGAACGCCCAGGAGAGAAAGCATAAGGGAGGATGGGGACTGTATTACCACGTAGATTATGTGGGTGCACCCCGCAACTCCAAGTGGCTCAACGTCACGCCTATACAGAATATGTGGGAGCAACTCACGCTGGCTTATGAATTTGGCATCCAGCAGATGTGGATACTCAATGTGGGCGACCTGAAGCCGATGGAGTATCCCATACAACTCTTCCTCGATATGGCATGGAAGGGCTCTGAGACGATACCTGGCCATACGCTTGGTTTCTGCAAGGCACAGTTTGGAGAGGACCAGGCCCAGGAGGCTGCGCGTATCCTTAACTTATGTTGCAAGTACAACGGTCGCGTCACGGCCGAGATGCTCGACAGCCGCACCTATAACCTGCAGACGGGAGAATGGAAGCAGGTGGTGGCCGATTATACACAGTTGGAGATGGAGGCCTTGAGGCAGTTTGCCACGCTCAGGCCGGAATATCGTGACGCTTACCGGCAGATTATACTTTTCCCCATACAGGCCATGGGTAACGTCTATCAGATGTATTACGCACAGGCTATGAATCAGCAACTCTACAACGAAGGCAATCCCGACTGTAATATATGGGCCGACCGGGTGGAGCAGGCTTTCAGGAGAGACTCCGTGCTCTGTGCAGAATACAATCTCGACATGGCCGGCGGAAAGTGGAACGGCATGATGACACAGAAGCACATCGGATACCGCAGTTGGAATGATGATTTCGGCCCCGGCAACATCATGCCATCCGTGCGGCGGATGGAAACTCGTGAAGGCGGCAATATTTTTGCTGAGAAAAACGGGGTGGTGGCCATTGAGGCGGAGCATTATCATAGTGTGCAGCAGTCCAAGGAGACGGAATGGACGGTCATACCGTTTATGGGGCGCACACTCAGCGGCATTTCGCTCAGACCCTATACGCAGCCTGTCGATGGCGCCGCACTCAACTATCAGTTTGAGACGGTCTCCGATGTGAGGAAGGTGCACGTCATCGTCAAGTCCACACTCGACTTCCTCAATAAGGGCGGACTGTGCTATGAAGTGTCCATCGACGGGGGACAGCCTGTGACCGTCAACTTCAATGCCAACCTCAACGAGCATCCCGACAATATTTATAGCATTTATTATCCCACCGTGGCAAGGCGCGTCGTGGAGAGCGTCGCCCAGGTCAGTGCCAAGGCGGGAAAACACACGCTCACCATCAGACCGCTCGACCCAGGCATCGTATTCGAGAAAATCGTCGTCGATTGCGGCGGATACCAGCCTACCTACCTCTACTTCGACGAGTCGCCGAGGAAACAAAACTAAACTTAGCACATCTACCTTATCGGGGCATGGAATGAGAAACGTAAGAATTTTTTTATATGCGCTGTTATGCGTGATGACTGCCGTGCCGGCTTATGCCGGCATCGGCAGGTTGTATACTGCCGGTATGATGTCGAGCAGTACCACCGACTGTCTCGCCCAGGATAGCTACGGCTTCCTGTGGGTGGGCACGCAGTATGGACTGAACAAATTTGACGGATATCGTTTCACCCGCTATTTCGCCGACAAGAATGATTCCACGTCCATGCCTCACAATGATGTGTCGCGGGTCTTCTCCGACAGTCGTCAGAGACTGTGGGTGGCCACGGCAAAGGGGCTTTGCCGGTACGATTATCAGAATGACTGCTTCAGACGCTATCCCCTGCCGGGAAAGTTGACGCCGCGTATCGACTGCATCGTTGAGGATGCCGAGGGCAATATACTCATCGGCACCTCTGGTCACGGCATCTTCTCCATACGTGTCGGCAAGGATGTCGTCACGCAGGAGAGACAGTTCTCACAGCGCAAAGGCTACGACTATGTCAACATGCTGTTTGTAGACGACCAGCACAATATCTGGAGCACTTACCAGACGGCTGCCATCACCAGGATGAAGGTCAGCGGACTTCATGTCACGGCCATCAAGGATTTTCATTCGCCCTACGGACCGGTGGTCGAATTCATCAAGAATGACAACAGGGGCTTCCTCGTCGTATGTATGTATGGCATCCTCAGCTATGACTATGCTACCGGAACTCTCTCCGACGCGGGGTTTGACCTGAAATCCCTTGACAGCAAGGTGTCCATACGGGGAGCACTGGCCGACCATCTGGGAAACCTCTATTTCGGTACCTCCGGGCAGGGACTGTTTGTCATACCGGTTGGAAGCTCCGTTATGAAAAAGGTTGATAACATGGACAACCGATACGGACTGGCCTCGGCCAATATCAATGACCTCTTCGAAGACAAGGATCATAACCTTTGGCTCAGTTGCTACAAAAAAGGACTCTATGAGATCAACCAGGGACAAGATGTTTTCAATACATGGAAATTTGCCAGCCAGAATTTCATCCTTGGCAGCAGCGTGTCGAGCATGGCACAGGGAGATGACGGCAGCGTATGGTGCACGGTACAGAAAAGCGGCGTATACCAGTTTGACAAAAACGGTGCCATCCACCCGGCACCAGCTTCACCTGCCGGAGCCAACTGCATCTACCGTGACCAGCAGGGTAACTTCTGGATCGGAAGCGAGACCACCCTCTACGCATACAATCCCCACACCGGGGCCAGTTCGCCGCGACTGCAGGTAGACGGATGGGGCATCAATTGTATCGCCGACGACGGCGACGGCCATTACTTCGTGTGCAATTATGGCAAGGGACTGTGTGTATACGATGCTCATACCGGCCAGACCCAGCATCTCACCATGTATAAGGTCAACCCGAGGAAAGGCGGACTGTGCAACGACTGGGTCAAGGCATTGCTCTACGACAGCAGGGGACTGTTGTGGATCGCCACGTCTGATGGCGTCTGTGTCATGAATCCCGTGGATTACAATTTTCATATCTTTGGATGGGATACACAGCTCAAGGGGCTGCAGTGCTTCTCGCTCTGCGAGCGCAAAGACGGCATGATGCTCATAGGCACGGAGAGCGGACTGTACTGTTTCGACCGTAACAAAAACAAATGGTCGCTCTTCCCCAATTCACAGGCTTTGGAGAACATTCCGGTATATGCCATCGCTAATGCCCGCAACGGCGACCTGTGGATGAGCACCGCTAACGGACTATGGCAGTATGACACAAAAAACAATAAGCTCATCAGCCATGTCAGCGGCAACGGACTCGAAAGCAGGGAGTTCGTCCTGGGTGCCGTCGTCGGCATGGACGACGGCAGACTCTGTTTCGGTAGCTACGACGGGGTCATCTCTTTCTATCCAGATGAGGTCAGGACGTCGATGGCCGACCTCAGCGGGAAGATCTTCCTCACCAACTTCATGATCGACGGAAAAGCCGTGTGTTGCCTCAACGACAGGTTCGAAATACCGTATGACCAGAACTCCTTCACCCTGGAGTACTCGATGCTCAATTTCAAAAACACCGACAACCTGAGGTATGAATACCGTCTCAACAATGGATCGTGGACCACGCTCGACGAAGGTATCAACGCCGTGTCTTTCAACAGGATGAAGCCCGGCACCTATACCATTGAGACCAGGGCCATGAGCAATGGGGTCTATGCGCCAGAGACGGCGGTCGTCACCGTCGTCGTCAAGTCGCCGTGGTATGCGTCGACATGGGCTTATCTCTGCTATGCGCTCCTGGCCTTTGCGCTCCTGGCTTTCGTATTGGTCTTTGTCGAGAAACGTCGCAAGGCCGACCTCGACGAGCAGAAAATGAGATTCCTCATCAATGCCACGCACGACATCAGGTCGCCGCTGACGCTGATTATGGGGCCGCTGCACAAACTCAGGAAAAGAATCAACGACCCGGAGTGCATCAACGACATCAACACCATCGACCGCAATGCCAACAAACTGCTCTTGCTGGTCAACCAGATACTCGACGAGCGTAAAATCGACAAAAACCAGATGCACCTCCACTGCTCTGAGGTCGACCTGGTGCCTTTTGTCTCGGGCATCTGCGCTCTCTATCAGTATAATGCACAACAGCGCGGCATCTCGTTCCACTTCCGTCATGAGGACGACGCTTTGCTGGCATGGATAGACAGGATACAGTTTGACAAAGTCGTCAGCAACATCCTCTCCAATGCGTTTAAGTATACTTTCGACGGTGGACAGGTGGAGGTGTCACTCGCACGCGACAACCAGCAAGTGGTGCTCACCGTCACCGACAGCGGCATAGGATTTAAGGATGAGAAGACCGACAGGCTCTTTGAGAGGTTCTATCAGGGAAAAAACTCCAGCGACCTCCATATCGAGGGTACGGGTATCGGACTTAACCTCAGCCGGGCCATCGTGCAGATGCACGGCGGGATGATCAAGGCATATAACCGCACCGACGGAAAGCAGGGAGCATGTATAGAGGTGCGCATACCTCTGGGCAACTCACATCTCAGACCGGAGGAGATAGAAAGTGCCGATGCCGGCAACAGTGTGAATACCAAAAAACAGGCTTCACGCAATTTCAGGCTGCTCGTAGTGGACGATGACCTCGATGTGGCACTCTATATTAAAAATGAACTCTCTACCTGGTATCGTATCGACACGGCTCCCAACGGGAAGGAAGCGCTGAAGATGCTGCTCACCAGCAACGCATACGATTTGGTCGTCAGCGACGTGATCATGCCCGAGATGGATGGTATCACCATGCTCAAGCAAATCAAGGGTAATGTCAATATCAGTGATATACCCGTCATCTTGCTCACGTCCAAAGCCGAGGTCAGCGACCGCCTTGAAGGGCTGAGAAGAGGAGCCGACGCCTATCTGGCCAAACCTTTCAATATGGAGGAACTTCATATACTGATAGACAACCTCGTGGACAATGTGCGACGACTGCGCGGAAAGTTCACCGGAGCACAAAACCAGGAGGACAAGGTGGAGAATGTAGAGGTGAAAGGAAACAATGACGCACTGATGGAGCGTATCATGAAGACCATCAATGAGAATCTCCAGGATCCTGACTTCAACGTAGACCGACTCACTGAGGAAGTAGGGCTCAGCCGCACGCAGCTCCATCGGAAAATGAAAGAAATCACCGGCATCTCTACCGGCGAGTTCATACGCAATCTGCGACTGCAGCAAGCAGCACGCCTCATCAAGGAGGGGAAAGTCAATATTGCACAGGTGGCTTATTCTGTCGGGTTCAACAATCAGACCTATTTCTCCACCGTGTTTAAGAAATATTACGGTCTAACTCCTACGGAATACGCAAGCCAGAACAGTTCAGAATAGCAGACAAAAATTGTTCCTTCTATCCTAATTATTTTATTACATGTCTTAGATATTATATTTTATGATAAAAAATTAAACTTTTTTTTGAATGAAACATTTTTAAAAGCGCTTGGAACAAATTTTAAGGCAGCGAAACAAATAAAGCCATATCTTTGTAACGGCGAATTGGCAAAATAACAGATTTGAATGTTCATATTAACCTAATATAAATAACTTAAAAAGAAATGCTATGCATGCGAACTTAAGAAAAACTATCTGTTTCGTGGGGCTGTGCTCTTTCGGGCTATTTTATACCCCACTTGTAGCCGCTGCGACTGCCGACACAAAGTCGGTCGATGAGGTACAGCAGGCTAAGAAAGTGACAGGACGTGTCAGTGATTCTGAGGGCACGCTCATCGGTGCAACCATCATGGAGAAAGGCACCACCAACGGAGTCGTCACAGACTTCGACGGAAATTTCTCTATCAATGTGAATCCAGGGGCTACGCTCGTCATCTCTTATGTGGGTTATGTCTCACAAGAGGTGGTAGTAGGCAACCGCTCGAATATCAATGTCGTACTCGAAGCCGAAGGCGGGAACCTCAACGAGGTGGTTGTCATCGGTTATGGTACACAGCGCCGCGAGGCCGTCACCGGGTCTGTGGCCAATGTGAACGGCGAGAAACTGAATCAGATCGCCGCCACCAACGCCGCTCAGGCTCTGCAGGGACGTGTGGCTGGTGTGCTCATGACGCAGACCTCCTCGCAGCCGGGAGCCGAGATGCAGATACGTATTCGTGGTCAGCGCTCACTCAGCGCCTCCAACGACCCGCTCATCGTGCTCGACGGTATACCTTTCATGGGACAGCTTTCTGATATCAACCCGACCGACATCAAGTCGATGGATATCCTCAAGGATGCTTCGGCCACTGCCATCTATGGTTCACGTGGTGCCAATGGTGTGATCATCATCACTACAGTGAAGGGGAGCATGGGAGCTCCTGCCAAGGTGACTTACAATGGTTACGTCAGTTTCAAAAAGGTATTCCACAAATATCCCATGATGGACGGACCCACCTTCTCGAAAATGCGTAAGTATGCCGGAAAATATGAGAACTCCCTTGACGAGAACGACAACACCAATACCGACTGGCAGGATCTGTACTATCAGACAGGTGTGAGCCACAACCACGACGTGAGCGTGGCTGGAGGCACCAATGGCGGTAGCTACAGCTTCGGCGCAGGTTATTATCACGACGAGTCGCCTGTTCCAACACAGGGATACGACCGTGTGAGCGTGCGTGGTAACTTCGACCAGAAGGTGGGCGAGTGGTTCCGCTTCGGACTGAGCACCAATACCAGCTATCGCAAGACACAAGGCGTCAACGACATGTATGGCGTGCTGAGCAAGAGCCCGCTGGCAAGCCCGTATGATGAGAACGGTAATATTCGCCGCTATATCACCCTGCCCGCCGACGATCAGGCCGTGGTCACCAAGGAGACCGTGAAGAGAGACAAGGACATCTGGCTCAGAGAGAACAAAGGTATCGGTTCTTACAACACTCTCTTCGGCGAAGTGAAATGTCCATGGATCGAAGGACTGAGCTACCGCATCAATGTGGGCCTCAACTTCCGTTCGTCAAAGGGTGGCAACTTCACTGGTACCGGTGTGAACAACAAGGACGAGAACGCTGTCAACGGCGGAGGTATCTCAGAGAACCAGACACGCAACTGGGCGGTTGAGAACCTCATCACCTATGACCGCGTCTTCGCTGAGAAGCACAACCTTAATATTGTGGGCATGTATTCGGCCGAGCAGACCACCTATGAGTCGACCGGTGCTTCCGCACAGAATATACCTGCCGACTACTTCCAGTACTTTGCACTCGACAAGGCCATCGGCGAGGTCAACCTCAACAACTACAATTACTGGCAGAGTGGATTGATGTCGTGGATGGGACGTGTGATGTACTCCTATGACAACAAATACATGGCTTCTGTAGCTCTTCGTTCCGACGCTTCTTCACGTCTGGCTAAGGGACATCAGTGGCACACCTATCCCGCTGTCAGCGCAGGATGGAATATCTCGCGCGAGGATTTTATGCAGGATGTCAAATGGGTCGACAACCTCAAGTTCCGCGTAGGTTATGGTGAAACCTCCAACCAGAGTATCAGTCCTTATTCCACACTTGGCGGACTCGGCGTGCGCAACTACAACTTCGGCGACACTTATCTTGCTGGTTACTATGTCAACGCATTGCCCAACCCCGAACTCGGATGGGAGTATTCCAAGACCTGGAACTTCGGTCTCGACTTCTCTCTCTTCAGCGGCAGACTCTATGGTTCGTTGGAGTATTACATCCAGAAGACCAACGACATCCTCCTCGATGTTTCTCTGCCCTCTACATCGGGTGTAAGCAGCTTCACCGGCAACATCGGTAAAACGCAGAACAAAGGATGGGAGTTCACCCTCAACGGCATCATCCTCGACAATAAGAACGGATGGTACTGGGATGCTGGTATCAACCTTTACGCCAACCGCAACAAACTGACCGCACTCGCTTCTGGTGAAGACCGCGACGAGGCCAACCGCTGGTTTGTCGGACATCCTATCGATGTCATCTACGACTATGAGTACCAAGGACTCTGGAATGAGAAAGACGTCACTCCTGCCACTGTAAGAGATGCTGATGGCAAACCCACTGGTGAGACTACTACCAATTTCGCCATTCTGGAACCAGGTGGAAACTTGGGTATGATCAAAGTGAAGTACACTGGTGAATATTATGAGGATGGTACACCAAAACGCGCCATCGGTCCCGACGACCGGCAGATCATGAGCATGGAGCCTGACCTCATCGGTGGTTTCAACACCACCGTGGGATACAAGAATTTCGACTTGACCGTCATCGGCGCTTTCCAGGTAGGTGGCAAGCTGATCTCTGCCATTCATTCTTCTAATGGTTACCTCAATATGCTTTCCGGACGTCGCGGACAGCTCGATGTGGACTACTGGACAGAAGATAACACAGGGGCTAAGTATCCGAAACCGGGCGGTATCATGAGTAGCGACAACCCCAAGTACGGCTCTACACTCGGCTATTTCGATGCTGGCTATCTGAAAGTGCGCGCCATCACACTCGGCTACAACTTCGACAAACTGAGCTGCATCAAGAATCTCGGTATCAGCCGTCTGCGCCTCTATGCTACCATTCAGAACCCATTCGTGCTCTTCTCACCGTTCAACAATGAGAGCGGACTCGATCCTGAGACCAACTCATGGGCCACTGAGAACACTGCCGTCTCCTATAGTGAGTATGCCGGAAAGCACAAAATGCCGATCGTAGGTTACAACACACCTGCCACACGCAACTTCCTCTTCGGTATCAACGTCACATTCTAATCGACAATCAGGTAATTGATAATGGACTTTTTAATAAACAAGAAGAATATGAAAACGAAAAGTATCAAATATATCCTCGCTGCGGGTTTGATGTGCTGTGGCATGACCACATCGCTCACCTCCTGCTCTGATGTGCTCGATGAGCAGCCGCGCAGCCAGTTTGACCCTACTTTCTTCACAACCAAGACGGGTATCGAGGGCGGACTCACCTCCCTGTATGCACACTTGCGCTACTTCTACGGCAACGGATACTGGCTCAATATCTGTGAGACAGGTACCGATGAGTATACCTATGGACAGTCGGCAGATGGCAACTTCAAGGATGCTGACCTCTCTGGAGTAGGACAGCTCACCTCGACCACCAGCCGCTCCGACTTGCTCTGGGGTACGGCTTTCGCAAATATCAACACCGCCAGTGGCATCATCGAGAATGGTGGCGAGGCCGGCATCAGCGACGCTCTCCTCGCAGAGGCTTACTTCTTCCGTGCTTTCGACTATTTCCTGCTCGTGCAGACTTTCGGAGGCGTGCCACTCGACTTGGGTGCCGGCGAACTGAAGTTCAATACTTCTACCGTGCGTACCTCTGTACGCAACACCGTGCCTGAGGTCTATGCGGCCATCTTCGCTGACCTCGAGAAGGCTGTAAAAGATCTGCCCGAGAATCCGCGTCTCAAAGGCACGGCCACCAAAAACCTTGCACGGCTCTACCTCTCCAAGGCTTACCTCACCTACGCATGGTGGCTCGAGAATCCTAAGAACATCCCTACGTATCCCGAGACCACACGTGATGCCAGCCAGGCAGCTTCTTACTTCCAGAAGGCATACGATGTGGCCAGCGAGGCTATCAACAATCCCGGACCCTATGCACTCCAGCCCACTTTCTATGATGTCAACGTGGCTACCAACGACCGCAACTCCGAGATCATGCTCTATGCCGACCATGACGAGAACGAGAAATACGGTAACGGAGGAGCTGGATACGGATGGGGAAGCGGTGGCTCTCCTGAGAACTTCGCATACTGGATGACTACATGGAACTATACAGAGATGACCGCAAAGGGATCTTCTGGCAATACTATCAATCCTATACAGCGTGAGGCCGTCCAGGCTCTCGGACGTCCTTGGACTCGTATGGCTCCTATCGCCGACAACTTCATGCAGGGTGGTGTCTTCGAGGATGCTGTCAAGGCTATCGACTCGCGCTACGACGCTACGTTCACACTGCGCTATCACACCAACTGGCAGAAGTCTGGTGGCACTGACGCTTACGTACTGGGCGCCAATGGCATGCAAGTACTGCCCAATGAGGTATACTTCAGCTGGGTGCCGGAGAGCGATGATCCGCAGATCAACTATACCGGGGCTGACGGTAAGCTGGGATTCGGCGAGATGCCAGGACGTGCCGACTTCGTGGTGGCCGTCAATCACATCAGCCGCAAGAAGTTTCCCATCAACTGGAAACTCGGTATCTATCGCACCGATAATGCCGGCGGACTCGGAAGCAAAGTCAACGGCGGAAGCCCACGGCCTTTCAACGTTGCCAAGTTCTCTGAACTCTATCTCATCGCTGCTGAGGCTGCTGTGAAGCTCAACAAGAACGACGATGCCAGGAGACTTGTCAATGTGCTCCGCGCACGTGCCGGAAAGATGACATTCAACCAGAACGACAATGTGGCTGTCTCGGTAGACCACACCGCGGAGATGCTGGCTGCTACGCCTGCCACCATCACCATCGACTATATCCTCGACGAGCGCTCGCGTGAGTTCTGGGGTGAAGGATACCGCTGGTACGACCTCGTACGTACGCAGAAGTGGACTGAGAGAGCCTCTACTTATCATATCGCAGGCGACGGATATACCGACAAGGACCTGAAGACCTTCACACGTAATATCCCGGCCAACTATTATCTCCGTCCTATACCTCAAGGCCAGCTCGATGGCATGGAAATGGACGACGCAGCTAAAGAAGCTTATCAGAATCCTGCATATAGAAATTAGTTTTAGGTTATTTGTTTTTGGACAAGGGGCAGCAGTCGTGCTGCCCCTTTGTTGGTAGAAGGGGTTTTTCGCAACTTACTGCAAAGAATAAACAGCCTATGGCTAAAAGCGAAATTCTCTCAATTCCTTTGTCATGAAAAAGTTTTTCATTACTTTTGCACCAATTGTAATGAGATAATGAAACAGACACCCATCTTTATATTATTCGTTTTTTGGGCCGCATTCACATTCTCGGCATGTGGCATCTCCAACAAGGAGCAGAAAGAAAAGAAAAGGATTGCAGCCGCAGAGCTGAGACGGATTGACTCTCTGGCGTTCAAGACGGCGGTCACACCCACTATTGATTGTCTGCCGGTGTTCGTAGCCAAGGAGACCCGCCTCTTCGATACACTTGGGGTGGATGTGCGTCTGAAGCAGATGAATGCGCAGATGGACTGCGACGAGGCATTGCGCAAACGGCAGGTGGAATGCGCCGTGACCGATGTCATGAGGGCGGAACGCCTGAAACGGCAGGGAGTCGGCATCTCATATCTCACCGCTACCAACGCCTATTGGCAATTATTCTCCAACAAGAAGTCGCGCATCAAGGAGTTGAGGCAGCTGGGGGATAAGATGATCGCTATGGCCCGCTATTCCGCCACCGACTATCTGGCCACGGTGGCTCTCGACAGCGTGAAACCTGACAACCCCGTCTTCCGCATACAAATCAACGATGTCATCGTGCGCCTCAAAATGCTGCAGAACAATGAGATGGACGCAGTCATGCTGCCCGAGCCCCAGGCCACTACGGCAAGGATCGACAAGCATACCCTGCACATGGATTCGCGTGGGAGGGACCTGCGCCTCGGGGCCTTCGTGGTGAGAGACGAGCCACTCAGTGACCCGAGACGCCGGCAACAGCTTGAGGCCTTCAAGAAAGCCTACGACCTGGCGTGCGATTCCATCAACCGTCATGGACTGAAGCATTATGTGGATGTCATCAAGAAGTATTGCCACACAGACGACCGCACCGTGGCTGCGCTCCCGACAATCTCTTTCAGCCATATCTCCGCACCCAGGCAGACAGATTTGGACAAAACAAAAAACGTAAAATGGCGTACGCACTGAAATTATGGACAGATCGATTATCATAAACACCGCAAGTTGTATCAGGAAAAAGCGCCTGAACGATGCCCTCAAAAACATACAACCCATCACTTCCGAGAGACTTTTCGCCCCTCTCTATGACCGGCTCGGAAGCATACGTGACGACTACGAACTGCTGAAGAATTATATGCTTCAGGGGTATAACGACCCACAGCGTGATAAGCTTTATCAGAACCTGCTCCTACGACTTCACCGCCTGACCAGTGATGCTGATATGATATGGATGGTCAACACAGATGCGACGATGGTCAGTCTGAAAACCCGCACTGTCAATGCAGCCCTCACAGAGGAGCAGGTCAGGATGGGGATGGAGGATTTTGTCAGCGAGGTCACCTTGCTGCAACTCGGAGAGACCGGCCTGCAAGTGAAAGAGCAGATCTATAAGCGGCATCAGGACCTGATGAGCGCTGTCTTTGATATGATCTGTGTGTCTATGCAGTGGACCAGCCACGAAGCGGATTTCTATCAGCAACTGGTGCTCTCGCCCACCGTACATGCCAACGACGCGGCACTCATTGTCAGTGCCGTCACCCTGTCGTGCATCACACACTTCGACATCCGGAAGTTCTCCATGCTCGAACAGGTCTACCGGCACTCTTCCGACGAGAATATCAGGCAGCGGGCACTCGTGGGGTGGGCTTTGTCGCTGCATGGCAATAACGACATCTACGACGAGATGAGTCAGAAGGTGAGCAGTCTGTGCGAGGATGAGGAGGTGGCGCGCGAACTGCTCGAAATGCAGATGCAGATGTATTTCTGCATGAATGCTGAGAAAGACAATGACGAGATTCAGCGCGACATCATACCCAACCTGATGAAGCACAACAATTTTGAGATCACGCGACTCGGAATCGTCGAGAAAGAGGAAGACACCATGCAGGACATTCTCAACCCCGATGCCACCGACAAGGCCATGGACGAGATGGAGAGGACTTTCCAGAGGATGGTCGACATGCAGAAAAATGGGTCGGACATCTATTTCGGAGGCTTCTCTAAAATGAAAAGACTCCCTTTCTTCTACAATTTGTCCAACTGGTTCTGCCCTTTCTATATCGAGCATCCAGACCTCGCCACCACGGTGAAGAAACTCAACAATCACTCTTTTCTCAACAATATCCTTCATCATGGCCCTTTCTGCGACAGCGACAAGTATTCATTCGCACTGGCCATGGCGAGCGTCATCGACAAAATACCTGCCAACCTGAAGTCCATGCTCGGCACTGAGGAAATGTTCGGACCTGTATCAAAGGATTTCAGCCAGAAACCACCATCTCATATCAGGTTGCTGTATTTGCAGGACTTATATAGATTCTTCAGGCTGAGCGACAGACGCAAGCCTTTCTTCAATCCTTTCGGAGGGACTGAGGGACTCAATGCCCTGTTCCTCTCGGGGAGCGTGCTCCGGCACACCGCCATGGACACCAGGATGCCCAGCCTGGGGCATTTTATGCTGAAAAGAAGAAAAACAAAGGAACTGCACAAATTGCTCGACAATTATTCATACCTCCAGCAGCCGGCTTATTTCTCTCTCAAAGGGGCATGCCTCCTGCAAGAAGGTGAGTACGAAGAGGCCGTCGCCTGCTTGAAGAAAGCTCTTGACGCAGCCCCGGGGCAACGCAAGACCATGGGAGCACTGGCAAGGGCTTGTCTGATGAGCGGACACTATGCCGAGGCGGCCGACCTCTACCGCCAACTCATGGATATGCAGCCGGAGCATACCAATGATGCCCTCAACTGGTGTATCGCAGTGATCAATGACGGCAGACCCTCTGAAGCCATACAGACGCTTTACAGACTCAGCTACCAACAGCCCGATGATCACAATGTGCTCAGGGTGCTCGCATGGGGACTGATGGCATCTGCACGCATGGAGCAGGCTACAAAGGAATACCAGCGCCTGGATGGGGCAGAATGGGCAACAGCGGAGGATCATCTCAATACTGGGTATTGCTATTGGATCAATGGAGACATCAAGGAGGCGGTCGCACGGTTCAGACGATTTCTTACAAAATGCGACCAGCAGAAAAGAGAGGAGGGCATACGTGCACAGTTCTTGCACGACAAGGCCGTACTGCAGGCCAATGGCATATCCGAAAGCTCCATGAACATCATGGCCGACCTGATCGGGTGATTTTTTTGTGATTCTCGTGCAAGGTTTTTGCTTTTCTCCGTTTTAAGTAAAACTACATAAAAATCATGACCCTGAAATGGTTGAAAGTATGGGCATTCGGCATAGGCATGGCTCTGTCGGCCACTGTCTTGTCGTGCTCGGATATGTATGACAATGAAAACATTTCCGACCCACAGTTTTCGGATGCCAAAAATAATAGCCTTTTTGTAGGCAGGTATGAAGGTCGATGGATCGTCAACCGGCAGTCTGCTGAAAAAGCAGAGGCGAAGCTCGATTCGGTGCTGGTCTTAAGCCGGCTGCCGCAGAAGGAAATTTTAAGGGAAGTGACCGGGAAAAACGATCAGAACGAGACTTCCGACAATACTGTCTTCACTAATTGCCAGCTAAGCCCGGTCATTGTAGGCTACTCAGAGTCTTCGACTTACTTCAATTTTCAACCGCAGTCTTTGGAGTTCAGCACGACGATGGAGGGGCGCAATTATGCTGTCATCCTCTATATGGACCTGGAGGCATCGGCGATGGTATACGACCAGGCCAGGGGCAGTATCGCTGTCACCATTAAGATCAACCATGTGGATCTGGTAGAGAAATCCGGGACGGAGACCGCACGGAAAATGACATTTGACAAAGAAATCGTCATCACATTCAGTGGTAATAAAAAATAGTGTCAGAAGTCGTGGACAGTGAAAAGCAGATATTATATCAGATATTGCATGGAGACCGGAAGGCGATGGCCGACCTCTACCGTCTGTATGCTGGATATGCCACCGCTGTCGTGCATAGATATGTGCCACAGGCTGATGAGGCCAGGGATGTACTTCAAGAGAGCTTTCTGAAGATCTTCTCCAACATCAGCCATTTCCATTATAAGGGCGAGGGGTCGCTCAGGGCATGGATGATGAGAATCGTGGCCAATGAGGCGATCACCTGTCTGAGAAACCATAACAAGCTGGTGTTCACTGACGATTTCCCCGACCAGCCGGACGACGAACAACCTGAAGTGGAAGGCGTGCCGCCGGATATGATCAACAAGATGATAGGGCAGCTGCCGCCAGGATACAGAATGGTGCTCAACCTCTTCGTCTTCGAGCGCAAATCGCATAAGGAAATAGCTGGGATACTGGGCATCAAGGAGGACACTTCGGCATCACAGTTTTGCAGGGCCAAAAAGATGTTGGCCAAAATGATAAGAGAATTTAAAAAATCAGAGACATGACAAACCATAACGACTGGATAGAACAACTGAGATTCCAGATGGAGCATTATGAGGAAAAGGCTCCGGAGGGACTGTGGCGCGATATTCAGGATGCTCTGCCACAGGAAGGCAGACAGGCGCGTCGTGCCCTGGTAGTACCGCTGAGAAGATGGGCCGCCGCCGCAGGCATAGCGGCAGCATTGCTCGGAGGTGCCGCTCTTTACTGGTATAGAGACGTTCCAAATCCTAATAACCTAACCGAGGCTTCGGAACCAGTCGGAGTCGTGCAAATGCACGCTCCGGCTGATCCGGAGTTGACAGAAAAACTGAATGAGCCGTCGCAGCGTTTCGTGGCTCAGGCGCAACCGGTTGCCAGTACGCTGCCTGTGAGGCAAAGTCTTTCCGGCGGCTCCGTGGCTCCAAAGACGGAGACGGATCTTTTGCCTACCGCACCAAAGTCTACAGAGCAGGTCCAGGATCCTGTCTCCCCGTCCGCTCTGCCTGTGGAAAGGCAGGAGAGTGGGGTAGAGCTGACCGCAAAGGAGCAATCTGCAAGTATGCGGACGGAGCAGGAGGGCAAAGAGCCTTCCTCAAGACAGCAAACGAATCAGATACCTCAGAAGACTGAACAGGAAATACTGAGGGCGTTGGGTCAGGATGATGGCCTAAAGCGTAAGACGAATAATCACTTGGGGGTGGATCTGTATGCTTCCAACGACTTGATCGGCATAAAAAACTCCAGTACGGTGGTCAATTATGCCATGACTTCCAGTTTCAGTGGATTCGACTCTGACGCCGAAACCCCTTCAAAGGCTTCATTGGCCAACTACAATGAGAGTAGTAAGCATTATCAGCCTTATTCAATAGGACTGACGGGCAGATGGGCGATCAGCGAACGGTGGTCGTTCTCTACGGGACTGGTGTACACTCGTTTGCGCTCGGATTTCTCCAAGACGATGGGCGGGGCTTCCATCAAACAGAAGCAGACGCTTCACGATATCGGTATACCGCTCAACGCCATGTTCCGGGTTTGGGGAAACCGTTATTTCTCGGTCTATGCTGTAGCCGGCGGACAAGCCGACTTCAATGTCAAGGCGACGATGGAGACGGAAGGGGTCAGTGAGACCATCGACAACGACCGCGTACAGTGGTCGGTCAATGCCGGCATCGGAGCACAGTATAATTTCATACCTTCCTTGGGCATCTATCTGGAGCCAGGTGTGAAGTATTATTTTGACAATGGCAGTTCGTTGGAGAACACATTCAAAGACAAACAAGTCAACTTCAACATACAGTTCGGTTTCAGATATAATATCGGAGAATAAAAAGTCTTCGCAAGACCAGACAAAACCAAGCCGGCATCAGGCGAAGCCAGGCAAGCCCAGACAAGCCCGCACAAAACCAAGCAACATCAGACCGTATAAAAAACGCCACCGGTGAATGAGGGATTTCATTCACCGGTGGCGTTTTATACTCATCTTATCCCATCTTATCCCATCGCCATCTCACCTCCCCTCCTTCGGAGGGGCCGGGGGAGGTTTCACGAATTCATAGTCAGCAGGAACTCCTCGTTGTTGCGGGTGTTGAGTATCCTGTCGTGGATGGTGTTCATAGCTTCCACGGGGTTCATGTCTGAGATATGTTTGCGCAGGATCCACATGCGGTCGAGCGTAGTGCGGTCTTGCAGCAGATCGTCGCGGCGTGTGCTCGATGCCACCAGGTTGACTGACGGGAAGATACGCTTATTGGACAGCGAACGGTCAAGCTGCAGCTCCATGTTGCCGGTGCCCTTGAACTCTTCAAAGATCACCTCGTCCATCTTCGAACCGGTGTCGATCAGGGCTGTGGCGATGATGGTGAGCGAACCGCCGCCCTCGATGTTGCGGGCAGCACCGAAGAAACGCTTGGGTTTCTGCAGGGCGTTGGCGTCCACACCACCGGTGAGCACCTTACCACTGGCAGGTGATACGGTGTTGTAGGCACGTGCCAGGCGGGTGATGGAGTCAAGGAATATAACCACGTCATGGCCACATTCCACCATGCGCTTCGCCTTCTCAAGCACGATGCCGGCTATCTTCACATGGCGCTCAGCGGGCTCGTCAAAGGTAGAGGCGATCACCTCTGCATTGACGGTGCGGGCCATGTCGGTCACCTCCTCAGGACGCTCGTCGATGAGCAGCATCATCAGGTAAGCTTCTGGATGATTGGCGGCTATGGCATTGGCGATGTCTTTCATCAGGATGGTCTTACCCGTCTTGGGCTGTGCCACGATGAGTGCACGCTGGCCTTTGCCGATCGGCGAGAAGAGGTCTACGACACGGGTAGACAGGTTGGTGGTCTCACGGTCGCCGCAGAGGTTGTATTTCTCGTCGGGGAAGAGCGGGGTGAGGTGCTCGAAGGGGATGCGGTCACGCACGTCGGCAGGCTTACGGCCGTTGATCTTGTCGATACTCGTCAGGGGGAAATATTTCTCGCCGTCATGGGGCGGACGCACATGGCATTCCACTACATCACCTGTCTTCAGGCCGAAATGCTTGATCTGCATGCTTGAGACGTATACGTCATCAGGTGATGACAGGTAGTTGTAGTCGCTCGAACGAAGGAAACCATAGCCGTCGGGCATGATCTCAAGCACGCCGTTGGCCAGGATGAGGTCATCGAAGTTGTACGTGCCTTTGGAGGGATTGTCACTCAGGATTGGCTGTACGGGTGAGGGTGAGTTGTTGACGGGGGTCGTGGGATTGTCAAACATGTCGTAATTCGGCATGGCTCCCTGGTCTTCGATGGGCAGGTCAATCACGGGGATAAAGTCGGTGCCGTCGCCGGGGTCGCCTTCCCAGATACCGTCAGGCTCCTCACGTTTCTCTTCGTTGGCCTCGTTGTGGGCGTTGACCTTGGCTTGCAACTGAGCCAGCAGGTCATTCTTCTTCTCATCGTCCTGGTTCTCTGTCGTGAATGTTGCCTCTGGCACGGTATAGTCTCCTTGGGCTTCAGAGGGGGCAGGAGTATTTTCTTCTACAGGGGCTGCCTCTTCGGTGACTGACGGGGAGGTGGCGTCATCGGTCGTCTCTTCTGACTGAGGCTCAGTAGATTTTGCTTCTTGTTCCGCCGCAGCGGCAGCGGCAAGGGCTTCTTTTTCTGCCTTCGACTTACGGCCACGCTTGGCAGGGGCGGGTTTTACCTCGGCAGCGGGAGCCTCTTCTTTCACTTCTTTCTCTTCTTCAGGTTGCAACATAGGAAGCTCGTCTTTGAAAAGCGGCATGGGCTCGCTGATCACTTTGTTTTTCTTGACATCAAAATTCTCACCTTCCTTGCCGTTCACACTATACACGCGGTCGGTGTCTTTTTTCACGATTCTCACACGCTTGCGCTTCGCACTGGTGGCACTGCTCTTGGTGCCCTCGACGATAGCCTGACGGTCGAGAATGGAGTATATGATGTTTTCTTTTGTGTCGTCTGCTTTAAAGTCTGCGTCCAATGTCTTCGCGATATCAGACAATTCGCTGATATCTTTCGATAATAACTCGTCTTTGCTGTACATATAAAATAATATGATGTTGATTGTGGATAACGGACTTTCAAGATGAGAAAATCCGGCATGTTTTTGATAAACGATGCAAAGTTAGCGATTTCTTGTGAAAACCATGTAAAAACAGGTGGTTTTTCTGCGCTTATTAATAGATTTTAACAAGATCGTCACACCTTGGAGCGTTCGTTCAATTGGTGAGCTCACTCAGTTCAAGCCACCTCATGCTCTTTTCGTCAAGCTCGTCCTTGAGTTCGGGCAGACGCTTGCTCAGGCGTGTGATTTCTTCTACGGAGGTGCTGCCGCCGCACAGGGCTTCTTCTATCTCTCGCTGCTCCGACTCCAGGGCAGCGATGTCTCGCTCCAACTGGGCAAATTCGGTCTTTTCCTTGTAAGTCATCTTGCGCTTCGACTCGCTGCGGTAGGATACTTTCTCGCGCTTTTCTGCCTTGTCGCCAGTGCTGCTCTCTGCTTTGGATTTCATACTCTGCCATTCCCTGTACTGGGTGTAGTTGCCCGGGAAGTCGTCTATCCGGCCTTCACCCTGGAATACAAGCAGATGGTCTACCACTTTGTCCATGAAGTAGCGGTCGTGGCTCACTACTATCACACAGCCAGGGAAATCGCTCAGATATTCCTCCAGTATCTGAAGCGTCTGGATGTCAAGGTCGTTGGTCGGCTCGTCGAGCACGAGGAAGTTGGGATTACGCATCAGTACCGTGCAGAGATAGAGTTTGCGCAGCTCTCCACCGCTCAGCTTGTATACATAGTTGTATTGCTGCTCGGGGGTAAACAGGAAATACTGGAGGAATTGTGAGGCGGTGAAATGCCTGCCTCCACCCAGGTCGATATAGTCGGCAATGTCTCTTACCACGTCTATCACCTTCTGGTCTTGACGGAATTGAAGGCCTTCCTGTGAGAAATATCCGAACCTCACCGTCTCGCCGATGTCAAAACGGCCTGAGTCGGGAGGTATCAGCCCCAGGAGCAACTTGATGAAGGTCGATTTGCCGGTGCCGTTGTTGCCCACGATGCCCATTTTCTCAAAACGGGCGAAATTATAGTAGAAATCTTTCAGAAGCACGTGGTCGGCGTAGGATTTCGACACATACTGGCATTCAAATATCTTGCTGCCGATATAGACATTGCGTGACTTAAGGCGCATCTGGCGTTCTTCTATCCGTTGCTTGGCTTTCTGCTCCAGCTCATAAAAGGCTTCCTCGCGGTAGCGGGCCTTGTGGCCACGGGCCTGAGGCATGCGGCGCATCCATTCCAGTTCTCTGCGGTAGAGATTGACGGCGCGAGCCACTTCCGCACGGGCCACCTCTATGCGATGCTCACTTTTTTCCAGGTAGTAGGCGTAGTTGCCGCGATAGGTGTAGAGCGTCTGGTCGTCGAGTTCCAGGATCAGGTTGCACACGTGGTCCAGGAAGAAGCGGTCGTGGGTCACCATCAGCAGGGTCTTGTTGCCGCGGGAGAGGTATCCCTCAAGCCATTCTATCATCTCCAAGTCGAGGTGGTTGGTCGGCTCGTCGAGAATCAGCAGGTCGGGGTCGGTGAGCAGCACGTTGGCCAGGGCCACGCGCTTTTGCTGCCCGCCACTCAGTTGACCCATGCGCTGGTTCAGGTCGCGGATCTTCAGCTGTGTGAGCACCTGTTTGGCTCGGAGCACTTTCTCTGGTTCACCCTCATGGTTGAAACAGGCGTCGAGCACGCTCTCCTCGGGGTCGAAGGAGGGCTTTTGCTCCAGAAACCCCACCTTGAGGCCGCTTTTAAAGATCATCTCGCCGCTGTCATAGCCTTCCTTGCCGGCGAGGATAGACAGGAGTGTCGACTTGCCGGTGCCGTTGCGGGCTATCAGGCCGATGCGCTGGCCTTCTCCGATGGAGAAAGAGATATCATGAAACAGGGTGAGGGCTCCAAAAGACTTGCTCAGATGCTGGACGTCAAGAAAGGGTGTCATGTGTATGTGGGTTATTCTTCGGTGGCTGTGGATTGCAGGGTTTTGTTGATCTCGTCGATATAGTCGAGCACTTCGTCACGGCCCGTGCGTTTCTCGCTGCTCGTCACGAAATGGGGCGGCAACTCTTCCCAGGTCTCCTGGAGAGTGTCCATGTATTTCTTGACGTTCTCTCCGGCTTTCAGGCGCGACAGCTTGTCTGCCTTCGTGAAGACAATCGTGAAGGGGATGCCGTTGTTGCCCAGCCAGTCGATGAATTCAAGGTCGATTTTCTGGGGGTCGTGACGGATGTCGATCAGAAGGAAGAGGTTGGCCATCTGCCCGCGCTGCAGGATATACGAGGTGATCATGTTCTGTATTTTCTGCTGCATCGTTTTGGAACGCTTCGCAAAGCCGTATCCCGGCAGGTCGACGAGATACCAGCTGTCATCGATGATGAAATGGTTGATCAGCAGGGTCTTGCCGGGGGTCGACGAGGTCTTGGCAAGCCCCTTGTGGTTGCAAAGCATATTGATGAGACTTGACTTGCCTACATTCGAGCGGCCGATGAAGGCGTATTCGGGCTTGTCGTCTTTGGGGCATTGCTCTATGTTGGCGCTGCTCACTAAAAATCGGGCGTTCTTGATTTCCATATCTTATTTAGATGGTTGATGGTGGGGTTATTTTCTGATTTCTTTCCGCATAGTGCCGTCTGACATACGAGTCACGACGATACCCTTGTAGTTCGTGGTGATCCTGCGTCCTTGCAAGTCGTAGGATACGGTCGGTGAATGGATGCCATTGGGAGTATTGACACCCAGGGTGGACATGTCGATGGCGACGAAGCTGGATGAGGAGGGCATGGTGGCATAGACGCTGAATGGCTGTAGGGTGGATGGTTCATCGAGGCGTACGAGACCCCACTGGCCATCCCGCAGACCAAGCACATAGTCTCCTTGGTATAGTGAACGTTGGATATAGCTGCCTCGCAGCTTCGATTCTGTATCGCTGGGGGAGTAGCTCACTTCTGCATCGCTGCCAGTGAAAGTAAGCATGCCCTCTCCTTCAATCAGCATGGGTGTATGTGGGGGGATGGAGCGCATCTGCTGCAGGGTCAGGTCTTCGCCTATCGTGTAGGCCCTGGCACCTTCGGGGATGGTGGCATGGAAGGGGAGCATCAGCAGCCGCATGCCCTCTACTTCGCACTTGAGGCTCGCTTCACCGGCGGTGAAGGCCTTGGATGGGCGGAAATCGCCGCCTGTCTCACTGAGCACAAGTCGTGTACAGGTGTTGCCCTTCACCACGTTGTCGCCTTGCAGCGCGCTCTCCGAGGCGGCATAGGCCACACGGTTGCTCGCGCCTATCCAGGGCAGTGATTCGGGCAGGGCACTCACTTGGGTCAGGTCAAGGCTGGTGCAGTGGGGGTCTTCTATATAGTCCAGCAGATGACTGTCGTCGGCCACATAGTCGCCCTGGAGGGAGGCAGAGTAGGTCTTACCTAAATAGACATCGCCGAAGGTGACGGTGAGCACCGACGACCAGTTGCCGTTGGTCAGACTGATGAGCCCACGGCAACCGTCAGTGAGGGTAGCGGGCGACAAGTCGAGCACGATACTGAAGTTTTCGCGCTGGCTCCAGTCCACCTCGCCGTAGTTGTGCGACGATAATTTTCCTTCGCCATTCACGTATACAAGAGTGGTGTTCGAAGTGTTGTAGTTCATGGTAGAACTGACGTTCTTGACTTCCATGACCAACTCTGAGAAACGGTCGCTCAGCTCCAGGTAGCCGTTGCTGGCACTGGTGCGGGTGGAGATGAGTGGGTGATCGTGGTCGAAGGTCTTGGTCTTGCCACTCAGTTGGTATACATTACTAAAATTGGTAGTCGTGGGCTGCATGACGTCGATGCGGTCGAAACGGGTCGACTGGGCAGTCATGTCGGAGTGCTGGCGGTCACGGCTGCGGACGAACAGCAGGGTGGCCAGGCTTTGGGCGTCTATGTCTACCTTCGGGCGACAGGTCTCCTCGCTCAGCTCCAGCGTGGTGTGTCTCATGTTCCTGCCCTTGGTCGTCGTATACATTTTTCCTCCCATGGTGTAGAAGGGGAGGTCTACAGTCAGGGTGACAGGTTCGGTTCCTTCGTGGGCCAACACCAGTGCTACGGTGTCGCCGGTCTCTGAGAGGTAGGCCGACCCACTGAGTGAAGCGCCGTTGAATGTGGAGCCGATACGGGTCATGCCGGTGACGAAACGTGCGAAATGGGCCATCACACAGCCGCGCTTGGTCACGGCACCGTTAGTGGTGCCGTGCTGGCCGTCGCCCAGCATGCCGTAGTATCGTTTGGCTGCATAATGTATCCAGGCGTTGAAATCGCCGGTCATGCAGGTGTTGATGGCACGGAAGAAATTGAAGACGTCTTTCTGGTAGTCGAAATCGCGTGTCGTGCCGCTGTTCTCGTTCCAGTTGATCAGATACTCCGTCATCCATAGTTCCTTGCCTTTTTCACCCAGTTTCTTGTAGCCTGGCTGTATGCCACCATACTGATGGCCGCCGTAGATGTCAAAACATGGCAGGACATCGCTCTTGTTGAGCTCGTTCACGTAACTGTCGCTCACCGCAAGGGTCTCGGGCGCGATCACCTTACAGCTGATCGATGAGCCGTAGGTCTTGACAAATTCGGCGATTTCCTGTGCCGACCACAGACAACCGGCATATTCAGCGGGCCAGTCAGGCTCATTCTGGATGGAGATGGCGTCCAGCTCCACACCGTTCTCACGCAGGTATTGCACATAGTCTTCCAGATACTGGGCGTAGTCGGCCCAGTGCTCACGCTTCAGCTTGCCTGTCGTGCCGTCGCTGTTCTTCGCGTTGATGGTGCCGTTGGTCTTCCATTCGGCTGGCTGGCCCCATGGAGAGGCAAAGACAATGAGATTCAGCTCTTTGGCGATCTTTGCAGTCTGAAGCGAACTGCTCCATGCGTTTCTTCCGATGGGGATGTACAGGCGCATGATGTTGCAGCCCACAGTACTGCCCTTGCCCCATACTTTCTTGATGTCTGCCGTCGTCATGTGGTTGTAGCCGAAGGAGGGGGAACAGACGAAAGCACCGAATCCAGTGATATGCTGATGACGGTCAGTGGCGTCGATACGTACCGACTGGGCCACTGCGCTGCTGAATATAAGCAGGCAGGATAGAATGGATGTTAAGCAGGTCTTAATTTTCATATGGTCGCACTTTGGTATGCAAAGGTAACAAAAAAAATGTCTTTCTGATACTTACGACTGATGTTTTTTACTCCTATTATTTACATATCTCCAAGGCCATCAGGTTCATCTGTATGCACATCTCTGCCATCAGTGGTCTTTTTTCGTTGTGGTGCTCCCATGGCGAGAGCATCAGCAGTTGGCCCCTGCTACATGCATAGAACTGCTCACCGTGAGGCTTTGACAGCGGCGTGAAACCATTCTCCATGATGACGATGGTTGGCAAGCCTTCGTTGAAGGCTGCCCGCATCACGCGCTTTTCGCCTGGCGAGATGCTGGGCGAGACGAGCACGGCTCCTTTCCTGGCTTCTGCCAGATAGCGCTCCACCTCGGCAGCCACCTCTTGCTCGCTGAATCTGCGCGACACGCGCACTGCGATGCGGTGTGGCTTGGTGATGAGAGCGCGGTTGCCGATGCCGCTATAGCAGTGGCTGCCTATCTGCAGGCCGAAGAAGGGGCGGAGCATATCAGGGCAGGCCCGTCTCATGAGCAGGCGGCGGGGGTTGTCGCGCAGGTAGTTCTGCCAGGCCGCCAGCTCGTCGAACGACCGGAGGATCAGGTCGTTATAGCCCTTAGAGAAGAGCGGGATATAGCGGCGCTGCCCCTCTTGCGACGGCAAAGCCGTCGCCTGCCGAGAAGGAAAGCCCTCCACCGCAGCTCTCAGCTTCTCCTCTGCTCTCAGCTCTGCCTCCGCTCCCCGCGCTTTCTCCGCAGGCTGCGGCTCCGCCGCAGCTCTCAGTGCCTTTTCCGCTTTGCGGCATCCAGCCTTGAAGCCTGAGATGACTTGCCCCAAATGCACCGGCAGCGGCGCTGTCACAAAGAGGATGCCGTGCATGTGGTCGGGCATCATCTGTACCGCCATCACCTTTATCTGTGGGTAGTAATCGTGTATGCCCAGCCACTCGCTCTGTACTGCCTTTCCCAGGTCCGACAGCTCGATGCGCGGCTCATTGGCACTCCCCATGTGCGCAAAGGCATCACCAACCAGACAGCCGAAAACGGGTCGGCGGCCTTCTACCTCAAGGGTGATCATATACATGCGTCGCTCGGTATAGTCGTGATAGTCGTCACGCCTTTTCATCGAGGGCTTCTTCTCACCGGCGTATTTCTTTTTGGCTGTTAGCTGTTCGTCTGTCATCTGCGCTTATCCTCTTTAAAACTACGTGCATACATGAAGCTATAACAGCTTCTGGATGGTGGGCACGACCAAGAGCCCGCGACTCATTTCCACAAGTCCCTCTCGTTGCATGGCATGCAATTCTTGCGAGACGTTGAGCCGGCTTTCGCCGATGATCTGGGCCAGCAGCTGCATCTTGATGTGGATACGCTTTTCGCCGGCGGGCTTGCGGCAGTGGTCCAAGAGAAAGCGTGTGATTTTCTCCCGGATAGTCGATGGAAAGGGGTGCCACACACGGCGCGACAGACGCTGGGTCTGGGTGGTGAGTATGTTGAGCAGGTTGGTACGGAAAATCTCATAAGCGTCGGAGAGTTTGAGAATCTCCGACTTGCTGATCTTGAGCAGATGGCAGTCAGTGAAGGCCTCGAAAGACTGACTATAGCACTGGTGTAGGCCGAAAAGACACTCCGGCTGTAAGATGTCGGGGGCAGTCATCAGTTCTGTCACGCTGTAGCTATGGTCGTCGCAATACGACGTGGTATAGAGACTGCCTTTCATCAGAAAGCACAGACTGTCGCATCGCTCATTCTCCTCGATCAGCAGTTCTCCTGCCTGACCTTGGATGAACTCCAGACGGGTGTGCCCCATCGCGTGTGACAGGTCTGCGCTGCTCATCCCCTGAAACAAGGGCAGCAGCAGCAGTTTCTCCGACATATTGGATGGTGTCTCCATAGGCGGGCTTATTCCATGATCTTGGAGGCTAAGGCGGGGGAATACCAAACGGCGTTTTTGCCTGAAGGGTCAGAATAGATGAAATACACCATCAGGTCGTTGTGGCGGGCGATTACCTCGCGGGCTTTCTCCATGCCCATCACCATGAAGGCTGTGGCATAGGCGTCGGCCATGGCGCAGGAGTTGGCCAGCACGGTGGCGGAAAGAAGACTGTGCTGCACGGGGTAACCGGTCTTAGGGTCAACGGTATGGGCGTATTTCTTGCCGCCTTTATAGTAGAAGTTGCGATAGTTGCCACTCGTGGCCATTGCTTTGTCGGTCACGTTGAGCACAGTCTGGAGTTCGTTGTTCACTTGCAGGGAGTCATCGGTCGGTTTGGTCACGCCGATACGCCAGGGCAGACGCTTCTCGTTCACACCATGTGTCACCACTTCGCCGCCGATTTCTATCATGTAGTTGCTCACATCTTTGCTGCGAAGCAATTTCGCCACCATATCGCTGCCATAGCCCTTGGCGATAGCGCTGCAGTCGAGCATGATGCGCGGGTCTGACTTCCTGATTCTGCCGTCGGCGCCGACGGAAACTTTCTCGTAGCCGATCAGCTGTAGCAGACTGTCGATGGAGTGGGGGGTGGGAGACTCACCCGACTTGAAGCCGAAGCCCCAGGCATTGACCAGGGGTGCCACCGTGATGTCGAAAGCACCGTCGGTGTCTTGTGATATCTGCCGGGCCAGACGAAACACGTCCATAAACATCTGATTCGGACGCACGTCGATATTCTGGTTGACCTTGGTGATAATGGAGTGGGGGTTGAAAGGTGAAAGCGACTGGTCTACATTGTGGAGCACTTTTTCTATCTCCGTCTGATAGTCATGGTCGCTCTGGTAAGTGACGGAATACTCTGTGCCAAATATAAAACCACGGTGATGCTGGTAGGGCAGCGTCTGTTGTTCTCTGATGATCAGGACGGTCCCGATAATCAGAATGGTCAGAAATGGCAGTTGCCATAATAAATTGCCGCGCTTTTTCAAAACCTCTAAATGTCTAATGAAATATTAAAAGTCCCTCCGACACGTGAACTGCCGCCTCTGCCGAAGCCCGGCACGTACCACACGTTGTCGATATCATCACAGCTGTAGGCCAGGCGTCGGCGATAGCGCAGGCTCCAACCCAGATGGAGTGGCCCCCATATCTTGGCGTCCACACCAAACACGGCCTCTGCCCAGTGGTAGGTGCACTTCACACCCTTGCTTTCTATACGTGTCTCGATACCCGTTATGGAATCTGTCTCGCCTGGCAGGGACAGGTCGTATTTGAAACGGCTGAACCCATAGCGCAGACCCACGTAAATGCGGTAATCGTCGTGCTTGTTTTTCATCATGTTCAGATCGAAGCCGATCCTGCCATAAGGAGCGCTTGTCTTATAAGCTATACGGGTCACAGCATCATCGTGGTCGGCACGCCCAAGACCTAATTCTACGATAGGGAAGTACCTGTCGCGCAGATTGAGGCGGAGAGCACCTTCATACTGGCCATCGTCGCTCACCATGCTTTGCACCACGCCGACAAGGTCGGCCGACACGGCAAAGCCGTTCAGCCAGGGCGTGCTGTCATTGACTTCGGGCTTTGCCTCAGTCTCCTGCCGCTGTGCGGACAAGGGGAGGGCAAACAGCAAACCCATCGCAAGACATGGGAGATAGGTGCGGATGATATCTGAGCGTCTCATGGGGCCTGATTAATTTCCGCCGCAGCCAATTTCCTCTTCTATCTGATACTCATTGCGCGTAGACGACGAACGGCTGATCAGGTCGCCCAGGAAACCGGCGAGAAACAGCTGCGTACCGATCATCATCATCGTCAGTGAGATGTAGAAGTAGGGTGAGTCGGTCACCAGGCGCTGGGGCACATGACGTGCCAGAGCTATCAACTTGTCGGCTCCGATGACAAAGGCAGCCAGAAAACCGATCAGGAAGACAATCGTGCCAAGGAAGCCGAATACATGCATAGGCTTGCGGCCGAAACTGCTCAGAAACCACAGGGTCATGAGGTCGAGGTAGCCATTGACGAAACGGTTGAGACCAAATTTGGACTTGCCGTATTTGCGGGCCTGATGGTGCACCACTTTCTCGCCGATCTTGTCAAAGCCGGCGTTCTTCGCCAGATAGGGGATGAAGCGATGCATCTCACCATACACTTCTATGTTCTTGACCACGTCTTTGCGGTAGGCTTTGAGTCCACAATTGAAGTCATGAAGATTCTTGATGCCGCTGATGCGACGCACCGTGGCGTTGAACAGCTTGGTGGGGATAGTCTTGGACAGGGGGTCGTAGCGCTTCTGTTTGTAGCCCGACACCAGGTCGTAGCCGTCGACGGTGATCATCTTGTAAAGACCGGGTATCTCGTCGGGAGAGTCCTGCAGGTCGGCATCCATCGTGATGACCACGTCGCCTTGGGCTTCCTTGAAACCGCAATACAGGGCAGGACTCTTACCGTAATTGCGGCGGAACTTGATGCCCTTCACATGGGAACTCTCCTTTGACAGACGTTCTATCACGTCCCATGAGTGATCTGTCGAACCGTCATTGACGAAAATCACTTCAAAACTGAAGTCGTTCTCTCTCATCACACGCTCTATCCAGGCATAAAGCTCGGGCAGAGACTCATCTTCATTGTATAGGGGTATAACTACTGATATATCCATCGATCAATATAATATAAAAACTTCAAATTCAGAAAAATCACCTCTTGCTGGCGTAAAGCGCAGTGGTAAGGCTCAGTATGACACCAGCCAGGAAGTTAGACCAGAGCATCTGCAGAGAGATGTCTATCGGGCGCAGCTTGCTGAACTGCTCAAACAATTGCCTGATGTCTTTGGTGGAATAGCCGAATGACTCAAGAGACTCTTTGAATGTCTTGTCGTCCAACAGACTGATATAGTTGCCCATCACGAAGCCATGGTCGAGAAACTGAAAATAGGCCCACTGGGCGAGGGCAAGGATCAGGCCACCATAAAATGTGACCAATACGGAATAGACGTATGCACGGCGATAGGAAACACGCCCACCCATCACCTTGACGGCATACTGACGGGTCATGATGCCGATATAGAAGGGAGTGAAAATCATAGTGGCCATCCAGAGCAGGCCACAAAAGGGATAGGTGAAATTGGCAATGAAAAGGGCAAAGCTGATAATCCAGAATACACCCAGCTTCGCACCGTCCACACGGGCGAAGGCTTTCAATTGTATATACGACTCGCTGAATGTCATCGTCTCTTTTACTTTTTCGTCGGCAAAGTTACTAATAAGTGAGAGAAATGAAAAGGAAAAATGCGTTTTTCTTTTCATTTCCAGCCGAAAGTGACTTCAGCACACTCAAAGTCGGCTCTTCATCGCGGGGCTTTCAGACGTTGCGTATTTGCTTTTCCGGATGAAATATTTGCCGGAAAAAGATGATATCTCAGATGAATTTGTTATTTTTGCCATGTTTTTTTACTCACATTCGCAATCTTACAATAACCATTTATTAATAATCAGCATTATTATGAACATGAGAAAACATTTCTTGCTATCTGTATTCGCGCTTTTCTCGCTATGCAGCATCCAGGCACAGCCACTGATGCGGACACATGTGGAGACGGGAGACCTTGAGGCTACGCCCGATGGTAACGACCTGGCTATATACAAGGCGATACCCTATGCCGCGCCGCCGGTGGGCAACTTGAGATGGAAAGAACCTCAGACTGCCAAGTCCTGGACAGGGGTACTGAAAGCGGAGGAATACGGGCCATGGCCGCCACAGCCGTCAAGGCCGGGACGACAGCCCAAGATGAGTGAAGACTGCCTGTACCTCGGCGTGGCGACACCGGCTAAGTCGGTCGGCGACCGGCTGCCAGTCATGGTGTGGATACATGGCGGCGGATTCCAGACCGAGCATTACGGTGGAGATCTCTGGACAAGTCTGGCACGACGAGGCGTCGTGGTGGTCAGCGTAGAATACCGCACCGGGGCGCTGGGATTCATGGCTCATCCCGAACTCACCAAGGAGTCGGCCAACGGACATTCGGGCAACTATGGCTTGCTCGACCAGATCTATGCACTGAAGTGGGTGCAGCGCAATATCGCCAACTTCGGAGGCGACCCCTCTCAGGTCACCATCTTCGGAGAGTCGGCGGGTGCCATCAGTTGCAGCATCCTCTGTGCTTCCCCATTGGCAAAGGGACTCTTCAGGGCGGTCATCAGCCAGAGCGGAGGATCGTTCGCACCTTGGCGGGACAGCGGCAGGACCCTCGTGGTCAATGCGTCGATGAAGGGCGCTGAGCAGCAGGGACTTGAATTCCAGAAGCACCTGAAGAAAAAGTCACTCAGACAGCTACGACAGATGGATGCTTTGGCACTGGCAGGAGACAATGTCGGATTCGGCGGATTCTGGCCTTGTGTCGACGGATATGTCATCACCGACGACCTCTATCGCAATTATGAGCGAGGAGAGTACAATGACGTGCCGGCCATCATCATGACCAATTCGGATGAAGGCTGCCTGTTCACAGGGAATGTCACGCCGGAAAGCTACCGCCAGACGATAGAGCATATATTCGGGCCTATGGCCCAGGAGGCCTTGAAATTATATCCCGGCAACACCGAAGAGGAAGCTTATTTCGGCTGGGGGGATGTCTTCCGCGACATGGGCTTCGCTTGGCCGTCGTTCGCCTGGGCAAGCCTGCAGTCCAAAACAGGTAAAAGTCCGGCGTATGCCGCATACCTGGCACAACCTTCGACCATGAGTATCGTAGGCAACAAAAAGCGCCATGGGGTCTCACATGCCGACGACATCCTCTACCTCAACAATGCGTTCGCCTCGCAGCCGGATAAATACCCGGCAGAAGCCGCACTGACGGAGATCATGCAGCAATACTGGATCAACTTTGCCAAGACAGGAAACCCCAACGGCAAAGGTTTGCCCTATTGGCCTCCTTTCGACAAAGACAAACCCACCACCATGCAGTTCAGCAACGGCGCTTCCCTGATCATGGTGCCCAACCGCGAGCAAATCGACTTCGTCGACCGCTTCTATCGCACCAAGCGCGACGAGACTGAGCGTGAGCGCAAACCTCAGTCGGTCATCGTTGAGGACGGAGGCACAGGTCCCTACAAGGCGGTGATGAAGGTAGAACCCACCCTGAAAGCACACACAGTCTTCGTACCGCAGAACCTGAAAGCTTTCAATGCACACAAGCCTCTGCCTGTGCTCGTCTGGGGCAACGGGGCATGCGCCAACTCGCCATTTGAGCACTATAAGTTCCTCAACGAGATTGCGTCATACGGCTATATCGTGTTGGCCACCGGATACATGCCCGATGGTGATGAACGCTACATAGGGCCGATGTCGACCACTGAGCAGCAGATCGAGTCCATCGACTGGATCATCGCCCAAAACAACGACAAGAAGTCGCCTTACTATCATAAGGTAGACGTGAACAATATCGCTCTGGCGGGTATGTCGTGCGGCGGATTGCAGACCCTTTTCAATTGTGCTGACCCAAGAGTCAAGACCCTCATGATCTGCAACAGCGGACTCTTCAACCAACAAAATGCCTCGAGTGCAGTAGGGGGAATGCCTATGCCGCCGAAGTCTAAACTCAAGGAAATCCATTCGTCCGTCATTTATATCCTGGGGGGCGAAAAAGATATCGCCTATGGCAATGGTATGGACGATTTCCATCGCATCGACCATGTGCCGGCCTGTGCCGCCAATTTCCCGGTAGGACATGGTGGCACCTATGCGCAGCCTCATGGCGGTGAGTTCTCCGTCGTGGCACTCGCATGGCTCAACTGGCAACTGAAAGGAGACACCAAGGCCGCACGCATGTTTGAAGGCGACGACTGTGAACTCTCCAGACGTGAAGGATGGACCATCGAGAAAAACAAACTTATGAAATGATCGCAAAGGTCTTTCTGAAAAAAATGAGCGTGCCCGTATCTTTCAACGGGCACGCTCTTTTTTCTCTCATCCGCTCGTCTCTTCGCATGCCGCACTGTATATAGTTATCGCATCACCTGAAGGGAGAAGTGTAGGGACGCGGCGTGCCGCGTGATGAGGATATCATGGAAATAATGTGGAGCAAATGGAGTATGAAATATTCTGCTCAGGCATAATAATAAAAAAATCATTCGGTTTTTTAAGAAGATATAGCGCATGTCTTGAAAAAAAATCGTAAATTTGCAAGCCTTTATAAAAAGGAGAACATTTGTATATGTATTAATTTAGTATTATCCCTGTCATGAAGAAATTACAAACCTTGCTGCTCGTTCTGTTCGCCATACAGGCGATGGCGGGTCCGCTAAGCCCTCAGGTCGCAAAGAAAAATGCACAGACCTTTCTCAAGTCCAGCCAGAACATACCTCATGCGCCTGGCCTGAGAATGGCGTACCGTTGTGAGCGGCCTGATGCTCCCGATCAGTCTTATTATTATATCTTTAATGTCGGTGATAACGATGGGTTTGTCATCATGTCCGGGGAAGAAAACACTTCAGAGGTGCTGGGCTACTGCGACCATGGAGACTTCGACATGCAAAGGATACCCGACAACCTGAAATGGTGGCTGCAATATTATGAGGAGAGCCTGAAATGGGCCTCTGAGCATCAGACCACCAGGCAAGAGGCTGACCCGTCACCCACGGATGTCATACAGCCTCTGATCAAGACACGGTGGGACCAGTCTTGGCCCTACAATGACCGATGCCCGGAGTACAACGGGTCGAAATGTCCCACAGGATGTGTGGCTACCGCCCTGGCGCAAGTGCTATATTATCACCAGTACCCTGTAGAGCAGACAGAGGAGATACCAGGCTATCAGTGCCGTTCTCTTGACAAGTGGATGCCCGGACTGCCGGCCATCGCGTTCAACTGGGATGACATGAAGTATACCTATAACAGATACTCCTCGCAGGCGAGCATCGACGCAGTGGCCTTGCTCATGCAATACTGCGGACAGCTCGTCGAGATGGGCTATTCCCCCGATGGCTCGGGAGCTCAGACCGATATCATCGCTGAGAGATTGCCACAGTATTTAGGCTACCCACAGACTATACATAGTGTGAGCAGGATGGGCTACAGCGTGGCAGAGTGGGACAGCCTCCTGCTCAACGAACTGAGAAACAACCGCCCCGTACTCTACACCGGATACACCTCGGCTATGGAGGGACATGCCTTCATCTGCGACGGATATGACGGAAAGGGACTCTTCCATATCAACTGGGGATGGGGCGGCGTGGCCGACGGCGACTACCGTATCTCTGTGCTCGACGCACGTGGAAACGGTATCGGAGGCAGCTCGACTTCCATGAGATTCACATTCATGCAGTCGGCACTGTTTGGTGTCAAGACAGAGGGAGAGGACGATTTTGTCAAGATACCGCAGCGCCTGGCTATCTCCGGACGACCCAGCCTGAGAGACGGACGAGAGTATCAGCGCAATGCGAAAACACGTAATTTCTCCAATATCGCTGTATCCTACGATCTCTTCTCTACCAGCGAGAGCGGATGGTATGACCAAATCAACCACGGACTCAACCTTTATGACGATCAGGGCACCATGGTCAAGAATGTAGCGCGCAAAAACGACCATTTCTGGCCGCAGTATCCTGGAGAAGTGGAATTTGAGAATCTCAGCTTCGGAAAAGATATCGACGACGGCCACTATACCTTGCGGCCGGTCTATTCTGACGGCTCGCAATGGGTAGAAATGGCTGGCGCTGGGCAAAACTATATCGATGTGCGGATCGAAGGCGACAAGATGACCCTCACACCCGTGCCCAAGGCCGACTTCGTAGTCTCCTCCATCGAAAGGGCAGGACGCTCCGTCGTCGTCACACTCACCAACAACGACGAGGAGTACAACGGACCGCTCCTCTTGTGCAAACTGAATAAGAAAGGGGATTACGAAATGGTGGCTTATGAGTATGTAGCCATCTTGCCAGGAGAGACACGCACCTTCTCTGTCTATGTGCCTGAGGACGCGTCGGTCGACCTCCAAAATGACGTGTTCTTCCTCTCTGTCGACAATTACCCTGACCAGTATTTCTATAGCAATGTCTCTAACGCCGACGCTGATATCGTCAAAGAGATCTACGTGGAAAATCTGACCGAAGACGGCTCTAAGGCTGTTGGTGACAAGGTGATGACACACATCTCCGTTGAAAACCAGGGCACTGGGGAGTATCGTCATTTCATCGTTGTCTCACTATGCAATGAGGAGGGAATGAATGTGTCCGATGAGTTCAGGCGGGTGGTTGATATTCAGCCGGGTGAGCGGATGATGTTCAACATAGACTTCCCGATACGCGATTATAGCTCGAATGTGACTGTCAGGGCTTCTCATATCGAAGGGAAAAACACTTCGATGCACTTATATACCGATACGTTTGCCCTGGAGAAGGGCGCTCTTTATTGGAATGCCGAGGGCAACATGAAGATGCTGCCATACGAAAATGTGTTCGTCGTGCCGGAAGAGGCTTTGGCCATTAACCTGAGGGCGGCATACAAAGCCGATGTCCGACCCAACAGCAATCCGAACACCATCTATATGCTCGACAAAAATGTGCCCAAAAGCCTCAAAGGGCGAAATATCGTCAATTATGAGAACAAGAGCGGAAATATCGTCATCAATGACGCTTACGACTTCTATCTGCCTGTCGCAGTGACGGCCACCAACTCTGTCAAATACACCCGCAAGTTCTCTGTCGATGAGTGGGGCAAGTGGTCCACACTGGTGGTACCCTTCAAACCGGAGAGTATCAAGGTGGACGGCAGTGAACTCAACTGGATTCAGGGTGTAGACGACACGGCTCAGACCTTCTGGCTCCAGAGCCTCTCCGGAGTCAGCCAGGACCAGGCCTTGTTGCAGAATGCCGACCAGGTGGAGGCTTGCACTCCGTATTTCATCAGCATCGCAGGAGATTTGGTAGGAAAGACCGTGGAGTTCTCCGCCGCTCAGACCGTTCTCCAACCGGAAGAAGTCAACAATCCAGCCCAGAAGGTAGCTGACTATACATTCGCCGGCACCAATGTGCTCGTCAATAAACCTGGAATCCATGCACTGGACGGCCAGTGCCTCGTTTACAGCGAGAATACACAGAGTGTGGCACCGTTCAGGGCTTACCTCCTGCGTGACGAGGGAGTGACAGCAGCCGACCGCATCCTGTTGCAGGGACCCGACATCGCCGATGGCATATTATCCATTCCAGCCGACGCACTGTCACAGCCTGCCGACATCTACAACCTCTCTGGAGTCAAGGTGGCTGATACGTCTTCGTTCCAGTCTCTGCCCAAGGGCGTGTACATCGTCAACGGACAAAAACTATTTATCAAATAACAACACAGATAGACTTATAAAATGCCTGAAGAAAACAGAAAAACCAGACGCAATACGAATACTCCCATCGATCCGGGACTGGGACACATGCCGCCACAGTCGGTAGAGACTGAACGGCTCGTGCTCGGAGCACTCATGATCGACAAAGACGCTTTTACCATCGTCAGCGAGATCCTCAGGCCGGAGACTTTTTATGAACCGCGCAACCAGTATGTATTCTCTGCCATACAGTCGCTCAGTGTCAACGAACGACCTGTAGACGTCGTCACCGTCGTTGAACAACTCAAAAAAGACGGCACTCTCGAAAAAGTGGGCGGACCCATCTATATATACGACATCACTGCCAGCGTGGCCACTTCGGCCAATGTGGAATACCATTCAAGGATTCTCGCACAGAAATTCCTGGCGCGTCAGCTCATTTCTTTCTCAAGCCAGATACAGACCGACGCTTTCGATGAGAGCAACGACATCGACATCGTGATGCAGCAGGCGGAGGGGAAACTCTTCGAACTGTCGCAGAAAAACATGAAGCAGGACTACACCCAGATAGACCCCGTCGTCAGACAGGCCGTCGAAATCATGCAGAAGGCAGCTTCCAATACGGGAGGTCTCACCGGTGTGCCAAGCGGATTCACCAAACTCGACGACATGACATCGGGATGGCAGCGAAGCGACCTCGTCATCATCGCTGGACGACCGGCCATGGGTAAGACGTCGTTTGCGCTCTCCATCGCCAAGAATATAGCCGTAGACCAGCGCATACCCATCGCTTTCTTCTCGCTTGAAATGAATAATGTGCAGCTCGTCAACCGACTCATATCCAACACCTGTGAGATCGAGGGAAAGAAAGTGATGAACGGACAGCTCGACGACGCCGAATGGAACCGCCTCGACAAAAACATCAGAAAACTGGAGGGGGCTCCGCTCTACATCGACGACACGCCGGGTCTCTCTATCTTCGAACTCAGGACCAAGGCCCGACGACTGGTCAGGGAGAAAAAGGTGGAGATCATCATGATCGACTACCTGCAGCTGATGAACGCCAACGGAATGAAATTCGGCAACAGACAGGAGGAGGTGTCCACCATCAGCCGTTCGCTCAAGTCACTGGCAAAAGAATTGGACATACCCATCCTGGCACTCTCTCAGCTCAACCGTTCGGTAGAGCAACGAGACAATACCAACAAGGCTGACGGCAAGCGCCCGCAACTGAGCGACCTCCGTGAGTCGGGTGCCATTGAGCAGGATGCCGATATGGTGCTCTTCGTGCACCGGCCCGAATACTATCATATCTATCATGACGACAATGGCAACGACCTGCACGGCATGGCTCAGATCATCATCGCGAAGCACAGAAAAGGTGCCGTGGGAGACGTGCTCTTGCACTTCCGCGGTGAATATACCAGATTTGCCAACCCTGAGGACACCTATATACCTCCTTCGGCTGGGGGAGAGATTATCGGGTCTAAGCTGAATGCCAACATGCCGCCCCCTGATGATCCTTTTAGTTACAATCCCGACGGCGACCTGCCGTATTAAACGAATGATAATATGAGAAAACTGATCCTTACACTTAGCTTCATCGCCTGCACGCTCTCTTCGTGTGCGCAGACTGTCTCCATCCTGGGAGACTCTTACTCCACCTTCGAGGGATATGTCACACCCTCCACCAATGAGATGTGGTATTACGCTCATAACGGCAACAAGACCGATGTAAGCGATGTCACACAGACATGGTGGTGGCAGGTCGTCAAAGAGGGGGGATATCATCTGGGAATCAACAACTCGTATAGCGGCAGCACCATCGGCTATCTGGGATACGACGGCAATGACTATTCCGATCGCTCTTTCATCACCCGGATGGACCATCTGGGGCAGCCCGACATCATACTGATCTTCGGAGCCACCAACGACAGCTGGGCCGGGGAACCCGTGGGGGAGTATAAGTATAGCGGATGGACCAAGGCCGACTTCTATACCTTCCGCCCGGCCATGGCTTATATGCTGCATCACGTCTCTATGCGGTATCCCAATGTAGATGTCTATTTCCTGCTCAATACCGAACTGCGGGAGGATATCACAGCGTCGTGCCAGGAAATATGCAAGCACTATGGAGTCACTTGCATCACACTTCGTGATATCGACAAGATCAACGGACACCCATCCGTCAAGGGGATGAAAGCGATCTCAAAGCAGGTGCTCGACGTGTTGAAAACAAAGAAATAATTGATTTTAATCAAGAAATTGGACTTTTGTGATGATTTGACACTAAAATCTTCAAAAAGATAACAAATTATTTGTCCAAACCGAATCGTTTCTTTAAATTTGCAGCCGTTACAACAACAGACCATCTGAATATGAATAGTATTATGATTATCGACATCCTGTCCATTCGACTGCAAAGACGCAGCCGGAAGTGAATGGGTTGGTAGATGACATACCGAATATACTGCATGTATGGCCTTTCTCACTTCCGTAGTGGGAAAGGTTTTTTTATTGCAAATGTCAACAGGTTAAAAATTTCAAGAAAATGAACGACAGATTATTCATCTTTGACACTACTCTAAGAGACGGAGAACAGGTGCCAGGTTGCCAGCTCAACACCGTAGAGAAAATACAGGTGGCAAGGCAACTCGAACAGCTCGGCGTCGATGTCATCGAGGCCGGATTTCCTATCTCCAGTCCGGGCGACTTCCATTCAGTCATCGAGATTTCCAAGGCCGTCACATGGCCCACTATATGTGCACTGACAAGGGCGGTGGAAAAGGATATCGACGTGGCCGTAGAGTCGCTGCAATATGCCAAGCGTAAACGGATACATACCGGTATAGGAACCAGCGACTCGCATATCATGTATAAATTCAATTCCACGCGTGAGGAGATCATCGAAAGGGCCGTGGCGGCCGTCAGATACGCCAAGAAATATGTGGAGGACGTGGAGTTTTATGCCGAAGACGCCGGGCGGACAGACAATGAGTATCTCGCAAGGGTCATCGAGGCGGTCATCAAGGCCGGAGCCACCGTGGTCAATATACCTGATACTACGGGATACTGCCTGCCGGAAGAGTATGGAGCAAAAATCAAATATCTCGTGGAGCATGTCGACGGCATCGACAAGACGGTCATCTCCACACACTGCCACAACGACCTGGGACTGGCCACCGCCAATACCCTCAGCGGTGTGGTCAATGGCGCGCGACAGGTGGAGGTCACCGTCAACGGCATCGGCGAAAGAGCCGGCAACACCTCGCTCGAAGAGATAGCCATGATACTCAAATGCCATAAGCATCTCAATATCGATACCAATATCAACACCACCAAGATCTATCCTATCAGCCGCATGGTGTCGGGACTGATGAACATGCCTGTGCAGCCCAACAAAGCCATCGTCGGACGAAACGCTTTCGCACACTCCAGCGGCATACACCAGGACGGGGTGCTCAAGAATGTGGAGACTTATGAAATCATCAACCCCAAGGACATCGGTCTCGACGACAATGCTATAGTGCTCACGGCACGCTCGGGAAGGGCTGCACTCAAATACAGGCTGCACGTACTCGGAGTGGATGTCGACGACGACAAGAGAATCGACAAGATATATGCCAAATTCCTAAAACTCGCCGACCAGAAAAAGGAAATCAATGATGCCGATATTCTCATGCTTGCAGGAGCCGACACCGCTGAGGCTCATGCTGTCAAACTCGACTTCCTCCAGGTGACCACTGGCATGGGAGTGAGAAGCGTGGCCAGTATCGGACTCGATATCAGCAATCAGAAGTTTGAGGCGGCTTCGACAGGCAACGGACCTGTCGACGCGGCCATCAACGCACTGAAGAAAATCATACAGAAGAAAATGACACTCAAGGAATTCACCATACAGGCCATCTCCAAAGGGTCCAATGATGTGGGAAAGGTACACATGCAGGTGGAATACGACGGAGGACTGTATTATGGATTCGGAGCCAACACGGATATCGTCACGGCATCTGTCGAGGCATATATAGACTGCATCAACAAATTCAAAAAATAAACTATGAATACACTCTTTGACAAAATATGGGACAAACACGTGGTGCAGACCATCGACGACGGCCCCACACAGTTGTACATAGACAGGCTCTATTGCCATGAGGTGACTTCACCACAAGCGTTCGACGGACTGAGAAATCGTGGACTGAAATGTTTCCGGCCACGGCAGATTTTCTCCATGCCCGACCACAACACACCGACTCACGATCAGGACAAGCCTATACAGGATCCGGTGTCGAGAAAACAGGTGGAGACGCTGCGCAAAAACTGCGAGGAATTCGGACTCACTCATTTCGGCATGATGTCGCCCGACAACGGCATCATACATGTGGTAGGGCCGGAAAAGGGACTTTCACTGCCAGGCATGACGATTGTCTGTGGCGACTCTCACACTTCTACACATGGTGCCATGGGGGCGGTGGCATTCGGCATCGGCACGTCTGAGGTCGAGATGGTGCTCGCCTCGCAGTGTATCCTGCAGCAGAAACCCAAGTCGATGCGCATCACCATCAACGGAAAACTCTCAAAAGGCGTCACAGCCAAGGATGTGGCACTTTTCCTGATGTCCAGACTCACTACTTCCGGAGCAACAGGCTATTTCGTGGAGTATGCGGGTGATGTGGTCGCCGATATGTCGATGGAGGGAAGGCTCACGCTGTGCAACCTGAGCATAGAGATGGGGGCAAGGGGCGGATTCGTCGCACCCGACCAGACGACGTTTGAATATCTGAAGGGCAGGGAATATGCACCCAAAGGAGAGGAATGGGACAAGGCCGTCGCATACTGGAGCACACTCAAAAGTGGTCCTGATGCAGTGTTCGACAGGGAGGTGGCTTTCGACGCCGCTGAGATCGGACCGCGCATCACCTATGGCACCAACCCGGGCATGGGCTTGGACATCACGGGGCGCATACCTGATATTGATCAGTTACCGGAGGCCAGCAGGGCTTCGTTTATGAAATCACTACAGTATATGGGGTTCTCCCCGGGAGCGACGCTCCTCGGTACCCCCGTCGACTATGTGTTCCTCGGAGCATGTACCAACGGCAGGATAGAGGATTTCAGGGCTTTCGCCTCGATAGTGGCCAACCGCCACAAGGCTCCGGGCATCACTGCATGGCTCGTGCCGGGCAGCTGGGCGGTATACCGACAGATACAGGACGAGGGGATCGACAAGACTTTGCGTGAGGCTGGATTTGAGATACGACAGCCAGGATGCTCTGCATGCCTTGCCATGAACGATGACAAAATTCCGGCGGGCAAATACTGCGTCTCTACCAGCAACCGCAATTTCGAGGGACGGCAGGGACCTGGAGCCCGCACGCTGCTCGCAAGCCCTTTGGTGGCAGCCGCCGCCGCTGTGACCGGAGTCATCACCGATCCCAGGACTTTGTTGTAAATGCCTTTCATTTCTTATGAGGGTCGTGATGTATTCTGCATTGTAGAGACCCGATTCGTCATTTGAAAACAAACATTCAGCACTATAAGATGAAGCAAAAATTTGATATTATCAGAAGCACTTGCGTGCCGCTGCCATTGGAGAATGTCGACACCGACCAGATCATACCCGCACGCTATCTGAAAGCCACCGACAAGGAAGGGTTCGGACAGAATCTCTTCCGCGACTGGAGATACCATAATGATGGCACGCCCGTCAAGGATTTCGTACTCAACGACCCTACATACAGTGGGTGTATCCTGGTGGCCGGAAAGAATTTCGGATCAGGCTCTTCGCGCGAACACGCCGCATGGGCCATCGCCGGATATGGATTCAGGGTGGTCATCAGCTCTTTCTTTGCCGATATACATAAGAACAATGAGTTGAACAATTTCGTCTTGCCCGTCGTCGTGACGGAGACGTTCCTGGCAGAATTGTTCGCAAGTATCGCCGAAAACCCCAGAATGGAGGTAGAGGTGGACCTGCCACGGCAGACCGTCACCAATATGGCTACTGGACGAAAGGAACGGTTTGAAATCAACGGTTACAAAAAGCATTGCCTGATCAATGGACAGGACGATATTGACTTCTTGATACAGAGTCGTCAGCTGATTGAAAAATGGGAACAACAGAACAACTGATCAAGGACAGCCAGATACACCCCTTCGTGGAAATCATGGACAGCACACTGCGGGACGGCGAACAGACCAGCGGAGTGTCGTTTCTGCCTCATGAGAAGCTCATGATAGCCAGGATGCTCATGAACGACGTCAACGTAGACAGGATCGAAGTGGCGTCGGCAAGGGTGTCAGACGGTGAGAAAGATGCCGTCAGGATGATCTGCAGATACGCCGAGAGAGTGGGCATGATCCATAAGGTGGAGGTGCTGGGATTCGTAGACGGGAAGATTTCTCTCGACTGGATCAACAACTGTGGTTGCAGGAATATCAACCTGCTGGCGAAAGGCTCGCTGAAGCACTGCGTGTCGCAGCTGCACAAGACAGCGCAGGAGCATCTCGATGATGTGCTCTACGTGCTCGACTATGCCGACCGACTGGGCATCGGCGTCAATCTCTATCTCGAGGACTGGAGCGGAGGCATGTCGCATTCCCCCGAGTATATCTATATGATGATGGACCGACTCTCCAAGACTAATATCAGGAGATTTATGCTGCCCGACACGCTGGGCATCACCAATCCACTGCAAGTGATCGACTTCTTCAGAAAGATGAGACGACGGTATCCAGAACTGCATTTCGACTTCCATGCCCACAATGATTATGACCTGGCGGTCTCCAACTCGCTCGCTGCTGTACTCTGTGGCGCAAAGGGGTTGCATGTCACCGTCAACGGACTGGGAGAGAGATGCGGCAACGCACCGCTGGCCAGTGTGCAGGCCATACTCAAAGACCAGTTTCATGCCATGACGAGCATACATGAGGAAAAACTCAACGATATCAGCCGGCTCGTCGAGGAATATAGCGGCATCGCCATCGCACCCAATCAGCCTATCGTGGGCGACAATGTGTTCACACAGGTAGCGGGAGTGCATGCCGACGGAGACAGAAAAGACAATCTTTATTTCAACGACCTCGCACCGGAGCGGTTCGGAAGAAGGCGGGAGTATGCCCTGGGCAAAAACAGCGGGAAAGCCAACGTGGAGCTCAATCTGCATGAACTGGGACTCGAACTGACACCTGAGCAGATGCAGAAGGTGTCGAAGAGAGTTATCGAACTGGGTGACAGGAAGGAGATCGTCACACAGGATGACCTGCCCTATATCGTCAATGACGTGCTCAAACACACTACACCTGAGGAGAAAGTGAAACTGCTCAGTTATATGGTGTCACTCTCTTACGGACTCAAACCGATTGCCAGTATCAAGGTGGAGATCAACGGCAAGCAGTATGCCGCCGATTCTACCGGTGACGGACAGTATGATGCCTTCGTCAAGGCTCTGCGCAAAATATACAAAACCTACCTGGACCGCACTTTCCCCATACTGGCCAACTATGCGGTGACCATACCGCCGGGAGGACGCACCGACGCTCTCGTGCAGACCGTCATCACTTGGCGAAACGGAAATAAAATCATACGCACTAAAGGACTTGATGCCGACCAGACGGAGGCAGCCATCAAAGCCACGTTCCGTATGCTCAATATCTTCGAGGAACAATACAACTCCTCTGCTCCAGGGTGACTCTTTACATGTTTTTAACACACACCTTTCCACGTCATCCACATAATTTATGTAATTTTGCAACATCTCAAAGTCTTCCTTGGCTCTATCCAGGGGGGCTGAGATAAAAAACATCCATTCACCAATTCATCCATTTATGAACCTAAAAATAGCAATCTTGTCAGGCGACGGCATAGGACCTGAGATAATGAGGCAAGGCGTCGCTGTGCTCGATGCCGTCGCAGCCAAATTCGGACACCAGATACAATACCAGGAGGCCATCTGCGGTGCGCATGCCATAGACCTCGTAGGAGACCCGTTCCCGGAGGAAACCTATCAGACATGCCTGCAGGCCGACGCAGTGCTTTTCGCCGCCGTTGGCGACCCCAGGTATGACAATGACCCCACGGCAAAGGTAAGACCCGAACAGGGACTCCTGGCCATGAGAAAAAAACTGGGACTCTATGCCAACATACGACCTATACAGACCTTCAAATGTCTGCTCCATAAAAGCCCGCTGAGGGCTGAGTTGGTCGAAGGGGCAGATTTCGTTTGCATACGCGAACTCACCGGCGGTATGTATTTCGGCGAGAAATATCAGGACAACGACAAGGCATACGACACCAATTACTATACGCGCCCGGAGATCGAACGCATCCTCAAGGTGGGATTTGATTACGCCCGCAGAAGACATCACCACCTCACCGTCGTCGACAAGGCCAATGTGCTGGCATCCAGCAGACTCTGGAGGCAGATTGCCAAAGAGATGGAGCCGGAATATCCCGATGTCAATGTAGACTATATGTTTGTCGACAATGCTTCCATGCGCATGATCGTCGAACCCACTTTCTTCGATGTCATAGTCACGGAGAATACATTCGGAGATATCCTCACCGATGAGGGTAGCTGTATATCCGGATCGATGGGATTGTTGCCCTCAGCGTCGACAGGCGACAAGACTCCGCTCTTCGAACCCGTACACGGCTCGTGGCCACAGGCCACAGGCAAGAACATCGCCAATCCTCTGGCACAGATCCTCTCCGTAGCGATGATGCTCGAGCACTTCGGGTTGAAGGAGGAGGGATCGATCGTCAGAAAGGCCGTCGATGCCAGTCTCGACGCAGAGGTCAGAACACCGGAAATACAGGTGGAAAACGGACCGGTATATGGTACAAAAGAGGTAGGTGCATGGATCGTAGACTGGATCAACAAGCAGTAGTCTTATCCAGACTCATCGGTGTATTGATGATGCTTTGGATGCTCTCTCCGGCGACGCGCGCTCAAAGCTATGATGAGCTGCGCGACTCGCTGGAGGAAGCGACAAAACTCGTTACCAAATTCCCCGACAATGCAGACCTGAGGCTGAAGAAGGCTTCGTGGAACATGCTGCTCGAGCAGTGGGACTATGCCAAAAGAGAATATGACATCATCCTGGCCAAGGATCCTACGAATGTGGCCGCACTCTATTTCCGCGCCTATGTCAATGAAAAACTGAACCGATATAAATTCGCGCGGAAAGATTACGAGGCCATGTTAAAAATCGTGCCCAACCATCTCAGTGGACAACTCGGGCTGGCTCTGCTCAATCAGAAAGACATGCACTACACCGAGGCCCTGAACATCATGAACCGACTTGTTGAGCAGTATCCCGACAGTGCCATCGTCTATGCGGCGAGGGCAGGCATCGAAGTGGAGCGCAAAATGTTTGACGTGGCAGAATATGACTATTCTCAGGCCATGCGCCTGGAACCCTCCAATACCGATCATGTCATCTCAAGGGCCGACGTGAGGATCAGGATGAAGAAAACCAAAGAAGCAAGACAGGATCTTGACACCGCCGTCAGGATGGGCATACCCAGGGCCGCCCTCATACAGTTCTACCGGAAATGTGAATAGCCCTCATTATTTCTTAATTTAATAACTGAAGCCCACCTTTACAGAGATTATAACAAATTATTTATCAAGAGATTTGTCGAAGACCCA
>CAMIYC010000014.1 GCA_946402905.1 uncultured Prevotellaceae bacterium | reverse complement strand
GACGAAAATTTTCGGGATTCTTGACATAAATCAAGTGTAAACCCTGCGGATACCCCCAAAAAGGAGCGAAAGAAGTCATCTTTCGCTTTCTATAGTCCTGATCACGCCATTGGCGCCCATCACCATAAAACGGTGTCTCCTGCCGTTGATAAAAGGGAAAGAGATAAACTGTGCGAATGTGTTGACGGGCTTGCCGTCGATACTCAGGATGACATCTCCCTGCCGGAATCCGTTCTGATAATGTATGCTCCGCTCCCAGACGAGTCCTACGACGGCCCTTCCGTTCTGCGGCACAAAGGCGATATCCATCTGCTTGTTGCTCACCCATGTCTCCACGCTTTCACTATAGGGCTGGAAGACGATCTCCTTGCGGTGGGGACGGATGATGACCGGACCATAGTCGAGGATAGCGGCCCCCACCCTCGAATGCCCCTGTGTGGTCATGGTGTGCAGGTCGCGAAAAGAATGGCCGCCGATCACCAAGGCATCAAGACTCAGAAAAGACACGTCTTCTTTATTCTCCGTTCCGAAACTGCCGATAGCCCGATGGCCATAGCTGCGCCCCTCTATCTGGGTGCCAAACTCGGGAAAAACGGCCTCCAGCTTTCTCAGACTGCTGCCGCTCATCTCATAGAGCCGGCGGCTTCCCGTGTCGAAGCGTGCCTCGTCGGTAAAACCGGGAAAAGGAGAAAGTTTGATCTGTGGCACCCAGCGGAGCAAACGGTATTTCACGGGGAAGCCCTCCTCGTCGTCGAAAAAGTCACGGCGGTCGGTCAGGATCAGCAACTGCTCCTTGGCGTCAATCTTGGCACACAATCCTTTATTGAACAGGTCGAAGCCGATGATGGCATCATAATTCTGGGGAATCACAGAGGTGCGTATCAATGAACCGGAATAGCCACGGATGGTCAAATGTCCGATGGTGAAATCGGGATACTGCGCCACCTTCACCATGCTCACCTTGCCATTTGCATCATGCGACTTGATCTCGCCAAGGACCTTGCCATACGGAAAATCGCTTCCGTAATACACAATACCCTGACTCGAACCTGTATCCAGACAAAATCGGCACCGCCTTCCGTCCACTTCACCATAGAGATAGATTTGCTGATCGGAAAACTCTATGGGAATACTGTCGACGAAGTTCTTCGCAGACAAAGTGAATTTCAGACTGTAATAATGCTGTTGGGCATGACATGAAGCAAGCCCTGACCACATTATTATAATATATAATACCTTTCTCATTTTCTCGATCATGACCCAGTTATCATCGCTAAAACATCAGACCAGTCCGACCATCCTACCCGATATGAAAAAAATGATTCTCATATCCTGAATGTGGATGACGGCTCTGCAAATTTAAATAAAATCTGGGAATTACATGCCTATTATAGCCTCCATTTTTCAGACCAGAGGGAAAACAAAGTGTCCTAACTCCAAATGAACGCATTTGAAGTAACCACTTAGTCATAGCTCGTTTTTAGGGTCGCTTCTATATAACTAAGCTGTTATTTCACTACTTTGCCTGGGAACGCGGGCGTCCTCGCCCGCCGCAGATGCGGGCGAGGACGCCCGCGTTCCCAGAGTTGACTGCGCTCATAATCTTTCAAAATTGAATATAAAATCTTCACTTTGCTTCTATTTTTGGTCAATTTTACTATCAATTTTTTTTGATTTTGAGGCCGCTTGCCGACCTTTAAAGGATGACTGAGAATTCATGTATGTCCATCAGGTTGTTAATATTCGATAAAGCGGTGTCTGGATGGTTAAAAATCTCTAACGACGGTCAACTTTTTGCCGATTCAATCGTTTAATAATAGAAGTGACGTGCAAGGCTCGTCAGAGTAGAAGGTAAAAATAGTATTAATCAATTTCAGGAAAATATGAAAAAGAACATTTTATTTGTCTCTTTGCTTGCCGTGGGCATGCTGATGACCAGCTGTGCGAGCAAAAAGGAGCTCCTCAACTGCAGGAGCGAGAACCAGACCCTCACCGGTAATTATCAGGACGCTAAGGAACAGTTGGCCGCAGCCAACGCCCGTGTAAAGAGTCTTGAAGAGCAGTTGGCACAAGCCAAGCGTACTAACAACAGTCTGCAGAAGTCGCTCGATAAGAGTCTCAACAATGCCAGTCAGAATAATGTGAGCATAGAGAAGCTGGTAGACCAGATCAATGAGTCGAATCAATATATCCGTCATCTCGTGGAGGTGAAGAGCAAGAGCGACTCTCTCAACATGGTGCTCACCAACAACCTGACCCGCTCGCTGAGCAAAGAAGAGATGAAAGAGGTGGATGTACAGGTGCTCAAGGGTGTGGTGTATATCTCGCTGGCTGATAATATGCTCTACAAGAGCGGCAGCTATGAGATCAACAACCGTGCCGCTGAGACTCTGAGCAAGATAGCCAAGATCATCATGGACTACAGCGAATATGACGTGCTGGTGGAAGGCAATACCGACAATGTGCCTATCACCCGTGAGAATATCCGCAACAACTGGGACCTGAGCTGTCTGCGCGCCTCGAGCGTGGTGCAGTATCTGCAGAACAACTATGGGGTCGACCCCAAACGCCTCACAGCCGGTGGCCGTGGCGAGTACAATCCGCTGACCACCAACGATACCGAGGTGGGCAAGCAGCGCAACCGCCGCACACAGATCATCATCACTCCGAAGCTCGACCAGTTTATGGAGTTGATAGATGAGGCTCCGAAAGAATAACGGTGAATTACAGGATTATTTTCAAAACGCAGGGACTTGAACGCGAGCCCCTGCGTTTTTTTAGAATATTTATTTCAACAACACTTTCTTTCCTCCTATGATATATATGCCTGGTGGCAGATGCTGGGTCTCATTCGTCGAATCTGATATTTTCCTGCCAAAGACATCGTATACACCCTGCAAAGAATTGACGGTCGTTTCATGAATCACCGTGATAGGTGTTGTCTCAGCGGAAACAGGCCGGACAGGAACACCGTTATACGCAGTGTAAATGCCCATAAATTTGAGGGAAGTATATCTTTCAAGACGCAATGCATGGGCGAAGTCATAGTGAAACGGAAAGATGTCACCACTCCAGAGTGCCTCGAGACGGCTGTTTTCCTTAAAAGGAATGAAGATACTTTTTCCGTTGGGTCCCGTCACCTTCATCACCAGCGAATACAGGTCGTCTATCATCTCATGGCTACAGTAATGCGCCAGCTCGTCTATCTCCGAAGCCGTCGGCATGCGCCACTCTTCACCCCAGTTGACGTATGCCGCGTCATACTGCGTGCCGCTGATGCAAGGGCCTTGCTCATCGTTGTAATACCTGCCGGTATTAAAATACATATAATCACCGGCTGTGTAACTATCTTTCACCTCCGTCTCGCCCCAAGAGTATAAATCGCCTCTTTCTCCCGGTGACTCCGCACCGACATTGCAGCATGACCACAGCACACCACTCGGCAGGCCTAAGTCTATCAGGTGGGGGTGGTTATCGTCGGGACAATCAACAAGGACACGGTTTTTCACATATTCATCGACGGCTTCGGTCGCTTTCTCCACAAAATCCTGGGTGAAAATGAAGGGTGAGCCGCTTTTAAAATGGCATACCAGCACGGCGAAATCGAGGAAATCATGATAGGGGTTCAGGTAGAACAAAAAGAAACCTGGAGAGTTAATACACCCGATGCCCTCTATCAGTTCATAGCCGTTGCTCAGTATGAGATGCCGTCGACGGCTGTTGTCATCCATCACCATAGTGTCTGCCATGCTGACCCAAACCGTGTCATGACCCTCCACTGCACTGTAGATGTCGCCCGTCTCTTTGTTAAAGTTATACAACACCAGCTCTCCGTCATCTGTTTTCTCGTATGGAATATAACTTGCGTCTCCATCATATTTCCACCAAGAGCTGTCTGCCAACAGACCGAGGTATTCCTCCTCGTCTACTAGTATTCTGCCTTCTTCCTCCCTGATCTTGATGTAAGTATATTTTCTTTGGGGATAATGGTAATAATAGTAGCAGGAGTCTGGCACACCTGTCGTGACATCATGATCAGTGCTAGTCCTGATAAACTGCATATTCCAGTATTTTTTCGCTCTCCATTCGACAGACCCGCTTATTTCAAAACTTATGGCATACGAGGAGTCTATACAATAGTGAAGAAAATTATACATTCCTGCCATTCTATATTTCCAATAGAGTCCGTCTTGAAGATAATTCTCTTGGATTTCTTGACTCTTTACATAATGGGGAAACAAACTGGTAACAATGATGACGAATAGGAAATGATGAATTGTTTTCATTATTTTTATGATGGTTAAAGGTTTTTAATTACCAGGAAAAACATATTGTCCATTGTCTTTCCTTTTGATTTCCAAGACAGCACCTTTCTCACATTCAAAGTCATTCTTGATCAAAACACCTCCAGTTCCTGTGAAGATGGTCAGTTTATTACTCTAAGTTAGAGGTTGCTCTCCCCCGAGAAACGGCTCAGCCCAAAAGGACACCTTCATTTTGAAATAAAAAACACATGCTTCTTTTTTCGATCAACTTCAGCAACTGATCGATTTTTATGCATAAGCATGCAAAAGGAGTGTCCATCGATATGGACACTCCCTATTAGAACTGATAAAAAAGTGGCATTTTGGCAATTGAATTGGATATCCTGATTTTCCACATACCATATCTTTGGATGATGTTCTGTGGCAGTTTGTTGCTGTCTCGCAAGCGCATCAGGATCTCCCGCAATGGCCGCCCAGGCGACGGTTCGTCATCATTGAGCACTCCTGCATGAGCCAAAGCCGAGTTGGCCTCTATCTCATCTATCTCATGCTTGCCCAGATGAATCATATACTCATCCAGACAGTGCTGAATAGTATCCAGTTTGTCTATCTCTTGCATTGTTTTTATGTTTTGGGGTTACCACCGCAAATATAATATTTTTTTCAATAGGTTGTATCACTATCGGTAAATTTTTTATCATATTTAACACATCTAACTATTTTTACGTATATTGCTTACATATTTACAATAAACAAAGCATTTTTTCTTTCATTTTGCAACAATAACGATTGTAATTATTACAATTTATCGCTTCACATACCCACAAATGGGGATCAGTAAGCAAGAATGCGACATCCTTTTTCAAAACAACAACCATTTGCGGTGGTTCCCTTTTTCAAAAAAACACGAAATGCCTCTACGGTTGAAAGACAACTGCTATTAACCAATAGACACGACTGTCCAACAAATGGTATCCATAGGTTTTTCTTTCTTTTCCAGCATAACAGGCAGACATTCTCAGCATTTTTATGTATCTTTGCACCCAAATTGTCATAACACCAACATATATGATTTATTTCTTCAGAACCCCCACCCAGAGCATCATCGCAGCCAAAGTTGACCACCAGTTGACCAATGAGGAGACCCAAGCCCTCTGCTGGCTCTTTGGTGATGCCCAAGTCGTCAACGCAGAAAGCATGAATGGCTACTTCGTAGGCCCGCGCCGCGAAATGGTCACCCCCTGGAGCACCAATGCCGTGGAAATCACTCAGAACATGAGTCTCAGCGGCATCTCACGCATCGAGGAATATTTTCCCGTCGACAACCCCGACGCAGAGCACGACCCCATGCTCCAGCGCATGTACAAGGGACTCGACCAGGACATCTTCACCGTCAACCACCAGCCCGAACCCATCAAGCACATACAAAACCTGGAGGAATACAACGAGCAGGAAGGACTCGCCCTCTCGCCTGAGGAAATCGACTATCTGCACCAGATAGAGCAACAGCTCGGACGGCCGCTGACTGACTCCGAGATCTTCGGCTTCGCCCAGATCAACTCTGAGCACTGCCGCCACAAGATCTTCGGCGGCACCTTCATCATCGACGGCAAGGAGATGGAATCGTCACTCTTCGCGATGATCAAAAAGACCACCCGGGAGAACCCCAACAAGATACTCTCCGCCTACAAGGACAACGTAGCCTTCGCACAAGGCCCCATGGTACAGCAGTTCGCACCCAAGGACCAGTCCACCTCAGACTATTTCGTAGAAAAAGAGGTGGAGAGCGTTATATCCCTCAAAGCCGAGACCCACAACTTCCCCACCACCGTCGAGCCGTTCAACGGCGCGGCCACCGGTACGGGAGGCGAGATACGCGACCGCATGGGCGGTGGCACCGGCTCATGGCCCATCGCAGGCACGGCGGTCTACATGACAGCCTATCCCCGTCTGAAAGACGACGACGGCGTGGAGCGCGACTGGGAGGACATCCTGCCCGTACGCCAGTGGCTGTACCAGTCGCCGGAGCAAATTCTCATCAAAGCCTCCAACGGAGCCTCTGACTTCGGCAACAAATTCGGCCAGCCGCTCATCTGCGGATCAGTGCTCACTTTCGAGCATCAGGAGGGCGCGGAGAAATATGCATACGACAAGGTGATTATGCTGGCAGGCGGCGTGGGCTACGGCACCAAGCGCGACTGTCTGAAAAAGGAACCGCAGAAAGGCAATAAGATCGTCGTCGTGGGTGGAGACAACTATCGCATCGGTCTGGGCGGCGGCTCCGTCTCATCCGTCGACACGGGACGCTACTCCAACGGTATCGAACTTAATGCCGTGCAGCGCGCCAACCCCGAAATGCAGAAACGTGCCTACAATCTGGTGCGTGCGCTCTGCGAGGAGGAGGTCAATCCCGTGGTCAGCATCCACGACCACGGTTCGGCCGGACACCTCAACTGTCTGTCGGAGTTGGTCGAGGAATGTGGCGGCGCTATCGACATGACACAGTTGCCCATCGGCGACACCACCCTCTCAGCCAAGGAAATCATCGCCAATGAGAGTCAGGAGCGCATGGGACTGCTCATCGACGAACAGCATATCGAGCACGTAAGGCGCATAGCCGAGCGTGAACGCGCACCACTCTACGTGGTGGGCGAGACCACCGGCGATGCCCACTTCTCCTTCGTACAGGGCGACGGCGTGAAGCCCTTCGACCTCGACGTGGCGCAGATGTTCGGCCACTCGCCCAAGACCATCATGAGAGACCGCACCGTGGAGCGGCATTATGCCGACGGACAATACGACATCCGGCAGATTGACACATACCTTGACCGGGTGCTCCAGCTGGAGGCTGTGGCCTGCAAAGACTGGCTCACCAACAAGGTAGACCGCTCCGTCACGGGAAAAATCGCCCGGCAGCAATGTCAGGGCGAGATACAGCTGCCGCTCTCTGACTGCGGCGTCGTCGCCCTCGACTACAGGGGCATACGCGGCATAGCCACCGCACTGGGCCACGCCCCGCAGGCCGGACTGGCCTCGCCAGAGGCGGGCAGTGTGCTGTCAGTGGCCGAGTCGCTCACCAACATCGTTTGGGCACCACTGGCCGACGGCATGAAGAGTCTGTCGCTCTCAGCCAACTGGATGTGGCCCTGCCGCTCACAAGAGGGAGAGGACGCACGTCTCTATGCCGCCGTCAAGGCTCTCAGCGACTTCTGCTGCGCCCTGCACATCAACGTACCCACGGGCAAAGACTCCCTCTCGCTAAGCCAGCAGTATCCCAACGGCGAGAAAATCATCTCACCGGGCACCGTCATCGTGACCAGCGGCGGCGAGGTGTCCGACATCCGCAAGGTGGTGTCACCGGTCATGGTCAACGACAAGAACTCATCGCTCTATCATATCGACTTCAGCTTCGACACGCTGCACCTCGGCGGCTCGGCCCTGGCACAGACACAGGGCAAGGTGGGCGACGACGTGCCCACCGTCAAAAACGCAGAATACTTCGCCGGCTGCTTCGAGGCCATCCAGTATATGATCGACAAAGGCTGGATCATGGCAGGCCATGACATCAGCGCCGGCGGTCTTATCACCACGCTCCTGGAGATGTGCTTCGCCAATCAGGAGGGAGGCATGCACATCAACCTCTACAACATGAAGGACGACGACCTCGTGCGCATCCTCTTCGCCGAAAACCCCGGCGTGGTGATACAGGTGAGCGACGAGCACAAGTTTGAGATGAAGGAATACCTCGAAGACGTAGGCGTGGGATTTGCCAAGATCGGCTATCCGACACCCAAAGAGCGTGTCATCACCGTCAAGAAAGACGACTATGAGCACACCTTCGACATCGACCGCCTGCGCGACACCTGGTATAAGACTTCCTACCTGCTCGACCGTCGCCAGAGCATGAACGGCTGTGCGAGGAAGCGCTTCGACAATTACAAGAAACAACCGCTGCGGATGAAATTCAACGACCAGTTCAAAGGCCGTCTCTCACAGTATTATCTGCGCTTCAACCGCAAAGGGACATCAGGCATCAAGGCTGCCATCATCCGCGAGAAAGGCACCAACGGCGAGCGTGAGATGGCCTATTCGCTCTATCTGGCTGGATTTGACGTGAAAGACGTGATGATGACCGACCTCATCAGCGGGCGCGAAACCCTCGACGACATCTCGATGATCGTCTTCTGCGGCGGATTCTCCAACAGCGACGTGCTCGGAAGCGCAAAAGGATGGGCCGGGGCTTTCCTCTACAACCCCAAAGCCAAAGAGGCGCTGGAGCGGTTCTATGCACGCCCCGACACGCTCTCGCTCGGTATCTGCAACGGCTGCCAGCTGATGGTGGAGCTCAACCTCATCAACCCCGAGCATGAGCACAAGGCACGCATGCTGCATAACGACTCGCGAAAATTCGAGAGCAAATTCCTGGGACTCACCATCCCGCAAAACGACAGCGTGATGCTGGGCTCGCTGAGCGGATGCCGACTGGGCATCTGGGTGGCACACGGTGAGGGCAAGTTCTCACTCCCCGAACCGGAGAGCAGTTATGGCATCGTCGCAAAATATACCTATGACGAGTATCCCGGCAACCCCAACGGCTCTGACTACAGCGTGGCTGGTATCTGCAGCCGCGACGGCCGTCATCTGGCCATGATGCCCCACCTGGAGCGTGCCATCTTCCCCTGGCAGAACGCATGGTATCCCGCACAGCGCCGCAACGACGAGGTGACACCGTGGATCGAGGCATTCGTCAATGCCTACCGCTGGATAGAAAAGAGGAAATAATGGGCATCCCATAAAACCACCAGCACTGATGGACCGTTTTTATATCGACAGTTTCAAGACTTTTTTCAAGATTGGCGCATTCACCCTCGGGGGTGGATACGCCATGATTCCTATTGTGGAGAATGAGGTGGTCGACAAGCACCACTGGCTCCGGCGCGAGGAGTTTCTCGACATCATTGCCATCGCACAGAGCTGTCCGGGTGTGCTCGCCATCAATATGAGCGTCTTCATCGGCTATAAGCTGCGCAAGATACCGGGTGCCGTTTGCTCTATGCTGGGCACCGCCTTGCCTTCATTCATCATCATCCTGCTGATCGCCATGTTTTTCGCACAGTTCAAGGACAACACCGTGGTGGAGTCTATCTTCCGAGGCATACGACCGGCTGTGGTAGCCCTCATAGCGGCGCCTACGTTCAGCCTCGCCCGAAAAGCCGGCATCAGCCTCGCCAACTGCTGGATACCGATCGCCGGTGCACTGGCCATCTGGCTCATGGGGGTCAATCCTGTCGTCATCATCCTGCTGGCAGCATTGGGGGGGTACTTGTATGGACAATTCGTAAAACCCACAGAGCAATGATCTTCCTGACACTCTTCTTCACATTCTTCTATATCGGTCTCTTCGGATTCGGAGGAGGATACGGCATGCTCTCGCTCATTCAGACCGAAGTGGTGCGCGAACACGCATGGATGACTTCGGCCGAGTTTACCAACATCGTGGCCATCAGTCAGATGACACCTGGACCCATCGGGATCAACTCGGCCACTTACTGCGGCTATACCGCCATCAAGAACGCCGGCATGAGCGACACGATGGCCGTCCTGGGCAGCATCACCGCCACAGGGGCACTCATCCTCCCGTCGTTCATCCTCATGGTGCTCATCGCCAGGATGTTTCTCAAATACATGGACACACCCATCGTGAAAAGTGTGTTCAGCACGCTACGCCCGGCCGTGGTGGGACTGCTCGCAGCTGCAGCCCTGCTGTTGATGAACAAGGATAATTTTTCATCCTTTGCCGAAAATCCATGGCAGTTCTGCATCAGCGTGGCACTGTTCATCGCCACCTTCATAGGCACGCGTGTCATGAAAATCAACCCCATCCTCATGATCTGCTTTGCCGGCTTCGCGGGCCTGCTCCTGTTGTATTAGACATTCAGCGGATCCACCTGATCAGCACCTAATTACTATACTGTTTTCGAAAATCAGGAGTTGAGCAAAACCACTCAACTCCTGATTTTCATTATCTCACAAACTTACAAGTGACACACCGGCCACGTTGGTCATAGACCTGAGCCACATAAAGACCATGAGGCAGATGGCTCACGTCTACATGTGCCGTGCCGCCTGTCAGACGTGCCGCCTGCCGGACAAGAAGCGTACCGTCAGCGCCACTCACGATGACTTGCACTGACGAGGACTGGGTCCCTTTGACGACCAACTGCTCTGCGGCATAGCATAAGCGCAGATCGGCATCAGCGGAGGTCTGGCGGATACCATTGAGTCCACTTTGATCCACACGGGTCACATAACTGCTCGTGACATTGGCTTTTTCTATGGTGGGCACATTCATCATATAGACGTCCTTGCAACCGTCGGGATAACGCCCCACGGTAGAGTTGCCGTCATGGGCATCCACACGCATCAGGTCGCGCCAACTCTGGTCGGCGGCCGAGAGCATCATCACCCCGCCGTTGGCACTGATCTTAAACGGGGCATGCAGTCCACGCGACGTAGTGGCCAGGTTGTCGCACCAGATAATCAGATGGCCATGGGCAGGGATGACGGTATTTGCCTCCGTCCCGGCTTTGGAGATCATATATTTCATCGGAGCGGCAAGGTCGTCGGTCAGATACATACCTTCCACGTCGACAGGCTTGTCGGTGTTGTTGTACAACTCCACCCAGTCGTTTTTCTTGCCATACTCATTGATGAACACACTGTTGCTGCCACTCACCTCATTAATACATACAGGAGTATAGCCCCGGCTCTCACGCTCGTCGGCAGTGAGCGCACGGAAACAGGCCGTCAAAGCCATGTCACCGTCGGGCAGACGGATCTCTGCATCACGCGAATAGTAGTTGGAACCGTTGCCAGTGGCTCTGCCGTAGGTCTCCTTGAGCCATCCTTCAAACACATAGCCTGCGGGAGAGACGGCCTTGATGGTCATCGGCTTGAACAAATGACCGTCAAACTGACCTGTGGGTACCGGGAGATTGTTGACAAAGAGGGTAGCTCCGACCACGTTGGTGGCAAGGCTCACCCGCTGTGGCTGCGTGCCTGAGAGCCCGAAGGCAGAATACGAGCGCAATGCGTCCGACATGGCGCCTACGCGGTTGCGCAACTCGCGGCGTATCGTGTTGGCGGTGCCATCTACCGAAATACCTTCCAAGGCCATCGCGGGATTGACACGGTCGGACAATTCCGTGATGATCTGATCTACACGGTTCTGTTCAAAAACGCTGCCGCCCATCAGGCAGTAGGCGTCGATAAACTGGCGCCGGAACTTATCATTGGCCAGCATATTGCGGAAGAGAGTCACAAAGCGTATCCGGTCAGTGATATTGCCCAGCGAGCGTGGATAAAGGTCATCGAAGGTGTAATACTCTTTCTGCATGAAGACATTGAAAGGGTCGGTGGTGCTCAGCGCACCGTCGAGGTCGAAGGTCACAAAACGGTATCTGCCTTCATCCTTATGCCTGAAGCCCTTCACATTGTTCTGGGGCCAGTCCCAGTTGCCGAGATACATTTCCATAGCCATATAGTAGGCATACTCGTCGATGTCGAGCATCCGGCAGATCTCTGCATAGGTGTCGCTGTTAGCGGCATTGGCCGACAAGACATCCACCAGTTCGAGATACGAGTCGGCAGTGCCGCACTTCTGCACATAGCCCGAGTCGGGCGACATCTCAAACTGGTCGATCTCATCGTCGTCCCAGCCGTAGTTGGCATAGACATAGTGTTTGTTGTTGGGCTCCCTGATATTGAGCACACCGACATAATCGCCGTTGATGAACTCATGCACAGGCTCGTAACTCTGCACATCGAGGTCCACCCCCGAGGTCTGTATGATATACTGCAGGGCAGGATCCTTGAAACGGCAAATGTTGTCATTGCCGCCATTGCGTATCTGCAGGGTGCGGTTGCGGATATAGGGCTTGTCGGTGAAGAATGGATAAGGCAGGTTCTTGTCACCGCCCATCTCCTTGCTGCCTTTCAGCTTGAAGGCATGGGGATAGAAGGCGCGACTCCAGCCACCGCACATCTCCAGGTTGACATCCTGGTTGAGTGTCATCTCGCCGTCGGCAGTGAGGTAAGAGAAATTGACAGGGCGGTCCCAGTCCATGTTCCAGTTGCAGGGAGAGGACTGGCCGTTGCCTGGACGGCCGTTCACACCACGCACCAGCACGCCCAGGCTGTCGTCGTAGAGGAAGCGGGGGTCGCTGACTACGGATACGATAGGCAGAGTATAGTCGCGGTCGTAAAGAACAAACGAGCGCGTGGTGACACGCGAGGGCAACTTGCCGTCGGCAAAGAGGCGGAAGCGGTAGCTGACGCTATTGTTGATGGTGAAATAGCCACTGCTGCTGGTCTCGCCGTTGCGCAGCGTGGGCAGGGTGCCGTCGACGGTGTAGCGCAGGGTGCAGCCTTCGGGTATATGGACGTTCATGCCGATAGGCACGCGTATCAGTTGCGAGGGCTGGTCGACGACGGGGGCGGACAACTGCTCCATGGCAAAGTCAGAGGTGGCATTGGTGGCACCGGGGGTGGGACTGCCGGTCATCGACCAGTTCTCGCCACCGTCGGTGGTGCGGGCATAGCTCACACGCTCCACGCCCTCAGGATAGTCCTGTGCCAGAATCTGCTGTCCGGCACCATCACTCACATAGAGGGTGCCTCCGTCAACATCGAGACCGAACGGGACATTGGTGGGGGCATTGTCATTGTTGTCAAACCATATCACCTTATAGCCTTTGGCTGGCAGTATACCTACATCAACAGGCACTTTCCACTGCCGCAGGTTGGCAGCATTGTCACTGAGCCAGAGACCGGCGAGGCTCACTGCCTGGTCGGTGGGGTTGTACAGCTCCACCCAACTGTCGAAATTGTTGGCCGGACTGACATACTCATCCACGTTCGACACCATCACTTCATTGACAATCAGGCTGGAGGCGGTGGCGGGACGGTCGGTCACGGTGACAGTCACGCTGCCCGACAGGTTGGTGCCGTCGGTGGTAGTGGCGAAGATCGTCGCACTGCCCTCCCCCACTGCTGTCACTCTTCCCCACTCGTCGACGGTGGCCACTTGCTCTTGGTCTGACGTCCAGGTCACTTTCTTCATCGTCGCATTCGCAGGGGTGACGACAGCCTCACACTGGGTGGTCTCGCCGACAATCAGGTCGGTATGCTCCGCCCGCACCTCCACCTGTGTAGCCTTGACGATCTCGCCGTTGAATTCCAGCTTGAAATTGTCAAAGATACACCAGTTGGAGTAGTTGTAGGAATTATTCTCTATACCTAATGTGGTAAGGCCATCGGCATGGAAAATGACCGAGACGGGATACTCGCCGCGACCGAAGGCCTCGCTGGCCGACTTCATGTTGTCGGGATAGTACGTACGCCGGTCAGGACTCCAACAGTCGGGTGAGAACTGGCTCGACGAGGAAGAGTATATACTGGGGAGCAGAGTGCGCTGATCGCCGGCAAACAACTCGGCGGTGACAACCTCGTATCCGCGAATATAATCAAAATAGGCATATCCATTGTCGCCCGTGCGGTAAAAGCCCTGGGCCGAGAGCCGGTATATGCCTTCGGGCAGATCTGGTATCTCCTGGTAAAAGGAGAAGTAACCATTCCAGAACTCCATACAGCCATAGTTGCATGTCTGCGATGAGGCGTCGCTGTACCACTCCCATCCTTCTGTCCTGTTGTCGTCAAAACGGGGGTTGGTCAGGTAGATATCCGTCACGTCGATCCACTGCAGGTCATCTGCCGACAAGACGGTGATGGTGACCGAGGCCGACAGCGTGGGGTCGCTCTGACTGGTGGCCGTGATCACGGCGGTGCCTTTGCTCCGGGCGGTCAACGTGCCGTCGGGCTGTACGTCGACCACGGAGGGGTCGCTCGACGACCAACTGACTTTAGGCCGAAGGGCATTGGCAGGGGTGACAGAAATATCACACCAGCCCGTCTGTCCGGCGACGAGCTGCGTCTGCCCTGTCACCACCTCCATCTGGGTGGGCATCTCGAGCGTGCCTTGATATTCCAGTTTGAAGTTGTCAAAAATACACCAGTTTGACTGCTGATGCATATCGGCCATGATGCCCAGGTAAAAGAAGTCGGTCAGTTCAAACTCCATCACATTCATATACGCACCCTTTGCGAAAGCCTGCGAAGCCGTCGACATGTTGTTGGGATAATAATGCTGGTTGTCGGGCGTCCACGTACCGCTGAGCTTCTCATCGAAAGAGAAAGAATAGACACTGACCAGGGGCTGCATAGAGCCGCCGGCATACAGAAAGGCCGTCACCTCCTCGTCGCCCGCCTGATAGGCGGGATAGGCCACATTATTATCTGTAGTGCGGTAGAAAGCCTGTACACTCACACGGTATCTGCCTTGGGGCAGGCCGGCCAGCGACTGCCAGATGTCAAACTGTCCGTTCCAGAACTCCATACATCCATAGTTGGAGGTCTGCGATGTGGCGTCACTGTTCCACATCCAGCCCTCCTTACTGTTGTTGTCAAACCCAGGGTTGGTGAGCACATAGTCGGTCACATCGGTCCATTCTTGAGCATAGACAGGTGTCAATCCTGCAAAAAATAACAAAACTATACAAAGTTTCAGATCTCTCATGTTGCGCATGATTACTTATAATTACACATTATTTCAATATGATGGCAAACGCAAGCTAAAATATGACAAAGCCGCACTCTCAGATGAAATACATCTATTGCGGGAGGTCAGGGAATATATTTCCTTGCTTGTCCGTCTTTCACTTCTATATGTACGCCACGAGGCGCCGACACGCGCTGGCCGCCAAGGGTATAGATACCATCAGGCTGCGACGAAGCAGACCTCACCGTATGGATAGCGTTCAGGTCGTCGTGGATATCCATCGACATACCCGTCCAGGCACTGAGCACCGGCACCCGGTCTATCTTGTAGATGATGGCACTATAGTCCTCTATCTCCGGACGGTCGCCGGTCACCCGCCACCAACTGCCATCGCGAAGCACGTAGGAGTTGGAAGGGGCTGTGGTGGAGGTCTCAAAAAATCCTCTCAGGCCATTCTCTTTCGTGTCGCTGAGGGGCGATTTCACAGCGTCGCCATATTCATAAAACGTCATGTCAGCATGGTCGGAGACATAAATGCAGGGCTTGCCTGCCTCCACCTCTGTGATTTCCTCGATATACAATTTCGTCAGATCTTCCGACACGCCGGCAATCTGATAGAAATGGGCTCCCTCGGGCACCGCATAGGCATAGGGCAGACAGACCGTGCCCCACGCTTGTGGTGTCACCACGGCTTTGTGCAGAGGATGGAAGCGCAGCACGAAGTCGGTGGCGCACCACCAGCCCTCACGCTTGTCGCCCGTACTGTTGACATCACCGACAGCGCGCCAGGCATTGTCGACGGCCCCGGCTTTCGAACCGACAAAGCCGATGGTGAGCCGGCCACCCTCCTCCACATAGACGGGCTGGGTGGTCAGGGTCTGCCACATATTGCCCACGGTGGGCAGGTCGAAATAGTCGTACGTCAAAGTGGGTGTGCAGACGGTGTCGCCGGAATGTACCAGATAGCCGTGTTGGTCACTCAGGCAGTAGTGTTGGGTCGTGGCTTTGCACTCCAGGGCGTAGAGTCCCTCGGGCACGTCATCAATGTGCTGCCGGATCTCCATCGTGCGGTTCTTGCCCACAGCGGCGTTAATGCCCGACCACCAGGCATTCCAGCAGGTCTTGCCACCCACGGTATTCAGGCGCTGGTCGCCGGCGGTATAGGTGCCTGCCTTCACTTCCCACCCGTTGGCTGAGGCAAAACGGGGTTGCACTGGTTGTATTCCTGCCTCTGCCAACGGCAGAAAATTCTGAAGGGCTTCAGACAACTGGCGGCGACTCTCATTCATCGCCCGTGCGGTGGTAGCCTCGCGCATGGCCTGCATCGCGTCAAGCAGGTCGTCCTGTCCGTCAAACTTCATGTCGCTGACGGCGGCAGCCACCTGCATCAACGAGTCGGAGACATTCTTGCCATTCAATGCCGACAAGGCTTCATTCACAGCTTCACTCAGCGTGGTGAGAGCGTCACGGTCGGTGCCGCTCACGGAGGAGAGTATGACGTCCAGTTCATCATTGAGAGTGGGCAGGGTGACGTTGTAGGTTTTCAGCGCCTCGGTCTTGGCACGGGCCATTGCCACACCATGGGCGATGGCCTCTTCCTGGGTCTTGAAGAGCGGACGCAGCTCTACCTCGTCGATTTGTGCCTGAGCACCCAGCCAGCGGTAGGCCAGGAGCAGCTGAGTGAAGTCGCCGCTGTTGAACACGGAAGCATGGCGCTGCCAGTCGGACGTGGCACTGACGGTAGAGACCACCTGGCTTTCAGACGTACCGTTATCCGTGAGGCTGACCTTCATATAGCTGCCGCCATTGCGGGCAGCCACCCTGAAATAGTAGTCTTGATGGGGTTGGATCCCGACAAGGCGCTTCAGTGAGGCTTGATCGTTGACACCTCCGTTGCCATAACACTGCAGGTAGGAACCACCGTCGCAGCCTCCCTCACGCACCACCTGGAAATAAGGCTGCGTGAGCGCGGAGCCTGCACCGTTCTGCCAATCCTGGCTCCCAAGGTCGAAAGCGCCGTTGGTCAACAGGTTGCCGCCAAGATACAATGGTTCGTCGCCAGGATAGACATCACCGGCTTCAATGTCGTCGTTGGTAAACCGCTCCACACCTTCGAGGTCAATGATATGCACGCGGTAAAGGGTTCCCTCGGCGTAGGCCTCGTCGGTATAGGTGTAGCGGCTGGCTCCATCCTTGGGGGTGATGACAGACAGTACCTCCCACTGTCCGCCTTTCACCTTGCGCTGCACTTCCATCAACTGGTTGAACTCGCCGTTGCGGTCGTACCAGGCGACAAGGGCGGTGCCGCCCTCGGTGGTCACTTTGAAGTCGGAGATACCGTACATCCGCGGGTTCTTAGGCACGAACTCATATTTGCCGTTATAGCCCACGCCGGTATTCATCCCGGCATAATATTCGCCAGCCGGTGTGAGGGTGCCGTTGCTCAGATAGAGTTTGGAACAGTTGGCCTCGCTGTTCCAGTAGTAATAGCGCTCTATGTAGTCCCATGAGTTGAGCTTGCTGCAGATGCTCTGCACGGCGGTCTTGTTCTGGTTGAGCTGGCTCTGAGTGGGGTTGTCACGGTTGTTGCCGGTGGCGATGCCGAAGATGCCGTTGTTGTTCCAGGAAGCGCCCCACACCCATTCTGAAATCCAGATGGGACGGTGATAGCGGTCTACCCAGCTGCTCTTGATATTGTTGAAACTGCCCTCCGTCCAATAGCAGTGCAGGTCGATGATGTCGCAACGCCAGCCACGGGCGTCGATGGAGTCCATAAAGGCGCGCAGATGATTGAGGCTGCCGTCGTGGGAGGAGGGGGAGCAAAGGCGCATGCCGGTGGCCATCAGGTTCTCCCAGTTGTTCAGGATATCGTCCACCGACTGGGGATGGTCGTCGGCCGAGTTGCCGGGCTCGTTGTTGGTCTTCATGTGGGGGGAGTAGGTCACACCGCCACACGCACTGGCCGAGGGCCAGTCTTCATAGATATGGTGGGGCACACACTCGCAGTTGGAGCCGCGGTCCTCACCCAGCCCGAAGGAGTAGCACGTGGTCACGTGCAACTTGTTGACAGGGTCGCTCCGGGTGTCATTGGCCAGACCGGCCTTGCTGGTGTCGTTCCACTTAAAGATGCGGTAGGAGGTGATATGGCGGTCGAGCACCAGAGGCAGCGACGCCACTTCGAGGTCTTCGGTGGCGGCGATGAAGCAACGGCTGTAGCCGCGCCCGCGGGCCTGTGTGGAGAAGGTGACCATATAGCCGCGCTTGAGCTTGAAGCTGCGGATGCGGTTGTTGAGCTTCTCGTCGCTCAGCGTGTTCATGAAACCGCCGCTGTTTTCCAGGCCGAAGTCATTCACGGCTTCACCTCCAAAATCGGGCTCGGAATAGACGGTCAGGGGCCGGAGGTCGTTCTTATAAGGCATGATGATACTTCCCCTGTTGTGTATTTTCACCTGACAATTCACATTGTTGCTGGCACGCTGGCCGTCAATCTGGATGTGCGACAACTGCTGTATGGCCTCCGATGGACGCAGGGCACTGAGAATGACCACCGCATGGTCGAGGTTGGTAATATTGACGACACCCTCTTCGGCGAAAGGGGTCTCCGAGGTAATGACGTAGTCCACATCGTCGCTCAGCGTGATGGTCTGGGTCACTTGACTTACGGTGGTGGTGGTATTGGCACGGCTGGTAGCCGGCAAAACACACAACAGCATCGTCAGTGCCATAGCAAAGGATTTAATTTTCATATCGGTTAGTTTTATTAAATCATGGGCTCTCTGCCCTGTCAAAACAGGAAAGGATTATAACTCGGCACAAATTTAAATAAAAAAAATGATATCGGCACCAACATACATAAAAAGTAGATGGGGATACAGCAAAAAAATCCTGTCATTGGTGGGATTAACAGAAAAAAAAAGTAAATTTGCAAAACATTGCAAAATCTGACCTTTATGAAGAAAAAACGCCTCTTATACGCAATTCTGATATTATTCACATTGCCTGGCCATTCACAAGACAACAACCGTATACCATCGTCCGGAGACTACCTCGTCGCCTCAAGCCCTGCCAATGCACCCGTGGCCTTTGACGTCACGGCTGAAGGCAAGCGTTTCCATCCCACATGGGGACTTGACCAAGCCTGGATCAGCGAGCAGAACCTGCGCAAGGGTATCAACCACATGGGCAAGGAGAACATCGGCATCGGCAGGTCCACCTTCCGTATGACCAAGCCGCTCGTCAACGACTCTGTGCTGGCCTCCGACCAGACCAACTACCTGAAAAGGCGAAACAACATGTTCAACATCGTCAGCGACACGCTGCCCCTGGTGCTCACCGCCGACCAGGAAGCAGGGGTAGACCCCTACTACCGCAACGGCGCCACTGCCAACGTTGACCGCTGGTCGGCCATGATCAACGCACATGCGCAATGGCTCAACGACAACAGCAACCACCGTGTGGCGGGCATATCGCCGTTCAACGAGCCTGACTACTGGACCGAAGAGGGTGCCACCATTTCCAACAGCCGCGAGATCGCCCGAAAGCTCAAGGAGGACTACCCGCTCTTCAGCAACATCGCCATCGTGGGTGCCAACACGCTCAACGACGACAAGGCCGCTGAATGGTACACACCCGGGAAAGAGGTTTATGACTGGGGCAACACACACCAACTGGCAGGATCGATGAACAACTACAAGGCTTTCCACCAACTGCTGCGGGAAGACGGCAAAGTGGGATACAACGACGAGATGCACAACGTGGCCGAGGCTTTCATCGGACTCGAATACGGCATGACCGTAGGTATCTGGTGGGGATTTGACAGCAGGGCAAGAGGAGAGTTCTGCGACATCAGCCGCCATGGCGTGAGAATAGGATATGCCGAACACCCCACCAACTGGACAGCTGCCAGCGTATGGCGCCACGACGACGGCAGGGTAAAGGCTTTCATCGGCTCCAGTGAGAGACAGGCTTACACCACCTCCTACAACCTTATTTCAAGAGGCAAGGATGTCTACTTCGACGGAGTGGGTCCCACACGACAGCTGAAAACCACCATCCATGGAGGGACTGGATATCAGAAAGGGCAGAAAAACGCGGAGCGGGTGATCGACATCACCTGGGGCGACGACGTGCCTCCCGCAGCCATCAACGGCACTTACAAAATCATGAACAAAGCCACTCAATATGTGCTGGCAGAGCATGGCAATTCGGGCGGCAACACCAACATCGCACAGGTGAAGTACAACGGGGCCAAGACTCAGCAATGGGAAGTCTACCCGGTGGAAAATACCGTCGACGGCGACTACAGCTTCTACGACATCAAGTCGGTCAACGACGGAAAGCATCTCGATGTGCTCAATTTCTCCACACAAAGCGGAACCAACGTCATCGCTTACGGCAACACCACACCATCAAGCAACCAACAGTGGTATCTCACCTATGCCGGCGACGGATATTACTACATCCGCAACCGCGAAAGCGCGCTCTACCTTACCCTGCAGTCCAACACCGTGATGCAGGGCATCAACATCAACCAGCAGTCAAAGCTCGACAATCCCGACAAGCAGCTCTGGCGCATCATACCTGTCGACGCGGAATGTGAGACGGAGGCTCCCGCGGCACCGACAGGACTCACCGCTACGCCCAGGTCGGCCAGCATCTTGCTGGAATGGAACGCCAACACGGAGGCCGACCTCGAAGGATACATGATCGTCAGGACAGAGAAAGACTCTGACAACTGGAACACCATCGCCCGCAAACTCACCGCCACCCGGTTTCTCGACAACACCTGCCGCAGCGGCATCACCTACGAATACCGCATCAAGGCCATCGACCGAAGCGACAACCAGTCGGAGATGTCTGCCGTCGTCACTGCCCAGCCCACAACTGAGGCACCGCTCATGGCGCGGTGGAAACTGGAAGACAACCTCTACGACGAGACTGAAAACCAATTCGACGCCGTATATCACGACAAAAGCCTCTTCACCAGCACGCACGCCGAAGGACAGAAAGCACTCAACCTCAATGGCACCACACAATATATGCAGCTGCCATATGAGATCGCTTCAGCAGAGGAAATGACTTTCGCCGCATGGGTCAACTGGCGGAACACCAGCGTCAGCCACCAAAGGATTTTCGACTTCGGCAACGGTCCCGATCAGTACATGTATCTCACACCCTCCGACGGCAATGCACTCGCACTGGTCATCAAAAACGGAGAGCAACAGCTGACCGTCTCCGGCGAGAGCAAACTCACCGCGTCAAGATGGAAGCACCTGGCCGTAACCGTCTCGAAAGACAGCATCGTCATCTATGTCGACGGCGTGAAAACAGCGCAGACCACTGAGGTGAGCGTGCTCCCGAGCGACATCCTGCCCACAATCAATTATATCGGGCGAGGACAGCTGCCATCCGACCCATACCTCAAAGCATTCGTCGACGACATCCAGATGTTCGGCAAGGCGCTCACCGCGGAGGAGATCAACGCTGTAATGGACTCCGCTACCAACGGCATCTCGCAACTGATAGAAAAGACCGCATCACAGACATCTTACTACAACATCAATGGGGCCAAGATAGACAGGCCGCACAACAAAGGCATCTATATCAAGACACAAAGAGACAGCTCCGGCAACTGGACCACCGAAAAAATCATCATCAGATAACAACTTTCAGGGCATTCTTGAGTCAACTGACACTCAGAATGCCCTTTCTACATACATTAATTGTAAAAAATACACCTATTTAAACTTTTTTAATATAAAATTATCAAACTTATGGTTTTTTTTATTAACTTTGCACAATAAAGCAAAGTCTATGTACAAATACAGCAAGACACCGACTAACCTTATCACTCAAAGACCAAAAACCAATTGATTTACATAACGCATTTGCTCACGCAATTGCAAAATTTATTAACTTTTAAAACTAACCTTTATGAAAATTGCAAAACTACTCGTTTTGGGCGCATTGTTCCTTTTGGGCAGCAATGTAGCTAAGGCTGTGGAGGATGTCTGGCAGAAGCCGGCCATGCCACAAGAATTTGCAAGCTTGGTAGACGGTGAGATTTACTATTTCTACAACGTCGGAAGCCAGCTGCTCTTCACCCAGGGCAACGCCTGGGGCACACAAGCCAGTGTCGGCGAGACAGGTCTGAAGGTGAAAGTGGCATCCACCAGCAACGGTGACTGGACACTCACTGACTATGTCAAGACACAGAATGCTTGGAAGTATTGGTGGTTTGTCGACGACGGCATCTCCATGTATGTCGACTACAACAACCAGCCCGACTTCCTCTGGGCCATCACAGACATGGGCAACAACACCTATCGCCTGCAAGGCTCTGCAAACAACCCCAACATCAAGCCTGAGAACGGCTACGTGGGACTCAATCGCGTGGACAATCCGGAGAACACCGCGCTGACCGCTAACTGTACCACTGACGACGGCTCGTTCATCGACTGGAAACTCATTCCCGAGGCTACAGGCGAGGCTTATGACAATGCCATGACCGTCTATCTGGTGGCCATACAGCTCAGAGACATCATCAACGAGGCTGAGGCTATCAACGCTGTCATCCCCGCTGAGGTTTATGCCACTTACCGCAACACCGGCAGCACCGTCGAGGAGCTCAACAACGCCATCGCCACCGTCAAGACTGCCATTGAGGAGCGCAAGAAAGAAATGGCCCTCGAAGACCTCGACAAGGCTACCGTGGCCAATCCTATCGATGTGTCATCGGTCTACCTGAAGAACACCACCTTCACCGACAACAAGTATGACGGATGGAGCGGCGACACATTCGGCGGATACAACCCGAAAGAAAACGCTGAGCACTACAATAAGACCTACAACACTTATCAGGAGATCAGCGAGCTGCGTGAGGGTGTCTACAAATTCAATGTGCACGCCTTCTATCGCGCAGGTAACTCTCAGCCCGCATACGACAACTACAAGGCACAGAACGCCGAGTCGAAATATGCCAAGATCTATGCCACCAGTGCTGCCACCGACCTGGAGAACGCCATTGCTTCTCCCTATACCGCCGGTCTGACCTCACAACTGGAAGGCGGCGACTGGAGCACTGCCACTGACGCAGAGACAGGCGAGGCTTTCGTCATCCCCAACAACATGGTAGCAGCTGACGTCTTCTTCAATGCCGGATATTGTGTAGACAATGGAGTGCTGGCCCTCGTCAATGACGGCAACCTCAAAGTGGGTGTGCGCAAGAGCACTACCATCAGCGGTGACTGGAGTATCTTCGACGACTTCTCACTCACCTTCTACGGCAACGGCGACGACGCTTACCAGCTGCTGAAGGAGTCGGTACAGGGCACCATGAAAGACTTCGGCGACCTGAGCGAGACCATCTACACCTATTCTTATTTGGAGGCATACAATGCTGCCATCGCATCCATGGCTGATGCCAGCACCAAGGATGCCATCCTCGCTGCCATCGCCAGTGCCAACGCTGCCGCAGCTGACCTGGATAAGAACATCGAGCTCTGGAAGACATTCCAGGCTAAGATGGACGAGGCCAAAGCATTGGCCGTAGACGAGAGCTTCGACCCCGAATATACAGAGCCGTGCGGAGAGTGGGCTGAATTTGACGCTCAGGATATGCTCGAAGAGCGCACCGCTACCAATGACGAGCTGCAGGAGCAGATCGACATGATCCAGCAGATGATCAGCGATGCCAAGAGACACCCGCGCATGAATGCCGACATGACCTCTCTGATGGTCAACCCCAACTTCCAGCAGGGTGCTACCGGATGGACGAAGGAAGCTGCAAGCGGCGGCAACGTAGGTATCGGCGGTACCTCCACCAACACCTGCTACGAGGCTTGGAACAATGCTCAGTTTGACATCTACCAGGTAGTGGAGAACGCACCTATGGGTGTATACGAGATTTCCGTACAAGGTTTCTATCGCTATGGACGTACAGCCTACAGTGCATACCTCAACGGCGACCAGTATACCACTAAGGAGACATGCCCCGTATTCGTGTACATGAACTCTAACACGACACCGCTCACCAACGTCTATGGCGACCCGGTACAGATCTACGACGCTGAATTCTACAGCGCCAACAGCACTGACTACAGTTCAGAAACCAATGCCGACGGTCAGACCGTATACTTCCCCAACGGTATGGCAAGCTCGGCCATCGCATTCGAAGCTGGCATGTACACACAGTCGGCCTACGGACTCGTGGCCAAAGAGGGCGACCCCATGCGTATCGGTGTGAAGGGTTCTTCCAACCAGCTCGGCGACTCATGGAGTATCTGGGACAACTTCAAGATCACTTACAAGGGATTCCAGGCTGACGTCGTCAAGCCGGTGCTCGAGCAGGCTATCGCCGACGGTGAGGCATCTCTCAGCAGCGCTATCGGAAAGGATGTCGCCGAAAACCTGGAGGCTGCCATCGCTGAGGCAAAAGAGGTGGTCAACGGCACCGACGGTGTGGCTATGTTTGAAGCACTCACCAAACTCTTCGACATGCAGGAGGCTGTCAACAAGTCTAAGGCTCTCTTCGCCGAACTGACCAAGGCCAACGAAAACCTGGCCATCGCTATCGGCAACGCCGTCTGCGACGAGACAACCAAGAATGAGGCCAACCAGCTCAACAACGACATCAACAACGGTATCGACAACCGCGCCTTCAACGACACTGACGTCGAGGACCTCATCAACCAGATCAACAAGATGATCAACCGCCTCGGTATCCCGAAGAACATGGACACCGCTTCTGACGCAAGCCCGGTAGAGTGCACCACTGTCATCGTCAACCCCAACTATGTAGAAGGTGACGACCACGGATGGACCGGCGGAGCTGCCGTCAACGCTACTGCCAACGACGCTGAGAAGTTCAGCACCAACTACGACTACTACCAGCTGCTCCAGGGTCTGCCAGCAGGTACATACAAAGTGTCCGTACAGGCATTCTACCGCGCTGGTGGATACGCCGCCGACTACGAATCATGGAAGGCTGACGCTGCTGCCAACAACAACGCATTCCTCTATGCTACCGCTGACAACGACACCGTAAGCACACCTATCCACCGTCTCGCTTCACAGGCTATCATGCTCGAAGCTCTCAGCGACGGATGGGTATGGGCTTCTGAGGCCGACCAACTCGCAGTGCCCAACTCTATGGTGGCTGCCGGCGACGCCTTCTCACAGGATCTCTACAAAGGCAACGAGGTCATCGTCAAGGTGGGCGAGGAAGGAAAACTCACCATCGGTATGAAGAAGAATGTCACACTGACCGACGACTGGACCATCTGGACAGGATGGCAGCTCTTCTACTATGGAAAGAACAGCTCGCTCCAGCCCAGCGACAACCCACTCTACGTGGAGAGCATCAGCAGCAATGCTGTGGTCAACTCAGAGTTCTTCACCATCAACGGTACACGTGTCAACGGCATCCAGAGAGGTGTCACCATCGTACGCGAGACCCTGAGCGACGGCACCGTGAGAGTGAGAAAAGTTTCCATCAAGTAAGCATCCTTAAATCATTGGAGATTGATGATATCAATCAATAATATTTAACACATCAAGAAGAGATTGGTGGCAGGCCAGCCTGACCACCAACCTCTTCGTATTTATACCTAAGCAATCTGTCAGAATCATCCGCTGAACTACTCAGCAGACAGCTACTATGACCAACCTAAAACCCCAAGACACTATAGATACTAGAGACAATAGAAATACTAGAAATACTAGAGATACTACCCCCGGTCATAATAGCCATCTGAAAGGCAAAACCGACACACAACACACACATTGTATATAATATATACACCCCACCACCCCTGGAACCCCTGGAACCCCTGACACCCCAGACACCCCAGACACCCCAGACACCTCACCACCCCACCCAACAAAGACCAATCACCCATCAGCATATAATCATAAATTACCAAATAACAACTAAAAACTATGGAACAAAGAAAGCTACAACACAGGCTGAAAATACGAGCCGCAAGACTCGTTGGAGCCTGTTGTGCACTGCTCGTCGTAGCCGGAGTTTCACAGTCCTGCGAGGATGACACGCTGCTCACAGGACAGCCCTCATGGCTGGGAAACTCCATCTATGAGCAGTTGCAAGAAGATGGTCACTACACCACTCTACTCCGACTGGTGGACGACCTGGGGCAAAAAGAAGTGTTGAGCCATACTGGATCAAAGACTCTTTTCGCAGCCAATGACGAAGCCTTTGACCAGTGGTTCAAAAGCAACAACTGGGGCGTGAGCAACTACGACCGCCTGAGCACCGCTCAGAAGAAAATGCTGCTCAACAACTCTATGATCAACAACGCATACCTCGTGGAGCTGCTCTCCAACGTCAGCGGAAACCCACCCATGGAAGGCATGTGCATGAGGCGCGAGACGGCATCCAGCATCTACGACTCTGTCTATATCATGAAGCCGACAGAGATGCCCAACACCAACGCGTGGAAAAAATTCAAAGACAACGGCAGAAGCATACCCATCTTCAAAGATGCCACCTCAGCACCGATGATACACTTCCTACCCGCATTCATGAATTATTACAACATGACCCCGGAAGACATGGCCATACTCACCAACCATAAGGCCACGACCACCTCAGAGGCATGGGTCAACGGACAGCGTATCACCGAGAGAGACATCACCTGCAAAAACGGATACATACAAAAAGTGGACGGCGTCATAGAGTCGTCGCCCAACATGGCCGAGATACTGCGCCAGCACCCGCAGATGTCGATGTGGTCGAGCCTCATCGACCGTTTCTCAGCACCCTACTTCAACGCTGCAGGCACCAAGGAGTACAACCGACTTTACAACAACGAAGACTCGGTCTATACCCTGCGCTACTACAGCCGCCGCTCCGCGGGTGGTGAGCCCAATGCCACAGACCCCAACGGCGACGCCGTGGCCGTACAGCTGGCTTTCGACCCGGGATGGAACCAATATATGTATGCCAACACCATGAACTACGACCTGCACTACGATGCAGGAGCCATGATCGTACCCACCAACGAAGCACTCGAATACTGGTGGGAACACGAGGGAAAAGACCTGCAGACTGAGTATGGATCATGGGACAGCATACCCGATGCCACACTCGCCAAGCTGCTCAACGTCAACATGTTGCCAACATTCACCAACGCCTTCCCCTCAAAATTCGACCAGGTGCTCAACGATGCTAAAGAGCAGCTGGGTATCAAAGTGGAAGACGTCGACTCATGCTTTATGGGATGCAACGGCGTGGTCTATCTGGTCAACAAGGTGTTCTCACCCGCTGAGTATGCCTCTGTGGCTTATCCCGCATTGGCACACGCCTCTACCATGAACATCATCTACTGGGCCATCGACCAGCTCAACTTCCTGCCATACCTGCTCTCCATGGACTCGAAGTATAGCCTGCTGCTGCCCGTCAACAACGCCATGCTCTACTACGTCGACCCGGTGTTCTACGGCAAGGAAGACAACGCAGGAAATGAGGCTCCCTCTATCCTCGAATTCTATTACGACAAGACAAAGTCGGCAGCAGAGCGCGTACAGGCCAGAAGATACAACTGTACCATCGACGAGAACGGCGTCATCACGCTGGGAGCACGCACACAGGCCACCGTGGCCAGGGATGTCATCAACGACCGCCTGCGCCGACTCATGGACCAGCTCATCATCGTGGGCGACGTGGAAGACGGACACGAATATTACAAGTCGAAAGGCGGTACGCTGCTACACGTCACAAGGATGCCCGACGGGCGACTCGCATTCGCTGGGGGCTGGGACCTCGAGCACAACAAGGTGCTCCCCGTCGAAAACAACGAGATCTACACCAAGACCAACGGAAAGTCGTATCAGCTCAATACCGGCATACCGGCAGCGGCACAGAACTCGCTGTACATGACGCTGCAGGGTAATGAGAAATTCTCAGAATTCCTCAACCTCATCAACCATGACGGAAGCGAACTGATGGTCACCAAGCTCAACAACACCTACAACGCAGGACTCACCGACCAGGGCAGCAAGAACTTCCGGCTCTTCGACAACTACAACTACACCGTATACGTACCCACCAACGAGTCAATACAAGGACTCATCCGCGACGGACTCCTGCCCACATGGGAAGACTATGAGGCACAGACCGAACAGGTATGGGGCTCGGAGGAAATGGCCGACAGCGCACAACGCGTCATCAAGAAAATCATCGTCGACTTCATACGCTACCATGTGCAAGACCACACCGTGGCCATCAACATGGCACCGGAAGACGGCTCTGACCTCAACATGTACGAAAGCATGATGCGAAACCCGGAGACAGGACGATTCTATCCCATCACTTCCAATGCCGCCGGCGGACAGCTCACTGTCACCGACGTCATGGGCAACACCCGCAAAGTGGTCAAGACAGAAGGGCTCTACAACCAAATCTGCCGCGACTACTGGATCAGAGGCGCCGTGGGCGCCAACTCCGCCGTCATCTTCATGGCTTCCGATGCCGTGGTACACCAGATCGACGGACCGCTGATGTATGAGAAAATGACTCCGTGGAAAAAACAAATTTTAAAGATCAGGAGGAAATAAGGCATGAGAAAACTGAAATCCATCATAGTATTACTTTGCATGCAGATGGTGGCACTGACAGCCTATGCTCAGACCATCACCTCTATCTCGGGCAACGTGAGCGACGACACCGAACCGCTTATCGGAGCCACCGTCTGTGAGATGGACGCCAACGGACGTATCATCGAGAGTGCCGTCACCGACCTCGACGGTAACTTCACCATGAAAATCCAGAACCCCAAAAACAGGCTGCGCTTCTCATACGTAGGTATGAAGGAGCAGTTCCATCCCATCAACAAGACCACTTACAACATCACCATGCAGCTGGCCACCTCACTGCAGGAGGTCACCGTGGTGTCGAAAAAACGTGCCAAGGGCAACTCGCTCCCCATCCCCGAGCGCGAGCTCTCATACGCCACGCAGAGCATCTCCATGAAGGAGTTTGAGGGACTCGGCATCACATCGGTCGACGAGGTGCTGCAGGGACGTATCGCAGGTCTCGACATCATCGGCAACTCCGGCGACCTCGGGTCGGGCTCCACCATGCGTCTGCGCGGTGCATCATCACTATCTACACTGACCAATGCCAACCCGCTCATCGTGGTCGACGGAAACATCCGCGAAGTCAACCTCGACAACTTCGACATGGCCTCGGCCAACAATGAGAAATTCGCCGAACTGCTCAACATCAACCCGGAGGACATCCAGAGCATCAACGTGCTGAAAGATGCGGCAGCTACAGCCATCTACGGTTCGCAGGGTGGCAACGGCGTCATCGAGCTCACCACCAAGCGTGGTGTGGCAGGACCTCCGAAACTCACCTACTCGCTCAAACTCACCGGCACCTACCAGCCCAAAGGCTATGAAATGCTCAACGGCGACGACTACACCATGCTGCTCAAAGAGTCTTACTTCAACCCACAGCAAAACGACACGCAGTCGGCTAACATCCCTGAGATCAACTACGACCCCACTTTCTCAGAGTATGAACAGTACAACAACAACACCGACTGGCGCGACGCCGTCACACAGTGGGGTCTGCGACAGAACCACTACGTCACCATCAGCGGCGGTGGAGAGAAAGCTTCATTCCGTATCGGTGGAGGTTTCGACCATGAGACAGGTACCATCATCAAGCAGAAACTCAACCGCTTCTCCACCCGTGTGGCCCTCGACTACAAGGTGAGTGAGCGCATACGCGTCAGTACCAACTTCGCCCTGACCTACACCAAAAACAACATGAGCTACGACAACCTGCTCGCCATCGCACTCAAGAAGATGCCCAACATGAGCATCTACGAGCAGGACCCGCTCACCGGAGAAAACACCTCCACCTACTACACCATGCTGCAGTCGGCATCGAGCGTGTTCAACGAATCGGGTCCAGGAAAAGCTGACAACCAGAAAGGATACATCAACCCCGTGGCTTCGGCAAACCTGGCCAAGAACGAGCGACGCACCTACGACATGTCACCCGAACTCGTCATCAACTACCAGCTCCTCGGCACCGACGAAGACCACTGGCAGCTCAACTGGCGCGGATCGGTATACATGAACATATTCAACCAGTATGACGACAAGTTCTACCCGCAGGAACTCAAGTCCACAGCATGGTCGGCAGGTGTCAACGACACCTATTCAGGCTCCTCGAAGAGCGTGTCGTTCAACACCAAACAGACACTCTACCTCATACCGGCATTCCGCAACAAAGACCACTCTATCATGTCGATGCTCCGTATGGAACTCACCTCCGGATCATCCAACAACCAAGGCACATCCGGCAACGGTACGCCATCGGGCGGTATCACCAGTCCGGCAGCAGGCGGCTTGATTACGGGGCTGTCTTCGGGATATAGCCAGTGGAGGTCACTCTACTACACCTTCTCCACCCACTACGCGTATAAAGAGCGCTACATCGCCGACTTCACCATCCGTGCCGACGGTACCACAAAATTCGGACCGGGCAACCGCTGGGGATACTTCCCCTCGGTATCGCTCAAATGGATCATCAGCGACGAGCCTTTCATGAAACCGCTCGAGAAATGGCTTTCCATGTTCGCCGTGCGACCCAGCTGGGGACGCGTGGGCAACCAGCCCGGACAGAACTACCTGTACACCTCTAAATATGGCTCGGCCAGCAGATACATCGACATGAGTGCCATGGCACCGCTCAACATACGACTCACTGACATGAAGTGGGAAATTGTGTCGAGTTACAACATCGGTGTCGATCTCGGATTCTGGAACGACCGCCTCACCATGAGTATCGAGGGATACCGTTCCACCACCACCGATATGCTGATGGCCAACTACCGCATCCCTTCCAACACGGGATACAACACCGTGCCATACCGCAACAGCGGAAAGATGCGCAACACGGGATGGGAATTCCATGTCAATACCAACCGACTCTTCAAAGTGGGCTCGAAATTCTACTTCGACCTCAACGCCAACTTCGGCAACAACCGCAATGAGATCCTGGAGATGGATGAGTATATCCTCAACAATCTCAACTCCACCTTCGGTTTCGACAACGCCGAATGGCTGCGCCGCGTACAGGTGCACAACCCGCTGGGAGCCATCTACGGATTCCGTTATAAGGGTGTCTACCAGTACAACTACAGCACCTTCAACAAGATGAGCCGCGAAGAACAGGAAGCATTCATCGCCAGCGGTAAGACCGCACCGGTGGCCGTGGCACCCACAGGAGAGATCATACGCGACGCACAGGGCAACCCCGTACGAATGATGTTCAACTACACCAACGACGCCACCGGCAGGAACTACCGCTTCAACGGTGGTGACGCCATCTACGAGGATGTCAACAACGACGGACAAATCAACGCCCTCGACATCGTATATCTCGGAAGCTCACTGCCCAAGCTCACCGGCGGTTTCGGATTCACCTTCACCTACGGCGACTGGCGTCTCACCACACAGTTCACTTACCGCTACGGCAACAAGATCCTCAACATGGCACGCCTCAACGCAGAGGCCATGAGAGGCAACGACAACCAGAGCCAGGCCGTCAACTACCGCTGGCGCAAAGAGGGCGACGTGACCACCATACCACGCGCCATGTTCGGCACCACATCCAACTACAACACCCTCGTGAGCGACCGCTTTGTCGAGGACGGCAGCTACCTGCGTATGGGATATGCTCAGCTCTCTTATACGCTGCGCAGCAAATTCCTCAAATACGTGGGACTCAACAAAATGTCGTTCTATGCCAGTGCCAACAACCCCTTCGTGCTGACCAAATACTCTGGCGTAGACCCGGATATCTCAAGTGCAGGATACGACCCGGCCATCGACTGGGCACAGACTCCGCGCTCACGCTCTTACACACTGGGTATCACCGTAGATTTTTAGGAGACATACTGTAATGGACAAAAGAATAAAAGAAATGAAACAACATACATTTTTCAAACAACTGAAAGGCATGGCCATCGCCACGCTCGCCGTACCGGCCGCCATGCTCTTTGCTGCCTGTTCAGACTTCCTGGAGATCGAGCCACGCAATGAGATCATCCTCGAGAAATTCTGGACAGAGAAGGCCGATGTCGACGGTATCGTGGCAGGATGCTACTCCGCACTCCAGTCCGACCCATGCGTGCGACGCATGATCATCTGGGGAGAGGCACGAAGCGACAACATGGCGCCGGGTCTCAACTCCGACCGCGATGCCAACCTGCTCAACCTGCTCAATGAGAACATCACCGCCAGCAACGCATACACCACCTGGGTAGACTTCTACAATGTCATCAACCGCTGCAACACGGTCATCAAATACGCACCGCAGGTCGCAGCCGACGACCCGGGATATACCGACAGCGAACTGCAGGCCACCATCGCCGAGATGGTGGGACTCCGCTCACTGTGCTACTTCTACCTCATACGTACCTTCCGCGACGTGCCCTATTCCACCGTGGCCTACACCGACGACGACCAGGAGATGGTACTGCCGGCATCGAGGTTTGAGGATGTGCTCGACTCACTGATCAACGACCTGGAGGGGGTGAAAAACCTCGCGGTGAAACGCTATCCCACCACCACACCGTCCTATCAGACAGGCCGCATCACACAAGATGCCATCTATGCCATGCTCTGCGAGATGTATCTCTGGAAGCAGGACTACGCACGCTGCATCGAATATGCCGACCTCATCATCGAATCGAAAAAGAAAATGGCCGAGGAGATTCGAGAGTCGGGCTCCGGGCGCATCCTGGCAGGAGGCGGAGGCTCCAGCAACGAGACTTACACCCGCACCAATGGATACCCTCTCATCAACGAACTGGTGACGACCAACTATTACGGCCGGCTCATGGACATTCTCTTCGGTTATGACGACTATGTGACACAGGCCAATCAGGAAATCATCTTCCAGCTCGTCTTCAACGACGACCCACGCGGAAGCAGCATGATGGCCAACACGGCAGTGGGCATCCTCTACGGCCACAGCAATGCTGACCGCGGATTCCTCGCACCTTCCGACTATATACTGGACGACATCTCAAAAACCAGCGGACGCACCGTCTTCGACGACAAGAACAAGCTGCTCGACTCACGCCTTTACGAGAACTGCAACCTTGCCAGCAAGAGCATCTGCAAGTTTGTCAACAGAGGTGTCACCATCGACGTCTCTACGCCCACCAAGGTCGCTGCTGCCTATTCATCCAAGTGGGTGGAGGGCTACAACGGATCCAACTGGATCATCTACCGCCTCACCGACATCATGCTCATGAAAGCGGAAGCACTCGCACAGACACTGCGCGAGGGGAGCGACCAGGAGACCATCGACTTCAACGCACCCATACTGGAGCGCACCTTCTCCATCGTCAACGCCGTCAACAAGCGCGCGGTGTGCCAGGTCAACCTGGCCGACACGCTCGTCGCATCCGACTATGTCACCAAGGCACAGATGGAGCAACTCATCCTCCGTGAGCGCCAGCGTGAACTGATGTTCGAAGGCAAGCGATGGTACGACCTCGTACGCACCGCACGACGCAATGGCAACACACAGGTGCTCTCGCAGGCCGCACTGCAGAAAGTGACCACAGGAGGTGCTCTGATTGCCAACAAACTCTCCAAGATGGATGCCATCTACTGGCCCTATAATATCGATGAAATGAAAGTCAACAACTTGCTCGTACAGAACCCGGCATTCGGAAGCGGCGAGAACGACAGTTATGAAAAGACAAAATAACAACGCTTAAAGGATGAACAATATGAAAAAGATCAAATATCATATCCTGGGTCTGGCAGCCTTGCTGGCCATCCTGGCACCGACGCTGACCGCATGCTCTGACGAGCCGGACAGCGAGAACTTCTACACTTTCACCGGTGAGATGGCAAGCGACTATCTCAAAAACAGGACCGAGTACAGCGAGTTTGCACAGATTGTGGAGCGCGCCGGACTGATGGACCTGCTCGCCACCTACGGACACTACACCTGCTTCGTTCCCTCCAACGACGCGGTCAACACCTATCTGAAAAACATCGGCAAGTCGAGCGTCAGCGACCTCACCGACGCCGACTGCGACACCATCGCACGCACACACCTGGTCAACAACATGTACACCACCATGGAGATGAGCCAGGACCGTCTGCCCACCGCCAACATGCTCGGCCGATACATCGCCACCTCCTCTGGCTTCGACGAGAACGACAACGCCGTCATCTTCCTCGAGGGTCTGGCGCACATCTACTTCGAACTGCAGGACGACTCCGTGGAGAACGGCATCATGCAGCCCATCGACAGGGTGATCGAGAAGTCCAACAACTACATCTCCGACCTGCTGCGCGACAACCCCAACATCAGCACATTCTACAGTGCACTGAAGGCCACGGGAGTGATCGACGACATCATGAAGGTAGAGGACGAGAGCTACGACAAGTCCATCTATCCCAAATACTATTACAAGTCACACACATGGAGTGAAGTGGGATGGGTGCCCGACACCAAGAAATACGGGTACACCGTCTTCGTCGAGCCCGACGAAGTGCTGCAAAACAAATACGGCATCGCCAAAGGTGACCTCAAGGCACTCTACGACAAAGCCTGCGAACTCTACGACCCGGTCTATCCCAACGACGTGGCCAAGGAGGGACACAAGTTTGAAAACCTCACCGACAGCGTCAACCCACTGCGCCGCTTCGTACAATATCATATCCTCAAGACCTATACAGCCGGTACCGCCGACCTCACCCCCATGGACGTGAACATCGGCGTGGTGCAGGGGGCTTTCGGATTCGACGAGACACTCATCAACCCCGTCGACTGGTTCATGACACTGCTGCCGCACACCATGATCAAAGTAGAAAAGCTCACCCTCACCTCCTATCTGGGCAACGGCAAGAAAGGTGAGCGCTATATCAACCGGCGTTACGACGACAGCTACAAAATCGAGGGACAGCACATCGACCCCACTATTGAGACTGACGTAGTGCACGACGGCATCAACGGACACTACTTCTACGTAGACGACATCGTGGCTTTCAATTACGACGTGCAGAACAAGGTGCAGAACATGCGTATACGCATGGACTTCTCTACCGTATTCCCGGAAGTCATCACCAACGGACTGAGATTCGAGGGCGACCCCACCAAGGACGACGATGCAGGCACACCCGACGACTCCGCCACACCGAAAAACGGGCGCAACTTCTACTTCCCGCTCGGATACCTCGACGGTGTGTCGTTCACCAACTGCTACGTGGTGCTGCGCCGCCCGCACATCAACTTCTGGTCGTGGCAGGGAGATGAGTGGAACCTCTTCGGCGACTACGACTTCACCTTCCGGCTGCCGCCGATACCTTACAGCGGCGACTGGCAGGTGAGACTCGGGTTCTGCGCCATCGAGACACGCGGTGTCATGCAGGTATACTTCGACGGTGTGCCACAGGGCATACCGCTCGACATGACAAAATTCCTCAATTCCGACCTCTACATCGGCGACCGCTTCGTCACCGACGAGACCTGTGCCGACTACGACAAGATGACGGACGAGGAGAAGGCAGAGGAGCAAAAACTGCTCAAGAACCTCGGAGCATACCGAGCTCCACGCTCCCTCTTCCACTTCAGCACCTCGGCCAAGAACTACTTCGTGGGCAACGAGCGCACCTATCGCCGTATCCTCTGCCAGACCTACATGGACGCCAACAAAGACCACTACATCAGGTTCAGAGTGGCATCCGACGGAAAGCAGGGCAACAACAATGAGTTCATGCTCGACTATCTCGAGCTCGTACCAAAGAGCGTCTACGGTGTAGACGGAGACGGAGAGATAGAAGACGACCTCTAATTATAGTCAGGATTCATCATTATAAAACCAATGTTGAAAGTATTTATGAAAAGACATCATATATATCATACAGTGCTGGGGCTCGCGGTGGCAGCCCTCGCACTGACAGCGTGCAGCGATGAGTGGGACGACCACTACAAAGGCGAGGCCATCGGCTTGCAGGAAGCTTCACTGTGGGAGGCCATACAGCGCGACGCCAACCTGAGCAACTTTGCCAACGTGGTCAAAGCCTGCGGATACGACAAGGCACTGGCCAGCAGCCAGGTCTTCACCGTCTTCGCACCTACCAACGACTGTTTCTCCTCAGCAGAGGCCGAGGCGCTCATCCAGGCTTACAACGCAGAGAAAGGAAAAGTCAACGACAATGAGAACACCACCATCAAGGAGTTCCTGCAAAACCATATCGCTCTCTACAATCACTCCACCGCTCAGTCAGGAGCCGACTCTATTGTCATGATGAACGGAAAGTACGCACTGCTCACCCCCAGCGACATCGGAGGCAGCAGACTGCTCACCACCAACCAGCACTACGGCAACGGTGTGCTCTTCACCGTGGGTGACAAGGTCGACTTCTTCCCCAACGTGTTTGAGTACATGCGCAAGGACAACGACCTCGACAGTATACGCAGCTTCTTCTACAACGACATGTTCTACCGCTCCGTATTCTCAGCCGAGGAAAGTGTACCCGGAGGTATCGAAGACGGAAAGACGGTATACCTCGACTCCGTGTTCCACCAGCAGAACGAACTGTTCGGCAGCGATTTCATGCAGGCACGCCTCAACTCCGAAGACAGCACCTACTGGATGGTAGTGCCCACCAACAAGGCATGGCGCGACCTCATCGAGGAATACTCCACCTATTTCAACTACGACAACACTGTCAACAAGCGCGACTCCATCGCCTACACCAACACCCGCATGGCCATCGTAAAGGGCACCGCATTCAGCCGCACCTTCAACGCCGACGCCACCGTGCGCGACTCTGCACGCTCCACCAACTGCGTGCTCGACTACAACCGCCGCAGAAGCAGCTGGGGGGCCGACAGTCTCCACTACTATCAGTACTTCAACCCCTATCAGACGGGCGGCATCTTCTCCGGCACCACCAACGTCAACTGCAGCAACGGTGTCATCATGAAGGCCGACAACTGGAACTTCGACAAGCGCGAGACGTTCTTCCAGACTCGCATCATCGAGGCGGAAGCACGAGGAGCCATCAAGGAGGTCAGTACGGTAGAGAACACCTCAAAAGGGGTCAAGGAGGAAACCATCACTCCACGCATACACTATGTGGAAAACGACAACGCATTCTACAACATCGTATCTGGCAACGGATTCGTAGAGTTCGAGCAAGCCAAGACCACCATCAATCACACCGTGACGTTCAACATTACCAACGTGCTCTCCAACATCGGATACGACATCTACCTCGTCACAGCACCGGCACTGGCCGCCGACAGCAACGCCACGGCCATACAGCGCCTGCCCACAATAATGAGATGCACACTCGGCTACAACGACCAGGAAGCCAAAAAGCAGGAAAACCGACTCGTGGCATCAGTGGAGAACAACCCCGACATCGTAGACTACATCCTGCTGGCCGAGGACTTCAAGTTCCCCGTAAGCTCCTACGGACTCAATGAGGACCAACCCCAGGTGACACTCACCGTCGAGACCCGCGTCACATCAGCACAGCAGCGCAACAACACCCACACACGTACGATGCGTATCGACTGTATCATACTAAAACCTCACGAGCAATAACCCAATAATGACAACACTCACAATTAAAAAAGATATGAAAATGAAACCCAAAAATATCAACTCCATTCACGGATGGCATCATCTTTTGTCAATTGTCAATTGTCAATGGCTCGTTGTCATCGCACTGATGCTGCTGCCGCTCGGAGCAGCCGCACAGGATGAGGATTCGGAGGAGCAAGAGACCGTCAACACGGTCGTCACTCTCAAACAAAAGAAAAAGGCTTATGCCACAAAGACTCTGCGAGGACGCGTCGTCGACGCTGCCACGAAGACAGGGCTCGGTGGCTGCATCGTCAAGGCCGACGGTATCGATGGATATAGTGTGCTGACAGAAGAAGACGGCACCTACGAAATCAAAGTGCCGGAGTTTGCCACTGCACTCTATATCACATCACCCGACCACAACCCCGTCAGAAAAGCCGTCATCAGCGGCACCGACCAGGAGGTGGCCATGCTCTACTCATCGGTCTTCACACCTGAGTACGAAAAGGACATCAACCTGCGCGGAGACGTCTCGGCCAAAGACTTCAAATACACCAACGCCGTCAACATCAAAGACGAGGTGCAGAAGCAGCTCGGCGGACAGGTCTACACCATCAGCCGGAGCGGAATGCCTGGCGTGGGAAGCGTGATGTTCATGCAGGGCATCAACTCGCTCAACGCCAACGCACAGCCGCTCATCATCATCGACGATGTCATCATCGACCAGCAGTACGGGCGCACCATGTTGCACGACGGATTCTTCAACGACATCCTGTCCAACATCAACCCTGCCGACATCGAGAAGGTCACCGTCGTGAAAAACGGCACGGCTCTCTATGGCGCCAAGGGTGCCAACGGTGTCATCCTCATCCAGACCAAGCGCAACAAGTCGATGGCCACACGTATCACTGCCAACATCTCGGCTGGAGTGGTGCTCGAACCTAAGTACATCAGCGTGATGAACGCAGAGCAATACCGCAGCTATGCCTCCGAGATGCTCAAGAGCACCAATACCTCTATCCGCGAGTTCAAGTTCCTCAACGAGGATCCCGAATACTATTACTACAAACAGTATCATCAGAACACCGACTGGAAAGACCTGGTATATCACACCGCCTTCACACAGAACTACGGCATCAACGTAGAGGGCGGCGACAACATCGCCAACTACAACCTCTCCGTAGGATACACCAACCATCAGAGTCCGCTCAAATACAACGACATGGGGCGCATCAACGTACGCTTCAATACCGACATCAACCTGCTCAAACGGCTCGCAGTGAGATTTGATGCCTCATTCGCCAACACCACGCGCAATATCCGCAACGACGGAGCTCCCGAGGGATACGACGACGGTACACCTACCAGCCCGGGATTCCTGGCCTATGCCAAGAGCCCTTTCCTCAGTCCCTACAGCTACGGACGAGGCATCCTCAGTACAACTCACTATGACATCGTAGAGGAGTCATACCTCTCCGAGGCACTCGCCAGATATACCGATTACAACTGGAAACTCGGCAACCCGGCCGCCATCAACGAATATGGCGATGCGGAGAACAAGAACCACTTCGAGAACTCCATGCTCAACCTCACCATCACGCCGAAGTACAACTTCAACACGCACCTCTCGCTGTCGGAGCACTTCAGCTACAACCTGGTCAACACCAACGAGATGTTCTACATACCCATCAACGGTACGCCCAGTTACTACGTGAGCAACATCGGAGGCAAGCGCAACAATGAGGTGCGCTCACTGGCATCCAAGCAAAACTCCGTGATGAGCGATACACGACTCGACTGGCACAACCGCTACAACGCACACTACGTACATCTCTTCGCCGGAGCACGCATCAACTGGGAGAGCTACAGCATGAACTCGCAGCTGGGCTACAACACCGGAAACGACAAGACACCCTACATGAGCTCAGGACTGCAAAACTCACAAGACGTGGGCACCAACGACAACTGGAACTCGCTGGCATGGTACGCACAGGCTGAGTACAACTACAAGAACCGTTACTTCGTGCAGGGCAACCTCACCATGGAGGGTTCGTCGCGATTCGGACAGGACGGGGGAGACCTCAACTTCGCCGACGCAGCATGGGGCATCTTCCCTGGAGTGCAGCTCTCATGGGTACTCACCAATGAACCGTGGCTCTCAAAGGTCAAAGGACTCGACTACCTGCGACTCACCACCGGCTACGACGTGAGTGGAAATGACGACATCGACTACTATGTGGCACGAAGCTTCTTCAGCGCACGACAGTATCTGCACGCCATCTCAGGACTCACACTCGAAGGCATCGGCAACACCAAGATACAGTGGGAAACCACACGCCGCTGCAACATCGGACTGGAGTCGAGCCTCCTCAACAACAGGCTGCAACTCTCCGTCAACTACTTCACCTCACGCACCTCCGACCTGCTCACACGCCAAAGAATCGGATTCCTCTCAGGACTCGACCAAAACTGGACCAACGGCGGAAAACTGGAGAACCAGGGATTTGACGTGACCGCCAACGTGAAAGTCATCGCACGCAAAAACCTGCAATGGCAAGTGGGTGCCAGCGTAGGACACTACAAGAACAAAGTGACTGAACTGGCCGACGGCGCGCAGTATGTGGATTACAGCCTCTATGGAGCCACCGTACGCACACAGGTAGGACAGCCCGTCAACCTCTTCTACGGATACAAGAGCGAGGGGGTCTTCGCCACCTCAGAAGAGGCACAGGCCGCCAACCTCTACATCCTGGGAAGCAACGGCGTCGACCACAACAGCTTCAAGGCCGGTGACATCCATTTCACCGACATTGTCAAAGACGGTGAGATCAACGAGAAAGACCAGACAATCATCGGCGACCCCAATCCAGATATCTACGGAAATATCTTCACCACCCTCAACTGGAAACGGTTCAAACTCGACCTCCGCTTCAACTACTCGCTGGGCAACGATGTATACAACTACATGCGTATGCAGCTCGAGAGCGGATCACGATTCATGAACCAGACCACGGCTCTCAACCGCCGCTGGCAAATAGAAGGACAACAGACCGACATACCGAAGATCACTTTCCAGGATCCTATGGGCAACTCACGATTCAGCGACCGCTGGATAGAGGACGGCAGCTACCTCAGGCTCAAGACCGTCACACTGAGCTACGACCTCCCCGTCAAGTCGCAGTACATCCAGGGATTCCAGTTCTGGATACAGGCCAACAACGTGTTCACGCTCACCAAGTACTTAGGGTCTGACCCCGAATTCTCCATGACATCTTCCGTCATCGGACAGGGTATCGACCTCGGACAACTGGCACAGAGCCGCTCACTCGTGGCGGGTGTAAAGATCAATCTCTAACAAAAAAGTATAAAGATCATGAAAAGAATCACATTATATATCTGTACTTTCTGCATGATGTTCACACTGAGCGGATGCAGCGACTTCTTTGACCAAGAGTCCGACCAAGTCATCTACACGGAGAAAGACCATCTCAACAATGCCACCGATACCATCTACAGCATGACCGGCATCCTGAGCAAACTGCAGGCTCTGGCCGACCGCACCGTGCTGCTCGGAGAGGTGCGCGGCGACTTGGTAGACCTGACCAGCGTAGCCAACAAAGACCTGCGCGAACTGGCACAGTTCAACGTCAGCGACGACAACATGTACAACGCACCACGAGACTACTACGCCGTCATCAACAACTGCAATTACTTCATCGCACACGCCGATACGGCCATGAAGAACAACCGCAATGAGTATATCTTCATGAAAGAATACGCCGCAGCGAAGGCTATACGCGCATGGACCTACCTGCAGCTCGTGCTCAACTACGGATCGGTGCCCTTTGTCACCGACCCGATACTGACCAAGGAGGAGTCAGAACTCAACTATCCCAGGTATGACATCCTGGCGATATGCGAATATTTCATCTCCGACTTACTCCCACTCGCCGAAAAATACGGACGGCAATACCCGGGATACGGCTCCATCCGCAACACCGACTCTCGCTTCTTCTATTTCCCGCTCAACATCGTGCTCGGCGACCTCTACCTCTGGGCCGGCAGCGCATCAGGCAACAAGGAGTACTACAAGCAGGCCGCACTCAGATACTATAAGTATATCGCTGAGCGCAACGGTGATAACTCCACCTACGCCACCGGCACCAACATCGCCAAATGGCCCACCAACTCCACTACCTGGTCAAGGCCAAACGACGGATGGTCGGCCTCTACCTTCATGCTTGAAAATTACTCCGACGACAGCGAGCTCATCACCATGATACCCTGCGACTCCATCAGGGCTGAAGGCAACTACAGCGAACTGCGCAACCTCTTCAACTCACGGCAGGAAAACAGCTACAAGGTGAGCATCGAGCCTTCCAGTAGACTCAAGGAGATCTCCGCCGCACAAGAATACTGCAATGTCAGCGTCAACGGCATCACCTCCTACTCGCCCAAGGGGCTTTCCAATAATATGTCGGGCGACCTGCGGCTCTGGGCCTCTGTCAGCGAGGGATACACCTATGACCTGACGACAGGCGATCGCATCGAGACGCAAACCATCTACAAATTTGCCACACGCAACGTACACATCTACCGCAAGCAGCTCGTATATCTGCGCATGGCCGAGGCCCTCAACGAAGCTGGCTATCCTCACATGGCTTTCAGCATCCTCTCCGAGGGACTGAACAATGACGTCATCAGAACCATTTCTGCATGGTACAATGAGACCGATTCTGTCTTCATGAGCCAATTCGATTTTCCCGAGGCACGATACATCCAGATGGGACTCGACGAGTTTGTTGGGACCGGAGGACGCAGGGGCTACAACACCATCGGCATGCACTCAAGAGGTTCCGGCCTTACACCTTACAATATTTACTACATGGCTCCCTTCGATCAAATCACGGAAGACTGTTACACGGTGGATCATTATGACACTTTGGTGGTGGATAATGACACCACAGTGGTAGGCTATCTGATTCCACAAGTACTGGGGCCGGAGAAGATTGCACAGCTGCAAGACTACGTACGCGAGCAGATCTTGCAAGAGGGCGTGCTGGAATTCGCATTCGAGGGTACCAGGTATTACGACATCATGCGATTCGCACTGCGCGACGACAACCCGGGACAGTTCATGGCCAACCGCATCTACGCCCGCCGTGGCGCTCAGAATGCAGATATCATGCGCGCAGAGATAAAGACCGACCTCACCAACAAAGACAACTGGTATCTCAAATGGAAAGGCAGCATAGGATTCTGAGACGCTTACAAAGTCTCAGATTCCTCACAATACCTCCATTGACAACAGGATTTTTTACACAAGAACGCCGGCGGACATCCGCCGGCGTTCTTGTGTAAAAGCATACTGCCTATAGTACTGTTTGAAGTTTATAGCGCTATTGGCCTATGGCTTCATTGCATCAAAACTCCACTACCAAGGTCTGACGCGCACGCAGGTTCACGTCTCGGTCTATCCTCACCGTCCTGCCGGTGATGACGTCTTTGGCGGTGGTGGCACCGCCGATGATCTCGGCATATCTGCCCACCTCCATCGTCGCCGGCTTACTGGTGCCGTTGAGGATGGTCATCACTTTCCGTCCGCCATACTGACGGGCGATGACGTAGACACCCTTCCAGGGGATAAACTGGGTCTGCCGACCCTTGGTGATCACGTCGTTGCCCTGACGCCAGTGCAGCAGACGGCTGAGCCAGTCAAACATGGCGTTCTCGGCCTGCGTGCGGCCCTCACGGGTGAAGGCATTCTTCTTGTCGCCCGGGAAACCGCCGGGAAAGTCCTTGCGCACATTTCCGTCGGTCACCTCCTTGGTGCCGTTCATCAACACCTCCGTACCATAATACAACTGTGGGGTGCGGTTGATGGTAAGCAGCAGGGCGAGGGCTTGCTTGAGTGCCAGTGTGTCCTTGCCGTTGCCCAGGAAGCGGTCGGTGTCATGGTTTTCGATGAAAGCCATCACACTCGACGGATTGGGATACAGATAGTCGTACACCAGACTGTTGTAGATGCGGTTCAGACCATTCCACCAAGCATCGGTCTCCTCGTTCTTCGCCTGGTTGATCTTGTCGAAGAAGCTGAAGTCCATCACCGTCTTCAGGTAGCTGTTGCTCTTGGCAAGCCTGGAGTCTTTCTGCCAGGTAGCGGTATAGGCGGGCTCCGTCACCCAAGTCTCCCCCACCGTGTTGAAATGAGGATACTCCTCGTCGATGGTCTTCATCCAGCGAGCCATGCCTGTGGCGTCGGCGTAAGGATAGGTGTCCATGCGGATGCCGTCGATGCCCACGGTCTCAATCCACCAGATGCTGTTCTGGATGAGATAGGTCATCACATGGGGGTTCTTCTGGTTCAGGTCGGGCATCGTAGGTACGAACCATCCTTCGACGGTCTCTCTCAGGTCTACCTGCGAGGCATAGGGATCTACCACGGGGGTCAGTTTGTAGCTGGTCTGCAAGAAGTCGGTGCCCGTAGGATCGGAGGTGCCGTTTGACTGCTGCAGCCACGCGGGTTGGTTGAACCAGTCGTCGGAGGGCATGTCCTTCACCCACGGATGGTCGAAGCCGCAGTGATTGAAGATCATGTCCATCACCACCTTCAGCCCGTGCTGATGTGCCTCTGCCACCAGGCGCTGATACTCCTCGTTGGTGCCAAAGCGCGGATCCACACGGTAGTAGTCAGTGGTGGCGTAGCCATGGTAAGTGCTGAAGTCGCGCTGGTCGGGCGAATTGTTCTCCAGCACGGGGGTGAACCACAGTGCGGTGACACCCAACTCGTTGAAATAGTCCAGATGCTGCCGGATGCCCTCCAGGTCGCCGCCATGACGCAGACTGGGCTGGCTGCGGTCGTTATGATAGGGCTGCATCCCCTTGATCTGGTCGTTGGCATCGCTGCCACTGGCGAAGCGGTCGGGCATCAACATATACAGCACGTCGGCATTGCTGAACCCCACATGCTCTTCGCCGCGCATGGCACGAGCGCAGAGCGGATATTTCACCTTCTTGGTACGCTTGCCGTTCTTAAACGTCAGTGTCATCTCGCCGGGCTGGGCACCCTGCAGGTTGAGATACACCAACAGATAGTTGGGACTGCCCGGCCTCACCACATCCTGGATGGTCACACCGGGGTAGTCGGTGGTCACATCAGCCATGCTGATGTCCTTGCCATAGACCATCAACTGCACGACCGGGTTTTTCATTCCCACAAACCAGTTGGCGGGTTCTATACGGTCTATCGTCAGTGTGGCAGCTCTCATGGTCATCGCAATACAAAATAGAAAAGTCAGTGAAAGTGCTTTTTTCATCATAGTTAATATATATATTCTAAAATCCACTCCTAAAACGGTCATTTCCGCAAAATCAGGGCCGACTGCGGATCTACCTCCACACGGCCGCCCTCCATCACGCCCAGTCCGCCCTCGTCGATGACACCGTCGCAGCACACCACTTGATATGCCCCTTGGGGAATCTCCACCGACTTGGCCTCTCGGTTGCCATTAAGGATGACGATGATATCCTCCCAGGCATCGCCGCCGGCATGGTTTTTCAGCCGATAACCTACCACGCAAGGCTGAGTGGGGAGAAATTCAAGCGACTCTCTTACCTTCCGGGCATCACCCAGCCTGAAAGCAGGATGATTGCGGCGCAATTGTATCAGCTTCTTGTAATAGTCGAAGGTGCTGGCATACAGGAGGGTGTTGTTCCAGTTGAGTTGGTTGACAGAGTCGGGCGACTCAAAACTGTTATGCACACCTTTCTTGTCACGCATCATCTCCTCGCCGGAAAGCATGAAAGGCACTCCTTGCGAGGTGAACACAGCCGTCTGAGCCAGTATGTCCAGCCGCTGCAACTCTTCTTGAGAGAGACCTGGGATAGAAGCACGCAGACGGTCTGTCAGGCACATGTCGTCATGACAACTCACATAGGAGATCATCTGTGTGGGCTCCGAGGCCCAGAAGTCATCCGAGTAGTTCACAAGCTTGATGTCTACCTGGGGGTGGCGCACGCCTCCGGCAATTCCAAACTTCACGCTTTCTTCCTCACCGGGTATACCGGCCAGGAAAGCGCCCTTGGCGTCGTCGTTGAAAGGACCACGCAGCGCATCTCTCAACTCATCAGAGAAAGCAGCGATGCGGGGCATCTGCGAGATGTGGGCCTTCATGGCCAACTGTTCTTGTGGATAGGCGCAAGAACCGGCCGACCAGCCTTCGCCGTAGATAAAGATCGTGGGGTCGATCTCGTCCACGGCACGACGGATGGCATTCATCGTCTCTATGTCGTGTACCCCCATCAAGTCGAAACGGAAACCATCGATGTGATACTCGTTGATCCAGTATTTCACCGACTCGATCATGTACTTACGCATCATCGGCTGCTCCGAGGCGGTCTCATTGCCGCAGCCAGAACCATTGGAGTACTGGCCATCGGCTGTCTTGCGGAAATAGTAGTCGGGCCACGTCTTCTGGAAGTTGCTCCCGTCGATGCTGAAAGTATGGTTGTACACCACATCCAGAATCACCCGGATGCCAGCCTTGTGCAGGGCCTGCACCATCTGCTTGAATTCCCTGATACGGGTGGCGGGGGTGAAGGGGTCGGTGGAATAGCTACCCTCCGGCACATTGTAGTTCAAGGGGTCATACCCCCAGTTGTATTGGGGGGTGCCAAGACGTGACTCGTCGACAGAGGCGTAGTCAAACGAAGGCAGTATATGCACGGCATTCACACCCAGCTCCTTCAAATGATTGATGGCCCATGGCTCCGTGAGGGCAAGAAACTTGCCAGGATACTCCGATGACTGGCGCTTGGCAAAGACCTTGCCGGGATCCAGGTTGACATTGCGGGCGATGGAGAAATCCCGGTGATGCATCTCATAGATCACCTGATCGGCAGGCGACTTCAAGGCAGGACGACGGTCTTCGGCCCAGCCTTCGGGGTCGGTGCTCTTCATGTCGATGATGGCAGCCCTGCGGCCATTCACACCGACGGCCTTGGCAAAGACTCCTGGAGTCTCATTCCATTGTTTACGGTCGCCTGTCACATCAAATGTATAGAACTTTCCATAGAGAGGATGTTTCCGGTGTTTCACCGTAGCGGTCCAGATACCATGGACGTATTTCATCTTCAGGGTCTTGATGGGCTTGCCCCCTACCCCGTCTTGATAGATTCTCACCTTCACACCTCTCGCCGTCTCTGGTGCCAGCAACTGGAAAGTGGTGGCTTCGGAGGTCACCACACACTCTTTGAAATCAAAATCCTGGGCCGAGAGAGGCTGCATAAAAGCCATGGCTGTCAATAATGTAAGTATTTTTTTCATCTTCCTTTCTCATAAAAAAAGTGCCTATAGCAGCTATAGTTCCCGACAGCATCAAACGCTCTCATAGTTTCTATAGCTCCTATAGACACCACATGTTCTATCTTGCGATCAGAGATACGGCGAAGCCACCGCCGGGGGCTTCTTTCAACTTCAGGGTGTCGCCTTTCTTCACCGTCTTGTGGGTGATGACATAGGCCTTGGGGTTTTTCTCATAATGTGCATCCTTGGCATCGGCATAGATCGTGCAGTCATATTTGCAGCCTTTGTCCAGGAAGTCGAGCTTGATCACGCTCTGATGACCGTTCTCGTCGCACTTGCCGCCGATAAACCAGTTGGCGGTGCCTTTGGCCTTGCGGGCCACGGTGATGTAGTCGGCAGGCTCAGCCTCCAGGTATTTGGAGTCGTCCCAGTCTACGGCCACATCGCGGATGAACTGGAAGGCATCGTCAAACTTGGCATAGTTCTCCGGCAGGTCGGCTGCCATCTGCAGAGGACTGTACATCGTCACATAGAGTGCCAGCTGACCGACGAGGGTGGTATGGACGTAGTTCTTGTTGTCGCTCCAGGTGCCCAACTGGGTCTCCAGAATGCCAGGCGTATAGTCCATCGGACCACCTTGCAGGCGGGTGAAGGGCAGGATGACGGTATGATCGGGACGGTTGCCGCCGAAGGCCTCGTATTCCGTGCCACGGGCACTCTCGTTGCCCACCATGTTGGGATAGGTGCGGCACAGGCCGGTGGGGCGCACGGCCTCATGGGCATTGACCATAATATGGTGCTTGGCGGCCTCTTGTATGCAGTAGAGATAGTGGTTGTTGGTCGACTGGGAGAAATGATGGTCGCCGCGGGGGATGATATCGCCCACGTAGCCGCTCTTCACAGCGTCATAGCCATATTCATTCATCAGACGGTAGGCTTTCTCCAGATGGCGCTCGTAGTTCTGCGTCGACGAGCTGGTCTCATGGTGCATCAGCAGTTTCACACCCTTTGAGTGGGCATACTCGTTGAGCATCTTCAGGTCGAAGTCGGGATAGGGGGTCACGAAGTCGAAGACATCACGCTTCCACATGTTGGCCCAGTCTTCCCAGCCGATGTTCCAGCCTTCCACCAGCACTTCGTCGAGACCGTTCTTGGCGGCGAAGTCGATATACTGCTTCACCTTCGCATTGTTGGCGGCATGGGTGCCGTTGGGCTTGCAGCGCGTGTAGTCGGTCTTGCCGAGATGTACGGAGGGATAGTCCCAGGTATAGGCCCACGAACTCTTGCCGACGATCATCTCCCACCACACTCCGCAGTATTTCACGGGATGTATCCACGAGGTGTCCTCTATCTTGCAAGGCTCATTGAGATTGAGTATCAGGTTGGAAGAAAGCATGTCGCGGGCATCGTCGCTCACCATCACCGTGCGCCAGGGAGAGTGGCAGGGGGTCTGCATACAGCCCTTCAGACCCGTGGCATCGGGTGTGAGATGGCTCACGAAGGTATAGGGAGCCGGCAGCGGATAGGCCGAGGGCTTGGGGTTGGGGGTGTAGGCATTGCTCCCGCCGCCAAGTTGCTCGGTGAGATGCTTGGTCTGCGGGTCTACAAGCTCCAGGTGCATCGTGGCATAGTCCACGCAGGCAGCTTCGTGGATATTGATGTAGAGACCGTCGTCGGTCTTCATCTGGAGCGAGGTCTGCACACCGGTCTCTGAGAAGGGTGCGACAGAGGAGTTGCCCCAGTTGACAGCATGGTGCATGCGCTCTCGTATCTCCGACAGACGAGTCTGCTGAGTCTCCTGCTCCTGGCTGTCATAGTCGCCGGGCAACCACCAGGCGATATGGTCGCCGGTCATGGCAAACTCGGTGTGCTCTTCCTTGATCAGGAAATAATTGAGCACTCGCTGCTGAGGAAATTCATAGCGCAGGCCGATGCCGTCGTCGTAGACTCGGAAGCGGATGATGATATGACGCTCTGTAGACGCCTGCAACAGATCGACAGCCAACTCGTTGTAGTGATTGCGGATGGTGGCGGTCTCACCCCATACAGGAGTCCAGGTCTCGTCAAATGTAGAGGTCTCCGACTTGGCAATGCTGAATCCGTCCATCAGGTCGGTTTCGTCCATACCCTTGCTGGCATGCTTGTCCTTGGCCAGTTCGAGCCCCAGACGGCTGGGCTTCACCACGGCTTTGTCTTTATAAGACATCTCGTAGGTAGGCCGTCCGGCATCGAGGCTGAAACTCAGCTTCACGTTGCCGTCGGGCGAAAGCACGGTCTGCCCCGTGGCCAACAAGGGCAGCAAACCGAGAATAAAAGCGGAAAATGTTTTTCTCATATATACTTTAGCATAAAAATAAAAATTCATCGACACTGAAAGCACGTCAGCTCATCTTCGCCCGCTCTGGGAGATCAGCTCTCTCAGGTTTTCATTGAATGAGTCATTCGACATCAGTTGCTCTATGGTCAGATGCATACGATAGCGCCAGTAGTGGCGGGGATTGGCGGGGATGTTGATGCGCTCGGCATTGGCATCGGCCAGACGCAGCTTTTCATCGATCGCCAGCCAGTCCTGAATCGACAGGATGCAGAGCATCGACGGCGAGGTGAGATGACGTGAGATGATATCGCGGGCGAGCCATCCGGGCAGGGGATGCGGAGCGGAGCCGCCACGGTAGAGCATCGTATTGTAGTAGTCTTGTGTGCGCGCCTCGTCTTCGTCCCACCACTGCCGCAGCGTGGGCATGTCGTGACTGGAGATGGTGCAAACCGAACGATAGGGATTGCGCGAGAGATGGCCGAACCTGACGGCAGGGTCCTTGGGCATCGACTGCAACTCGAGGCTCAGGATACGCAGCTGGTCCATCACCCAGGGCACACAGTCGGGCACCATGCCCAGGTCTTCAGCACAGACAAGCATCCTCGTGGCCTCTACCAGCCGTGGCAGTTTGCGCATGGCCTCACGATACCAGTACTGATTGTTGCGACGGTAATAGTAGTCGTCGTACAGACGGTTGAACACATACTTGTCATGATCGGAGAGCGACTCATAGATGAAATCATGCTGCACGGAAATACGAGGATGGAATCTCTCGCTGTTCTTATGATCACGCACGAAGAGCACGTCGCTGATCAGGGCATAAAGGCCGTCGCGCAACATCGTCTCTTTCTCGCCGGTCTTGCCCTCAAAGGCAGCCTCCACCTTGCGCTGCGTGTCGAAGGCGGGTCTCATGCGGTACAGGCCATCGCCTTTGCACTCCACATAGGTGTTCCTCACCTCATCGGCATATTCATGGAAAACGCGGTCGAGCACCGTGTCTGTAATATACGGCTCTGTATACAACGCCTCGTCAAAGCGCAGGCCGTAGGCTTCTATCTCTTCACGAGTCATGCTGAGCGCCGGGGCAAACTGACCCAGCAGGCCATGTACGGCATCGACAGGAATCTCCCAGATACGGAAGAAGCCGAGCACGTGGTCGATGCGGTAGGCATCAAAGAACTTAGACATATTGGAGAACCTGCGCACCCACCAGATACAGCCGTCGGCGAGCATCTCATCCCAGTTGTAGGTGGGGAAGCCCCAGTTCTGGCCGTTCACGGAGAAGTCGTCGGGTGGAGCACCGGCCTGGCCGTTGAGATTGAAATAGCGGGGCTCCTGCCACACATCACAGCCATAGCGGTTGACACCGATGGGGATGTCGCCCTTCAGGATGACTCCTTTCTCGCGGGCATATTCATGCACAGATTTCATCTGGCTGTTGAGCACATACTGCACATAATAATAATAGGACACCTGGCGGTAGGCCTTGCTACGGGGAGAGGAGAGACTGGTGCGGTCTGACTCTTCCCAGGTCTGGTGGTCGGGCCACTGACTGAAGTCGGCAGTGCCATACTGGTCGCGCAACTGGCAATACTGGGCGTAGGGCACGAGCCAAAGCTTGGTCTCCTCGAAAAATTTCTTGAATGCCTGAGAGGCAAGTGTTTTCTTTCCCTCCTGGGCAAAGAGTGCCTGCAGATAGGCGGTCTTGCCGGCGTTCACCTGCTCGTAGTCGATCTGCGGCAGGGCGTTGAGCTTCCGACGGAGCGCCTCCAGCTCCTCACGCTTCGCCTCATCGGCCAGAACGGGCAGCGACGTAAGGTCGACATACTGGGGATGAAGGGCGAAAATACTGATGCAGCTATACGGGTAGGAGTCAGTCCAAGTGTGGGTGATCGTGGTGTCGTTGATGGGCAGGATCTGCAATACGCGCTGACCCGTCAGGGCCACCCAGTCGATCATCTTGCGCAAGTCACCGAAGTCTCCGACACCGAAACTGCTCTCCGAACGGAGGGAGAACACGGGCACCAACGTGCCGGCACTCTTGAGATCGTACAATTCGAAATGGGCCTCAGAGAGCTCATACACCACCACTTCGTTGTCCGACATGGGCGACAACAGGATGACGCGGTTGGCACCAGTCTCCCATAATGGGGTCACGTCTACGTCTTCGTCGAGAACAGCAAACTTGAACTCCAGACGGTCGCCTTGCAGCCTGCTGACATCCAGGTCGACAATCCACTCATTATAGTTGTGCTCCACCATCGGCACGGCGTCAAGCGGCGACCATTTGCCAAGCGCAGGGTCGCTACCGATGACGGCGAGATGCTCAAAACTGCGCAACTGTGGTGCGCGCACCTTCAGACGCACGGTGCGCGCATAGCTGGTCTTCTGGGGGTCGATGTGCTCACGGCGGTTGATACAGTCGGTAAAGGCCGAACTGTAGAGGTAAGCGTTCTCGGGTATGTCTATCCAGTGGTCATAGATGGTGTAGTTGTCACCCTTGCGCGCCACCAGTTCCAGACGGTGGGTCTCAAGGGTCCATTCGCGACGGACAACAGCCCCGTCACGTCTCACGCTATAGAAATAATCCAGGTACGTGCCTGCCTGAAGCACTTTGTTCAGGCAACAGCTCCATCGCTCTCCGTCGAGAGTCGACATCTGGCATTCGGAGGTCTCTTTCTCGCCCTCACGGTCACAAGAGACAAGATTGAGCACCATCTCCTCGCCATACGCAGTCTTGTAGTCTATGTTAAAGTTTAAGTTCATAATGACAAATTGGTTAGTAATCATGGTGTAAAGTTACGAATAATTCCAACCCATTGTCATCTAAAATGTCAATTTTACATCAAATACTTGTGCAAACGTTTGCACGACGCCAGACGCTTCATAAAAAAACAACCTGGACTCTCACGAGCCCAGGTCTACACGCGCAATGTAAAATCCAATACCACCATAACTGGTGATTATATATTTTTTTTAATTGTTTCCTTATATGGAGGCCGGTCATCACCCTTACTCACGTATGAGTCAACACCGGCCTCTAATTTCATAGTGATTAATAAAGTTTCAACTTTTCCTAAACATAAAAACAAACTAAAATATAATAAACCTAACCAATTAATTTTCTGTGTGCAAAAGTAAAACATATTCGCAATACCCACAAATCCTGATGTAACATAGACTTTTCTAAACGTAAAATGCACGTTCATGTGATAAATATAGAAAGAAATGAAACAAAACCGCATCCCTCTGACACAGAAAAAAAATAACTTTGCAAACAGAAAAATAACATCAAACATATACATGACAATGAAAAAATTATTGACATCCTTGATGATGACGATGCTTTGCCTCAGTGCAAACGCAGCACCCGACCCCAACTTCTACATTTTTCTCTGCTTCGGACAGTCCAACATGGAGGGAGCCGCAAGGCCCGAACCACAGGACATGACCGGCGTGAGCGAGAGGTTCCAGATGATGGCCGCCGTCGACGACCCGGGAAGGGGACGTAAGATGGGTGAATGGTATAAGGCCCTGCCACCGCTCTGCAGGGAAAATACAGGACTCACACCCGTAGACTATTTCGGACGTATACTCACCGAGCACCTGCCCGCCAACATCAGGGTCGGTGTGATCAATGTGGCGATCGGAGGATGCCACATCGAGACTTTCATGCGCGACTCTATCGGAAATTATGTGAAAACCAGGGCTCCGCAGTGGATGAAGGGTATGCTGGCAGCCTATGGCAACAATCCGTATGAAAGGCTGGTGACCCTGGGGCGCAAGGCTCAGCAAGACGGCGTGATCAAAGGCATCTTGCTACATCAGGGCGAATCAAACACCGGAGACAAGAAATGGGCCGACAAAGTAAAAATCGTTTACGACCAACTGCTCGGCGACCTCAACCTCAAACCTGAGGAAGTGCCTCTGCTTGCCGGCGAAGTGGTCATCGCCGACGGACGCGGACTATGCGTTCGCATGAATGAGCAGATAGACCAGCTGCCTCAGACCATACACACCTCGCATGTCATCTCTGCCGAGGGGGTCACCAATGGACCCGACAACCTGCACTTCGACGCGGAGGGATACCGCGAGATGGGATACCGCTATGGCGAGAAGATGCTCTCGCTCTTGGGATACCAAGTGAGCAGGGATGTAGCCGTGCCCGACGATGCATTCATCCCGGAGACTACCGTGCCGGGAAACGACTTCCCTAAGGTAGACAAGGAGCGGAGGGCTTATTTCAAGGTCAACGCACCTAAAGCAAAAAAAGTGCAAGTCGACATCTGTGGAAAGGTCTACGACATGAGGCGCAACTCCAAGGGGGCCTGGACCTGCGTCACCGACCCGCTGGTCGTTGGCTTCCACTACTATTTTATTAAGGTGGACGACGTGTCGGTCATCGATCCCTCCACGGAGACGTTCTTCGGCTGCAACCGCGAGGCGGGTGGTATCGAGATACCAGAGGGCAGCGAGGGTGACTACTACCGCCCACAGGTGGGCATCCCCCACGGACAGGTGCGCTCCATCTACTACTATGCGGCATCGACCGGCGAATGGCGGCATGCCATGGTCTACACCCCCGCCGAATATGAGAAGGGCAAGAAGCGCTACCCCGTGCTCTATCTGCAGCATGGCATGGGAGAGGACGAGACAGGATGGGCCAAGCAGGGCAAAATGCAGCACATCCTCGACAATGCCATCCATGACAAGACCGCCGTGCCTATGATCGTGGTGATGGAGAGCGGAGACATTAAGGCTCCTTTCAGAGGAGGAGACAACAGGGCTGGATTCAGCGCCTACGGGGCTTCGTTCTATAAGGTGATGATCAACGACCTGATACCATACATCGACTCCAACTTCCGCACACTCGCCGACCGGGAGCACCGGGCCATGGCCGGACTCTCATGGGGTGGACATCAGACCTTCGACTTGGTGCTCACACACATGGACAAATTTGCATGGATGGGAGCTTTCAGTGGGGCCATCTTCGGACTGGACGTGAAGACCGCATACGACGGTGTCTTCACACGAGCCGACGAGTTCAACAAAAAGATACATTATCTGCTCCTCACCTGTGGCAGCGAGGAAAACTTCGGCACCGGGAAGCTCGTGGAAGACCTGCGTGCCGCAGGCATCAATGCCGACTATTATGTCTCTGAAGGCACACACCACGAATGGCTCACCTGGCGCCGGGGACTCAAGAAGTTCATCCCACACATCTTCCAGAAAGCAAAATAGTCACCAACCTCAAATATCTCTAGTATCTCTAGTCTCCTAAGAAAGACTAGAGATACTAGAGCCACTAGAGCCACTATCTCCCCCACCCTATTTCTCCTTGAGCCGGGTCACACAGAGGGCACCCAATACCAGAAGCACCCCCGAGACAATCATCATCGTGCTCTGATGACCACCAAGGACCGTGAAGATCGTACCGCCCAGAAGGGCAGCCACTATCTGAGGCACACAGATCGTGCCGTTAAACAAGCCCAGATAGGCGCCCATGTGCCCATACCCCTGCAGGGCATTGGTCACGAAAGTGAATGGCATGGCCAGCATGGCCGCCCAGGCACAACCAATGAGCAAGAATGGTATAATCTGTAAATACTTGTCTGCACAGAAGGGGATCAGCGCAAAACCGATGCCGCCCAGCACGAGACTCATGGCGTAGGCCATCTTCGTGTTCTTGAAGCGGGGCAAAACGGCTGCCCACACCACGCTGCCCATCGCCTGGATGGCATAGAGCACGCCTGTCCAGTTGCCTGCCACCTGGTAGGCTTCTGTCTTCGAATCGGTCGTCTTCCACACCGTCTCCGACACGGCGTCGGTCACGTATGTCCACATATATAGAAACGCAGCCCAGCAGAAGAACTGCACCAGACCGACCTTCCAGAACATCGAGGGAGCGTTTTTGAGCAGGGTGATCCAGTTGGCTTTGTCTTCTTTCTCGTCGCTCACTGGGTTGTACTCGCTATATTCCTGAGGATTCCACTCCTTCACTTTCAGTGTAGTATAGATCACACAGAGTATCAGGATGGCGGCACCTATGTAAAACGACCACACCACCGACGGCGGAACGACACCCTTGGGAGCGGTGTTCTTCAGACCAATCCAGGTAAACACGAAAGGAAAGAGAAAGCCCACCACGCTACCAGCATTGCAGAGGAATGACTGGATGGAATAGGCCTTGGCTTTCTGTTTCTCATTCACCATGTCGCCCACCAGCATCTTAAACGGCTGCATGGCCATGTTGATACTGGTGTCAAGCAGCATCAGCATGATAAGGCCGAAAATCATCACCATAGAGACACTCAGTCCGAGAGAGCCGGAGTTGGGCAAGAGGCACATCACAGCCACTGCCACGGCAGCGCCGACAAAGAGATAGGGGATGCGCCGGCCAAACCGGCACCACGTCTTATCCGACAGTGTGCCCACAATCGGCTGAACGAGAATACCCATCAGCGGTGGCAGGATCCAGAAGAAACTCAGGTTATGGGGATCAGCTCCCAAAGTGCGGAAAATACGCGAGATATTAGCGCTCTGAAGCGCATAGGCTATCTGCACACCAAAAAAACCGAAACTAAGATTCCATAGTTTCCAGAATGTTAAATCGGGCTTTGTTTTCATTTTACTTTATTTTATTACCATTACTTTTTACTCCAAATAATCCTAGAGATACTAGATATACTAGAGCCCCTAGAGCCCCCATCCCCACTTTATACCTTCCTGGTCGTCCCCCTGACTATCAGGCGGGTGCGCACGATGCGCTTCTCGGCATGGTCCAAGGGGATGGAGCCTTCCACCTGCCCTATCAGGATATTGGCAGCCTCCTCTCCCACCACTTTGCCACGCTGCTCCACGGTGGTGAGCATCGGGTCGCAGGCCACGGCACGTTCGCCATTGGTAAATCCACAGATCGACACCTCATCTGGCACAAGAAAGCCCATCCGCTTGGCGGTATAAAGCACGCCTATCGCAGTGTCGTCGTTGACAGCGAAGAAAGCATCCGGACGATCGCTCATCTCCAGCAGCTCAGGGGTGATCTGCTCGGCATCGGCGCGGTTGTCGCACATACGCACATAGCGCTCATCAAAGGCCAACCCGTGGCGAAGCAAAGCATCCTTATAACCGTTAAAACGGTTCTTGGAAATCTCAAGCTTCATCGACGTACCATAGAAAGCGATGCGCCGGCAACCCGTGTCTATCAGATGGGTCACCGCCGTCAGAGCACCCATATAGTCGTCCACCACCACACGACTGCAGTCTACTCCCGTGCAGATGCGGTCGTAGAACACCAAAGGGACACCGTTGTCCATCAGACGCTGAAAATGGTCATATTTCGAGGTGTCCTTCGCCTGAGAGACGATGATACCACACACCTTGTTCTCTAAAAAAGACTGGCAGATACGCACCTCACGCTCATAACGCTCGTCGCTCTGAGCCACCATCAGCTGATAACCCCGGGCCGTAGCCTCCTCCTCGATGCCACTCAAGATCGATGAGAAATAGAAATGGTTGATCTGAGGGATGATCACACCGATGACATGCAACGGACGGGTCTTGCTGTTGCGCAACGACTCGGCCAGAAAATTGGGAGTGAAATTGTGCTCACGGGCGTATGCCTTGATCCGCTCGCGACGGTCGGCACTGATACGAGGACTGTCTTTCAGCGCACGCGAAACCGTGGCCACCGACACACCAAAGGCCGCGGCGATGTCTTTCATCGTGATGGGAGTATGTTCTTGCATGTCTGATTATTTTGTGAAAAAAGACTTGACAAATGGATCAAACCACTTTTGCATTCATTACACACTGCAAAAGTAAGAAAAAGATACATAAAGTGTCCGCTCACCTATTAATAAATAAACAAATGGTTGCGCAAACGATTGCACGCCCTTATTTAAAAAAATAGTGTTAAAAATAAGCATTTTTTTTATATGTGTATTAATTTTGCAATGTTTTACAGAAAATCCCGGAAAAGCCTAACTTTAGTTAATCCAAACATTATATATTTCGTTAACTTAATAACTAGAATGATGAAGCAGGTAAAATTCAAATTGCCTTTAAGGATGATGGCCATATTATTTGGTTTCATCCTTTCTGCAGGTGCCTTTGCACAGTCGATCACTGTCAATGGCCATGTGAAAGATGCTACCGGCGAAGACATTATCGGTGCCACCATCCGCGTTGTAGGACAACCCGGAGGTGTCGTCAGCGACTTTGACGGTAACTTCGTGATAGAAGCGAAACAAGGCGACAAACTGCAGATCTCATACATCGGATATGAGACTGCGGAAGTAGCCGCAGCACCGCGTGTGGATGTCCTTCTCCAGGACGACTCGCACGCACTCAATGAAGTGGTGGTCATCGGATATGGCGTCGCCAAGAAAAATGACCTCACAGGGTCGGTGACTGCCATTAAGCCCGATGAGAAAAACCATGGACTCATCACCAACGCTCAGGATATGATACAAGGTAAGATCGCCGGTGTCAACGTCACCAACGGAGGTGGTACGCCGGGTGGTGGAGCAACAATCCGCATCCGCGGTGGTTCGTCGCTCAACGCCTCCAACGACCCGCTCATCGTCATCGACGGACTCGCCATGGACAACCAGGGTATCAAAGGTGCAGCCAACCCGCTGACGATGGTCAACCCCAACGACATCGAGAGCTTCACCGTGCTCAAGGACGCATCAGCCACCGCCATCTACGGTAGCCGCGGTTCTAATGGTGTCATCATCATCACCACTAAGAAAGGACGCTCCGGCATGGCTCCGAAAGTGAGCTACAACGGCAATGTGTCCTACTCTGTCAAGCGCAAGACCCTCGACGTGCTCGACGCAGCTGAATATACCAAGTTTATCAAAAACTATTACGGTGAGGGCTCTGAGGCAGAGGGACTGCTCGGACAGTGGGGATATCAGTATGACGACAACGGCCACATCATGCAGGATGCCGACAAACATGACATCCGCAACAATTTCACCAGCGCCGCCACCGACTGGCAGGACGAAATCTTCCACGCTGCCGTCTCCAGCGACCACAACGTCACCGTACAGGGCGGACTGAAAAACCTGCCCTATCGACTCAGCGTAGGATACACCGACCAGAACGGTATCCTCAAGACTTCCAACTTCCAGCGCGCCACAGCCAGCGTCACACTCAACCCGTCGCTGCTGCAAGACCACCTGAAGTTCAACATCAACGGAAAGTTCATGTACGCGCATAACCGCTACGCCAACCAGGACGCCATCAGCGACGCCACACGCATGGACCCCACCAAACCCATCACTTCCACTGAGGCAGCATACAAAAACTTCCATGGCTACTGGCAGTGGCTCGACAACGGGGCTTCACTCAACGACCCCAACTACGACAAGACTTGGAACCGCAACACCGCCGCCAACCCTGTATCCCGGCTCTATGAGAAAAACGACCGGGCCAACTCCTACGACTACATGGGTAATATCGAGATGGACTATCAGGTGCACGGATTCGAAGACCTGCGCATACACATGAACGCCAGCGGCGACTGGGCCAACGGTACACAGGACACCGACTATGCTCCCTGGGGACCTTCCAACTTCTACTACGGCAACAGCGGCTCAACCTATGAGCGCAAATACAACCTCACCTACTCCGCTTATGCACAGTATTACAAAGACTTCTTGAAGACGCAGCACTTCGACATCATGGTGGGCTACGAGTGGAGTCACAACAAATACTGGGGCAATTCACACTATGCCGGTCTTTATCCGCTCACGACCAAACAGGTGATCACCTACGACGACGGCACCACAGCACCAGCTGCAGGAAATCCCTACAACGCCTCTACAAGCATCTGGAAGTCGGAGAGCTACCTGGTGAGCTTCTTCGGACGTGCCAATTACATTGCATTCGACCGCTATATGGTCACCGCCACTGTCAGACGCGACGGTTCTTCCAGATTCAAGAATCACTGGGCCACATTCCCCTCAGTGGCTCTCGGATGGAAAATCAGCGAGGAAGCATTCCTCAAGAACGCCAACTGGATGGACGAACTGAAACTCAGACTCGGATGGGGTAAGACAGGACAGCAGGACGGCATCGGCAACTACAACTACTTTGCCACCTATAATGTCAACACCACCAACGTTGACGGACGCTACCCGATAATCGGTGTCAACGACGGAGGTCTGCTCTACCGCCCCGACGCCTACAACCCCGACCTGAAGTGGGAGACCACCACCACCTACAACGCTGGTCTCGACTTCGCCTTCTTCCGCAACCGCCTCAGCGGTAGCGTAGACTACTATTACCGCAAGACCACAGACCTGATCAACGACGCATCGGTGTCGGCAGGTTCCAACTTCCGCAATGTGGTACGCTCCAACATCGGATCGCTCGAAAACAGAGGTGTCGAGGCTTCACTGACCGTACGACCCATCGTCACAGAGAACGTACAGTGGGAAATCACCGGCAACTTCACCTACAACAAAAATGAGATCACAGAGCTCACCGGCGAGTCATCACTCGTCATGACAGGAGGCATCTCATCAGGTACCGGCAACCAGTGCCAGGCTCACTCCGTAGGACATCCGGCCTACTCATTCTATGTCTACCAGCAGATCTACGACCAAAACGGACAGCCCATCGAGGGCGTCTACGTAGACCGCAACGCCGACGGCACCATCAACGATTCCGACCGCTACTTCTACAAGAGCCCGGCAGCACCCTACACCGCAGGACTGAGCTCAAGACTCACCGTCAAGAACTTCGACTTCGGATTCTCACTGCGTGCCAGCTTCGACAACTATGTGTTCTGGGACAAAGAGGCAGGATTCTCCAACGTGGCCAAGAGATACGACTCTTCCTTCGGCTACCTGCAGAACGTCATACCGGGAGCCATACAGCGCAACTGGTCGACATACGACCACGCACTGTCTGACTACTTCGTGCACAACGCATCCTTCCTCAAGTGCGACAACATCACACTGGGATACTCTTTCCAAAACCTCTTCAAGGGTGGCAACTACAATGGCATCGACGGACGTATATACGTATCAGCCACCAATGTGTTCACCATCACCAAATACGAGGGCATCGACCCAGAAGTGGGCGGAGGTATCGACAACAACATGTACCCAAGACCCTTCACACTACAGCTGGGTGTCAACCTCAACTTCTAATGGACGCAACGGTTTAAAAAGACATAATTTTTTAAAAGATAACATATTATGAACTTAAGATATTTCAAAAATATAATTCCCGCGGCAGCATTCATCGCTGTGGCAGGACTGAGTTCTTGCACTGGCGACCTGGACGTCACACCGATCGACCCCAGCTCCACCATGGTGCCCGACGAGCCGGCTCTCTATACAAAATGCTACTCCAACATGGCCCTGCAAGGACAAAACGGACAGGGGGGCGACTGCGACATCAACGGACTCGACGGAGGTACAGCAGGATTCGTACGACAGTTATTCAACAGCAACGAGCTCACCACCGACGAGGCTATCTGCGCATGGGGCGACCCTGGTATACCTGCATTCAACTTCAACCAGTGGGACGCATCACACCCCATGCTGCAAGGATTCTACTACAGACTCTACACTGGCATCGCATACTGCAACCACTATCTCGAGGTGTGTGCCGGCATCGACGCCACACGTGAGGCAGAGGTTCGCTTCCTGCGCGCACTCTACTACTATCACCTGATGGATGCCTTCGGCAATGTGCCCTTCGCCACACGACTCATGTCCACACCACCTGAGCAGATACAGCGTGCCGACCTCTTCAAGTGGATCGAGACCGAGCTGCTGGAGGTGAAAGACCAGATGCTCGCACCTGCTGCACGCAAAGACACCGACAACGGATACGGACGCGCCGACCAGGACGCAGCCAACCTGCTGCTGGCAAGGCTCTACCTCAACGCAGAGGTCTACACCGGCACCCCACGATGGAACGACGCCAAAGAATATGCCGAGAAGGTGATCAACGGGCCGCACAAACTCTGGACCACAAAAATGAACGGATGGAGCGCATACCAGATGCTCTTCATGGGCGACAACGGAAGCAACGGAGCCTCACAGGAGGCCATCCTGCCACTGTTGCAAGACGGTGTGAAAACCACCGCATGGTGTACCTCCCTCTTCCTCATGGCTTCCACATGGAAAGCCGACATGGACACAGAGTCCAACTACGGCTCCACAGAAATCTGGGCTGGCAACCGCGCACGTGTGCAACTGGTGGCAAAATTCTTCCCCAACAACGACGCGCCCCAGGCTAACATCAAAGACATGACCGCAGCTGCCAGCGACGACCGGGCTCTCTTCTTCGGCATCGGGCGCGAGCTCAACGTCAACACACCCACTGAGTTTACATCTGGCTACTCCGTAGGCAAATTCCGCAACACCTATGCAGCCGGCGGAAGCCCGCACAACTCGCAGTTCGTCGACGCCGACTACTTCCTCATGCGCTCGGCAGAGGCTTATCTCATCGCAGCTGAGGCCGACGCACGCATCAACAACGGATCCACAACAGCTAAAGGCACAGAGTATATCAACGCGCTGCGAGAGAGAGCAAACGCATCTACCACGAGCAGCTACACACTCAACCAGATACTCGACGAGCGCTCACGCGAACTCTACTTCGAGGGATTCCGGCGCACCGACCTCATCCGCTACGGATACTTCGGAGGCGACAAGAGCGGACAGTATCTCTGGGAGTGGAAAGGTGGCTCGCAAAACGGCGCCGCCCTGCCAGCATCACGCAATCTCTTCGCTATCCCCGCCGAGGACATCAACGCCAACCCCAACCTCGTGCAGAACTCAGGATACTAAGATGTCATAAAGTATGAATGGAAGCAAAAGAACTTACCAATATGAAAAAGATATATAATTTAGCAATGGTGCTGCTTGTCGGCACAATGGCCATGACTTCATGCGAAGACGACAACGAGTCGAACCCCACACTGGTGCAACCCACCTCGTTCGTGCTCAACAATCCCGTCATCACAGGAAACTTAGACCTGCAAAAGTCTACCACCGTGGCTCTCACATGGTCGCAACCAAGGCCATACAATGATTTCGATACACCCGTCATACCTACCTACAAGGTGCAAATATCACCGACAGGCAACTTCAACAAGGAGTATGATGCCAACCTGGAAGACAATACAGGAGCCGACTTCTTCACACTCGAAGAGACCTACAACAGCGGTCAGAACGTGGAACTCAACGTCGAGACCATCGACCGCAAACTCGTGCAACTATGCGGATGGACAGACGCCTCACAGGTGCCTGCCAACCTCGACCTCTCCATACGCGTGAAGGCGGCCATACAAGACGCAGGTTTCCATGAGTACAACCCCATCTACTCCAATGTGGTCACACTCAAGACCGTGCCGTATTATATCGAGCTCAAGCCTGCATCTCCCATCCTCTGGTACTTCGTGGGCGACTGCATCGGAAGCTCTTCATGGAGCAACAACGCCGACGGTGTGGGTACAGGCCTCGTGCCGATGTTCCTCGTGCCCAATGAGGAGTACGACAAGGCCACTGGAGCAGGACTCACCTCCTTCACAGGATACTTCCCCGCAGGCGGACAGTTCAAGTTCGTGCTCACACCAGGCGACTGGAAAACGCAGCTCAACTACACCAACGTGAAAAATCCTGAAAGCTACGTGCTCGACCTCGACGGCGACAACCACAACATCGGACTGGCTGACGCCGGAGTTTACACCATCAAGATCGACACCAAGACCAACGACATCACCATCGACAAGTATACCGCCGAAGTCAACGTATATCCACAACTCTGCGTCGCTGGCACATTCAACGACTGGAGCGACTCCGACATGACACCGGTATTCACACTCGACGGAGCACAGAATCATATCTGGTCGTACGTGGTCAACGGCGGAGACAAACTGAAAGTGAAACTGCCCAACGACTGGGGCACCAACTGGGGATATAAGAGCGGACTGGCCGGTGAAGGCGACGGCGACGGCAACCTCGTCGTGCCAGATGGCAAATACCTGTTCCTCTTCAATGATATCACTGGCGACTACATGTTAATCGAGCAAACTGTAAATGAATAAAAAAGTAACGATTATGACTAAGAAAATATTATTAGGAATGGCAATCGTAGCATCGTTGGCAGCTTGCACCGACGACTACAAAGACTGGCTCACACCACAGGTGGTCGACCAGCCCCAGACGGTTTCATTCGGCGACGGAAGCATCACCACTGTTGGAGTCATCGACTTCAACAGTGTCAGCGACGAGCAAGTCAAGGTGTGCAGCATCACAGCTCCCACAGCATCCGAAGAGGGCTACACACCATCGTATACCATCTCTTTCGGCGAAGAATACAACTATGACATCTCAGCAGACGGATACATGTCGGCTGCCGAGCTGCAAAACTTCATCATCAGTCTCTACGGGCGGCGCCCAGTGCAGCGCAGCATCGACGCCGTAGTCAACATGTGGCTCAGCAAAGGCAACACCACCGTCAAGACTGCCACATCGGCCGTGTTCCAGATCAACGCCATACCGAAGGCTCCGCAAATCTCACAAAACTACTACATCGTGGGTGGAGCATCTGGCGACTGGGCCGGAACGGCTGCCTCTAAGGAACTGAAATTCTCACACAGCGACCTCGATGTCTACGAAGACCCCATCTTCACCATCATCATGCCGGCTGCTGAGGGCGACACATGGTTTGCCATCGGCGACGACGAGGCATGCGACGCCATCACCAACAACAACGACTGGTCGAAACTCTTAGGCACCACGAAGGGCAATGGCAACACCGACCCGACGGGCAACCTCGACCGCCGCTACAACCTCAGCGACGACGGATCATTCTGCGTGCCCGGCGGCAGCCGACTCATCAAGGTGACACTCAACATGATGGACTACACCTACAATATCGAGACGCTCAACATCGCCGAGAATTACTACCTCATCGGTGGTCCGGGCGAGTGGAACAGCGACAAGAGCATGAAGTTCTCACACAGCGACAAGAGTGTATTCGAGGATCCTGTCTTCACCTATACCTTCGAGAGCAACGGTGGCGAGATGTGGTTCGCATTCGGCGACGATGAGGCCATGGATGCCGTGGGCGCTGGCGACTGGAACAAGCTCTTCGGCACGAAGGGTGACAGCAAGGACCTCAGCGGCTCGTTCGACCGCCGCTACAACCTCGGTGGCGAACACTCGTTCTGTGTCGACGGCTCTGCCAAGTACTACAAATTCTCCGTCAACATGATGGACTACACCTATACCATCACGCCGATCAACTTCGAGCAGTATGTATACTTCATCGGTGCCACCGACGGATGGGCCAACGCTGAGCAGAAACTCGAATCGCCCGCCATGGACGGTGTTTACACAGGATACCTCTACTGCGCCGACCCCAACGGATGGGGCAATGAGTTCAAGTTCCAGCGCACACCCGGTTCCTGGGACAATGAAATCAACAGCGGCACCTTCACAGGTGGCATCACCGGCGACTTCGCCGATGGTGGTGGCAACATCAAGGCCACTGCAGGAGAGGGCATCTATTATGTGACCCTCGACCTGGCCAACAATACGCTCAACGCCGTGAAGATCAACAACATGAACCTCGTGGGCGACTTCAACGGATGGAACCCGGCAGATGACACCAAGCAGATGACATGGGATCCAAACGAGTATTGCTACATCATCACCAACGCTGGTGTCACAGCCAATGGATGGAAATTCACCGCCAACAACGACTGGGGCATCAACCTCGGATATGGAGCCGGCAACTCTCTCACCGAACTCGTGCCCAACGGTGGCAATATCACCGTGGCCGGCAACACCATTAAACTCTACCCCACACGCAAAAATTCCGACAAGATTTATTGCACCGTAGAGTAAACTGTCACACACCTTAAAAGACGTACGAATATGAAAAAAATAATCAATCTCGCAGCTGCTGTGGCACTCCTCTTCGGAGTGTCCACAGCCGCCATCGCACAAGACAACGTGAGTGACGAGTACTATCCACACAACTTCATCTCTCTGCAAGGTGGAGCACAGGTCACACTCACACACTACGACATACCCGACCTCATCACTCCACAGTTCGGCCTGTCGTTCGGACGATACTTCAACCAGAAAGTGGGAGCACGCCTGCACTTCCAAGGATACGACATCAAGGGAGGTTTCCAGCAGGAGAGATTCCCAGGACTGGCTGCCGATGCCGACTACACCTTCAAGGCCATCACAGGCGACCTTGACCTGCTCATGAACATGACCAACATCTTCAACCCCAACCGCGCATCGCAACGCTTCAACTGGATACTGCTCGCAGGATTCGGAGTCAACTACGGATGGGATTTCGATGAGTACAAAGGCATCGTCAACAGCATGACACGAGGCAACAATTTCTACGTGGGGCCAGATCAGTGCGGCACCAAGCACAGCTCCTACAACGGAAGACTTGGCACGCAGCTGGAGTACAACTTCTCACGCAACTTCGGCATCAACCTCGAGCTCGACGCCAACTACAAGAACGACTGCTTCAACCTCAAGGCCAACTACAACCCCGACTGGCAGATTGCCGCTATGCTCGGACTCACATTCAAATTCGGCATGAAGAAGAAAGCCGCTCCTGTCGTGCTGCCACCGCCACCACCCGTGGTAGAAGAGAAGAAGCCGGAGCCAGTGGTCGAGAAGAAACCGGAGCCAAAACCAGAACCACGCCCCGTGGTCAAGGACGAACCGCTCAAGGAGACATTCTTCTATACCATACGCGAGTCGGATCCCGACCCGGAGACCATCCTCAACCGTATCGTGGCATGGTGCAACAAGTATCCATCAAAGGGCATCACCATCAAGGGATATGCCGACAAGGGCACCGGAAATCCTAAAATCAACGTAGGATATGCCAAGGCACGCGCCGAAAAGGTAGCCAAGGCACTCGAGGAGAAAGGCATCTCAAGAAGCCGCATGGAGGTCAGCAGCTATGGCGACACCGTGCAGCCCTTCGCCGAGAACGACCGCAACCGCTGCGTCATCGTAGTAGGCGAATAAAAATAAGTCTCTGAACTTTCTTTTTTATCAAGAATTTAAGAATTAAAGAATTTTTCATTCATACAAGAATTTATAGGAATTTGAGGAGAAATGGCAAGCCATTTCATTTTCTCTGCAAGTGGGATTCCCGTCGCTTGCGACGGATAATTCTCGATAATACTTTTATTGATTATAAATTCTTAAATTCTTAAATTCTTGATAAACAATTTATTACAAACGCTTTAAGGGTAGAGAAACTTCAGTAAGTCTATAGCTACTAGTTCCACTAGAGATACTAGTCCTACTAGTTCCACTAGAGATACTAGAGATACTAGTTCCACTAGAGATACTAGCCCCTCCCCCATCCTCCTGCGCAACCGATTGCGCAGGAGGATGTTCATTATTTCCCCCTACACCTCTGCCAATTGTCAAAAAAAACGCTACCTTTGCATCAACTACTAATCACAAGATCATGAGACGTATATTCACTACAATTATCGCCATGACAGCTCTCTGCAGCGCCATGGCACAAGGGTGGCCCTCCAACTACAGTGGAGTAATGCTCCAAGGTTTTTACTGGGACTCCTACGAAGCCACCAAATGGACCAACCTCAAAAGCCAGGCCGACGAACTGTCACAATATTTCTCGCTCGTCTGGCTGCCCCAAAGCGCCAACTGTGGCTCACAGTCCATGGGATACGACGACCTCTACTGGTTCTCCGACTACAACAGTTCCTTCGGGACAGAAGCCGAACTGCGAGACCTCATCAGCACTTTTAAGGAAAAAGGCATTGGCACCATCGCCGACGTCGTGATCAACCACCGCAAAAACGTATCCAACTGGGTCGACTTCCCACAGGAGACTTACAATGGCGTGACCTATCAACTCCTGTCGACCGACATTTGCTCTGACGACGACGAGGGAGCCACCAAGACATGGGCCAACAACAACGGATACTCGCTCAGCAACAACAAAGACACCGGGGAAGGGTGGAACGGAATGCGCGACCTCGACCATACAAGCGCCAACGTACAGACCAATGTGAAAGCTTATCTCAGAATGCTGCTTGACGACCTCGGATACGCCGGATTCCGCTACGACATGGTCAAGGGCTATGCAGGACGCTACACCGGCATATACAACAACGACGCAAAGCCCACTTACTCCGTGGGAGAATACTGGGACGGCAACGCATCGCAGGTGAAAAACTGGCTCAACACCACCAAGGTAGACAATGTCATCATGAGCGCGGCATTCGACTTCCCGTTTAGATACACCGTGCGCGACGCCGTCAACGGCGACTGGCGCAAACTGAGCAACGCAAGCCTCATCTCCGACAACAGCTACAAACGCTACGCCGTGACCTTCGTCGAAAACCACGACACCGAGCGACGCAGCAACGCCGAGCAAGACCCCATCAAGAGAGACACGCTGGCTGCCAACGCATTCCTTCTCGCTATGCCCGGCACGCCAAGTGTTTTCCTCAAACACTGGATGGACTGCAAGAAAGACATCAAGGCCATGATCGACGTGCGAAGGACAGCTGGCATACACAATGAAAGCAGCGCCGTCAACATCGCAAGCGCACAAGGCTACTATGCTGTCATCGTAGACAACAAGCTGCTCTGCGTCGTAGGCACATCGGCTGGCACTTACACTCCAAACAATACCAATTACGTGAAAGTGCTCTCAGGACATCACTATGCCTACTATCTCAACAAGTCTATGGAAACGGCATGGGCCGACCTCTCTTCTGGCGAATACTTCGGTGAGCAGACCGTCACACTGACCGCCGTCAGCGCAGACAACGGCGCACAGGTGGTCTATACCACCGACGGATCCACACCGACAGCTGCATCTACAAAAGTAGCAAGCGGTACAAAGATCAACTTACCTATCGGAAGCACTGTGCTCAAAGTGGGTATCCTCACCGGGGGAGCCGTGAGCGGAGTCATCACACGCAATTACAACTGCACCATGCCCAACACCATCACCGTCTACTGCAACGGCGACAATGTGGGATGGCACGGATACATCAATTTCTGGACATGGGGAGGCGACGGCACCCATGCACCCGCCAACAACTCATGGCCAGGCGACAAAGTGACCGCCAGCATCGTCGTCGACGGCAAGACATGGTATTACAAGACCTTCAACATCAGCAGCGACACCGACTGCGTCAACTTCGTCTTCAGCACCGGCAGCGGATCGCCACAGACCGTAGATGTCAATGGCATACGCACCGACGCTTTCTGCGAGGTGTCCAACACTCAGCAAGGTGGCAAATATCTCGTCAACACCACCACTGGCATCAATGAGACGGCCATCAACCCTGCGAAAAATCTCACAGGCAGCATCTATACCCTCGACGGCAGACTCATCAGCAAGACACAAAGTCCAGAGGAGACCACACGCGTCATCCAGACGCTGCCCAAAGGCATCTATATCGTCAGTGGCAAGAAAATCATTAAGCCATAAACACCTATCAATAAGCACCCACCAAAAGCCTGGCAAGCCTCCTTGCCAGGCTTTTGCTTATCGCTAAGAGTCCTCAGAGTCCTCAGAGTTTTCAGAGTCCTCAGAGTTTTCAGAGTCCTCAGAGTTTTCAGAGTTCTCAGAGTTTTCAGAGTTCTCAGAGTTCTCAGAGTCCTCAGAGTCCTCAAAATCTAAAAATACCCAAAACCACCTCCATTTTGTAATAAAAATCCCTAAAAACACAACAAATTAAAACCAAAAACCATACGAAACCATTATCTTTGCAATCGATATCAAAAACCATTAACACATGATGAAAAAAGTTTTATTAGCAGCTCTTATGATGGCCATGACCATCGGAGCCAATGCACAGGATGACAACAGCGGACGCAGGCAGCGCCCACAGATGAACAGACAACAGATGGTAGAATTCCGTATAGAGCGGATGACCAAAGAACTCTCTCTCAGCACCGAGCAACAGGCAAAAATCAAAGAAATCCTCACAGACGAAATGAAAGACATGCCTGAGCGTAGAGAAATGCGCCAAGGCGAGCAGCCGTCGAAAGAAAAGATGGAGCAAATGAAGGCAAAACGGGAGGAAACCAACAAAAAAATTGAGGCTCTGCTCAATGATGAGCAAAAGACAAAATACAAAGAGATGAACAGCCGCAGAGGTGGCTTCGGACAGAGAGGACGAGGCTTCGGACAGAGAGGACGGGGCTTCGGACCGGGCAACGGAGGCCCCCGGGGACAAAGACCTCAAAGACAAAACGAAGAATAACAGCAGAAAGGGTAAGTTCAGACTTACCCTTTTTTTCGTAGCCTGACTACAAAGACAGACGGAAGAAACGTCGGCCACCCACGCCACAGGCTGAAAAAAACGGTTTTTTTTTGGACGTTTGCTCCATTATTCGTAAGTTTGCAGAAAATTTCAACCTATCCATTATGAAAAAAACACTTACGCTTATCCTATGTGCATTCGCCACACTGATGTATGCTGACGACAAATACGTCGGAGGCGACATCTCACTCCTGCCGACCTACGTCGAACATGGGGCCGACTATTATGACAACGAAGGCAACACCATCACGTCACCACTCTCCTACTTCGGACAACAAGGCATGAACGCCATGCGCGTCCGACTGTTCGTCAATCCCGGCAATGCCTCTGCCACCCATCGGGGAGAGGGCGTGAGGCAGGATCTCGAATATGTGAAATCACTCGGCAGACAGATCAAGGACGCCGGAATGGCACTGATGCTCGACTTCCATTATAGCGACACCTGGGCCGACCCTGTCAAACAGTGGACTCCCAAAGAGTGGACTCAGCTCAACGACGAGCAGCTCTACCAGAAAATCTACGACTACACCAAGGAAGTGCTGCAGGAAATGAAAGAAGCCGGAGCAACACCCGACTTCATACAGACTGGCAACGAAATCAGCTATGGGATGCTGTGGGGGGCAGAGAACACTTCGTCGCCCAAGAAATGCTATGTCAACAACGAGAGCAACTGGTCGCGATTCACTACGCTTCTGAAAAAAGCAGGTGAAGCCTGCCGTGAAGAATGCCCGGACGCAAGAATCGTCATACACACGGAGCGCGTGGCACAAGGCAATGTGCTCAAACAATTCTACAACAAAATGAAGTCATACAATGTAGACTATGACATCATCGGCCTGTCTTATTATCCATACTACCATGGCACACTCCAGACGCTCAACAGCGTGATCACTGACTTGGAAGCCTCGTTTGAAGACAAGAAAATCATGATTGTAGAGACAGGATATTTCCATCACTGGCAGCCCAACAATGTGTCCTACGACCTCTCCGGCACCTACCCCATCAGCGGCGCAGGGCAAAAGGCATTTACGGAGGCCCTCATCAACATACTCAACGACCATCCACACGTCTGCGGACTGTTCTGGTGGTTTATGGAGGCCAACGAGAAAGGATTGGACTGGAATACACAGCGCGTCACCGACAACTGGTACAACGCCGGATTGTTTGACAATGAGACAGGAAGAGCACTGCCGGCCATCACGGTCCTGAAAAATTTCCTCAGCGAGGGAGCAGCCATCCATAGCATCTCATCACCATCCGGGCAGCCACAACAACTATACACCATCGACGGCAAAAAAATCACCCCCAACGGCCGCCTCACCCCAGGCCCCTACATCCATAACGGCAAAAAAATCATCCTCCACTAAAATCCACCAGAGACACCAGTCCCCCTAGAAAGACTAGAGAAACTAGAGAGACTAGAAAGACTAGAGAAACTAGAGAGACTAGAAAGACTAGAAAGACTAGAGAGACTAGAGAGACTAGAGAGACTAGAAAGACTAGAAAGACTAGAGAGACTAGAGAGACTAGAGAGACTAGAGAGACTAGAGAGACTAGAGAGACTACCCCCCACAAAAAAAGTGCGACATCCTGTCGCACTTTTTTTATATTTTCTCTACCCGCAGCGTCTGGTCACAGTAGTCTATCACCGCGGGGCGGTGGGTGATGAAGATGATGGTGCGGTCGTGCTTGGCCAGGATGTTCTGCAGCAGATGCTTCTCCGTCTCCGGGTCAAGGGCACTGGTAGCCTCGTCGAAAAGCATGATCGAGCGGTCGCGAAGCAAAGCACGGGCGATGGCGATGCGCTGGGCCTGACCCTCACTCAGACCGCCACCCGACTCCGAACACTCCGTGTCAAGACCGTCTTTCAGTTGCAGCACAAAGTCGGCACAACTGGTCCTGAGGGCATCTTCCATCTCCTCGTCGGTGGCATCGAGCTTACCCAGCCGCAGATTGTCACGGATAGTACCACTCAATAGCGTATTGCCCTGTGGCACGTACACAAAATTGCAGCGCATACGGGGAGAGAGTTCCTTAGACACATGACTGTTGTAGATCTCCACGCTGCCCTCCTGTGGCCTCATCAACGCCAGGATCAGCCTCACCAGGGTGGTCTTGCCGGCACCCGTCTCGCCAAGGATAGCCGTGCAGGTGCCAGCCTTGAAGTCAAATGAGAGATCTTCTATCACCTTGGCATCACTGCCCTCATAGGCATAGTGCACATGATTGAGCCGGATGCCGCAAGGCGACTTGACGTAGATCGGAGCGCCCTGCTCCTCCAGCGGGTTCTCCTCCAGCTCCATCAGACGCTCGGCAGCTGTAAACACAGAGACAAACTGAGGCACCAGTTTGGTGAGGTTCTTGGCTGGACCCTGCACACGGTTCACCAACTGCAGGAAAGCCGTCATGCCACCGAATGTCAGCGTATGGTTGGACAATCGTATCGCACTCCAAAGAAAAGCGATCAGATAGCCCAGTGAGAATCCGAAATTGAGTATGAAATTGGCTATCACGGAGAAATAGGTGCGCTTCACCACTTTCTGTCGCAACTCGCTTTGGGTGCTCTCCAATTTATCGACCATGGCGTCGTCGCTCTCCATGATTTTGATGAGCATACGGTTCTGGATGGTCTCTGTGAGCACACTCTGCACCTTACTGTCCGACTTACGCACCTCTCTCGACAACTCGCGCATCTTGCGCACATAGATACGGCTCAGGACAGCCACCAGGGGCACCATGATGACGATGACAAGCGAAAGGATCTTGTCCATCGAGAACAAATAGATAAAAGCACCGATAAACAGGGCCAGCGTGGAGAGCGAATTGGGGATGACCTCGGTGAGGAAGGTGATCACATGGCTCACGTCCATCTCAAGACGGTTGATCACATCTCCGCTGTGACGCTTCTCCTTACTGTGCCATTCCGAGCGCAGGATACGGTCGAGCATACGCTGCTGCATCCGGTTCTGGGCTTTGATGCCCAGGATGTTCTTGATCCACACACCGGAAATGCTGAGTCCGAAATTGACCAGCACCAGCAGGCCCATCAGTCCTACGGCGAGATAGATGGAGCCGGGCTTCACGTGAGAGGCAATGTCGATGGCATTCTGTATGGCCCAGACAGCCAACAGGCTCACCACCACGGAGACGACGCCTATACTGGCATTAAGGATGGCCTGCAGACGGTTGCCCTGCCAGATCGCCCACAGCCAGCGCATAATCTCCTTGGCGGAGTATTTACTGTCTTTGGTCTTAAAATATTGTCGTATCTTCGAAAACATCTTCCTATTATTATCGGGTATCAGCGCCCCACATCATTTTCTCACGCAAGGTCTGAAAATACTTGTGGTCGTTGCGCTTCAGTATCTTAATGTCAAAAGGAGCCTTCGCTATCGTCAGCGACGTGCTGTCGTCGCAGCGCTCCGAGCGCCCGTCTACAGCCACCAGGAAATTATGGTTGCGGCTCTCCACACTCAACTTGATCACAGCACTGTCGGGCACCACGATCGGACGGATGTTCAGACTGTGCGGAGCCACCGGTGTCAGACAGATCACACTGGTCTGAGGCACCACGATAGGACCGCCGTTGGAGAGGGAGTAAGCCGTGCTACCGGTAGGTGTGCTCACTATCAAGCCGTCGGCCTGATAGGTCACCAGATATTCATCGTTCACACTGGTGCGGATACTGATCATCGACGCATTGTCGCGTTTCAGCACCGCGATGTCGTTGAGCGCATGAGGGCAGCCTACAAGACGGTCGCCATCGGTCTTCACCGTGATGACCGAATGGTGCTCTATCTTATAGTCTTGATGATATACCGACCTCATCGCCTGCTCTATCTCTGCCGGCACCACGTCGGCCAGAAATCCCAGACGACCCATGTTGACACCCATGATGGGTATCTGCTTGGCGCCCACACGGCTCGCAGCCTTCAGCAACGTGCCGTCGCCACCCATCGAAATCACATAGTCGGCGTCAAAGTCGCTGTCATCAAACACCAGGTCGGCCTTCACACCAAGACGCTGCCCCTGGGTGAGAAAATCGTAAAACTCACGGTCAAAAGCCACTTCTGCCCCCCTCTCATTGAGGAAAGACAGAATCTTCTGGATAGACACCGATTTTTTGGCTTGATACACATTGCCGAAAATCGCAAACCGCAGTTTTCTCTCCGACATAATCTTTTAATTGAGTGACTGATAATTCTGCAAAATTACATCATTTTGTTGAAATTGAAAAAAAAAACTACGCTTTTACGCTTATTTTTTGCAAGATTGTCTTTTACCCTTGTACCTATTCTTCAAATACCAGGGTAATCAAGCATCTAAAAGGGCCCTCCATTTGCAGTGGAAATCAGTTCCCCCTCTAAGTTGGGGCTGCTGAAAAAGTAGGTTAATCCAATTTTTCATATCTCGATTATTCGTACCCCTATCTTGGAGCATAGTCAAAAATTGAAATCTCAGAGGCCACTTTTGATAGAAACAGGACTTTTTCAGCAGCCTCAAGTTAGAGGTTGCTCTCCCCCGGGAAACGGGGGAGTTGGAGGGGGTGTTAGGGGAGTGTGTATGCTTCAAAGGAAATATTCACATGACATCTATACCACAACAACGCCCTATTTCCGACCTGACTGATAACACCAATATCAATTAGCCATTATGACCATTTTTCAAAAAAAAATGTAGTATTTCTTTGTAATTTTCTCTCAAATCCTTAGGCCATATGCTATTTATTTTGTAGTTTTGTACTCGTCTATAACTCACTAACGAAGATGCTCATTGAGCATGGCTTCTCTTTTGGGTTGGACACTACATAAAGGAAAAGCGTCACACGATGCTTTGTCGATTGGCTTCCTGAAGTTTGAGTTGCATGGCAAGTTCTATGCCATCGATTCCACTACCATCGATCTCTACAATTTCGTATTCAGATGGGCAGAATTATTAACATCATAATTAATCTTAAATATACATGAATAAGTTACTATCATCAACCATGCTGCTTGCAATCATAATTGCTACATTGAGTTTCATAACTTGCGTTAAAAATCCGAATAACAGAAGTGAAATTATGGACAATATGCTGCTCAATGAAAAAGATGATGCAGATTCTCAATATCAATTGGGATATATGTATATGGTAATCCAAAAGTGTACCACTTAGTAATTGAAAAGTGTACCACT
>CAMIYC010000013.1 GCA_946402905.1 uncultured Prevotellaceae bacterium | reverse complement strand
GCGCATTCTTTTCATCAATCTGCGCATTCTTTTCATCAATCTGCGCATTCTTTTCTTCAATCTGCATATTCTTTTCTTTGATGACTTTGTCGCGCTGCATAATGGCGGTGTCCCTGTCTTCGATAGCCATGAAAAACTCGTCTTCCACATTCATATCCATGCGGAGCTTGCTGTCTACCGCTGCCTTCAATAGTCTTCTCAGCACATACTGCATATCCTCGTCGTCTTCGTAGAGACTCTCGTCTATGTCGATCAGATGACGGTCAGAATGGGCGGTCTTCGACTGATCGAAGATACCGAGCACCTTATCAAGACGGTTGTGTACCTTGCCACTCAGGCGAGGTATCTGAACGATCACGCTGTCATGAACCAGACTGTCAACGAATGGGTCGGGCAGGCCTTTCGTCACACGGTTTCCATTATAGTCGTAAGACTCATGGCTGACGTAAAGGACAGGTTCTTCGATGTCTCCTACTTTATGTCCGAGAATGTACACCGTCACCATCGGGATGGCCGTAGACTTGAACTTGCCGTCCTTGCGCATGTTCTCGGGGTTGGCATACTGGGCTCCTAAATACTGGCGGAAGCGGAGTGTCTCTGTCTCCAGCCAGGTCTTCTGTAGCTCTATCAGGATGAGCCTCTCTGACCCGTCTTCGTCACGGACGGTGGCACCGAAGTCGATTCTGAACATCGATATGTTGTTGCGGCTGCCATTGGAATACTCATGCCTCCGCACTTCAACTTTCACGATGTTCATGCGGAGCAGTGCGGAAAGAAGCGTACGCGCCACTCGGTCGTCTTCCATAAGGTATTTGAACACGGAGTCGTATATGGGGTTGGCGATATGTATGACCATAAAGGATTGATTTTGATGATACTTGTTAATAGATGACATTGCAAATATAGCGAAAATCAGCAATCCTGCAAAATTATTCCACAGATATTTTCGTCACCTTGGCGGGGTATCCAGGGGGATTTTACGCGAATTATCGTGAATTGTTCGTGAATTTTGTGGATGTTGGGGCATCCAGGGGGATTTTACGCGAATTATCGTGAATTGATCGTGAATTTTGTGGATGGCGGGGCATCCAAGGGGTATTTTACGCGAATTATCGTGAATTAATCGTGAATTTCAAAAAAAGTGAAGACAGCAACTTGTCTACTTGTCTACTATTCTGATTGCGAAAAAATGCGAAAAATGCGAAAGGATGCGAAAACTGATTCAGGGTGCCATAGGTGTAAGGACTCGGCGTGCCGCGTTGGGATGAATTTGGATTGCTAAATATGTTTTCACAGAATCTCTTTGAAGTTAGAAAGAAATTGATTATTTTTGCGGAATGAAATGATAATTTATACAAGTTCCGCATTTGCTTCACTTGTCGGTTTTCAAGGTTTTAAGGTTATGAGGTAATAAGGTGAAATGACCAAGGAATGCTCTGTAGTTATGCATATCTCACCATAAACCTCTAAGCGTAGTGACCTAACGACCTGATAACCTGATAACTGGAGCTTGCGGAAGTTAAATAATTTAAAAGTTATGGCAACGGCGAATGTTTATCCAGATACTGTGGAAACCCATCTTTATTGGAATCTTTTAAAAGATTTAAGTGAAAGTGTGAGGATTCAGCTTTATGTAAAGTTGAAAGACTCGCTGTCTGTAAGAAAAAATCCATCGGTAGATGGTGATGCACAGGCGGCTTATTTCACTATACTTGACAAGCTGAAGACTTATCAGAATTATCCTAAAGGATGGGATGGGGAAGATGCAAGTCCGCTAACTCAAAAAACCATAGCCAATTTCTGTCAATTTCTTGAAAAGACTGACAAACAATTGCTTCAGTATATCACTATATATCCGGAAATAAATGGCACGTTGCTCATAGAAAGTACCAGACGTGATGCCGGTATCTGTCTCGGAGATAAGAGTTTCTCTTACTATGAGATGGATGGGGACAGTATCACTGGTGAGAATGCTATTCCTTTTTCCGTCTCTGCACTAACCGACATCATCAAAAAAATTAGCGGTTAAATAAATGAAGTTAGCTGAAATAGAGAACGTTGTACGCGTGATATTTCCTCTCACCATGATGCGCGAAGGGGAGCTTTTGCCTGCTGCGTTTAGATTGCGTGAAAAAAAAGATGGCGCAGAACAATACTTGTCGGTGTTTCGTCAGTTTGCAAGTACATTTCATGAAGACATCCTTCAATTTGATAAAGGACGCAATCTACCTTGCTGTATAATGAATGTCGGCGAGGTCAACGCCATTAAACTAACTATAGTCAACAAGCGAGTCACCTACAGGGTGAGAGCTGTTCCAACTTCGGTAGCACAGTCTCATGCTGGCATTTTTGTTCATATCGGCGATGTGCTTTTGGAGGGAAGTGGAGTAAAAACTTTTGATACTCTCAACGTGGGAGAGGATGCACCATTCTATATCTTGGCTATCCGACGCAAACTACTGAATATTGCCAAGAGGAAGATGACAGTGGTCGGGCAGTTGACAATGAACAATGTGCAGGATATTTGATTGCGATTATCTGAAATGATTGTCTTGAATAGGGATGGATGCCAGAGCATCCTTGGTTTTTTACGCGAATGATCGTGAATGGGTCGTGTATTTTTTTGGATTGCGAAAAAATGCGAAAAACGCGAAAGGTTGCGAAAACTGTTGGATGCAGTGATTCCATGGGACCATGGAGCGTAGAAAGTGCGAAAAGGCGAGAGGAAAGTGTTTCTTATTTTTGGGAAAAAGAAGTTATTTTCATACCTTTGCATTGAAACCGGTCGACAAAGACGGTAATAAGACATGAAAAAGACACTGACCTACTTGCCCCTCGCCGTGACGCTGCTTGCACTGATTTGCTGCGGCGGCCTGCTGGCGGTGTATGAGGGCGACTATCTGTGGAATGCGCAGGAGCAAAGCCTCTTCCTGTATGACAGCTCGTTTTTCAGGCAGTTGATGACCGTGCCGGCGGGATGGCTGTCGTGGGCGGGCGCATATTTCACGCAGTTTTTCTATCATCCGTGGGTGGGCGTAAGCCTGCTATGTGGATGGTGGGCGGTGCTGGCCGTGCTCACGGCGAGGACGTTCCGTCTGCCCTGGCGGTGGTTTACACTGACGCTGATTCCCATCGCATTGCTGTTGCTCGCCATTATTGGTATCGACTATTGGATCTATTACCTGAAGCTGAAAGGGCATCTCTTCGTGCCGACCATAGGTTGGACGCTCGCCGTTGCGCTGGTATGGATATACCGCAGCCTGCCGATGAAGTGGATGCTGAGGCTGCTGTTTCTGCCCGTGGCTGCGGTGGTGGCTTATCCGCTGATGGGATGGTACGGGCTGGCGGCGGTGGCGCTGATGGGCGTCGTTTCCTGGCGGCTTGGCGACATGTCCGCGTGGTGGCGTGTCGTGGCATCGGCAGCGGCCTTAGTATTGGTGGCCGCAGTGCCCTTAGTCTGCTACCGATATGTCTATCACGAGACCAATATCGGGGATATGTGGCTGGCGGGACTGCCCGTCTTCACGCTGTCGGAACACTACGACGGCTATGACTATCCGTATATTCTGCTGCCACTTTACTACCTGACGCTGGCCTGCCTTTACCGGGAGAGGGACGTCGCAGACGGGGTGAAGCGTGTGGCCGTGTGGAGCCTGGCGCAATGCGTGGTGCTGGCCACGGTGGGGTGGGGCACTTACCACTATTGGTATAAGGACACCAACTTCCACCAGGAACTGGCCATGAAGCGCTGCCTCGACCGGGTGGACTGGAATGCAATCGTAGACTGTGCACAGACGGCCAACGGGGAGTCGACACGTGCCATGATGATGATGAAAAACCTGGCGCTCTTCCGACTGGGCCGATTGGGCGATGAGATGTATCTCTACGGCAACGGCAACCAAAGGGGAAACACGCCGCTGCCGATACGTATGGTGCAGGTGGTTGGCAAGGCACTCTATCTGCATTATGGGCTGGCCAACTATTGCTACCGATGGTGTACCGAGGACGGCGTGGAGTATGGATGGAGGACGGAGACGCTCAAGCTGATGACCCAGTGTGCGATCGTGAACAGGGAGCCGCAGCTGGCCAGGAAGTATATTGGCCTGCTGAAGCTGACACGCTATCACAAGGATTGGGCGGAAAGGCAGGAGCAACTGGTCTCTCAGCCGCAGCTCGTCGTGAAAGACCCGGTATACGCTCCCATCCTGCCATTGATGGGGTATGACAACTCGCTCAACAGCGATCTGTCGATCGTGGAGACGTTTCTGATGAATCATCTGGCGCGCACCGTCTCTGACCAGCCGCAGATGCAGGAGCTCTCGCTCGTAGGGGCTCTGTGGCGCAAAAATATACCGCTCTTCTGGGCCAGGTTCTTCCAGTATCTGCAGCTTCATCCTGGGCAGCACGTGCCCCGCCACTATCAGGAGGCAGCCTATCTCTACACACAGCTCGAGCATCAGGTAGACCCGGCACAGTTGCCGCTCGACGAGTCGGTCGGGCAGAACTATCAGCGGTTTACCGAGCGGGTGCAACAGTATCCGGGCGCGAGCGAGCAGTATCTCAGCGAGGCACTGCGGACGGAGTTCGGCGGCACCTTCTATTATGAGTATTTCCTCAACAGAGATCAGCAATGTTATTGAAGATGATGAGAAAGAAAATTTTTTTACCTCTATATATTTGTGCGCTGTCGCTCAGTTTGTTGTCGACGGTCGTGTCCTGTAGCGGGGTGAGTGTGCCTGAGGTGTACAAGGAGAGTGCACAGCTGCCGAAGATCTATCCCGACTATGTGGACGTGATGGTGCCGGTGAATATCGCGCCGCTGTCGTTCATGCTCGACGGGGACTGTGACGAGATGGTGGCGAGATACACTTACGCTGGCGACGAACTGCTGGCAGGAGGGGAGAGCGCATGTCCAGATGTCGGCGAGTGGCATCAGTTGACACAGCACGCCCAGGGGCAAGACATACAGGTGGAGGTCTATGCCCGCAGGCAGGGGGAGTGGACACGGTACAAGCCCTTTGCCATCAAGGTGTCGCCCGACAGCATCGACCCTTATATCTCCTACCGGCTCATCTCACCCTCTTATGTGGCGTATGAGGAGCTGACCATCAGTCAGCACAGTCTGGAGCGTCATGAGGAGAGCGTGATCTACGACAACATGCTCTGCAGCACGGCCAAAGAGGGGCAGTGTGTCAACTGCCACCACTTCCAGCAGTACGACCCTGCCAGGATGCAGTTTCACGCCAGGCAGAACATGGGCGGCACGGTGATCGCCTACGACGGCTCGCTGCGCAAGGTGAATATGGCCAACGACTCCATACTCTCGGCCGGCGTTTACCCGGCATGGCATCCCTGGCTGCCGCTCATTGTCTATTCGACCAACATCACGAGACAGGTGTTTCACACGCGTGACATCAACAAGATAGAGGTGTTTGACTCGGCCAGCGACCTGATTGCCTATGACGCGGAGCGCAACGAGGTGGCCAACCTGGAGCGGGCGGCCGACGAGCTGGAGGTCTTCCCGGCATGGGCTCCCACGGGCGACTGCCTGTACTACTGCAGCGCACATTTCGAGTTCAGCGACACCACCGACCATGAGTTGCAAGTGATCGAGAGGGCCAGGGAGGTGAAATACAACCTCTATCGCAAGCGTTTCAATCCCGAGACCTGGGAGTTCGGTCCCAGCGAACTGCTCTTCGATGCCGCCACGATGGGCAAGAGCGCCACGCTGCCGCGTGTGTCGCCAGACGGACGGTATCTGATGTTCACCCTCGGCGAGGCGGGCTGTTTCCATATCTGGCATTACGACGCCGACCTGTGGACCATCGACTTGCAGACTGGTGAGGCACGAGCCCTGCGTGAACTCAACTCTGACAAGACGGAGAGTTATCACTCCTGGTCGAGCAACGGCAGGTGGGTGGTGTTCAGTTCCAGGAGAGATGACGGAGGGTTCACTCGTCCGTTCTTTGCCCATATAGATGCAAAGGGGAGGGGAAGCAAGCCGTTTGAGTTGCCGGAGGCAGACCCTGCGTGGCATCGTAAGTCACTGAAATGCTATAATATACCTGAGTTTGTGAAAGGAAAGGTGGAGGTGCGGCCGCAGCAGTGGGCCGATGTGCTCAAGACGGAGGGCACTCTCGTGAAGTATGTCCGGGCGCTACGGGCTGGTCAGTGAAGGTGTCGCTAAAATCCTTTTTTGCCAGTCTGTTACGGTTCCTTCCCTGCATTTTTTGTCCTCGTCATAGACGTTTTCCCTTTTTGTCTTTATGTCAAACAAAGTGTTTTTTCAATTTCATTAGCAGTGATGCTCAACTACGGATTTATCTCTACTTTGACTGATTATGTATGTTTCTTCTTTATAATGTTTCATTTCATATCAGAAAAATCGGAAAAATCCGTAGTTTTTAAATCGCAATTAGGGGGGGTATCAAGAATTTTTAATTTTTAATTTTTACTCTAAACCCGCATCCCTCTTTCCAGCGGCTGCAGCCGTAGGCAGTTTTGCCTTTGATGATGGTGCCCAGGCCGCACTCTGGGCAGGGGCGGCCAATCAGGGAGTCGTCGGGCTCTAACGCTGGCTCCTTCTTGGTAGAGGCCTTTGCGGCCGTCTTGCCGGGAGTGACTGTCTTACCGGGAGTTGGTGTCTTACCTGTAGCGGCCGTTTTTTTCTTCTTTATTTTCAGGTCCTCGTCGCTGAGGGTGGTGATGCGGCGGCTGTTGTTGTCCGTGAGCACCTGCATGACGATGTCGTTGATCTGTTGTTTCAGTTCGTTGATGAAGGTGATAGGGTCGTATTTCCGCTGCTCGATGTCGCGCAGTTTCTTCTCCCAGATGCCCGTCAGCTCGCAGCTCTTGAGCAATTCCTCGTGGATGGTGTCGATCAGCTCGATGCCCGTTGGCGTGGCGATCAGGTTTTTCCGTTCCTTGCGAATGTAGCGCCGCTTAAACAGCGTCTCGATGATGCCCGCCCGTGACGAAGGCCGGCCGATGCCGTTCTCTTTCAGCGCAGCACGCAGTTCCTCGTCTTCCACAAACTTACCGGCTGTCTCCATCGCGCGGAGTAGGGTGGCCTCCGTATAGTATTTGGGCGGTGTGGTCCATTTCTCAGCCAGCGTGGGCGTGTGAGGGCCGCTCTCGCCCTTGACAAATTCGGGCAGCGTCTTCTCCTCGTTGTCTTTCTGAGAGTCAGGCTGCTCGGCCGGCACGTCTTTCTCGTAGACCACCCGCCATCCCGGCTCTTGTATCTGCTTGCCGGTGGTCTTAAACTCCACGTCGCCCACACGCCCCATCACGGTGGTGGTGGTGAAACGGCAGTCGGGGTAGAACACCGCGATGAAACGGCGCGTCACCAGGTCGTAGACATGACGCTCCAGGTCGGTGAGATGGGTGGCTGCCACGCCCGTGGGGATAATGGCATGGTGGTCGGTGACGCGTGATGAGTCGAACACCTTCTTGCTCTTTGGCAACTTCACCGCGGCGAGAGGTGCGGTGTAGCGCTCATAGCCCCGCAGCCCTTTCAGGATGCCGGGACACTGCGGGTAGATGTCGTCGGTGAGGTATTGCGTGTCTACGCGCGGATAGGTCGTCAGCTTGCGCTCATAGAGCGACTGGATGGTGTTGAGCGTGGTCTCGGCACTCATGCTGAACTTCTTGTTGCAGTCTACCTGCAGCGAGGTGAGGTCGTAGAGCCGGGGCGGGGCCTCTGTGCCTTTCTTCTTCTGGATGTCGGTCACGGTGAACGGACGGTCCTGGATGAGAGAGAAGGCCTGCTCGCCCTCCTCGCGGCTGGAGAACCGGCCCTGGACGGCGGTGAAGAGAGTGTCGCGATAGATGGTGGAGAGCACCCAGTAGGGCTCGGGCACAAACTGGTCGATCTCCTTCTGCCGGCTGACGATCAGCGCCAGGGTAGGGGTCTGCACACGTCCGATAGAGAGCACCTGGCTCTTCTGCCCATACTTGAGGGTGTAGAGACGGGTGGCATTCATGCCCAGGAGCCAGTCGCCGATGGCGCGGCACAGCCCGGCCATGTAGAGCGGCTGATAGAGAGCCTGGTCTTTCAGCGTGCGGAAACCCTCGCGGATGGCTTCGTCGGTCATCGACGAGATCCAAAGTCGTCTCACAGGGCAGGTGGCCTGTGCTTTCTGCATCACCCAGCGTTGTATCAGTTCTCCCTCCTGTCCGGCGTCGCCGCAGTTGATGATGCCGTCGGCTTTTTGCATCAGGCTCTTGATGACGGCGAATTGTTTCTTGATGCCCTCGTCGTCGATGAGCTTGATACCGAAACGGGCGGGCACCATGGGCAGGGTGGAGAGCGACCAGTATTTCCACTGTGGGGTATAGTCGTCGGGCTCTTTCAATGTGCACAGGTGGCCGAAGGTCCAGGTCACCTGATAGCCGTTGCCCTCCATATACCCGTTGTGGGCACTGTTGGCTCCTATTATTCTGGCGATGTCTTTAGCCACACTTGGCTTTTCTGCGATACAGACGATCATGAGGATGAATAAGGTCAATATCCCAACTGGAGGCCGGTGAGTATCACGATGTGGCGGCCGGCGGGGTGGGAGTTGCGGGTGAAGTGGATATAGTTGCAGATGCTCTGGGGCGACTGGCAGTTGTGGCATACGCCGTCTTTGCGGCACGGGGTGTCGATGTCGAAGCGTGCGGCGTTGATAGGCGACGCTGTGGAACGGGCGCGCTGCAGTGCGGCCTGCACATCCTGAGCCACCTTGTTGAGCCCCACGATGAAGATCACCCGCTTCGGTCCCCAGGTGATGGCAGCCACACGGTTGCCGTTGCCGTCGATGTTGACGATGACACCGTCTTCGGAGATGGCGTTGACGCTCGACAGGTAGTAATCGCAGGTGAAAGCCCGGCGATAGGTATCGAGCTTCTCGGCCTCGGTCTTGGCCTCGTCGCGGTCGATCACCTCGTAGCGGCCTTGTTTGAGTATGGCGGGCAGGCCCAGGTCACGCACGGTCATGGTGCCGCCCCAGGTGACGCTGCTGCCCTCGGGGATGAGTGTCTCGACTTGCCGGATGATGTCCTCACGGGTGCGGCAGTAGTATGCCTCGAAGTGACGGCGGCGCAGATTCTGGATCATTTTCTGAGCGAGTAGCTCATTGCGTGTCTCTTGTGGTGTCATGATTCGGATGTTTTGTTTCTGCAAAATTACGTCAAAAGTCATAAATGACAAAATAATAGCCGAGGAAACAAAAAAAATAATAATTTTTGTTCGATAGACTTGCGGATACGCATAAATTTGTTATATTTGCAAAATCTAATCGTGAACACTTTACACATTTTAAATTATAATACATGAAAATCGGTTTATTTATTCCCTGTTATGTTGATGCTGTCTACCCCGAAGTGGGAGTCGCGACATATAAGCTGCTGAAGCATCTGGGACTTGATGTGACTTATCCCCTCAACCAGACGTGCTGTGGGCAGCCGATGGGCAATGCGGGATTTGAGAAGATGGGCGAGGCGCTGGTCGAGAAATTCGAGGATAAATTCAAGGATTTCGACTATGTGGTCGCACCGTCGGTGAGCTGTGTCTCTTTCGTGAGAGTCAATTATCCCAGGCTGCTCAAGGGCAAGAAAGAATGCACCACTGCCAAGAAGGCAATGGATGTGATAGAGTTTCTGCACGACGTGGTGAAGGTGAAGAGCCTGCCCGGAGAATTCAGGCACAAGGTGAGCCTGCACAACTCCTGCCATGGAGTGAGAGAGCTGGGACTCAGTTCGCCCAGCGAGATGAATGTGCCTCAATTCAACAAGATCAAGGACCTGCTGGAGCTGAAGAAGGGCATCACCGTGGTGGAGCCTGAGCGTCCCGACGAGTGCTGTGGATTTGGCGGCATGTTCTCGGTAGAGGAGACTGACATCTGTGCGCAGATGGGGTATGAGAAGGCAAAGCGGCATATCGATACCGGGGCCGAGTATGTGACGGGTCCCGACTGCTCTTGCCTGATGCACATGGCTGGTGTCGCCGACAAGCGCGGCATGAAGATTAAGTTTATTCACGCAGTAGAAATTTTAGCAGCAGGATTATGAGTACAGCACATTCTAAAGCAGCGAAAGAGTTCTTAAAGAACCAGAAATACGCCAGCTGGCATGACGCCACATTCTGGTCGGTACGCACCAAGCGTGACAATATGGCCAAGGGGCTGAAAGAGTGGGAGCAGTTGCGCGACAAGGCCTCGGCCATCAAGCGTCACACTCTGACTCATCTCGACGAGTATCTGGATCAGTTTGCCACCAACGCAGAGAAAAACGGGTGCATCGTCCACTGGGCCAAAGACGCCAAGGAGTTTAATGAGATCGTGCTCGGCATACTGCGCGACCATCAGGTGAAGAAAATCGTGAAGAGCAAGAGCATGCTCACCGAGGAGTGCGAGATGAACCCCTATCTCGAGAAAAACGGCATCGAGGTGGTGGAGACCGACCTGGGCGAGCGCATCATACAGCTCAAGGGGCAGAAGCCAAGTCATATCGTGATGCCTGCCATCCATCTCGACCACGACGACGTGGGTGAGCTTTTTGAGGAGAAACTCAACACCGAGAAGGGCAACCATGACCCCACATACCTCACTTATCAGGCGAGGCTCAGCCTGCGCAATGAGTTCCTCACCGCAGACGCAGGTATGACGGGAGCCAACTTCGGCATCGCTGAGACCGGCGACATCGTGGTGTGTACCAATGAGGGCAACGCCGACATGAGCACGTCGTGCCCCAAACTGCACATCGCAGCCATCGGACTGGAGAAGGTGATACCCAACTACGATTGTCTGGCCGTATTCCAGCGCATGCTCTGCAGGGCCGGCACAGGACAGCCCACCACTACTTATACCAGCCACTTCCGCAAGGCAAGACCCACAGCTGCGCCGATGCACATCGTGCTCGTAGACAACGGGCGCAGCGAGTGGATCGCCAATCCGGAGCACTGGGAGACTCTGAAGTGTATACGTTGTGGCTCGTGCATGAACACCTGTCCGGTATACCGCCGCAGCGGAGGATACTCTTACTCTTACTTCATACCAGGCCCTCTCGGCATCAACCTGGGCATGCTGCGTAACGTGCAGAAGCATAGCGGCAACGTGTCGGCCTGCACCCTGTGCCTGAGCTGCCAGACGGTGTGTCCGGTCAAGGTGGACCTGGGCGACCAGGTGTACAAATGGCGCCAGCAGCTCGATGACTTCGGCACTGCCAATTCGGAGAAGAAGATCATGTGCAAGGGCATGAAGGTGCTCTTCGGCAGTAGCGGCATCTACAACACGGCCATGAAGTTCGCACCGATGGCCAACTGGGTGCCGGGCTTCCTGATGGAGAGCAGTGTCAATCCATGGGCCGTGGGACATAAGATGATGAAATTCCCGAGATACTCGTTCCAGGAGTTGTGGAGAAAAGGAAAAGTTAAATAATCAAGTACGCAGACTATGAGTAAGAAAGAAGATATACTGTCAAAGTACAGAAAAAACATACAGCAGAAATTTGACATGCCGCGCCTCGACGACATCGAGGGCATCACTTATCCAGACCCGCTGGTGCAGTTTATCTCCATGACGCAGACGGTGGGTGGCAAGGTGGTGGAGCTCGAGCCTGGGCAGGACATCAATGCGCTGATCAAGGAGTTATATCCTGACGCCAAGGAGATAGCAAGCAATCTGCCCGAGGTGACCATCGCCACGCGCAATCCCGACACGGCTGGGTCGCCACAGGCCCTCAACGGCACCGACGTGGGCGTGATCAGGGGGGTATTCGGCGTGGCCGAAAACGCATGTGTGTGGATACCGCAGACTATGGTGGAAAAGGCCGTCTGCTTTATCTCTGAAAATCTGGTCATCCTGCTCAAGAAGTCGGAGATCGTCAACAACATGCACGAGGCATACAAGCGCATCTCGTTCAACGACTATGGCTACGGCACCTTCATCAGCGGGCCGTCGAAGACAGCCGACATCGCTCAGGTGCTCGTTATGGGTGCCCAGGCTGCCCGCAGCGCTACAGTGATACTGTGCTGAGAAATAGACGTCACAATGTCTTTTTGTCAAGAGATTTGTCGAAGACCCACGAGGAACGCAGTAATTTTTGAGTTAGACTGTCCAATTTGTCCACTTATAATATTATCAAGAATTATAGAATTAAAGATTTTTCCTGAGAGCAGCCTCTTTGGTAACTATAATTCTAAAATTCTATAATTCTTGGTAAAAAGATATTGGACAGTCTATTTTGCGCTCATCGTCGCTCATCGTCGCTCATCGGGATTTGCAATCCCGATGAGCTGAGTATGAGGATTTTTAATCCGAGAATCGCATTTTTAATCCAAGAATCGCATTTCAAATGCTTATACTCATAGCGGGCGGATTACAAATCCGCCCGAGCGAGTCCTCCAGAGCGAATTCGCCAGTGCGAAGCGAGAAATCCGCCCGGGCATCTGATCCATCATCTCAGCGAATGCGTATGTAGTAACCTGATTGAAACAAAGCCCTTAAAATATCTTAAAAAATCATTGAAAATAACAATTTTTGTGCTATCTTTGTGGCTGATTGGATATTGACGCTATATACATATTGTTCAAGGGATAAAATCTGTCAAATGAAACCAGCGAAAAGTATTAGTATTGTAGTATTGGCTCTATTTTTGTCGCTCTCACCAGCTTCCGCCCAGCAGATTAGGTGGAACGCTGATTTTCAGGCATATATAGACAAGTACAAGGATCTGGCCATCGAGGAGATGGCACAGTATCGCATACCGGCAAGCATCACCCTGGCACAGGGATTGCTCGAGAGCGGAGCCGGGAAGAGTTATCTCTCACGTCATGGCAACAATCATTTTGGTATCAAAAGCCATGGATGGGAGGGGCGCACGATACGTCATGACGACGATGCCAGGCAGGAGAAATTCCGTGCTTATGACACTGTGAAGGAGAGTTATGAAGACCACAGCCGTTTCCTTGCCAACCGTGAGCGCTACAGCCGGTTGTTCGCGCTGAAGACTACCGACTATAAAGGGTGGGCGCGAGGCCTCAAAGAGTGCGGCTATGCCACCAATCCGCAGTATGCGCAGCGGCTGATAGGGATCATCGAGACCTACAAACTATATGAATACGACACCGCACAGCCGCACAGGCATGAGGTGGCCAAGGCAGAGCCGCAGGAGCCGGTGAAGCGCAAGAGACCCGTGGCGTTTCATGCCATCAACAGTTACAATCAGAACTTCTATATCTACACGCGGCAGGGAGACTCTTTTGAGAGTATCGCGCATGAGATGGGACTCTCGGCTTCGACGCTGGCCAAGTATAATGAGCGCGACCCGCGAGAGACTCTGCGTGAGGGCGAAGTGCTCTATCTGAGAAAGAAACAGAAGAAAGCCGACAGGAAATTCAAAAACCATCCTCATGTGGTGAAGGCGGGCGAGAGTATGTATGCCATCGCACAGACATATGGCATGCGCCTCTCCAGTCTCTACAAGCTGAATCATCTGCCCGCAGACTATCATCCCTCTGTAGGCGACGCACTGAGAGTGTATTGAAACCCCTCCCTATACCGGACCCCGAAACCCCTCCCTAACCCTCCCCGAAGGGGAGGGGATCCAGATACCCTGAAACATGTCCCGTAAACAAATTTCGCAGGCAAACCCTGTATACAAAACAACGAAAAACAAACCGCCCAGAACATATAATTTGTTCTGGGCGGTTTCGCTATTTGCGGCCCCCCTCCTTCGGAGGGGTTGGGGGAGGTTTTTGGTTGAGGTCAGAAGAATATCGCTGACAGCAGATAAGCGATGATGGTGGACGTGAAGACGCTGACCAGACCCGGCATCATGAAACTGTGATTGAGCAGGTATTTGCCGATCACGGTGGTGCCTGAGCGGTCGAAGTTGACCGTAGCGATGTCAGAGGGATAGTTGGGGATGAAGAAGTAGCCATAGACACTTGGAAGCACACCCAGGAGGATGGGGCCCGGGATGCCCAGCGAGTAGGCCAGTGGCAGCATGGTCACCACCACGGCGCCCTGTGAATTGATCAGCACCGACACCAGGAAGAAAGCGAAGGCGATGGCCCAGGGATAGGCGGTGACCAGGTCGCTGAGCATCAGTTTCATCTCTGGCATGTAGTTGTCGAAATAGGTGTTCGCCATCCATGCGATACCATAAATGGCCACCACTGCCACCATACCACTCTGCCATACGGCACCGGCCACGGCTTTCTTAGGCTCGGCTTTGCAGAAGATGATCATCAGGGCCGCTGCGGAAATCATCACGATCTGGATGACCAGGTTCATAGCCAGAGGCTTGTCTTTCTTGGTCGTGGCCTTGTCGATGATCACTTTCGCCTTGGCCAGGTCGTCGGTCTTCACATTGATCGGTGTGGTGCTCGGGGCGGGGATGGTCACATTCTCTGTGGCATGCACCTGCTCGCCGTTGACAGTCTTCAGGACGACGGTAGAGGTGTCGATGGATACCGGCGCGATGGTCACGCTCTTGGCGTTGCCGTCGGCCACCACGGAAGAGTATTCCGGCAGCAGGTTGACCTTAAACACCTGGGCGAATGAGAAGGTGACGATCACCAGCAGCGCGGCCAGGAAGATGTAGACGGCACGTTTTGATTCGGGCTTGATCTCTTTGTCGAGTGTCGTGGCAGAGTTACCATAGATATAGGCATACTGTGCGGGGTCCTTGATCTTAGCTTGGAACTCCGGGTCTTTGTCAAGGTCTTTGCCGCGCTTGTAGGAGCAAGCGGCAGCAGCGAGAAGACCGCACACACAGGCGGGAATAGACACCATCAGCACCTGTGGGATGGTGATGTCGAAACCATTGGCGTTGGAGATGGCCACGAAAGACACCACAGCGGCGGCGATAGGAGAGCAGGTGATACCCACCTGCGAGGCAATGCTGGCCACACCGCAGGGGCGCTCGGGACGTATGCCCTTTTTCAGGGCGATGTCGCAGATGATCGGCATCAGGGTGTAGACCACATGGCCTGTGCCCACGAGCACGGTGAGGAAGAAGGTGCACAGCGGGGCGAGGAAGGTGATGCGGTCGGGATGTTTGCGTAGTAGCCTCTCCGCTATCTGTATCAACCAGTCCATGCCTCCTGAGGCTTGCAGCACACCGGCGCAGGTGACGGCGGCCACGATGATGTAGATCACGTCGGTAGGAGGACTGCCGGGTTTCAGGTGAAATCCAAACACAAGAATAGCGAGTCCGATGCCGGAGATGGCACCCAGGGCGAGGCTTCCATATCTGGAACCCACCCACAGCGCTAATAGCACAATGATTAGCTCAATAATCATTTCTGTTGTCATAATGGAGATTTTGTTTTAATGGTGTATAATAGATTTATGGTCAAACTGTGTATTAGATGTCGATTGATTACAGTTACTATTCGCTTGCAAATATAATAAAAAACAACCAAATCAGTTGATTTAAATCAAAAAAATATGAGAATTTGTCGTATTTGTGAAAAATTTTTGCCTGGGAATGAGATTTCTGATTATTTTTGCAAAAAAGTCAGGTAAGACATTTGAATCTATTCAATAGTGTTTCGTTTTTTGAAAGGCGGAAAGATTGGTTTAGGGTGACACTTTCAAAAGTGTATCTCGTGATAGCGAGAATCGTCATGATATCATGACCTACCTTCGTGAAAAGAACATTTGAGAGAGTTGATCTATAGTTTACCGGCTGGATGTAGAGATACATCCAGCCGGTTTTTCGATTGTCCCCCCCAGTCTCACGAGTCATGGGGCAAGGTCAGAGTGATTCGTCGTCGGGGCGTTGTGGCTTCCTGCTCATAGGCGGAAGGTGTCTCTTGCGCCGCTCCCACTCTGCCTTCCGGCGTTCGTAGTCTTCGCGGTGTCTCTCCAGATAATTATCGGCCATGGTCTGGTGTTCGCTTTTAAGATCCCCTCCCCTTCGGGGAGGGTTAGGGAGGGGTCGTTTATTTGAACTTACTATAGATCACGCTGATCTGTAGCTTGGTGTCGTTGCCCACAAGGCGGGTGCTGGTGAGCGACATGTCGTTGGTGACATTGGTCAGCGTCGAAGTGCGGTTGTAGGTGGTATAGGTGGTCTGCACAGGCAGCACGACCACTTTATTCCAGTTGGGATGACGGGCTGTCCAGTTGGGGTCACTCTTCATGCCTTCGGTCTTCTGGGCATGCATGGCGGAGATCAGGTCGGCGATGTTGTTGAATGAGTAATTGTTGGTCGCGCTGTTGTAGGTGGTGAGAAACGACTGCTTGTAGTTGGCCAGCTTGCCCTTCACGAAAAATGAGTTCACGCTGTCTTTCTCCAGAAGCAGCAGGGTGGTGGGAGCCGGCAGACTGTAAGTGCTCTTACGGTCGTTGTTGATGCGTGCCAGCACGATTTTCGCTGTGTTGATGGTGTCGTTCTCATGGTTGGCGCAAATCTCGTCGACGGGTAGGGTCAGTTCTGTGAAGATGCCTGCAGGACTCTTGATGTATGTGCAACTGTGGTCATCGATCAGGCGCTGCAGGGTCTCTTGGTCGTTGGTCACCGTGGTGGTCTGGAGCACTTCCTCCGTGCCGTTGAAGAGCGTGAGGCGGCTGGCTATGCTGTCCGTGCCGCGCACATACATCCTGTAATAGATGTTGAGCTGCGGGGCTGTGATATAGGCCATGCTGCCCAGTCCGCCAGTCATCTTAAAGAAGAATCCGGGCAGGATGCGGTTTCTGAATACGACGGAGTTGGCGAAATATTCCGGATGGGCGTAATAGCTGCGCAGCACATAGGTGCCGAAGTTGTTGTAGGTCTCGCCGTTGACGTCGGTATAAGGCTCGTTGAGCCTCACGCAGATGTTGTTGATGTAGTCGTCGGAGTTGTCGTTGTCAGCCAGGTTGATGAGTGAGAAGGAGTGGCTCTTCTGGATGCCGTCCGGGCGGACAAGACCCTGCTCGATGGGGTCGAAGTCGCTGTAGTATTGGGTGGCCTCGGTCATGGGGGTGCCCATTTCATACATCTTCAGTTTCATGTTGGCCAGGGAGTCGCCATAATAGCTGGTGTAGAAGAGTCTCACCTCGCAGGAGTCGGCTATGATGTTGCCCTGGTCGTCGCGGCTGGCGATGCTGTCGATAATGGTGAGCTTGTAGCCCTCCAGGCAGTTGAACTGGGTCATGAAGTCGCCCGTGATGTATGCGCCGGTCTCAGGATCCTTGATGCGCCCCAGATAGCCCGTTGTCGTGCGTGCTATCACGGAGTCGGCGGGGATGGAGCGTGAGGTGACATCAAAGACTGCGCTTGATACTTGCAGGTGGTCTACGTTAGCTGTGAGTGATGTGCCGATGTCCTCGGTGGTTTCGTCACATGATATAAAGGAGATAGCCACGGCAAGCGCGGCTATGCATCCAAAGAGAAATCTTGTGTTCATTGATTGGTGATACGTTAAGAATTAGGGCGGACTACTCGCCCCCGAATACTTCGTCGTAAAATGCCCTGTAGGCGTCGGCGTAATCCTCTGAGCCGGGATAGTTGAGCAGGGGCAGACCCTTCGTCCTGGCATATTCCAGCAATTGCGGGTTCACTTCCGTGCCGGCCTCGATGATGCCGTCGCTGTAGTCGATAGCCAGCTTGCCCAGCTCGATGAAGTCGAAGTCGTCTTTGTATCCCTCAAGGAGCGAGCTCTTGGCCTCGCGGAATTCCAGGCATTTCTTGAAGTTGGTTCCCAGGTCGTTTTTCAACTGTTTGGTGAAAAGTGAGGTCACGACTTTGGTATTGGCAAACCATGGCTCCTCATGATAGGCTGTCTTGATATAGAGGGGCACTACGGCTCCCATCCATCCCTGGCAGTGGATGATATCTGGCGCCCAGCGCAGTTTTTTCACCGTCTCAAGCACACCACGCGCAAAGAATATGGCGCGCTCGCCATTGTCGGGGTATTCCTCGCCCTGCTCGTTCTCCAGCATCTGGCGCTTCTGGAAGTAGTCGTCATTGTCGATGAAGTAGACGGGGATGCGTGACACCGGGATGGAGGCCACTTTGATGATGAGCGGATGGTCGGTGTCGTCGATGATCAAGTTCATGCCCGACAGGCGTATCACCTCATGAAGTTGGCCTCTGCGCTCATTGATCGTGCCCCATTTGGGCATGAATGTGCGTATCTCGCAACCACGCTCCTGCATATACTGAGGCAGCATCTTGCCCATGACAGACATCTCGTTTTCGGGCACGTATGGTGTGATTTCCTGATTGATGAAAAGTATCTTTTTTGCCATCTGAATGATTGGGTTATAATAGTGTGACATGCAAAGTTAATCAATTTTTTCCACATATACGGAATCCTTTACGTTTAATTTAGGATTCAAACGACAAACGAGACAAATTTTAAAATTTACAAACATCTTCTTAAGAAAAATTAACGGAGAGCAAGGGACTTGCTCTCCGTTGGTCGTATGTCGCTTTCCGCCTTTCGCTTCTGCTATTGCTTTTCCACAATCAGCAGGCGACGTAACGGCGAATGGCGAAAATCACTCAATCACCACCAGTGGGGTGTCTTCCATCACACTGGCACCCTGTGAGACGAGGATGGCGGTCACCTTGCCGTCTTTCTCTGCCTCCAGGTTGTTGGCCATCTTCATGGCTTCAAGCACGACAATCACGTCGCCGACTTTCACCTCGTCGCCGACAGCCACCTTGATCTCTGTCACCACGCCTGGGAGCGGAGCCTTCAGAGCGTTGTTGGTATTCACAGGGCCGGCAGAGGCGGCTTGCTCAGCGGGTGCCTCTTGCTTCTGCGTACCGGTCTTCACTACCACTTTCTTCTTCTGTGGCTCTTCCTCTGGCTCCATCTCCACCTTGAAGTCTTCGCCATTGACCGTCACAGCAGCTACATTGTCTACGATGTCGCCGATGGCCACTTCGTATTTCGTTCCGTTGATTGTATATTTGTATGTCTTCATAAATATGTGTTGAATTGATGCGGACTGTAGTCCGACTGATACGTGATAATGATGGACTTTATGGATGCTGGGTGGTGGTCAGGAAGTGAGCGTTCCACTCCGAGTGGTGTGGCTTGATCGTGATGATGCCAGCCTCCTTGTCGTGCACATTATTGCCTTTGAATTCGTGCAGTGCCATGGTAATGGCAGCGTACACTTCATGATTAGCTTTTGCCATCTTCTGGAATTTTTTGTTTTGTGTGTGATTACATCGGAATGTTGCCATGCTTCTTGGCGGGCAGGCTCTGGCGCTTGGTGGCCAGCTGAGCCAGGGCGCGGCAGATGCGGAAGCGGGTGTTGCGCGGCTCGATCACATCGTCGATGTAGCCATATCGTGCAGCCTGGTAAGGATTGGCGAAGAGCTCTGAGTATTCCTCCTCTTTCTCAGCGAGGAAGGCCTTCACGTCTTCTCCAGCCTCTTTCTTGGCCTTGGCTTCCTTGGCACAGAGCACGGCCACGGCTCCAGAGGCGCCCATCACGGCAATCTCGGCGTTGGGCCAAGCATAGTTGAGGTCGGTGCGGAGCTGCTTGCAGCCCATCACGATGTGGCTTCCGCCATAGCTCTTGCGCAGGGTGATGGTCACCTTGGGCACGGTAGCCTCACCATAGGCATAGAGCAACTGTGCGCCGTGCAGGATGACGGCATTGTATTCCTGGCCGGTGCCCGGCAGGAATCCCGGCACGTCGACGAGGCTCACGATAGGAATGTTGAAGGCATCGCAGAAACGTACGAAGCGAGCACCCTTGCGGCTGGCGTTAACGTCGAGCACACCGGCGTAGCAGGATGGCTGGTTGGCCACGATACCTACGCTCTGGCCGTTGAAGCGGGCGAAGCCCACGATGATGTTCTTGGCAAACTTAGGCTGCACCTCGAAGAACTCGCCGTTGTCGGTGATGGCAGAGATGACCTTGTACATGTCGTAAGCCATGTTGGGATCGTCGGGAAGGATCTCGTTGAGAGAGTCTTCCATACGGTCGATCGGGTCGTCGCATTCCTTGCGGGGGGCCTCTTCCATGTTGTTGGATGGGATATAGCTCAGCAGGGTCTTGATCATCTCAAGGGCCTCTTCTTCGGTAGAAGCGGTGAAGTGGGTCACACCACTCTTGGTGGAGTGTACAGAGGCTCCGCCGAGGTGCTCCTGGTCAATGTCCTCGCCGGTCACGGTCTTCACCACCTTCGGGCCTGTAAGGAACATGTATGAGGTGTTTTCCATCATCAGGGTGAAGTCGGTGAGGGCTGGCGAATATACAGCGCCGCCGGCACACGGACCGAAGATACCGGAAATCTGGGGAATCACACCCGAGGCGAGGATGTTGCGCTCGAAGATTTCGGCATAGCCGGCGAGTGCGTTGACAGCCTCCTGGATGCGTGCGCCTCCAGAGTCGTTGATACCGATGACGGGGGCTCCCATCTTCATACCCATATCCATCACCTTGCATATCTTTTCAGCCATTGTCTCGGAGAGAGAACCACCATTGACGGTGAAATCCTGGGCGAAGATATAGACCAGACGGCCATCGATGGTGCCGGAGCCGGCCACAACGCCGTCGCCGAAATATTGCTTCTTCTCCATACCGAAGTTGGTGCAGCGGTGAAGTTTGAACATGTCAAACTCCTCGAAGCTGCCTTCGTCGAGCAGCATGTCGATACGCTCACGGGCGGTGTATTTGCCACGTGCGTGCTGTTTTTCGATGGCTTTCTCGCCACCACCAAGACGTGCCTGTTCGCGCTTTGCGACAAGGGCTTTGATTTTCTCTAATTGTTTGCTCATTATTTTTTTTTTAGTTGACAAGTTGACGAGTTGACAAGTTGACAAGTGGTTAGTTGATGAGTGACGAGTTGACAAGTTGCTTGTTTGGTGAATGATTTATTTCATTGCTACGTGGCACGTCACGTCTTTACACTTGTTGTCTAATATGTATCCAGAATTCTAAATAATGGACTCTGTACTGCTGTCTATGTACGATCCTTAGTGCTCGCACAGCTCAGTCAGCACACCGCAAGTGGATTTCGGATGCAGGAAGGCGATGTTCAGGTTCTCGGCACCTTTGCGGGGAGCCTTGTCGATCAGGCGCACGCCTTTGGCGTCGACTTCGGCGAGAGCGTTGGCCACGCCGTCTTCGATGCAGAATGCCACATGGTGCACACCGCGGCCTCCTTTGTCAAGCCACTTCTGGATGGTGCTCTCAGGTGATGTCGGCTCCAGAAGCTCCAGCTTCACTTCGCCGCATTTCAGGAAGGCCGTCTTCACTTTCTGGTCTTCAACTACTTCTACTGCATAACAATCCAGTCCCAGAACTTCTTTGAAAAATGGGAGGGCTTCTTCGATACTTGGCACTGCGATGCCCAAGTGTTCAATGTGTGAGATTTTCATATTTATATAATTTAAAGAAACATAAATGTCTTAATATGATGTATGTCATTTACTTTTCGGACGCAAAGGTAACAAATAAAATCTATACACCCACATAATAATCCTAAAAATATGTTATTTTTAGGCTCAAAACTCAAATAGCACCCGGGCATTGAGCTGACGGCCGGTCAGGTAATTGGGCACGGCGTATTGCTGATTGGTCACATCCGTGATCCAGTAGTAGGAGTTGACGTTGTTGATACCCAGAAGATTCAGACAGTCAAGCCCCACCCAGATGTTGCGGAGCCACATCTTCTTGGTGTGCTTGTCGTTGTCCAGGGCACGGAAGCTCATGCCGATGTCGGCACGTTTGTAGGCCGGCGCACGGAAGTCGTTGGTCTCCAGCCCGCGGTGAGGGGCAGAGAAGGGAAGGCCGTCGGCATAGGCCAGCTTCAGCGACATCTTCCACCGCTCCGTGTTGGGGAAATAGTCGGTGAAAAACAGGCTGAGGGCAAAACGCTGGTCTGTGGGCATGGGGATGGCGCGCCCGTGAAGCTTCATCTTGGTGTCCATCACCGAGAGGCTCACCCATGAGTCGGTGCCTGGCACAAACTCGCCGTAGAGCTTGAGATCCAGGCCTAAGGCATGGCCGGTGGCTTCATTCTGGCCGTAGTATACCACCTTCACATTGTTCACGCTATAGGGCACCAGGTTGGACATTGCCTTGTAGTATGCCTCGGCGGTGAAACGGAAGTTCTGGTCTTTCATCTTGAAGCGGTAGTCGAAAGCCCCGATGAAGTGGATAGACCGCTGGCTCTTGATCTTCTTGTTGAGCGTGGCATAGGTGATGCCGTCTATCGTGCTGGTGTCGCGGAGCTCTTTGTAGAAGGGTGCCTGATAGTATAGGCCTGTGGCCAGACGGAAGGTCACGTCGTGGTTGAAAGCCGGCACGATGGTGAGCGACGCACGGGGGCTGGCAAGGCTCTCATGGTTGAAATTCCAGTGTGAGAAACGGATGCCGTAGTTGAGCGTGTAGAATGTCTCCTCGCTTGCGCTCGACCAGCGGTAGGTGTCTTGCAGGTAGGTCTCGATACGATTGGCGTTCAGCTCGTTACGTGCATTGAGCGAATAGATCATGTAGAGGTCGCGCCCGGTGTGGGGCATGGTGTATCCGGCAGAGTCGCGCATCTCATATTCTCGGCTGTTCTCTTCGATATGCTCTATTTTGTAGGTCAGGCCGGCTTTTACCTCATGCTTGCCGATTTGGTGGTCGAGTGCGAGCTTGAAAGTCTCTACATGGGCCGAGAGATAGTTGCGCGCATGATCCATATAGGTGCCCACGCCCAGGTTCTCGCTGGTCTCGGTCTGGGTGAGCCAGTATTGTCCTTGTATGTCATACTGCTCTTGCTCCTTGGTGTAGAATGCCGAGGCAATCAGCGACAGTGAGGTCTTGTCGGTGAAGTGGCGTGTCAGGTTGGCCATGCCGAAGAATGTGCGGAAGATGTCTTTCTCCTTGCCGTCGAAATAAACCTTGAAATTTTTCACGTCCTTCATGGTGCCGAAATTGGTCTCGCGGTCTTCCGGGGTGAAGTTGTAGTGGTTTTCCGACACATTGCCGATGATGTCAAAAGTCCATCGGCGGTTGGGGGTATAGCTCAGGTAGGTCTGATAGTCGAGAAAGTTGGGGTTGTACTCGCCTTTGGTCTCCATCGTCCCCAGCAGGTAGCGATTGGTCTTGTATCGCAGACCGTTGCTCCATGTCAGTCGCTTGCTGTGCAAGCCCAGATAGGCGGTGCCGCCCAGCATGCTCGCCGAGACGCTGCCCTCGGTGCGCTTGGGGCGCTTGTAGGTGATGTCGAGGGCCGATGACATCTTGTCGCCATACTTGGCTTCAAAACCGCCGGTCGAGAAATTGATTTTTTCTACCAGGTCGGGATTGATCACCGACAGCCCCTCCTGCTGGCCGCTGCGCACAAGGAAGGGGCGGTAAACCTCTACATTATTTATATATACACTGTTTTCGTCGAAACTGCCACCGCGCACGTTGTATTGCGACGACAACTCGCTGTGGGTCGACACACCGGCTTGGCCCTGTATCATCTCCTCCACGGCGTTGCCGCCGACGGAGGGCATGTTTTTGAGGTCTTTCGTGTCCAGCTCCTGGGTCTGTCCTGTCTGGCGTTTGCGCTGAACGAGCACGAACTCGTCGAGCTGGTTGTCGCTGTGCAGCTGTATGATGATGGTCTGCTTGCCCTGGGGCTTGCGCAGCACCCGTGTCTTGGTCTGGTATCCCACCATCGAATATCTGATCACCACGCTGTCGGCGCTGGCCAGAGTCATACTGTATTCGCCTTTGAGGTTGGTGAAGGTCACCTTCTGCTGATTCACCACCGCCACGGTGGCCAGTTCCAGTGGGTTGTTGTCTTCGTCGCTCACCTTGCCTTGCAGGGTGAACGTACGCGACTGTGCCGCCACTTCTGTCGTGCAGACAAAAGCAGCCAGCAGTATATGCAGCAAAAATATTTTCAGTCTCATTTACAATATAACGCTGTTTTTGCGTTCTTATTGTAAACAAATACCTTTACCATCATGAATTTCAGCCAACTTATCGCTTCACGCCGTAGTCATCGCACTTTTCTGGCCACAGAGATCGACCCGGAGCATGTGCAGCAGATCCTGCGCGCCGCACTGCTCTCACCCACTTCACGCAACCAGCGCGCCTGGCAGTTCGTCGTTGTTGACGACACCACTGACCTCGAAAAGCTCTCTGACGTCAAGGAGCAGGGTGCGTCTATGCTGGCACAGGCGGCTCTCGCCATCGTCGTCTTAGGCACTCCGGACCACAACGACTGCTGGATAGAAGACGGTGCCATCGCTGCCATCTCTATGCAGTATCAGGCTCACGACCTGGGCATCGCCTCTTGCTGGGTGCAGGTGCGGGGGCGCAGGCTGAGCGACGCAACGCCATCTGCAGAGGTGGTGCGCGGCATCCTCGATATTCCCGAAGACCTTGATGTGCTTTGCATTCTGGCCCTGGGCTACCCAGCCCATCAGTTGCCTTCGCATGACGAAGATGACCTGAGGTGGGAAAATGTGCACGTCGGGAAATTCTGATGACGTGTTTTGACAAAAAATGATCCGTATGTTTTGGCAGTCTTCTAAATAATCGTAATTTTGCATGCGACAGCGTGTAGAAAATGTAAGCTATGATCAATTACGACCTCAGGAAAATAAAGACTATCGTGTTTGACGTGGATGGCGTGCTCAGTCAGCAGACCATCCTGATGGACGGCAACGGCGAGCCTCTACGCACCATTAATATCCAAGACGGATACGCCATACAGCTGGCGATGAAAATGGGATTGCGCATCGCTATACTTACGGGGGGGCATTCTCAGAATATCCTCCTGCGGTATCAGTATCTTGGAGTGAAAGACATCTTCCTCAGTTGCGCCGTGAAGATCAATACGTACAGGAAATATTTGCAGACGTATGGTTTCAGCGACGATGAGGTGTTGTATATGGGAGACGACATTCCCGACTATGAGGTGATGCGTGCGTGTGGGTGCCCTTGTAGCCCGGCCGACGCTTCGCCCGACATCAAAGCTATCAGCACTTACGTCTGTGCGAGAAGAGGAGGGCAGGGATGTGCCCGCGAAGTGATCGAACAGGTGCTCAGAGCCCAGGGCAAGTGGCTCAGTGGGGCTGAGGCTTTCGGATGGTGAAAATAACAGGAAATGTGCAATGATGGATTATGAGATCATTCTGGCGAGTAATTCGCCGCGGCGCAGGGAACTGCTCGCCGGACTTGGTATAGAGTTTGAAGTGAGGGTGCTGCAGGGTATCGACGAGTCTTACCCCGACGGCACGCCTGTGGAGGAAATACCGCTGTGTATAGCGGAGAAGAAGGCCCGCGCTTATCAGGGGCTGTTGACCGACCGGCAGCTTGTCATCACGGCAGATACGGTGGTGGTGCTCGGTCAGGAGGTGCTTGGGAAACCTGTTGACAAGGCTGACGCCTGTAGGATGTTGCGGCTGCTGAGCGGCAAGACGCATCAGGTGATCACAGGAGTGTGTCTGACCACCACCCGTGAGCAACGTCGGCTGTCGGTGGTGTCTGACGTGACGTTCAAGTCATTGACAGAAGAGGAAATCAGCTATTATATCGACCATTATCGCCCTTACGACAAGGCAGGTGCTTATGGCATACAGGAGTGGATAGGCTATATCGGTGTGACCCGGCTCAGCGGCAGCTATTTCAACGTGGTGGGGTTCCCCGTGCAGCGCGTCTATCAGGAGTTGGTGCAGATGTGTGGCACCGACATGTTTATTCGTGGTGATAAGGCTCACCCTTGATGATGGTGCATGCGCGGTAAAACTGTTCGGTGAAAATGAGACGGATCATCTGGTGCGAAAAAGTCATCTGCGACAAGGAAATCTTGTCGTTCGCACGCTTGTAAACGGCGTCCGAGAATCCATAGGGACCACCCACGACAAAGACCATTTGACGGGTGTTGTGGCCGCGTTTTTCAAGCCATGAAGCAAACTCTATGCTGCGATACTCCCGTCCGTGCTCATCCAGCAGCACTACATAGTCGCTGTCCTGGAGCTGGCGCAGTATCAGTTCTCCTTCGCGCTCTTTCTGTATCGCCTGGCTCAGGTTCTTGGTGTTTTTTAGCTCGGGAATCACTTTCAGGTCGAAGGACATGTAATGGTTGATGCGGCTCACGTAGTCGTCGGTGCAGGCTGTGAAGTGCTTATTGGTTGTCTTGCCTACAAGCAGCAGGGTCGTTTTCATTTCTTTATTAGACAATATCTGATTTCAGAAGCAAAATTAACAAAAATAATCCAATTTCTTTTGTGTTTTTATCTGTTTTTATTAATTTTGCCCAAACACTTTCATCTAATCAATAAAAACAATATGGAAAATAACCAGGAACTTATTTTGCAGTGTGAGGCAAGAGCCAAGAAATGGCTTACGCCCGCTTTCGACCAGGAGACCAGAAATGCCGTGCAGGCGATGCTCGACAATGAAGACAAAACAGAGTTGATAGACGCGTTCTACAGAGACCTCGAGTTTGGTACTGGCGGACTGCGCGGTATCATGGGAGCCGGTACCAACCGTATGAACAAGTATATCGTCGGTATGGCTACCCAAGGTTTTGCCAATTATATCAACAAGGCTTTCCCGGGACGTAATGACCTCAGTGTGGTGGTGGGTCACGACTGCCGCAACAATGGCCGTATGTTTGCTGAGACCGTGGCTGATATCTTTTCGGCCAATGGCATCAAGGTGTATCTCTTTGAGAGTCTCCGTCCCACACCCGAAATCTCGTTTGCTATCCGGCAACTCGGTTGTCAGGCCGGTGTCAACGTGACGGCTTCTCACAACCCACGTGAGTACAACGGATACAAGGCCTACTGGGATGATGGTGCCCAGGTGCTCGCACCCCACGACAAAGGCATCATCGACGAGGTGAACAAGGTGACCATCGACGATGTGAAATTTGAAGGTAACAAAGAGCTTATCGAGATCATCGGCGGCGAGATGGACTGGGACTACCTGCAGGCAGTCAAGGAGGCCATGGTCGACCAGGAGGTAATCCTGCGTCACAAAGACCTCAATATCGTCTATTCACCGATGCATGGTACAGGACGTGTCATCATACCCGAGGCTTTGCGCTCATGGGGATTCCAGAATATCCACGTAGTGCCGGAGCAGATGGTCATCGACGGTAACTTCCCCACCGTGGTATCTCCCAACCCGGAGAATGCTGAGGCCATGACGCTGGGTATGAAGCTGGGCACACGCCTCAATGCCGACCTGGTGATTGCTTCCGACCCCGATGCCGACCGTCTGGCCATTGTCTGCCGCAACGCCAAAGGCGAGTGGGAGATCCTGAATGGCAACCAGACTTGCATGATGTTCTGCTGGTATATCATCGCCAACAAGAAGAAGCTCGGTCAGCTCAAAGGCAATGAGTTCCTGGTGAAGACCATCGTGACCACCGAAGTGATCAAGAAAATTGCCGACAAGAACGGTGTCGAACTGCGTGACTGCTACACGGGCTTCAAGTGGATAGCCAATGAGATACGCAAGTCGGAGGGTGTCAACAAATATATCGGCGGTGGTGAGGAAAGCTTCGGATTCCTGCCGTTTGACAAAGTGCGTGACAAGGATTCACCAGCCTCTATCTGCCTGATCTGCGAGATTGCCGCTTGGGCCAAGGACAATGGCATGACGCTCTACGATCTGCTCATGAATATCTATGCTGAGTATGGTTTCTCACGTGAGTTCACGGTCAATGTGGTGCGCCCGGGCAAGACCGGTGCTGATGAGATCAAGCAGATGATGACCGACTTCCGCAATAACCCGCCAAAAGAGCTCGGCGGTTCCACCGTGGTACTGTGGAAAGACTATCAGACCCTCGAGGCTCGCCATGCAGATGGCACAGTAGAAAAGATGGACATGCCCGACACCTCCAACGTTTTGCAGTGGTTCTGTGATGACGACACCAAGGTGAGCGTGCGCCCGTCGGGTACAGAGCCCAAGATCAAGTTCTATATTGAGGTGAAAGACCCGTCATTCAAGTGCGCCGGTTGCTACGAGCGTTGCATGGCTGGAGCCGAGGAGAAAATCGCTGCCATCAAGCAAAGCTTGAAACTCGACTGAATTCGTAGTGCATGATTGACAGTAATCGCAGAACAAACAACTCGTCAGCTCGTCAACTTGTCAACTCGTCAACTTGTCAACTAAAAAAACAGGCAAACCCATCCGGGTTTGCCTGATTTTTTACATCTTATTTAGTTCGTTGAGTGCTTTCTGGCGCTTTTTCTCAGCTTTGATGCGGTCTTTTTCTGCTTTTTCAGCTTGCTTCTGGAGCTTCTGCTGTTTCTTCAGTTGTTTCTCCTGGGCTTTGCGCTCCTTCTCCTGAGCCTTGGCCTGTTTCTCGGCTGCTTTTTCTTTTTTCTTAGCCTCTTTCAACTCTTTCTGGCGCTCTTTTTCTTGCTTCTTGGCCTTTTTGAGTTGTTCTTCTTGTTCTTTCTGTGCCTTGATAGCATTTTCTTTTTCCCTCTTTGCCTCTTCCAGCTGTGCCTCGCGACTCTTGGTCAGTTGAGCTTGCTGTTCAGGGGTGAGTTGGTTGGGGTCGGTGACCACGGTCTGTGCGTTGATGCTCATGCAGCAGAATAAGGCTGCGATGGCCATAAGGAATGATTTAGTTCGTTTCATAATTATTTTTGGTTTTGTTTGATATTTCTCGCAAAAATAAATAAAAAACAGCATAATGTAAAAACTATAGAACGATTTAACATTTATTTACCCTTCTCCGCGGGCATCGGTAATTACTCTGTCCACCTTCAAAGGTCGGCCTGTCGGCCTCAAAATCCAACAAAATTGATTTTAAAAATGACCAAAATAGAAGCAAAGTGAAAGATTTTTTAATAGCTTTTGAAAGATTTTGAGCGCAGCGACCCTGGTTGAGACATTTGCGACAGGAGGCACCCTATCCTGTAAAGATGATATAGAGTCAGTGATGGATGACTGCCAGTGAGATGTTTTTGCATCCACCCCTTCGACCATCTGAAACCTCGGCTCATGACACCATCCAGGTGTAACTTGGACAGCCGCCGGCAGAGCCGAAGTAATTGGGAATTGTCATAGAGCTCGTCACGGAATTCGTACAGTGTCTGTATCCCTTCTTCAGTTTTTGCCAAGAAACGGTCGTTGGACTCAAATGTGCAAAATCCCATCGGATTGTCGATATGAAAGATAGGGATAAAGGCCTGATGCAGACTCTTGCCATATAGCTCGTCTTCGTAGCCATAGCGACGGAAGCGCTCGTCGAGCGGATGCGAAAGCATGACACTTCTGGAAATGAGAAAGTTGGAGGTATGGAAGTGGGCGTAGGGATTAGCGGCGCGGGCTGCTGTCGATTGTAGGTGCAGGCTATGGGTCTCGTATTTCCACCTTAGGTTGGAGGGGCGAGGGCTTACAGTGTCCGGAATGGTGTAGCCGCCATACACGATGGGGTGATCGTCGCTGTATTTCAGATATTTTTGTATGAAAATGTCTGATATCACAGTCATGTGACTATCGATGAAAAGCAGCTTGTCATATCGCGCACTACGGGCAAGGAAATTGCGGATGGCTGCCCGTCCAACGTTTTTTTCTCTGAGGATATACTGGCAGTGGGGCAGTGAGTTGATCTCCTGGTTGGCCGTCATACATGGCGAGGAGGTGGAACCGTCGTCGGCCACGAGTATCTCGAAGTCAAGACCTTGAACAGACATACATTGCCCGTGCAGATCCTTGACCAGATTCACACAGGTGTCGTTGTAGGTAGGTATGAGTATGCTCAGGCGTGGCATGGACGGTCATATTTTTCGTGAGATGCTTTCTTTTTGGTGACATGCAAAAATAGTCATTATTTTCATTTTTCACGAATTTGTTGAATGAAAATACTGCTTTTTTCATGTTTTGTTTTGTGTTACGCTCTTTTTACACTACTTTTGCAAATAAAATATGTACGTATGAAAAAATCTTTTACTCTTATTCTTATGCTTGCGTTTACTGTTGTGGCAAGCGCTGTACCTGCAAAGCGGGTATGGAAAACCTATCAGCAGAGTGACGGGGCTGAATTGAGGCTTATGTTGCAGGGTGATGAGAACCTCCACTATTTTAAGACATCCGATGGAATGGTTGCTGTACAAAACGCTCTCAACCAGTATGTTTACGCGCAGGTGAGAAAACAACAACTCGTCGAGACGGATATGCTTGTACACGAACCCGAGATGCGAACCTTGGAGGAGCAGGCTTTTGTCCAGTCCTTGGGTGATGTGGCAGCCGACTGTCGCCGATTGGCATCCAAGGCCAACGCTTTCCCCAAGAAGATAGGTGAGCCCACAGGCGTTTTTGAAGGAGAGAAGAAGGGGCTGGTCATCATGGTGGCTTTTAATGACCTGGATTTCACTATCACAAAAGACGAACTGAACAATATGCTCAATCAGGTGGGCTATACCAATACGCATGGGGCTGTAGGCAGCGTGCATGATTATTTCCTCAGCCAGAGCTTCAATAAGTTCAGCCTGATTTTTGATATTGTAGGTCCTGTCAAAATGCCAAAAAGTAACAGCTATTATGGCTATAATAGTATGGGCAAGGACTCGCCCAACCGAGTGGCTGAATTTGTGAAGGGGGCTATACAGCTGGCGGCCGATGAGGCAGACTTCTCCCAGTATGACTGGGACGGTGATGGATACGTAGACCAGGTGTTTCTCTTTTATGCCGGTTACGGCGAGGCTACCAATGGACCTAAAAACACGATATGGCCGCATGAGTCGATGCTGTATCCTGCCCTCAACATAGATGGAGTAAAAGTGCAGACGTATGCATGCAGTAACGAACTCGATGGCGACAGCGGCGAGAAGCCGATGGGTATCGGCACTTTCTGTCATGAGTTCACCCATTGTCTGGGGCTCCCCGACTTTTATGATACCTCTGAAGACGGCGATAATTTCGGAATGGGCGTCTGGGATGTGATGTGTAGTGGCAGCTACAATGGTGACAGTTGGATACCGGCTCCATACACAGGTTATGAGCGTCATTTCTGTGGCTGGAAAGAATACAGGGTGCTCTCAGACCCTTGCAAGGTCACCAAACTGGAACCGGTGGAAAACGGGGGAGAGACTTACCAGATCATCAATCCGGGCAATCAAGAGGAATACTACCTGCTGGAAAACAGGCACGGGGCATACGGCTGGGATCGTGGACTTTACACCAATAACAGCGGACAGCGTATCAACGGTCTGCTCATCACGCATGTGACACATGTGGCCAACCGGTGGAGATACAACACCGTCAATGCAGGCGACGGCTATCAGTGCATGACCATCTTCCACGCCGACAACTCTGAGGCTACCACTATGGTGCTTAATGGTGTCACTTACCTGGACGGTGATGAATTTCAGGGAGATCTGTATCCTTATAGGGCATCCCTCACCGAGAACCATAACTCACTCGCAGATACGTCAGTACCCAAAGATGAGCTGAATACTCCAAATACGGATGGATCTTATCTGATGCATACATCTATTACCAATATCACCAAACAGTCCAGATTTGTCAATTTCACTTTCATGAATGGCACGAAGCCCTGGTCTGACACCAATGGTATCAGTGAAATCTCTGTCCATGGCGGCACGGCTGCCGGAGTCTATAGCCTTGGCGGTGTGATGGTGGCGAGCGACGCCAGTGATCAGACCTTGCCTAAGGGGATTTATGTGGTGAGAGACGCGGAAGGTCATTCTTATAAAATCAGAAAATAAGCCGATGAGAGTTCTCGCTGCGTTCTTCCTGAGCCTCTGGATGACACTTTCCTGGGCGGTGCCCGCCAAAAAAGAATGGCGTGTCTGCAGGCAAGCAGACGGGTCATCCATAGAGCTGATGCTTGTGGGTGACGAGCATTTCCATTATTATATCACACGTGACAGCGTGCCTGTGATGGAAGAGGGAGGCGCCTTTTATTATGCCGACGCAGTAGGGTTTGGCATGAAGTCGACAGGCGTGATGGCCCATGACCCCGGCCGCAGGACAATACGCGAGCGGCAGCGCATCTCCACTTTGGGCGACATCCGCCAAGTGCGTTCACTGGCAAGACGCTTCGGCATTAAGAAGAAGGGCGAACCTGATCAACCCCCTTATGTGGGAAGCAAAAGGGGGCTGATCATCCTCGCCAACTTCAGCAATAAACAATTCGAAGGATATCGCGACGGTGAGGAAGCTGACTCTGTGAGACTGGTATATGACAGCCTCGCCAATATGACAGGCTATACCAATCATTGGGGGGCCATCGGTAGCGTGCACGATTATTACCACGACCAGAGCAACGGACTGTTTGACCTCTCTTTTGATGTCCTGGGACCTGTCAATCTCGATAAGGCCGTGAGTTATTATGGACGCAACCGCTATGAGACTGACATCTATGCGCCTGAGATGGTCATCGAGTGCTGTCAGGCCGTCGACTCACTGGTCGACTTCTCTATCTACGACTGGGACGGCGACGGATTTGTCGAGGAGGTGTTTGTGCTCTACGCAGGATTAGGCGAAGCCTCCGGGGGCGGCTCTTCCACCATCTGGCCTCACATGTGGACCATGACCGAGGCGCGGGAGTACAATTCCAATATTCCCGAGGAGATAGTCTTCGATGGGGTAAATATCGAAGTCTACGCATGTAGCAATGAACTCTACAAGCAGGGTATGCCCATGGGGCTCGGTACGCTGTGTCATGAGTTCTCGCATTGTCTCGGACTGCCCGACTTCTATGACACGGGCACCAGTGGCAATTATGGCATGAGCACATGGGATATTCTCGACCAGGGCAGCTACAATGGCCCTTATGGAGTCGGATGGGTGCCTGCGGGATACACCAGTTATGAGCGTCATTTTGCAGGCTGGCTCGACTATACCGAACTCTCTACAGATACGGTGGTGAGCGGTATGCGCCCTGTCAATGACGCCGTGCCAGAGGCATACATTATCTATAATGATAGTGTCCCTACTGAGTATTACCTGCTTGAAAACCGTAATAAGACACGTTGGGATGCCTTCTTGCCTGGCAATGGACTACTTATCATACATGTCGATTATGATGAGCTCTTATGGGAAAGCAATCAGTTGAATGCAACTTCTGGTTATGGTGTGACCAACGACCATGAACGGTTCACGGTGTTTCATTCCAGCAATACCCGGTTTGGTGGGCGGGACGCTTATCCATACAATGCCAAAGACAGCCTGACAGATTTTTCTAAACCAGCCGCCAAACTCTACAATCCCAATCTCGATGGCTCTTTGCTGATGCATAAACCCATCACTGGTATTCAGCGCGATGACTCCACTGGCCTGGTTTCTTTCACATTCCGTAACCTGGCTTTCAGGCCGGAACCTCAACTGCCCGACACCACCAGTCGGGTCAGGCATCATATAGGTGCTTCTGAGGGTCGTCAGTTGTCTGTCTATACACCAGATGGCAATTGCGTCAGGCAGGTCACCGGACGGGATGGACTCTTAGGCTTGCGACCAGGAGTTTACATCTTGAGAAAAGAGGACGGGACAACGGAGAAAATCCGTATAGACCATTAATTTTTGTTAATTGTCTGTGGGCGTGCTTCTGTTTGTGTGGCTGTCTCGCTAAAAATGACTAACTTTGCAGCCGCTATTACGAGATAGTAGCATCATTTTTAATCAAAAATCAAATTATAGTAAAAAAATGGCAACAAAAATCAGATTGCAGCGTCGTGGACGCAAAGGTTATGCTTTCTACAGCATAGTCATCGCTGATTCAAGAGCACCACGTGATGGTCGCTTTATCGAGAAAATCGGTACTTACAACCCCAACACCAATCCTGCCACAGTGGATCTGGAGTTTGACAGAGCTCTTTATTGGGTAGAGGTAGGCGCACAGCCCACTGATACCGCTCGCAACATTCTGAGCCATGAGGGTGTGTACCTGATGAAACACCTGCGTACAGGTGTGAAAAAAGGTGCTTTCGACGAGGCTGAGGCACAGAAGAAATTTGACGCATGGAAAGACACCAAAGTGAAGGGTGACGAATCTATCCGCGCTAAGGATGCAAAAGCCAAGAAAGACGCTATTGAGAAAGAGCTGAAAGCTGAGAAGGCTATCAACGAGAATATCGCCAAGAAGGTGGCTGAGAAGAAGGCTGCCGCTGCTGCCGCTGCTGCGGAAGCAGAAGCTCCTGCAGAGGAAGCTCCCGCAGAGGCTTAATCTCAACTTGCAAGAAAAATAAAAAAGACACCTGACGGGTGTCTTTTTTTATTGAACCAAGCGACATCAGTGCCGGTTATTCACATCATGTCGCTTTTGTCAGCAGATTTTTATATAATTGTTCGTACTTTCCTGCAACCAGACTGCTCGCATGATGTTTGCGGATATACTCGATACTGTCTTTTTGCAGCACGGATATTTGTTCAGGGTGATGAGCCAGGTCTACTATGGCCTGATATACATTCTTTTTGGTGGGTAGCACGTTGACGATGGGTCGCAACTTTTCCTCTCCGAGGATGGAATAGTTTTCCGGCTCACCTCCTCCGATGCAGATGATACCTTTTGACATGGCTTGCAGCGGATTCATCGAGGGGGTGTAACTGTAGAGTTGGTCGAGGATGGCGTCAGAACCGTCCATCATTCGGGTATATTCGGCGTAGGGTACAGATTCCGCTTTTCTCAGTTCTATCAGGTCGGGATAGTCGCGCACAGCTTCTTCGGCGGCTGCAAGCATGACGTCTGTGCCTTTATATTCACTTCTGCTTCGGTTGATGCCTATAAACAACCGCAACTTGTCATTCTCCCTTCTGGATAGTATCTGATGCTCAGACAGTTCAATGGGGTAGGGGATGAACTGCGTCTTGTCGGGGAAAACGGGATGATAGCATACCCAGTATTCATAAAGCCCTGCCACGATGGCGTCACAGTCGGTGGCGATATACCGGTTGAGGCGCTCTTTGTCCGTTCCTATCCAGTCTTCGCGTTCCCTGAGTGCATCGGCATTGGTGCGAAGTTGGTCGCCTATGTTGAAGTCGCTGTAGCGCAAGGGCTTTTCGGCGATACAGGTATGCACCCAATACCAGTCCATGCCAAAGGCGCCAAGTACTATTTTGCGGTTATGACTGCGTAAATAACGGTAGATGGGGAATATACGGCTGGCTTTGAGCTCGAGAAACATAGGGTTGATGAGTTGCACGATATCATATCCCTTCAGCCGTGGTAATAGTGTGAAGATTTTTGCCATCAGTTTGATGCCGCCCCAGTGCCCGGGGTGCCGGGACACGTCGATGTCGCGAGGATAGTCTTTCCAGAAATCCCCGTTCGACACTACGGTCACTTCATGCCCCAGGTTTTGCAACCCTCGGGCCAGTGTGGCATGCACATTGCTGTATTCACCCAATAGCAGGATCTTCATGGTCTCTTATGTATGATTCTGCACAGCCATTTCCTTCCCATCTTTGTTGCGCTGGCTTTCCTGAACAGTATATACTTTTTTGTATAGTTGCGGTTGGGCAGGGGAAACAGTCCATGGTTAGTCAGGTCTTCGATACATTGTTCCAGAAACTGGTGGTCACCCGTTTGACGAATGATGTTGTAGAGATAGTCCATCGTCAGTTGGTCAACACGTCGCTGCAAGGCTTCGCGGTCGGCCATGGGTAAAGTGTCGCATCTTTCAGCCAGCCGGTAGAGCACATCACGCGAGTCTTTCAGCCTTCTGAGCACCCAGTCTTTTTCATCACCATGAGTGATGGAATGCTCGCGCTTGCGGTAGTAATAGGCTTTGGCCTCTGTCGAGATGACTTTCTCAGCTCGCAAGAACAGTCCTGGAGTAAACTCTTCGTCCTCATGAAGGATGCCTGGCGTAAATCGGAGATTGACCAGAGTCAGTTTCCTGAAGATATAACCACAGGCAGATGCCCGCAAGTTGTGATGGCGCATATACTCTGAGCCTTCTACTGGGTGTGCGTAGTCTTCTGGAACGGTTGTCTCATGCTTGTCTGTCAGCTGAAAAAGCACGATGTCGGGATCTTCTTTTCTTAAAATGCCGAGACAATGCTCGTAAACGGATGGATTGAGCATGTCATCGCCATCGACAAACTGGATGTATCTCCCCTTGCTGGCTTCTATACCCAGATTGCGGGCTACACTCAGTCCCTGATGTTTCTGCCGGATATAAGTCAGCTGTGGCAGGTAGTCTTTGATAGCCTCGATGGGACTTTGATCCGAACCGTCGTCTATCAGCAGTATTTCATGGTCTTCAGGGGATAGCTGAAGTGCCGCGATACTTCCAAGACACTGCCTCAACATGTCTGAGGGAATGTTGTAATAGGTGATGATAAAACTGACGAACGGTGAGTCGGATGTGGTCAATGTGTGATTCTGAATAGCTTGCATAGATTCTTCATTCCGATGAGTTTGAGCAGATGCAGTTTCAGCTTCATTTTGCTATTGACAGGCAAGGCTCTGATATCGCTTAGGCTAAATGCGGCAGTAGGAAGGATGGGAGGTACACGGGTGGCTGCATAGGTGTCTATCTGGATGTTAAGTACATGGGCGTAATATTCAGTCAGCTCATGAGCTATGCCCATCCTGGAAAGTTGCTGCACGTGAGTCTCCAACAGCTGCGACAGACCCTCACCTCCTGGATTCACGGAGATACCATCCGGATTGGAGGTATAGTAGTAGATACCCTCTTCGGTGGTGCCGATCCTGTGGGTGTGGGCAAGAAGTCGTGGCATGGTGTAGACATCCTCAAAGAGGCGCCTTTCGGGGAATCTCACTTCGTTGAAAAGTCGCCTCCGGTAGATCTTGTTCCAGGCGTAGGCGTGTGAATAGCCTTTGCCCTCCAGCCAGTATTCATTCATGTCAGTGTATTCCCTGACTCCGAATTTTACAATGTGCTCTTCTTTGCTTCCGTAGTGCCAGTAGATAGGATACTCCAGGATGTCGATGTCCGGGTGGGCACTGAGTCTTGACATCAGTATCGCTATGGTATTGTCACCGAGATAGTCATCGCTGTCTACAAAAGTGATATACTCTCCTTGAGAGGCTTCGATGCCGGTGTTGCGGGCTGCCGACAGGCCACCGTTGCGCTGGTGCAGCACACGTATGTGGGCATCCTCCGTGGCCAGCGTTTCGCAGAGTTCTGCACTGTGGTCGGGAGAGCCGTCGTCTACCAGTATCAGCTCATAGTCGTCAAACGTCTGTCGCGTGATGCTCTCCACGCAGCGTCTGAGCGTCTTCTCCACTTTGTAGACAGGGATGACTATACTGAGTTTCATGCCTGTTAGCGGATCACTTGTTGATGACCGTTGACGATATAGATGCCGGGGCGGAGCTGGTCGATGTCGGAGGCTTTGTCTCCCAACTTGCGTCCTTGCAGGTCGTATACGCCGGGACGGTAGGTGTTTCTTGTAGTGGTGGTCTCTACCTCTCTGATGCCGTCGGGCAGTTCATTGACCATCTTGTAGGCCCATGCTGTCGAGCCACCGCTGCTCACACCGGTGAAGCAGAGGGCCAGCTGTTTCTTCGGCTCCATGGTCTGGATCACCATCACTCCTTTGTAGGTCACGTTGCTCGCAGTGATATTCAGATAGCAGGTGCCTTCCTCCAAGGTCCAGGTGCCGATATACTGGCCGCTGATGGTACCGTCGGCATTGAGCGTTATATCCACAGGTGAGGCCAGCTCTTTGTTGGCATGGTTCAGACCATAGCGATGCAGCAGAAATTTATAGTCGCCTGCGATGTAGTCTTTGGGGAAGAGCTCTTTGGCTGCCAGGTCGGCATCATTGAGGGTCTCGCCGGTGTATTCGAAGGGGGCGGCGCAAAGCCAGCCGTCTTTGTTGAGGAATACCTGATGTACACGCACCTGGTGGCCCTCGCCGCCATTCTGGAAGCGGGTGTGGTATACCAGGTAGGTGCGTCCGTCTTCTGCCGCGACGATGGAGTTGTGGCCTTGGGCACGCTCGCCGTCGCTCATGTAGCCCCATGAGCCATAGGCTCCGAAGATGTTCTCGCCACGGGTGTCACCGTTGGGGCCATAGTTCATCTTGTAACTGGTATAGATGGCATTGGTGCCCTTGGTGTCGCTATACGGACCGTTGGGCTTTGTCGAGCGGAACACGCGCATCTGGTATCCGCCTGCAGCCTCCAGACCTCCGTTGGTCACGAAGAGGTAGTAGTAGTCGCCGATGTGCTCGATGTAGCTCGCTTCGCCCGACACATAGTAGCCACCGGCTATTTTCTTGCCGAAGTAAGGATCGCTGGTGATGCTCTGTCCTGAGCCGGCCAATTGATAGGTCACGTCATAATCGCGCAGGCCGTTTTCTTCGTTGAGTTGGATGATCCAGATACCGCCGCTCCATGAGCCGTAAGACATCCACAGCTTTCCGTCCTCGTCATAAAAGACGCAGGGGTCGATGCAATGCGGCAGGTAGTTACCCCACTGGTCGCCGCGGTTGTAGCGGGCGGGCAGGGACGCTTGGTCGCCGAGCACCAGTTGCAGGTCGGTTTTCTTATAGTTCACAGCGTCTCTGCTGCTCACGTTGAAACCGCTGAATATCACGGGACCTTGATAACGGTAGGGACCTTCTATAGAATTGCTGGTCAGTAGGATGATGCTCGAGTTCCATTTCGGACCGTTGATGCTCAGATACATACACCACTTCTGCATCTTCTCATTCCAGATCACGTCTGGCGCCCACATGTTGCCGTCGATGTTATAACCGTCGCCGTAGGCCGACGAATAAGCGTGTACGTCGAAGTTGCCGAAGGTCTTCGTCACGCCACCGATGGTCACCTGGGTGGTCTCATTGGTGGTGAAGGCGTTCTTGTTGCTGGCGTTGTTGCTGGTGGCAGTCGCCCAGGGGGCTTTGAATTCTGTCCAGTTCATGAGGTCTTTCGAGCGGGCAGACGCGCGGTGGCTGCCGAAGATATACCAGTAGTTGTTGGACGGTTGCCACACGATCGACGGGTCGTGTACGCTTACACGTTTCATGGTGAATGAGCCTTGTGCCATCATAATGAGCGGGGCACATGCCAGTAATATCAGTAAGATTCGTTTCATGATGTTTGTTATGTTGAATGTTTAGGATTTATCTGATTTCTTCCCAGTGAAGCACGGCACCGTTGCGACGGGCTGGGTCGGCACCGGGGAAGTCCATTGAATAAGGGCTGCCGGTGGTGGGGCTCTTGCCGATATAACGGTGGTTGCGTAAGGAGAGAAGCATGAAGTCATGGCCAAGATAGTCTTGCCAGAGGAATCGCTCGGCATCGGCGGCGTCGGTGGTGAAGCGCACATCGCCTGCCAGGCCTTCACCGTATACCTTGATATAGCGTCCGTCTTTGCACTGGAGCGACACCACGCCATGTCCATGGTCTATGAGATGGAACTGAGTGCGCTCGCTCATGTCTTCTGCACGTGTGTCATAGAGCAGGCCGTGGGGGTCGCAGTGGGCCGGACGGCCGGTGGCCTTGTTGATGATGCGGAACGTCTTGCCGAAGGGAATGTTCCCAGAGCGGTCGGCGTCGGGCTCTACTACCGTGAAATTGTCAAACTCGGCATAGCCGCCGTTCTTGCCTTTCACGTTGAACGCGAAGAGTGCATGGCGTGATCCCTGAAACGAGATGAGCTGATAGGAGAGGGGCATCATGCGCCCCAGGGTGCTGTAGTTGACACCGTCGGTGGAATAGGCATACTGGGCCTGGTCGTGGTCATAGTCACCCATGCTGCGCAGCCATATCTTGCCTTTGGGGAGGTTGACAGCCAGGGAGATGGTGTCGTTGAGCAGCTGTTCAAAGCAGCGCAAAAGGTATTTTCCTCCCTTTTCAGGACTTTCCGACAGACTGACACCTATCCATGAACAGGGTACGTTGATATTGCCGAGGCCAGCCACGTCGCCAGCTTTCAGTCCCTTTACGTTCAGTTCTACAGTGGTGATGCTGCTGGGGCCTGTCACACGTTGGGTCAGAGTGTTGCGTGCCCACATCAGTTGCTCGGCCGGCATGCTGTTCAGTCGCAGTTTGCCACCTTTCATGCGCCACATCTTGTCATCGGGGTTGTGGTTCCACTGCCAGATGCGGCCCAGCTGCTTGCCGTCGAAGTTGTCGCTGCGTACGTAGGGGGCATGAGCCGCCTGTTGAGGCTTTGCGCTATTGGCATAAACGCCCTCTTGCGTGCCGGGGATAAACCATGTGCGTGGTGCACGCCCATAGTTGCCATCCAGGCCTACCATCGGCCAACCGTCTACCCATGTCATGGGCATCAGGCATACTGTGCGGCCTATGCTGTGGAAGTCTTGCATAAAGAGTGCCCACCATGTGCCGTCTGTCGCCTGTACGATACCGCCCTGATGGGCGTTGGTGCAGGCCGTGGCGTCTTTGTCTACAGGGCCGAGGCGGAATTTCGTTCCGTCATGTCCGATGCGATATTTTTCTCCACGGGGCACTTGGGTCAGCGAGGCAGCGTGGTAACCATACGTTTCATCGGCTGTGATGACACGGGTCTCGTATGGCCCCCAGATTGATTTTGAGCGCGAACATAGCGTGCGGCCGTTGGGACGGTAATCGGTGGAGATCAGGTAATACATACCATTGATTTTATACATGTGGTGCCCTTCGCCCACACCGTTGCCTTCGGGGATGATGACACGTTCGGTACCCTCTTTAGGACCGCTCATGTCTGGCTCCAGTTCGGTACATTTCACCTCGCCGTAGCCGTGTATGGCATATACTTTCCCGTCGTCATCAAAGAGCACGCCAAGGTCATAGATGTTGCCCCGCATGTTGTGGTGGGTCCATGGACCGCGGATGTCTTTAGATGTGTAGCATTGCAGGCCTTTCCCGTTGACGTTGGAGTACACATAAAACTGCCCGTTGGCATAGCGGATACATGGCGCCCAGATGCCCTGGCCGTATATTTCCTCATGGTTCTTTAGGGCGAAACGGTCTTCTTCGAAATCAAAGCGGTCGAAACAATAGGAAATGTTCTCCCAGTTTACGAGGTCTTTGGAGTGCAGGATCACCAGTCCTGGCACGCAGTGCATGGTGGTGCCGGCCAGGTAGTAGTCATCTCCCACACGCAGGATGTCGGGGTCGCTGAACTCATCATAGAAAAGGGGGTTGGTAAACGTGCCGTTGCCGTTGTCGGCTGTCCATGAAAGGCTTTGGGCATTCAGGCTCAGGCATGAAATAGCGCAAAAGGCGCAAATGAGTGTTATTGATCTCATAGGTGAGTTGGTGTTTGATTAGGTAACCTCGAGTAACGATGTTTTTGGTTTTGCAAAGTTAGTGCAAACTGAGTGAAATAACAAGCAAAACACGAAGTTTTTGCTTGTATTTCCGAGGTGCCGCCTAACTTGGACGAAGTCAAAGTTAGTGCAAACTGAGTGAAATAACAAGCAAAACACGAAGTTTTTGCTTGTATTTCCGAGGTGCCGCCTAACTTGGACTTGGACGGAGTCAAAGTTAATCAAAAAAATTGAAAAACGAAAACAAATACCTCAGGTGATGGAGTATGATATGAAGAAAATCTGCATATCGTATAATAAAAAACGTTTTTTCACGTTTTTTTAATGATTTATGCAAAAAACACAAAATTCAGACAGTTATTCACATGTCCTCAAGTATACTGGCATCTTCGGGGGTGTGCAGGGCATGAGTATACTAGTGGGTATCGTGCGCAACAAGCTGGTCGCCACGATTCTCGGACCTGCTGGTATGGGTCTGATTTCCTTGTTCAACTCTACGATCAACCTTCTCTCCAATGCCACCAACCTGGGCATATCCATGAGTGCCGTGAAAAACATCTCCGAGGTCTATGACAATGGGGATGAGCAGAGACTGCGACATATCATCAAGATGATTCGCTCGTGGTGTCTTATCACCGCCTTGGTGGGGATGGTTCTGTGTGTGGTCTGCAGCTCGATGCTCAGCAGATGGACCTTTGGATGGGGCGATCATACATGGCATTTCATCCTGCTGTCACCAGTGGTGGGAATGATGGCTGTCACTGGTGGTGAGATGGCCATCCTCAAGGGCACGCGGCGCCTGGCCAACTTGGCCTCTATCTCTATCTATAACGTCGTGGGGGCTCTCGTCACCTCTATACCGCTCTATTATTTCTTCGGCCAGTCGGCCATCGTGCCGTCGCTGATCGTGATGGCCATGGTGCAGATGTTGCTGACCATTGGTTATTCTTACAGACTTTTTCCATTGCGTGTGTCCTCTGAGCGTAAGTTGCTCGGTGAGGGGATGAGCATGGTGAGACTGGGCATCGCCTTCGTCATGGCAGGCATACTCGGCAGTGGAGCTGAGTTTGTCATCAGGTCTTATCTGAGTTACACTTCTTCTCTTGCCACCGTGGGTCTGTACAGTGCCGGATATATGATGACGATGACCTATGCCAGCACGGTGTTCTCGGCCATGGAGACCGATTTCTTCCCACGCCTGTCAGCCTGCAACGGGGGCATCACCACCACCAATACGATTGTCAACCGGCAAATAGAGGTCTCATTCCTGCTGGTGTCGCCGCTGTTGGTGTTCTTCACCGTCGGTCTGCCTATCTTGCTCCCTTTGCTCTATAGCGGCAAGTTCACACCGGTGATAGGCATGATGCAGATTACGGTGTTTGCCATGTATTTCAGGGCTTTGAAACTGCCCGTGGCGTATATACCGCTGGCAAAGGGCGACTCCTGGTCGTATCTTTTCTTGGAAGCTATATATGATGTGATGGTGGTGCTCCTGGTCATCGTAGCCTTCAATCGTTGGCAACTCATCGGTTGTGGTGTGGCCATCACCGTGGCGGGTATACTCGATTTCATCATCCTGCTGGTCTATACTCATTTCAAATATGGTTTCCATCTGTCGTGTCGTGTCAGGCAATACGCATTGATGCAGATGCCTTTTGCGGTGCTCGCCTATTTGGTCACATTTGTACACTCGCCTTGGGTCTACTGGCCTTGTGGCATCCTGCTGGGGGCGGCGAGCACAGCCGTGTCTGTATATATCTTGCGCCAGAAGACCACCTTGTGGCAGTCTTTGAAAGCAAGGTTCGCAAAAAAATTAAGCCATGAGTAAAGTGACGGTCCTGACCGCGGCGTATAATGCCGAGGCTTATTTGCACACCTGCCTTGACTCGCTGTTAAGGCAGACTTTGCATGACATACAGATCGTCTGCGTGGATGACGGTTCTTCAGATGCCACGCCGCAGCTCCTCGACGACTATGCCGCCCGTGACAGTAGGGTAGAGGTGGTGCATCTCAAAGAGAATGGCGGGCAGGCTTACGCACGTAATGTGGCGTTGCAGCGTGCCAAAGGAGATTATGTCTGTATGCTTGACAGTGATGACTGGTTGGCAGACGACGCATTGATGTCGGCGTTTCAGGTGTTTCAGGCGCATCCTCATACCGACAGTGTGTTATTTCATGTGAGGGAGATGTATCCAGACGGCCATTATCGTGATTATCCCATGCCACCGTTTGTGTCAATGACTGGCGAGGAGGCTTTCGAGGCAAGTCTTACCTGGCAGATTCACGGGTTGTATATGGTGCGCGCGGATATTCACCGCCGTTTCCCTTACGACGATAGTGCCAAGTCATACAGTGATGACAATACCACGCGCATACACTATCTCAACAGCCGTGAGGTGCGTCAGTGCGGTGGGGTGTATTTCTATCGTCAGCACAGTGCTTCCGTGACCCACCGCGTCAGTGTGCGGCGGTTTGACTATCTGAGGGCCAATGAGAGTATGAAGCGGCAAATGCAGGAAGCACATGTGCCGGAGCGCTTGATGGATGTCTATGAGAATGTGCGCTGGTTGAATCTTATCGATGTGTATATGTTCTATTTTCATCATCGCTCACAGCTCTTGCCTGAGCATCGCTCGTATGGGCTGGCTGAGATGCGAAGAGTGTGGGGCAACATCGAACTGACGAGACTCAGACCTCGTAATAGAATAAAGTTCGGCTATATGCCTTTACGTCCGTCCTGGCTGCTTTTCCGTTGCCAGGAAGAACTCTATTTCACACTGCGAAAACTACTCTTTCATCGCTAATACTGCCTGAGTGCAGCCAGTAGCTGGCTGTTCTCGCTTCTCGAACCGATGGTCACACGCAGACAGTTGCCGCATTTGGTCACATGGGTGCGGTTCCTGACGATGATGCCGCGCTCCACCAGATAGTCGTAGATGGCCTGGGCGTCGGTCATCTTGGCCAGGAAGAAGTTTGCGTCGGTAGGATACACGCCTCGGCAGATAGGCAGCATCTTGAAAGAGTCTATCATGCGTTCGCGCTCCTGAAGGAGCGTGCGCACCCATTTGGTCGTCTCATAGGGTGTGCGGAGCATCTCCAGGGCTTTGGTCTGGGTCAGGCTGTTGACATTGTAGGGATACTTCACCTTGTTGAAGATGTCGATGATGGACTTGCTGGCGAATGCCATGCCCAGACGTATCGCGGCACAACCCCACGCCTTGCTCAAGGTGTTGAGTACGATGAGGTTGGGATACCGGTCCAGCGACTCCCTGAAAGCCGGCTGACCGGAAAAGTCGGAGTAAGCCTCGTCAACGATGACGATACCCTGAAACTCGTTGAGCACGCGTACTATCTCGTCAGAGTCTATCAGATTGCCGGTGGGGTTGTTGGGAGAGCATATCCAGATGAGCTTGGTGTACTGGTCGCAAGCATCGAGCATCTCCTGGGCAGACATCTGAAACTGGTCATCCAGCATGACGGGCCTGTATTCCACGTCGTTGATGTCGGCGCATACACGGTACATGCCATAGGTAGGTTCAATGGCTACCACGTTGTCAATGCCGGGATGTGTGAAGCAGCGGTAGGCCAGATCGATAGCCTCGTCGCTGCCGTTGCCCAGGAAGATCTGTTCTTCTCTTACACCCTTCACTTTGGCAAGCTGCACCTTCACCTCATGCTGCAAGGGGTCGGGGTAGCGGTTGAGTGGTTGGTTGTAGGGGTTTTCATTGGCGTCGAGGAAGACTTTGGCTTCATGGCCGCTATATTCGTCGCGGGCACTGCTGTAGGGCGAGAGCCGCCAGATGTTGGGTCTTACGAGTTGGCTGAGTTCTTTCATGTTTCCTTCTATTCTTTCACTTCTCTCAATCTTACGGTCATCGCGTTCTTATGGGCGTCGAGTTGCTCGTTGGCTGCCATCACTTCTACGGCATGACCAATCGACCTCACTCCTTCTTCTGTAAGATGCTGGAAGGTAATCTTGCGCTGATAACTGTCCAGGTTGACACCGTTATAGGCCATGGCATATCCATGGGTGGGCAGGGTGTGATTGGTGCCGCTGGCATAGTCGCCGGCACTCTCACAGGCATAAGGACCCAGGAACACACTTCCCGCATTGACAACCTTCTCGGCCAGCTCTTCATAGTCAGTAGTGGCAATGATCAGGTGCTCAGGGGCATAGGCGTTGCTCAGTGCCATAGCCTCGTCGCTGTCTTTCACCAGTACCATGATGCTGTTGGCAAGCGCCTTCGCAGCAATCTCCTTTCGTGGAAGAAGAGCCAGCTGACGGGACAACTCTTCATTCACTGCCTCGATCATTTGCTTGTCGGTGCTGATCATCAGCACCTGGGAGTCGACACCGTGCTCTGCTTGCGACAGCAGGTCAGCGGCCACGAAAGTCGGATTGCTCTTGGCATCGGCGATCACACAAACTTCAGAGGGACCGGCAGGCATGTCGATGGCGACATCGTGAAGCGATACTTGCTGTTTGGCGGCCATCACAAACTGGTTGCCCGGACCGAATATCTTGTATACCTTGGGCACAGACTCCGTGCCATAAGCCATGGCACCGATGGCCTGCACGCCTCCGGCTTTGAATATCTTGCTCACACCGGCAATGCGAGCCGCCACCAGGATGGCGGGATGTACCTTGCCCTCCCGGTTGGGGGGTGTACAGAGTACGATTTCTTTGCATCCGGCTATCTTGGCAGGGGTGGCCAACATCAACACGGTGCTGAAAAGTGGTGCTGTGCCGCTGGGGATATATAGTCCTACACGCTCGATGGCCACGCTCTTTTGCCAGCAACTCACCCCGGGTTGAGTCTCAATGGGCTGGCCTGAGAATTTTTGTGCAGAGTGAAACTGGTGTATGTTGTGATGAGCCATCGTGATGGCGTCTTTCAGATCTTGGTCTATCTGTTGCCAAGCGTCTTCTATCTCTTCTTCTGTCACATCCAGACGGTCCAGGCTGACGTGGTCGAAACGTTCCTCATAACGTTTCACAGCCTCATCGCCGTTTTCTCTCACGTCTTGGAGCACACCGCTCACGACAGCAGCCAACTCTGATGTGTCCATCTGAGGGCGTCGCACGATTTCTTTCCAAGTTTCCCTTGGGGGATAGCTGATTATTCTCATAAAAATAACATCACAACCTTAAAAACTCACAATCTCACAAAATCATTTTCTCTATCGGAGTGACCAATATGCCTTGTGCACCAAGATTTTTCAGGCGGCCTATGATTTCCCAGAAACGCTTCTGGTCCAGTACGGTATGCACAGAGCACCATTGATCGTCGGCCAGTGGGATGATTGTAGGGCTCTTCAGGCCGGGAAGCACTTCGATGATCTCGTCGAGCTTGTCCTTGGGCACGTTCATGCGCACATATTTCTTGTCTTCCGCCTGGCGTACGGCTCCGATACGGAAGAGCAACTCCTCAAGAGTCGCTTTCTTTTCGTCATTCAGGTGAGGGTTGCCTATAAGCAGGGCTTCGCTGCGCATCACCACTTCCACCTCGCGGAGGTTATTGCTGATGAGTGTGGAACCGCTGCTGACTATGTCGAAAATGCCATCAGCAAGACCGATGCCCGGAGAAATCTCTACACTCCCTGTGATGACGTGTATCTCGATGTCTACGTGATGCTCCTCCATGAAATGCTGGAGGATATGGGGATAGGAGGTGGCGATCTTCTTGCCGTTAAACCACTCCAGTCCGGTGTAGTTCACCTCTTTGGGGATAGCAAGAGACAGACGGCATTTGCTGAAGCCAAGACGCTCTATGATGTCGGCTTTCTCACAACGTTCCACGAATTCGTTCTCACCCACCACGCCGATGTCGGCCACGCCGGTGGCCACACTTTGGGGGATGTCATCGTCGCGTAGATAAAGTACCTCTAACGGGAAATTGGTGGATTGCACCAGAAGGGTCCTTTTGCTGGAGCTAACTTTGATGTCGGCCTCTGCCAGCAGATTCATCGTGTCTTCATACAGACGGCCCTTCGATTGAACAGCGATTCTTAACATTTTTATCTTTTTACCATGTTTACGCTGCAAAGTTAGTGCAAACCGAGTGAAATAGCAAGCAAAAACACGAAGTTTTTGCTTGTTAACTGAACTTTCTTATTTTATCAAGAATTTAAGAGATTTGTCGTAGACCCACTGACCGAAGGGAGGTAATTAAAGAATTTTCATTCATACAGGAATTTATAGGAATTTGAGAAGAAATGGCAAGCCATTTCATTTTCTCCGCAAGTGGGATTCCCGTCGCTTGCGACGGATAATTCTCGATAATACTTTTATTGATTATAAATTCTTAAATTCTTAAATTCTTGATAAACAATTTGTTATAATCGCTTTAAGGGTGAGAGAAACTTCAGTTGTTAATAAAAATCCAGTAGGATACGCCTGACCGTTTGGCTGATATTATGCTGGGCTGTCTCTTTGCGCATGGCTTCCTCTAATGTCAGGCCGGGTGGATTGATACTCTCTACGTATGCAAAACCGTTTTGGAGTAAATCTTCGCGATTGCCCACCTTGCCCGCAATCAGGCAGACAGGCACCCCCTCTGCCTGCCGTAGAATACCCATGGGCAGCTTGCCCATCAGTGTTTGATAGTCTGCCGACCCTTCGCCGGTGATAATGAGGTCGGCGCCGCGGGCAAGTTCAACAAAGTGAACCATATTGAGCAAAAGGTCTATGCCTGGTTTTTGAGCGGCGTCAAGATATTGCATGAACGCGTAGCCCAGTCCTCCTGCAGCGCCGGCACCCTCCCGCGTCGAGCAGTCGAACCCGAAATGCTTTGCCGACATCTCGGCAAATTTTCGGGCTCTGCTGTCGAGCTGAATGACTCCATCGGGAGTCGCACCTTTTTGCGGAGCGAAGACATGGGCTGCCCCATTCTTGCCACAGAGAGGATTTTTCACGTCAGTGGCGATGGTGAAGCTGACGTGCTTCAGTTCCTGGATATCATCCCAACGTCCATGAGGGGCAAAGGCATCGATGAGAGCCTGCAACATGCCTGTCCCAGCGTCGCTGGTGGCACTGCCTCCCAGACCCACAATGACATTTGTGGCACCTCGGCGCACGGCGTCGGCCACCATCTGGCCGACACCATAGCTTGTGGCTCTCAGTGGATTGCGCTCCTCTTCGGATACACGCCACAGACCACATGCCTGAGCCATCTCTATCACCGCAGTCTTGTCTTGCAACAAATATTTCGCCACGACAGGACGTAACAGCGGGTCTTTCACCACCATCTCCACCAATTCGCCACCAAGAGAGGCATGGCAGGCTTCGGTGAAGCCTTCACCTCCGTCACTGACATCCACCTGCCTGATCTCTGCGTCGGGGCAGAAGTCTTTCGCCCCTGCAGCTGCGGCTTCGTTGGCCTCTTTCGAACTCAGGCAACCCTTGAAAGAATCTATTGCGACTACAATTTTCATGCCGGTTTTTATAGTTTATGTGGTATTCTGATGAGGTACAATAAGAGATTCTATCCACTCGCGCGGCGTCATCCCAGTGACGGCCTTGAAGTTGCGGAAGAAGGAAGCCTCGGTGTTGAACCCCGATTCAGTAGCCACTACAGAGGTCTTCATTTCGGGCTGTCGCGCAACAGTTCTTGGGCATGGCGGACTCGGTAGGTGTTGACAAACTGCGAGAATGTCTTACCACAGACGCTGTTGATGCACTCGCTGACATAGCTGCTGTTGGTCTGCAGTCGCACCGCCACCGTCAAGGGGAGTCGTAGCTTGAATGTCTAAGTGATGCAAAGTTACGAAAAAGAGGGCTAATGGCCAAACCATTACGCCCACTTTTCCGAAATATGCCATAGAACATCAATATTTAGGCGAGTAGGTCCCTCGCCTGCTCCCTTTTTTTGTTGGCGACACTTCCTGTCGTCTTTGAAATCGATTTGTAGCGTCTCTGTCCGTAACTGATTATTTTGCAAGAAAATGGGCAAATCACTTTGATATTTGCATGGCTTTTATTAACTTCGCCAGCGTAAACCAAATACGATTTGACATGAGAGATTTTTTTGCAGTATTGTTGCTGGCAATATGTACCTGTGCCAGCGCACAGAGTGTTGAGAAATTGTATGCAGAAGGAAAAAAACTCTATGATGCCAAGAATTATACCCAGGCGATACAAAAGCTGACACCGGCGGCTCAGAAAGGGCATAAGAAGGCACAATACCGCCTCGGACGGTGCTACGACAAAGGCAATGGCGTGAAAGAGGATGATGTCAAAGCCTTCGAGTGGTATTCTAAATCGGCAGCACAGAATTTTGCCAAGGCCCAGTATCAGCTGGGGAAATGTTATAAGAATGGCGAGGGTACTGCCAAGAATCAAGCCAAAGCAGTGGAATACTTCACAAAAGCCGCCAAACAGGACAATGGCGATGCGCAGCTCGCTCTTGGAAAATGTTATATGAAAGGCAAGGGCGTCGCAGCCGATCCCTCTAAAGCCAAAGCTTGGCTGAACAAGGCTGTGAACAACGCCAAGGACGGTAAACAGATACTTGCCGACCTGAGGAAGAAAGCCAAAGAGGGTGATGATGATGCTATAGCCATCTTGAAAATTTTAGGCAAATAATCAATTTCCTATTTTTTTACGAAATGAAAAATACTTGTTTACTTTTATTATCTTTAATAACTATGAATCTTTCCGCAACGGCCCAGGACCGCATGGCGCAGTTGGAGCAAAAAGCCCGCGACATCATCGCTCAGTTGACTCTGGATGAGAAAATATCGCAGTTGATGAATGAGACTCCCGGCGTGCCACGCCTGGGAATCGAGCCTTATGACTGGTGGAACGAAGGACTGCATGGAGTGGGCCGTGACGGACGTGCCACGGTGTTTCCGCAGCCTATCGGACTGGGAGCCACCTTCGACCCCGACCTGATACGCAAAGTGGGCGATGTCATTGCTACGGAGGGCAGGGCAAAATATTATGTGGCGCGCAAAAACAAAAATTACGCGCGTTATACCGGACTCACCTTCTGGTCGCCAAATATCAATATATTCAGAGATCCGCGATGGGGACGTGGCATGGAGACCTACGGAGAGGATCCATATCTCACAGGCACGCTCGGCACTGCTTACGTCAAAGGTATGCAGGGTGATGACCCGGTATATCTGAAAGTGGCGGCATGCGGGAAACATTATGCGGTGCACTCCGGCCCTGAAGGCACACGCCATAGTGCCAATATTGAGCCCTCGGCGCGTGACCTCTGGGAGACATACCTCCCGGCTTTTCGCATGCTTGTCCAGGAGGGTAAGGTAGAGACGATCATGGGGGCGTACAACAGGGTGTATGGGGAGAGCTGCTCGGGCAGCAAATTCCTTTTGACCGATGTACTGCGTAAGAAATGGGGCTTTAAGGGCCATGTGGTATCCGACTGCGGTGCCGTGACAGATATCTACGCCGGACACAAAATAGCCAAAACCGAGGCTGAGGCTTGTGCCATTGCCATCAAGGCCGGACTCAATGTGGAATGTGGCAATACCTTCCGTGCCATGAAAGAGGCCATCGACCAGCATTTGCTCACCGAGGCTGATCTCGATCATGCTCTGCTGCCACTGATGATGACAAGACTAAAGCTGGGCATCCTGCAAAAGGACGACGAATGTCCGTATAATCACATCAGTGAGGACGTGATCTGCAGTGAGCCTAATATCCAACTTTCCAAGCAGGCGGCCGTTGAGAGTATGGTGCTTCTGAAAAACAATGGTGTGCTGCCGCTCAAGAAAGATATACACACGCTCTTCGTCACCGGAGCAGGGGCGGCCGACGCATTCTGGCTGATGGGCAACTATTTTGGCATCTCCAACCGTTATTGTACTTATCTGCAGGGCATCGTCTCGAAGGTGAGCAACGGCACGGCAGTGAATTATCGTCCTGGGGTGTTGGAGAGCGCACCGACCCGCAACAGCATCAACTGGGCGGTCGATGAGGCTGCCGGGGCCGAGGTGACAATCATTGTCATGGGCAATAATGGCAATCTCGAGGGGGAGGAAGGTGAGGCCATCGACTCCGATACCCGTGGCGACCGTGTGGGAATACGCCTGCCCGAGAGCCAGATGAAGTTCCTCCGGGATATCAGGGCTTTGAAGAAGAGTGGGATAGTGGTCGTGCTGACAGGCGGAAGTCCTGTCGACATGCGCGAAATCTCAGAATTGGCTGATGCTGTCGTGATGGCATGGTATCCAGGTCAGGAAGGTGGATATGCACTGGGCGACCTGCTCTTCGGCGATGCCAATTTCTCAGGGCGTCTGCCTGTTACGTTCCCTGCAGACGGTGACCTCCTGCCGGATTTCGAGGATTATTCCATGCGCGGACGCACTTACAAATACATGACCGACAATATCTTCTATCCCTTCGGCTTTGGCCTGACTTATGGCAAGGTGGAGTATTCCGGAGCACAGGTGAAAACTGACAAAAGAAAGACCACGGTCACTGCCACACTGTCCAATCCGTCGGAATGCCCCGTCACAGAGGTGGCACAGGTCTACGTGTCGGCTCCGGGAGCAGGTGTGTCGGCACCATTGCAACAACTGGCGGCTTTCCGACGGGTGAAGCTGGCCCCGGGGGAGACCCAAGTGGTGTCTTTCGACATCGCACCACAGCAGATGATGACCGTCGACGAAAATGGGGACAGCCGGCTCGTCAAAGGTGAATATACCTTCACCGTGTCGGCTGCGGCACCCTCTGCCCGTTCTCTCGAACTGGGCGTATCCATGACATCTGCGAAAGCATATATCAAAAAATAATCAGATCTGATATTTGTTCTTCCCTGTCTTGCGCTTGGGTTGCGTGCTCACTCCTGAGTAATTGCCGCGCTCGTTCACACCATAGGCCCTTTGCCCTGGAGCGATGCCGGCATATTGCTCGTAGCGGGCACGCACACTCGACACGTAGTCGTGGGTTTCTGTGCCACGCATATAACCGCTTTTCACTATAGGGTCACGGTAGTATTTCGGCTCACTCAGATGTAGGATATATTCCGAAACTTCCTCCCAATGGTATTTGTCGCCGCCATATTTGTCGGTCAAGGCCATCGCGTCGCGCACATGTAGATGACCGCCGTTATAACTGGCCAGAACGAAGTTCATGCGCTCATAGGTGTCGGGTACGTCGCGAAACAGCATCGTCAGTTGATTGATGAGCTTGGCGGCGGTCTCTACGTTGAGTTCCGGCTCAAAGATCTTTGACATCTCCAGACCGTAGGCGGCAGCCGTGGCTGGCATCAACTGCATCAGACCGCACGCTCCGGCCCATGAGCGGGCTTGAGGGTCGAAGCAGGACTCTTGGTAGGCAATGGCTGCCAAGAGACGCCAGTCGACGTTGGCGACAGACGCATACTTCACAAACAAATGGTCATAGGTGGAGAGCTCGCCTTTGGCTTGGTTGAGCACGGGGGCGTAGACATGTCGCTCCACACTCTCGGATGACAGGGCAAACCTTTCTTGTTTTTCCACCTCTGCGATAAATGCCGGCTGATACCACTGGTCGATGGCTTCGGCCAGGGCTTTGTTGTAGGGCATCACTGACCACTGGGCATGACCGCCGTCAGGACCGCAGAAGAGCAGACTGTCGGTTCCCGCAATATTCCTACTCAAAGGCATGGCAATGAGGTCGCCGTCACCATTCTTCAGCTTCCTCACCATCTCCGTGGTGTCTTTGCATACTTCTACGCGCACGCTCACACCCAACTCTTTGGCAAACCGTTCGCAGAGCAGATAATGCTTGCCAAGGCGCAGGTCGCGCTGCATATAATAAGTACTGGGACCGTCAATAGTCAGCGCTATCAGTTCGCCGCTCTCGACGATCTCGTCCAGGGAGTAGTGGGCTGTCGTGTCCTGGTCTTCGCTGGTAGTCACGGTCCATGGCAGCATGGCGTCATTCTTGTCATGCTTGTCAGAAGAGCATCCCGCAAAAAGAAGAGTAGCAATCAGTCCAAGAACCAGCCTGTAGGTTTGAAATATAGTTGGTCGATTCACTTATTGGAAGTAATAAAGGAAAGATGCGATGCCCTCAAGAGCAGGCTTGCGCTGGTTCTCAATCTCTATCTTGAATGCCACCTCTGCCTTGCAGATGCCACGCAGATTCTGGATGTTGTGAAGAGATGCCACCAGGCGCACCCGGCTGCCAGTCACCACGGCTTGTCCGAAACGCATCTTGTCCATGCCATAGTTGACCAGCATTTTGATGTTGTTCACTTCTATCACTTGTTCCCACAGATAAGGCAGGAGCGACAGCGTCAGATATCCATGGGCGATGGTGCTCTTGTAAGGACTCTCTACCTTGGCGCGCTCCGTGTCTACATGTATCCACTGATGGTCGAGCGTGGCGTCGGCAAAGAGGTTGATGCGTTCCTGGTCTACTAAGAGCCATTCTGACTCTCCTAATTTCTCTCCTAAATGTGAGGCAAACTCTTCATAAGAGTTGACAATTAATTTTTCCATATATTTTTTTAAAGTTGACGAGTTGACGAGTTGACAAGTTGACGAGTTGCTTGCTGGTGACGAGTTGTTATAGCATGCCTTTGGTTGAGGGCAGTTCATAGTGATAGATGTCTCGCTTCACTGCCATGCGCAGTGCACGGGCCAGTGCCTTGAAGATGCCTTCTATCTTGTGATGCTCGTTGGTGCCCTCTGCCTTGATGTTCAGATTCATGCGGGCAGCGTCGCTCAGACTCTTGAAGAAATGCAAGAACATCTCCGTGGGCATGTCGCCCACTTTCTCACGACGAAATTCAGCGTCCCATACCAGCCATGGACGCCCCCCGAAGTCTAATGCCACACTGCAGAGGCAGTCGTCCATAGGCAGACAGTAGCCGTAACGCTCTATGCCGCGTTTGTCGCCAAGGGCATGAAGCAGACACTCGCCCAGGGCGATGGCTGTGTCTTCTATGGTGTGGTGCTCGTCTACGTTCAGGTCGCCTTGGGTGCGTATATAGAGATCCATCATGCCGTGCTTGCCTATCTGCTCCAGCATGTGGTCGAAAAATCCAAGTCCGGTATGGATGTCACACCGGCCGCTACCATCGAGATTCAGGCGCACGTCGATGTCGGTCTCTTTGGTCGTGCGACGCACAGATGCCAGACGCTCACCGGCAAAAAGCAGTTCGGCGATTTTGTCCCAGGTCATACCGTCTTTTCCCAGTATCAGTGCTTGGCAGCCTAAATTCTGAGCCAGCAGCCGGTCTGTCTCCCGGTCACCGATGACGTAACTGCCTGGCAGGTCGTATTTCTCCTGGTCGAGATATGCTGTCAGCATGCCCGTCCCTGGCTTGCGGTTGGGATGGTTGTCTTCTGGGAAATGGGGGTCGATATGGATGGCATCGAAGGTGATGCCCTCGCCACGAAGTGTGTCGAGGATGAAATTGTGCACGGGCCAGAAGGTCTCTTCCGGAAATGATGGCGTGCCCAGACCGTCTTGGTTGCTCACCATGACCAGGCTGAAGTCCAGGTTTTTCTTGATGAAGCTCAGATTATGAAATACGCCTTCCACAAACTGGAGTTTCTCAAAAGAGTCTATCTGTTCGTCAGCAGGTTCCTTGATCAAGGTGCCGTCGCGGTCGATGAATAAGAGTCGCTGTCTCATATTTGTCGGAGATTTGGAGATGATGATGTGAAGCCCTGCACTTCGGTTGCAGTGGGGATGGGCGGAGTGATTCTGGCCGTGTTTCGCTCCTCTTCCTGGGTCTCAATAGAACCATACATGAAGTAGATGACCAGGACTTCAAAAATGAATACTTGGTAGACGAAGAAGAGCACCACAACGGTAGTGATGAACTGCAGCCATGGGAAATAAGACGGCAAACCTGATGGATCGCCTGTCACTACACCCATTTCTGAAGTAAAACGGGCGAAACCTAAAATATAGGCCGGTGTCATCAGTAATAGACAGATGACCGAGATGATGATGGATGAGAGCAATAGCGTGATGAAGATAAAGCCCCAGTGGCGCAGACCAGTGCGATGGCATGGCAGCAGGTCTCTCCAAAATTTCATCTTTTCTACATTCAGGTATCTCATGCTGGTATACATCAAGGGCAGTTGAACCAGGCAGAAATACAAAAGCAGCAGTAGTAAATAGACGCCTATGATTATGATGACAGACATCGGCATACCGGGAGAGGCTTCTTCGGCCTGGGCCTTGGCCAACACAAAACCAATGGCAGCACCGGCGGCTCCGCTGAATATGGAGACGAAGGCTACGGAAATCACCGTGTTGGAGAACAGCATCCACAGAGAGCGCCTGAAGTTCCACCGCCGTGGCTGCTCGTTGAGCAGACTCATCAGCCGCGACAACGTCCAGGCGGTAGCGACTAATTGTAGCACGGCAACCAGCAACATGACCGACAGCGTGACAAAAGGATGCTTGGTCCAGCCATCCATCATGATGCTGTTGGCAAAAAGTGACGTGTAGCAACCCGCGATGATGCTCTGGATGAGGATGGGCAGCCAAGTGCATTTGAGAATATTCTTGAGGTTTTCTATTTGCAGTTTGAAGGCTGCGTTGATGCACGACGAGAAACTGCGGTTTTTATACAATAACTCTTTTTCCATGCTTACTTGTTAATATATCTTTGTATATGATTAATGGCTTCAAATAGTTGTGCTTCTGCGTCTGAACTCCGAACAGACCACGGCGGTGGCAATGGCCACATTGAGACTGTCGGCAGTCTTACGGCCGGAAGGGTAGGGGGGGATCAGCAGACGCCGTGTCAGACGGGCGGAAATGGCGTTGGAGATGCCGTTGCCTTCGTTGCCCATGATGAGTAGGCCACGGGGTTCCAGTGTCTCGTGATAAAGGTCGTGCCCGTCAAGCTCTGTGCCGTATACGGGGATGTCCGTCGGCAACGAGTCAATCAGCTCGGCAAGGTCGGTGTAGACCACATTCACGCGAGCGATACTACCCATCGTGGCTTGTATCACCTTAGGACTGTAGGTGTCTGTCGTGTCGTGGCTGCATACGATGTCCTCTATGCCAAACCAGTCGGCGATACGGATGATGGTGCCCAGGTTGCCAGGGTCTTGCACACCATCGAGGGCAAGACACAATTTCTGTGAGACAGCTTCTCGTATACCTTCTGACAGGGCACTCGGCTTCGGAATGCTGAAAATGCCTAAGACTTGCTGTGGATGCTGAAGAAAACTCACACGGCGAAGTTCTTCGTCGCTCACTGATATCGTCTCTACGGAGGGAATGTCAGGATGAGCTTGTAGCCATGATGCAGTGGCGACAATGGTGTGGACAGGAAAGGATGACAACAGGTCTGACACTACCTTGGGACCCTCCCCTACAAAAAGACCGGTTTCGCGTCGGTGCTTCTTGTTTTCCAACTGTCGTATGGCCTTGATTTTATTCTTACTGATCATTTCGGCTGCGAAGATAATCAAAAATGGGGGGAGAAATAAATTTTGAGTATTAAATAATCAAAATCTGACGATATTTTATTCTTTGACCTCTGTCGAAGATAGGCTTCGGTTCAGAAAAGAAAACAAAAACTTCGTGTTTTGTTTTGCTTTTCGCTCACCTTGCACTATCTTTGCAAAAACATAGAACATTTCAAACTACTACAGATCATTTCCTCAAGTTATGACCAAGAAAACTGGAAAAATATTCACTCTTTTCATCTGTTTATGTGTATGGATGATGCCCTCGCAAACATCGGCTCAGATACATAACTATCAGTGGAAACACATCCTTCGGCAAACTGATGAGGCTTTTTTCAAGACAGACGAGGCAAGGCGCATCGGCGAGCAACTGATGCTTTATCAACGTGTGACAGGAGGATGGCCGAAAAATATCAATATGGTGACACCTCTCACTCAAGAACAGCGTGAGATGGTGCTGGCCGACAAACAACGTACCGATGACTCCACGACGGATAATGACGCCACCAATATACAGATGCACTTTCTTGCCAGGCTCTATCATGCCACTCATGACAAACGGGTGAGGGAGTCTTTTTGCAAGGCGGTAGAATACCTGCTTGCTGGTCAGTATGATAATGGGGGATGGCCACAATTCTGGCCCGGGCCTCATGGCTATCAGGTGCACATCACCTACAACGATGACGCTATGGTCAACACCATGCTTCTCCTAAGAGAGGTGGCTTCGGCTAAGGTCCCCTTTGAGGCTGCCCTCACCACCAAACAACTCCGCAAACGGGCTGCCGTAGCATTCGACAAGGGGGTGGAGTGTATCCTGAAAACTCAGATACGCGTAGGCGACCAACTCACCGTGTGGTGCCAGCAGCACGACAGGGATACCTTTCTGCCCGCCCCGGCAAGGGCATTCGAACTCCCGGCCTTCTGTTCGCAGGAGAGCGCTTCTATCGTCAGCCTTCTTATGTCGCTCCCACATCCCGACGACCGGGTGAAACATGCCGTACATGCAGCCATGGAGTGGTTCGACACCTATAAGTTGACAGGTTTGCGCCTGGAGCGTACCTTCTCAAGAGAGACTGGAGAGCGCAATGTCAGACTGGTGGAGGATCCCGGCGCAGGTCCTCTGTGGGCTCGATACTATGATCTGGACCATACACGGCCTTTTGTCTGCGACCGCGACGGTGTCCCCAGGCAGCGTCTCGAAGACATCGGAGCAGAGCGCCGCAATGGCTATGCCTGGTACGGAGACCGTGCTGCCTCGCTCTATGACGCTTATGCTCAGTGGGCCGACAAATATGACCCATCACATAAACGGTCCATCAGTTTATCCACCAAGGGAGCCAATGAAAACGGAACGTTCAGGCTGTTTGAACCCGTCAGACCCGCTCCCTCCTCATTCGATGCGGTCGTCAGTCCCGGAGAGTCCATCCAGGCTGTCATCGACAGAGTGCCCCGTGACAACAGCAAACCATACACTGTTTTCCTACGCAATGGCACCTATACTCAGAAGGTTATCATCAGCAGGCCGCATATCGTGCTGGTGGGGGAGAACCGTGACAGCACCATTCTCGTGATGGCGGAAACCAGAGAGACACAGACCGTCAAAGAGCATGAAGGAAAGCCCGTTGGCAATGGGGTCGTGGTGCTGCAAGAGGGGGCTGACGACTGTGTGATCAGTGGCTTGACCATCTACAATAACTACGGGACGACCGTAGAAAACACCACAAGACATCAGATGGCAGTATTCGGAAGAGCCACACGCACCATCATCGTCAATTGCAATATTTGGGCAGACGGAAATGATGCCTTGTCACTCTGGGCCCCTGAGGGCAATGGCATGTATTACCATGCCGACCTGTCGCTGAGATGCCCCGGTGTCGACTTCCTTTGCCCAAGAGGTTGGTGTTATGCTACGAGATGCCGGTTCTATGGTGACAGCAGGGCCATCGTGTGGCATGACGGACGTGGAGACAAGAGCAAAAAACTCGTTATCACCAATTCTCATTTCGATGCCGCAAGTCCTACGGTCTTGGGGCGTTACCATCACGACTCGCAATTTTTCTTTGTGTCATGCACGATGTCAAAAAATATTCTCGACAGCAACATCAGTTATGCCTACTCCGACAAAGTGCTTGACCCTTGTCCTTGGGGGCAGAGGGTCTATTTTTATAATTGTACGCGCGAAGGAGGACATGGCACCTGGATGAACAATAACTTGAGCCTGGCGGATGGAGCACCTGAATACCATACCGTCACAGCAGGTTGGACCTTCAATCACCAATGGGATCCTGAAAAGACTATCAGGGAGTTGTGGAAATATATTTGCTACTGACGCTTGTGCGGCAGTATACACCTCCCCGTTCCACTGCTTCACCCGCTTCCTGACTACCTGGATATTGCCATCGCCGTCGATGACGGAAAATAGGAGTCTGAAACCCTCTTGGCTGTCATTCTAAAGGTTCGAGTTTCACCTTCTCTTTCGCAGTCGCAGAGTAGGTGATAGTGGCCTTGGCGTAGTCTTTGCCTTCCTTGCCCACTATCAATGTATAGATACCATCATGGAGAGGGCCAGCGTCGACCATTACGTCAAAAGGACATTGGCAACGCCAATAAAGTCCTTCCTCCATCCTCTCAGAGAGATGGATTGTGTCACCCGATAAAGAGATGTCAACCCCGATCTTTTCCGTACCGCAATTGAATACGCTATTGAGATGGCAGATGTAGATATATCCGTTCTCCCTGCCCTCGTATTCTACGTACTCCTCATTACCAGGAGCTGATTTCCTGGCAGTTGTTTTACTGATCTCGGTATTCGACTTGCAGCCGCTGTGGCTGTGAGTGCGCAGGGTGAAGGGAACATTTTCGGCGGTAGAATTATCTTCCTCCAAATTATCATTGTCATGGCATCCGAGAATCATCAGAGATGCCGCCATTATCCATATAAATACTGAAGGTCTCATTAGCAGGAAATTTGAACGTTTTAGCTTCAATTTTTTGTCATTTTAAAAAGAGAAAAGAGTAAATATGTGGTGTCAGATCAACATGATAATCTCACCTTTCAAATTTAGTCATTTTTCAGATTACATCCAAGAATATTTTGAGAATTATTTTTCTTTCGTCGAAAATTTGCTGGAAAGTCGTCGAAAAACAGATTGTCTCTACCTTATATCAAATTACCTTTGCATCGTCAATGAATTAGAGACAAATCATAAAAAAAACAGATATGAAAAAGGTTAGATTATTTTTTGCAATGGTTTTGATGACCATCTCAATGATTGTCACAGCTCAGACTACGACAGTCAAAGGTGTCGTGACAGACAAAAATTCAGGCGAGGCAGAGCCGTTTGCCACCATTCGTGTTTATAAAAACGGAAACTTGAAGAAACCTGTAGCCTTTTTCCTGGCGGATGAGAATGGTGCATTCAGTCATGAAGTGGAAGGTTCGGGTAAGTATACCATCTCTTTCACCAGTATCGGTAAAGAAGAGTTGAGACAGGAGATAGAACTGGGTAAGACGGCGACCCTCGACATGGCTACGGTAGCGCTCAAAGAAGATTCCAAGACACTGAAAGGCGTGGAGGTCATCGCACAAAAGCCTCTCGTCAAGATGGAAGTCGACAAAATGACCTATAAGGTGGAGGACGACCCCGATGCCAAGTCCAACACGGTGCTCGACATGCTGCGCAAGGTGCCCATGGTGACCGTCGACGGTCAGGACAATATCTCGGTCAATGGATCATCGTCATTTAAAGTATATGTAGATGGCAAGCCTAATGTGATGTTCTCTGCCAACCCGTCCATGATATTCAAGAGCATGCCTGCCTCGGCGGTGAAAAACATTGAGGTGGTGACCAACCCAGGGGCCAAATACGACGCCGAGGGAGCCGGAGGCGTGCTCAATATCGTGATGAATAAGACCAATCCGCAAGCCATGCAAAGCCTGGATGGATACAACGGCACCATCAGGGCTTCTGTGGGCAACAGATCCCTGGGGGGAAGCGTGTTCGTCAGCGGACAGAAAGGGAAATTGTCGTATAGCGCCAACGTGATGGAGAACTATTCAAAACCGGGCTCCACGGAGACCGTCATGGAGCAGATCAACAACGATGCCACCATCGTGTCCACCTCCAAGTCAAAAACCAGGCTCCCTTTCACCTTAGGCAATTTCTCTCTGGGGTATGACATCGACTCCGTGAGCAGTGTCAATGCCACACTCTCGCTCACCAGCCTTCACATGAAAAATAGTGGCACGCCTGGCACTCAGATGTCAGGAGCCGACTATGGCAAAGGATTTGATTATGGCTATCAGATGGAAATGACCAACCGCCGCACCTCTTTCAGCGGAAACATCGACTATCAGCGTTTCCTCAACCCACAGCGCACCAAGTCGATCATCCTCACTTATCAGCTCGACTATAGTCCGTCGAAGACCGAACAGCAAAACGATTTCGACAAGAGCTCCACACCTTTCGTCGACCTCACCGACCGCTTCTCTATCAGCAAAGACCGTACCACAGAGCATACTTTCCAGGCCGACTACACCACACCATTGTTCTCAGGACACACCCTCAATCTCGGTGCAAAAGCCATGACCCGTAAGGCCACCTCCGACTCAAAGTATTATCTGGCCGATGTCTACACTGAGGATATGAGCATGGATTATGAGTACACCAACAGCATACTGGCAGGTTATGCCGAGTATGAGGCCAAATGGAGCAATTTCGGAGCCAAGGGCGGACTGCGCTATGAGCATACATGGCAGGATGTGAAATATCATCTGGGCAACGGTGCCGACTTCAGCAAAAACTATGGAAGCCTCGTGCCATCTGCCAGCCTGAGCTATAATTTCGCACCCACAGCCAATCTGGGTCTGACCTACAATATGCGCATCAGCCGTCCGGGTATCACATACCTCAATCCATACATCAACAGGGCCGACCCCACCACCATTAGCTATGGAAATACCAACCTCGACGTGGAGAAATCGCACAACACGGCACTGGTGTACAACATGTTTTCAAGCCGTCTGATGATGAATCTCAACCTGCACTACAACTATACGGGCAATGGCATCGAACAGTACAGTTTCTATGACAACAACATACTGAACACGACCTATGGCAATATAGTGAAAAGAAGTCAGACCGGTGCCAATATCTACGCCAACTGGCTGGTGACGAAAAATACACGGCTGTTCGTCAACGGAAGTGTCAATTACACCGATATCAGAAGCAACACGCTCGCACTAAGCAATAGTGGCTGGCAGGCAAATGTGATGACTGGACTGCAGCAGACGCTGCCCTGGGATTTAAAACTTGGCGCATTTGTCATGACATCCAGCAAGTCTTACACACTGCAGGGCTGGTCAAGCGGATTCAACCTCCTCACTGCCAATATCTCCAAGTCACTGCTGAACGACAAACTGAATATCAGCCTCATGGGTATTACCGGACTTTCTGATGGCGGAAGCCTGAAGATAGAGAATTTTTCCGAAGGAAAGAATTTCAGTTCGCACAGTACCATCAAGGTGCCTATACAGGGCGTGACGCTGTCGGTCAGCTATACGTTCGGTAATTCCAAACGACAGGTACGCCAGCATGTCTCAAAGGTACAGAATGACTATATCGAGCAGCAGTCGCAAGGAGAGATGATCAACAGCGTAGGTGAGGTCGGCCAGTAAGCACTGCGGTTTTATGTAGAAATGATGTGATTTGTCAATAATATTTTGTATCTTTGCACATGATGACGAAAATCACAAAAAAGGATATCATATTGCTGGTCATTCAGCTGACTGTATGGGGGGTGGTGCTGTCACTCCCCCCCATCACGTCGTATGCCATAACCGGTTCGGTGGAATATACGCTTACCACGGCTGTCGTGGTATGGGGGATACTCCGCTCCCCGTTTGTGCTCTATTTCCTCAATTTTTATCTTTTCGGACCTTATCTGTTTTTCAAAAGGCGCTTCAAAAGTTTCGTACTTGCCAATCTGGCTACTCTGGGTGCGCTCAACTATGAATTCTTTCTGATAAGAAACTCCACAGAGGCCCATGAGATACACATGCCCGACAATGCGTGGATCGGATTCTTCGCGGGCATTTTCTCTTATCTATTGCTCAATTTCATCATCATTGCGACTGCCATCGGGATAAGGCATTTCCTGAATGTAAGGAAAATCAAAAAGCAACTGGACGAGGAACGGCAAAAGAACACGGAGGCTGAGCTGGCATGGCTTAAAAGCCAGATCAACCCGCATTTCCTCTTCAATACGCTCAATAATATCTCCAGTCTCACACAGATCGACCCCGATGCGGCTCAGGATGCCATCGCGCAGTTGAGCGACCTGCTGCGATACGCTATCTATGAGACCAACAAAGCATTGGTGCCCATCAACGGCGAGGTGGAGTTTATGACCAATTACGTCGAACTGATGAAGCTCCGCTGCAACGAGAAGACGAAGGTGACCACCTATTTCGACGTCCAGCAAAATGTCATGGTGGCTCCACTGCTCTTTATCTCTCTGATAGAAAATGCTTTCAAGCACGGGGTGAGCAGTAGTAAAATGTCGCATATCAATATCTCACTGGTGCAGGAGGGAGAAGTGCTCTCATTCGTCTGCGAAAACTCTAATTATCCGAAAGACGACAAGGACAGAAGCGGATCGGGCATCGGACTGGAAAACACACGGCGTCGGCTCGAATTGATGTATCAAGGACGTTACGAATGGGAGCAGAGTGAGAACGAAAAAACGTTTTATGTCAAAATATCTGTCAGAATATGAGAACGCTCACATGTATGGTCGTTGACGACGAGCCGCTGGCCGTCAGACTGTTGGAATCGTTTATCAACAAGACACCCGACCTGAGGTTGGTCGCGTCGTTTACGGATTCTGTCGAGGCAATCAGTGCGATAAAAAGCCAGCATGTCGACTTGTTGTTTCTTGATATACAGATGCCCGACATGAATGGGATGGAGCTGGCGCATATCGTACCACCCGCTACCAAGATTATTTTTGCCACGGCTTTCAAGGAATATGCTTTTGAAAGCTACGAGGTGAGCGCACTGGACTTCCTGCTTAAGCCAATACGATACAACAAGTTTCTCGCGTCGGTGGAGAAAGCGCGTCAGTGGTTTGGACGGATGGAAGAAAAGAGCAGCGAAACCCATGCGAAAAGCGACGAGACTCTCTTTATCAAGGTAGATGGCGAACTGAGACAGATAGCCGTGGCCAGCATCTTATATGTCAGTGGCATGAAGGATTATGTCATGTTCTGCATGGAGGGCGAGCGAAAAGCATTGATTACCCACATGACGATGAAGGCCGTCGAGGAGTTGTTGCCTCCCGCATCCTTCATGCGTGTGCATCGTTCGTATATCGTGGCTCTCAGCAAGATAAGAAGTGTCGACCGTAACGACTGTATCTATATCGGCGATGAAATCATACACGTCACCGAAGCCTATAAACCGCAGTTCCTCCAGTATCTCAATAGCAGGATATCGGGGTAAACCTTGTACAGCAGGGGGCGCACCTCCGTCGAATCGGGCTCATATACTCATCTGCTCCCCCACACATGCAAAGAAGGAGGCTAAATCTCTTACTGGGCCATTCTGCTGGTAAAATAGAAGAAACCGATTGTTTTTTTTCTTTCTACGGCCGATTTTCATTACCTTTGCGCTCAAATTATGATTGAGCTGAACAACAGGAGTGACTGTCTTAGATATATATATATGGCAGCGGCCGTCTTGGCTGTTGTCGTCATGATGTCGTGCTCCGGCACGAAATATGTCCCAGACGGTTCATACCTGCTGAAGACGGTCAAGGTAAAAACGGACGATAAAGAATTCGATGCGGCCAAAGTGAGCCAGTATGTGCATCAAAGGGGCAACTCCAGATGGTTCTCGCTCTTCAAGATACCTCTTGGCATCTATTCTTTGTCGGGCAGTGACACCACCAAATGGATCAACCGCACCTTGCGCAATATCGGTGAGTCACCGGTGCTGTACGACAGCTTGCAGGCGCAACTGACAAGTGATGACTTGCTCACAGCCATGCAAAACATGGGCTATATGAATGCCCGCGTGAAGCATCTTGTCCGCGCCAAAGGGAAGAAAGCCACCGCCGAATATCAGTTGCTCCCTGGAGAGCCTTATGTCATCAGGTCGATGACGTATGACATCAAGGATGATACTATCGCACATTTGTTGGGACAGGACACCACTATCCTCCGCTTGAGGAGCGGCTCGCCTTTTACCATCAATGGACTCGAACAGGAGCGAGGACGCATCACCTCATATCTGCTCGATCGCGGATATTACAGATTTCATAAAGAGTTCATACGGTTTGAGGCAGACACCATGCGAGACAGCCGGTTGGTAGACCTGACCATGCACCTGAACAGATACCGGGAGAAAAACGACACGCCGGAAACTGACCATCCGAGGTATGTCGTGAGAAGCATACACTATACAAGCCCCGACTCGGCGACGATACATATCAAACGCAATGTGCTCGAGAATGCCACAGCTTTTGAACCGGGCAGTTGGTATTCTTCCGCTGCCGTGCAGCGAACCTATCACAATTTCAGTCGTCTGCAGGCACTGAAATATTCCGGCATCAGGTTTGCTGAGGATGAAGACTCCAGTTATGTCGACTGCACCATTCAGTATGGTATGAACAAACCGAGTACTATCTCTTTCCAACCCGAAGGAACCAACACGGCAGGTGACCTCGGAGCAGCGGCCTCTCTCACCTATGAGAACAGGAATATCTTCCATGGTTCTGAGGCACTGAGCGTCAGAGTGCGAGGTGCCTTTGAGGCCATCACCGGGCTGGAGGGCTATCAGAATGAGAATTATATGGAGTATGGCGTGGAGTCTAAACTTACGTTCCCGCGATTTGTAGTGCCTTTCCTGTCGCATGTGGCAAGACGCAATTTCAATGCCACGTCCGAATTGTCCTTCAGCTACAACCTGCAAAATCGACCCGAGTTTCATCGTCGAGTGCTTTCAGCAGGTTGGAGGTACAGATGGCAGAAGCCCAGGAGCAATATTGCCTATAAATGGGACGCACTTGACCTCAACTTCATCCATATGCCGTGGATATCGCCAACTTTCAAGCACGACTATCTGGACAGTGTCAGCAACCGTAATGCCATCTTAAGGTACAACTACGAAGACCTGATGATCATGCGTTCGGGATTCGGTCTGACGTACAATAATGGCAGTTATATGGTCAGGGCGAACGTGGAGACTGCGGGCAATCTGCTCGCCGCAGTCGGCGCCATGGCTGGATTCAAAAAAAATGACCACGATCAGCGCACGCTCTTCAATATCGCTTTCGCACAATATGTCAAGGGCGATTTCGACTATACACGGGTGATGAATATAGACGAACACAACTCCATCGTCTTTCACGCTGGTGTGGGCATCGCCTATCCGTATGGCAACAGCACGGTGCTGCCTTTTGAGAAAAGGTATTTCTCAGGTGGCGCTAACTCCGTCAGAGGCTGGAGTGTCAGGGGGCTTGGGCCGGGAAAATTCAAAGGACACGACGGAGCCATCGATTTCATCAACCAGACTGGTGACATGAAATTAGACCTCAATTTTGAATATCGCACTCATCTGTTCTGGAAATTCAACGGAGCCTTCTTTATCGACGGTGGAAATATATGGACGCTAAGAGATTACAGGGATCAGCCGGGAGGACAGTTCAAGGTCGATGAGTTCTACAAGCAGATTGCCGTAGCGTATGGACTGGGGGTAAGGCTCAATTTCGATTACTTCATCCTAAGGTTTGACATGGGTATGAAAGCCATCGATCCGGCTTATGATACCAGTCGGGAGCATTATCCTGTCACGCACCCCAACCTCAGTCGTGACTTCTCTTTCCATTTTGCCGTCGGTATGCCGTTCTGACACTTTACCTCTGGTCCTCATTTCTTTTTGGTTCGATTTTTTATCTGAATCGGAAAGATAAAGAAAAATTAAAGGTTTTTATTTGGAATTAACATTCTTTTTTTGTAAATTTGCAGTTTTAGAAGATGATTACCCCGTGAGGTGACACGCTTATGGTGGGTTCTATTAATTATGTCGAGGCGATTTTTGATTTTTAGTCGAGTGCAGAGTGTAAGTTGAAGAGGGAGTATAGCGGGCTATACGACCGATGAGACTTGACACTATGCACCGAATAAAAACAAAAAGCGACCGAAACAGATTGAGCAGAATAATGCCTATATATCAAACAGAATTAATAGAACACACCTTATAAGGCGGAGCCTCGGGAATTAATTAGAGTGTTGGATGCTGAAATTTGTATCACTTGGTAGCGGCAGTAGCGGAAACTGTTATTTCCTTTATACGGAGAATGGCGGTTTGATGATTGATGTCGGCATTGGCGTCAGGGCGTTGAAAAAGCATTTTCACGACTACGGACTGTCATTGCCGCAAATCAAGTGCATACTCCTCACACACGACCATGCCGACCATGTGAAGTCGGTGGGGAGCATCAGCCATGATTACAAATTGCCGGTGTATACTACAGCAAAGGTGCATCGGGGCATCCTCAACAATTATTGTGTGAGGCATAAGATTGAGAGCAACCTGGCCCGTGTGATTGAAAAGGGGACGACTTTTACGCTCGGCGATTTCCAGATCACACCATTTGATGTGCCTCACGACAGTGCGGACAATGTGGGCTATAAGATTGTCTGCGAGGGAGTGGTGTTCTGTCTCATCACCGATATAGGCCATGTCACTGACGAAATCAGACGTTATATCGGCGAGGCCAATTACCTGGTGCTCGAAGCCAACCATGATGTGGAGATGCTGCTGGGGGGCACATACCCGGCTTATCTGAAAAGCAGAATTCTTGGCGAGAAAGGCCATCTGAGTAATAAGGAGTGTGGTGAGGTGCTCGCAAAGAATGCCACGCCAAGACTGCGGCAGGTTTGGCTTTGCCATCTGAGCGAGGAAAACAATCATCCCGAACTGGCTCGCAAGACGGTGGAGCAGGTGCTCCGTGAACATGGAATCATCGCTGGAGTGGATTTCATGGTCGAGGTGCTCAAACGCAAGTCTCCGACCGGCATCTATGAGTTGGTCTGATGGGGTCTCAGCGCTTGTTCATACACATCTGAAAAAGGCAGATTGATGCGGTCTATCATGCTCGGGAACGCTTGGGCAAAACTCGCATAATACAGGGCCTGGAAATCATAGCCATTCATACTCATACCTTCAAGAGCTGGTATGCGGTAGACACGGTCGCTACTGATACCTTCTTGAGCCAGCGTTGCCGACTCCATGGCGATAAGACGTATCTGATGCCCCTTCAGCCGTGACAAGATCATTAGCGCACGGCGCATCGACTGAAGCAGACGGTGTTCATCCATCTCATTTTGCTCATCCATTTCTTGATGCTCATCTTTCTCATGATAACTATCAGTGAAATGATGCTCATCCATTTCATGAGGGTGGTCAGCGAAATGGTTCTCGTCGGTGTCAGGATGGTCGATAGACGGCGACAACACATTCTCACCAGTCATCTCTTCCATGGTGAAAAGCTGAAGCTGTCTTTCGTCTGATGACCTCTTACGGGGCCTGGTCTTTCTTGCCATAAGCGGTGAGTGGGGGCGTAATGGTGTTTTTCTTGGTATGAAGGGTATGTCCGCGGGCATACCCTTCATGCGATATAGAATGAATTAATAAGCAAATAAAGGATAGTCCTTCATCGTATCGTTCACTTTTTGGCGCACAGAGGCGATGACATTCTCGTCCTCAGGAGCGTTGAGCACCTCCTCGATCAGGTCGGCGATGAGAATCATCATGTCTTCCTTGGCTCCGCGGGTGGTGATGGCCGGGGTTCCCAGGCGGATGCCGGAGGTCTGGAAGGCGCTTCGGCTGTCAAAAGGCACCATATTCTTGTTGACGGTGATGTCGGCTGCTACAAGGGCATTCTCTGCCACCTTTCCTGTCAGGTCGGGATATTTCGTACGCAGGTCTACAAGCATGGAATGATTGTCTGTGCCGCCGCTCACAATGCCGAAACCGCGCTTCACCAGTTCCTCGGCCAGGACGCGGGCATTGGTCTGCACCTGCTTGGCCCATGCCTTGAACTCGGGCTGCAGCGCCTCTTGGAAGGCAACGGCCTTGGCGGCTATCACGTGCTCCAGCGGACCGCCCTGGATGCCGGGGAACACGGCGCTGTCAAGCAGCTGGCTCATCATCTTGATTTTGCCCTTGGGAGTAGTCTTGCCCCAGGGGTTCTCAAAGTCTTTGCCCATCAGGATGATACCGCCGCGAGGACCGCGGAGAGTCTTGTGGGTGGTGGAGGTGACGATGTGGGCATATTTCACAGGATTGTCGAGCAGGCCGGCTGCGATCAGGCCGGCGGGGTGGGCCATGTCAATCATGAGAAGGGCACCGACGGAGTCGGCAATCTCTCGCATACGCTTATAATCCCACTCGCGGCTGTAGGCCGAGCCTCCGCCGATGATGAGCTTGGGCTGGTGTTCGTGGGCCAGACGCTCCATCTCGTCGTAGTCTACGCGGCCGGTCTCTTTGCTCAGATTGTATCCCACCGGTTTATAGAGTATACCAGAAGTGTTGACCAGCGAACCATGTGAGAGATGTCCGCCGTGAGCCAGGTTGAGACCCATGAAAGTGTCGCCGGGCTGAAGCACGGCCAGCAGCACGGCAGCGTTGGCCTGGGCCCCGGAGTGGGGCTGGACGTTGGCCCATTCTGCATCAAAGAGCTTCTTCACACGCTCACGCGCCAGGTCCTCCACTTGGTCGACCACTTGGCAACCTCCGTAGTAACGCTTTCCGGGCAGGCCTTCGGCATATTTGTTGGTCAGATAACTGCCCATCGCTGCCATCACTTCGTCGCTGACAAAATTCTCTGATGCGATAAGCTCCATGCCTTTCAGCTGGCGTTGATGCTCTCTCTCGATAAGATCGAAAATCTCTTGATCTCTTTTCATGTTTATGTCAAAAAATGGTTAATTGGATGATTATATGATTTCTACTTTGTCCATCTCCTGCTCTTTGTCGCAGTAGTGGCATTTCAATATGCCACGGCTCTTGTCCACTACGTGAAAGACGGTCTGCATCGGCTCGTTGTTGGTGATGCATTTGGGATTGTTGCATCTCACAATCCCGCGAAGCTCGTCAGGCGTCTCCACCGTCTTCTTCTCCGTCACCTCATAGTCGCGGATGATATTCAGCACTACGTTGGGAGCAACAACCGAGAGACGGGATATCTCGGCATCGGTGAAAAATTTGTTGCTGATCTTGATGATTCCTTTGTTGCCAACTTTGGTTGAGGGGTAGTTGAAGCCGATAGTCACAGGAGAGGGGAGAGACTGAAGGCCGAGAAGACTCACCACCTGAAATGTCTTCTCCGAGGGGATGTGGTCGATCACGGTGCCGTTCTCTATAGCGGCCACAAGGCGTTCTTTCTTGTTCATAATGCGTCAGTCTATGATGGTTGGGTCGTTGATTACGTCGTCTATGCTGATGCCAAGCACGTCGCAGATGATGGCCTCACGGGCGTAAAGGCCGTTCTGGGCCTGCTGGATATAATAGGCATGTGGATCCTCGTCTACGTCGTAGTTGATTTCATTCACACGGGGTAGGGGGTGCAGGATCTTCATGTTGGGTTTCGCTTTGCCCAGCATGTCGGCCTTCAGGATATACACGTTCTTCACCCGCTCGTATTCCATCAAGTCGGAGAAACGCTCCTTCTGGACGCGGGTCATGTAGATGATGTCGGCATCGGAGATGATGTCTTCGTTGAAGGCAGTGTGCTCGGTGTAGTTGATGCCGTGCTCGGTGCAGTAGAGCTTGTATTCCATGGGCATCGACAATTCTTCGGGGGCGATGAAATGGAAGGTGGGGCTGAAATGGCGCATCGCCATCAGCAGCGAGTGGACCGTACGGCCGTATTTCAGGTCTCCCACAAGATAAATGTTCAGGTTCTCAAGAGTGCCCTGTGTCTGGTAGATGGTAAACAAGTCGAGCATACACTGAGAGGGATGCTGGTGGGCTCCGTCGCCGGCATTGATGATGGGGACGGGAGAGATCTCGCTGGCATACTGGGCGGCACCCTCGATATAATGGCGCATGGCTATCACATCGGCATAGTTGGATACCATCAGGATAGTGTCTTTAAGCGTCTCACCCTTGGAGACGCTGGAGGCCTTGGCGTCTGAAAAACCGATCACCTTGGCGCCTAAACGGTTGGCTGCGGTCTCAAAACTCAGGCGGGTGCGCGTAGAGGGCTCATAGAAAAGGGTGGCTACAATCTTGCCTTTGAGAATCTCACGGTTGGGGTGCTTTCTGAACTCTTCTGCCATCTTGATCATATAGAGTATTTTCTCTTTTGACAAGTCGGCTATCGTCACGAAGTTATGTCTGTTCATAGTGCCATTGCATTGAATTGTTCTTTTCGACTGCGAAGATAAGCATTTTTTTTGTGATTCTGAAGGTTTCGGGAGGAAAAGTAGATGGGAAATGGAGTTTTTGGGGCGTTTCTTTTGCATTCACACACAAATATTCGTAATTTTGCTGATAAAATAATAAGTTTTGTATATGAGAGTTCTTCTGTTCGTTTCCTTTTTGTTATGTTTCGCATGTCCTGACACTCATGCCGTTGACATTCCGTTCGGCCAGGGCACAATGGTGCTGACTCTGATAAGCGATAGGGCCGTTCGTGTGCAATACTACGAAGGCGCGGTGGAGGAGATGCCTGAATGGGTATATGTGTGTAAGGAGATGCCAGCTCCCAAGGTGAAAGTGAAAAACGATGGCCATGTATGGACGCTGACCACGCCGTCAATGCGTGTCAACGTGGATACAGGGCAGCTGACGCTCTCCGTCTGTGATGAGGGTGGCCATACGGTGTTTTGTGCCGATCAGCATCAGCTCACGACGCATCGACTGGACGATGCTGATGTCAGGACGGCTACTTTGGCTGTCGTCTCGCCACGCGATGAAAGTCTCTATGGACTGGGGCAGTTTCAGGATGGCTTCCTCAATGTGAGGGGATTGTCGCGCAGGCTGACTCAGGTCAATACGCAAATTGCCGTGCCTATGGTCGTGTCAGATAAAGGGTACGGACTGTTGTGGAACAATTACGGCATGACGGAGTTCAATCCCGCAAGTCATTCTGTGGCGTTACGAAAATCGGCCGCCGTGGGCGATGTCGAGATCGTCAACGTCACTTCGACAGAGGGCGGACGGCAGGAACGGCGCGAGAAAAATGAGTTCGAGGCTGTGATAGATATACCTCAGGCCGGAGAGTACAGCCTTTTGCTCGATGTGGGACAGAAAATGGCACGGAGACACCATCTGTGTGTGGACGGCAAGACTGTCATGGATATGCAGAACTTGTGGCTGCCGCCGACAGCTTCGCAGATCATACATCTTGAGGCTGGGAGGCACACCGTCAAGGCACAGCTGGCCAATGGCGATCAGCCTGTGCTGTATTATGGATTGGTGCAGGATAAGACTGTTTTCAGGTCTCCCGTCGCCCAGCAGGTCGACTACACCGTCTTTGTCGGATCTTCCGACCAGGTGATTGCGGAATACCGCCACGCCACAGGGCAGGCTCCGATGATGCCACGCTGGGCCTTGGGGTATATACATTGCAGGGAGCGATTCCATTCGCAGGATGAGTTGCTCACCACGGCCAGACGCTTCAGGGAGGAGCACTTGCCTGTGGATGTCATCGTGCAGGACTGGCAGTATTGGGGCAAGCACGGATGGAATTCGATGAGATTTGACGAAGACCACTATCCCCGCCCGGCACAGATGGTGGACAGTCTCCACCGGATGAATATGAGACTGATGCTGAGCGTATGGTCCAAAATCGACAAGAATTCCGAGGTGGGACGCATGATGCAGGAGAAAGGGTTTTACATACCTGAGACTGACTGGATAGATTTTTTCAACCCTGAGGCGGCAAAAGCTTACTGGAGACAGTTTAGCCAGAGACTGTTGCCCATCGGCATTGATGCTTGGTGGCAGGATGCCACTGAGCCGGAGAACGATGACCTGGTGGGGCGGCGAGTGATGAACGGGAAATATCAGGGAGAGGTCTTCCGGAATGTATATCCGCTGTTGGTCAACAAGACCGTCTGTGAGGGATTGTTGAACGACAGGCCGGGTTCGAGGCCGATGATACTCACGCGCTGTGGGTTCCCGGGCATACAAAGGTACGGTTCAGTACTATGGTCGGGGGATGTCGGCAACGACTGGGAGACACTTCGCAGGCAGATTACAGCGGGATTAGGACTGCAGGCCGCGGGAATACCTTGGTGGACATACGATGCCGGTGGCTTCTTCAGACCTCAAAACCAGTATGCCGACAATGACTACATAGAGCGGATGCTCCGTTGGATAGAGACGGCTGTATACCTGCCTCTCATGCGCGTACACGGGTATATGAGCAATACCGAGCCTTGGAATTACGGCCCGGAAGCCAAGGAAATTATCGCAGGATGTCTGAGCCAGAGGTATCGGCTGCTACCCTATATCTATTCCAATGCCTATGAAGTCTCTTCGAAGGGGGCGACACTCATGAGGCCGCTCATATTCGACTTCCCGGCAGACAAGCAGGCGCTGAGACAGAATGGTGAATATATGTTCGGGAAAGCCTTGCTCGTCAGTCCTGTCACACAGCCAGCGGTGGGGGAGTGGAGTACTTACCTGCCCGACAACAAGGCCGGATGGTATGATTTCAACACCGGATCATGGTATCAGGGGGCAAAAGTGGTGAGCGTGCCTGTCGACAAGGCGCATATCCCCGTCTTCGCCAAGGGGGGCTCCATCGTCATACTTGGTCCCGAAAGGCAATATACCGCTCAGGCCGTCAGTGAGCCCTACGAAGTGAAGGTCTTTCCGGGAGCCGACGCAAGCTTCACATTGTACGAGGATGATGGCGTGAGTAGTGACGACGCAAAAGGGGAGTACAGCCTCGTCTCGTTCCAATGGAATGACCGCAAACGAGTGCTCACGATCTCAGCTCTTCATTCGTGTAAGGACTTCGCACAAAACAGGAACTTCAGCGTCGTATTGCCGGGAGAAAAATCGAAAACCGTCTCTTTCAAAGGCAAAAAAATCAAGGTGAAATTCTGAATTGACATCTTATTTCCAGTGGTTATGATGTTTTTAAAAAAATAATATGTAATTTTGCAGCGACATTTCTAACAATAGATCACTCATCTTCCTCTTATGATGGGGGCTGATGGCTTTTTTATAAAAAATGAGAAGAAAATTTGTACAGATCCTGTGGGGCATTCTTATAGGTGTCGTTTTGGTGACAATAGGTGGCACTATTGGTATTTGGAATGGTTGGGTGGGCTATATGCCTGATATGGAAGACTTGCAGAATCCTATCAGCAGGTATTCATCTCAGGTCTATTCTGCCGATGGCAAGCTCATGGGAACATATTCCTCAAGCAGGGAAAACCGTATTTCCACAGAGTTTCATAATATCTCACCCCATGTTATCAATGCGCTGATAGCTACAGAGGATGAGCGTTTTTATGAGCACTCGGGCATCGATTTCAAAGCTCTCTCAAGAGCAGTCGTCAAGCGCGGACTCATGGGAAACGAAAGCGCTGGCGGTGGGTCGACTATCACACAGCAGCTGGCCAAGCAACTGTATTCGGAAGTGGCTCATAACAAATTGGAGAGACTATTCCAGAAGCCCATCGAGTGGATCATCTCCATCAAACTGGAGAAGAACTTCACAAAGGAGGAGATCATTACCATGTATCTCAACTATTTTGACTTCCTCCACAATGCTATCGGTGTAAAAAGCGCAGCGAAAACCTATTTTAATAAGGATCCAAAAAATCTCTCTGTCACTGAGGCTGCCACCATCGTCGGACTCTGCAAGAATCCCTCTTTCTACAATCCCGTCAGATATCCGTCCAGATCGCTCGAAAGGCGTAATATCGTGCTTTCACAGATGTTCAAGGCCGGATACATCAACGAGGAGGAGGCCAGAAAGTACATGACCGAACCCATGAAACTCAATTTCCATCCGTCGGGCGACAGGGAAAATCTGGCTGGCATCGCTCCTTATTTCCGCGAATATCTGCGGCAGTATATGATGGCGAAAAAACCGGAATCTGATGATTACCCGGAGTGGAAAAAAGCACAGTTTGTCATCGATTCCATCGCATGGGTCGAAGATCCTCTCTTCGGATGGTGCAACAAGAATACACGCAGAGGCGGACACCCTTATAGCGTGAATACAGACGGACTGAGAATTTATACCACCATCGACACAAGAATGCAGAGATATGCCGAGGAGGCCGTATGCGAGCACCTGTCGCAGACCTTGCAGCCGGCATTCAACGCACAGGTCAGGGGAAGCTCCAAAAAACCCTTTGCCAGTTCCATGTCACGTCAGGATTATGAGCGTGTGATGAATAGAGCCATCCGCCAAAGTCACAGATATCAGGTCATGAAAGCGGCGGGAGCATCGGAGGAGGACATCAAAAAAGCATTTGATACGCCTGTCGAAATGACTGTCTTCACATACAATGGGGATGTGGTCAAGGTGATGAGCCCGCTTGATTCGATCAAATACTACAAGCAGTATCTCAGGTCTGGGTTCGTAAGTATGGACGCCAAGACAGGTGCGGTCAAAGCCTATGTGGGTGGACCCGACTATCAGCATTTCCAGTACGACATGGCTATGGTCGGAAGAAGGCAGGTGGGGTCAACGATCAAACCTTATTTATATTCCCTGGCTATGGAGAATGGGTTCACACCTTGTGATGTGGCTCCCAACAGAATGCAGACTTACAGACTTGAGACAGGAGGCACATGGACTCCGCGTAACGGCAGCCGTGCGAGATATGGAGCCATGGTCACACTCAAATGGGGACTACAGCAGTCAAATAACTGGATTTCCGCATATTTGATGAGCAAGTTCAGCCCGCGTTCTCTTGTCGACCTCCTACATAAATACGGCCTCAACAATCCCAACATCAAAGCCACGATGGCCCTGTGTCTGGGACCATGCGAGGTCACCGTAGGCGAAATGGTCAGCGCTTACACCACTTTTGCCAACCATGGCATCAGGTGCGCACCGTTGATGGTCACACGTATTGAAGATAGTGAGGGAAATATCCTGGCCAATTTCCAGCCAAGGTTCAACGAGGTCATCTCCGAGGCCAGCTCATTCAAGATGATCGAACTCCTCAGAGGGGTCGTCGATGGTGGTACCGCCAGCCGGGTGAGAGGAAACGGCATCACAGGAGAAGTGGGTGGAAAAACCGGAACAACCAATGAGAATGCTGACGCATGGTTCATGGGCATCACGCCAGAACTGGTGAGCGGATGCTGGGTAGGAGGAGAAGACCGTGATATACACTTCTATTCTACAAGAATGGGACAGGGGGCTACCGCTGCACTACCTATATGGGCCAAGTATATGAGAAAGGTGTATGCCGACGCAAGTCTCACCTACGATCCTTCTGCCAAATTCGATATACCAAAGGACTTCGACACTTGTGACGACAATCCTTCAAAATTCGAAAATGGAATTGAAGATGTATACGAATAGTTGATGTTTTCGGGGTTTTTGACCGGATTATGTCAAGAATCCCGAAAATTTTCGTCATTTTCGAAAAAAAAGTGCTGAAAAATTTGCAAGGTCCGGAATATCGCCGTACCTTTGCATTCGCTGCGCTTGAGAAAAAAGTAGTGCAGTTGAAAAAGAAATCGTTCTTTGATAGATTTACATAAGACATATAAGTAGTACAAGAAGTCACGCCTCAGGGCTCGCGCTTTAGGGTGCCGCCATGGGGCGAGGGTAGACAAGAGAGACCGTCATATTTTTTTGTGATACAGGAAAGAGACAGGTTTCCTTTAGACTTGGAATACGGAGGCGTCCTGGAGACAGAGAAAGACGCTCCGCCCTTCCTTTTTTGGGAGTTGCGGAAATGCGTTTACGATACATTATTTTACAATGGAGAGTTTGATCCTGGCTCAGGATGAACGCTAGCTACAGGCTTAACACATGCAAGTCGAGGGGCATCACGGCGGATGCTTGCATCCGCTGGTGGCGACCGGCGCACGGGTGAGTAACGCGT
>CAMIYC010000012.1 GCA_946402905.1 uncultured Prevotellaceae bacterium | reverse complement strand
AAAATTAGACTTTTTTAAGAAGTGTATTTATACACTAGCTGCAATGTGGGTTAAACTCCAACCTTTCCACCTTCGACCTCCAACCTTTCCACCAATGTAAAAAAAGATTCCCAGACACATCACGCGCCCGGGAATCCCAATATAACAATTCTTATTGACATTTTAGTCTTTCTTCTCCATGATCTCACCACCCACTTTCAATGCCTCCATATTGATGGGAATCATATTGTGATGGCGCTCAGGCAATGTCTTGAAAAGTGCCTTCTCAAGGCCGGCACTGGTCACCACGGGACATACATGGAGCAGTCCGCCCAGGACAATCATATTGAAGATCTTGGAGTTTTTCATCTCTGCCGCCTTGTCCATGGCATTGATACTGTATACCTCAATATCCTTACGAGTCGGAGGGTTGATGATGCCGTAGCTGTCGTAAATCAAGATACCGCCCGGCTTCACTTTCGGCTCAAACTTGTCCAGCGAAGGCTGGTTGAGCACGATAGCGATGTCGTACTTACTCAGAATAGGCGATGAGATGCGGTCGTCGCTCACGATGACAGTCACATTGGCAGTACCGCCACGCTGCTCGGGACCGTATGCCGGCATCCATGTCACTTCCTTGCCTTCCATAAGGCCCGAATAAGCCAGGATCTTTCCCATAGAGAGCACACCCTGGCCTCCAAAACCAGAAATTATTATCTCTTTTTTCATATTCGTCGATTGATGGTTAGAAAAAGACTATTCCCCAGTGGTATCCTTGAGGTCGCCCTTGGGATAGAATTTAAACATATTCTCCTGCATCCATTCGTTGGCTTGCTGAGGAGTGAGTTTCCAGCCACTGCTACACGTACTGACAAACTCGACCAGACAAGAGCCTTTGCCAGCCATAGACGCCTCGAAGGCCTTGCGCAAGGCTTTCTTGGCCTTACGGATGGCGGCCACATTCTCCACGCTCTGACGAGTGACGTAGCAGGTGCCCTCGAGCGTGGCTGCTATCTCGGTGATCTTAAGTGGATAGCCATGCAACGCCGGCTCACGGCCGTAAGGACAAGTGGAAGTCTTCTGCCCGATGAGGGTGGTAGGAGCCATCTGTCCGCCGGTCATGCCATAAATGGCGTTGTTGATGAAGACAATCACGATGTGCTCACCGCGGTTGAGCGCATGGATGGTCTCACACGCACCGATGCACGCCAAGTCGCCATCGCCCTGATAAGTGAACACCAGACGGTCGGGCCAGAGGCGCTTGATACCGGTGGCCACGGCAGGTGCACGTCCGTGGGCAGCCTCCTGCCAGTCGATGTCAATATATTTGTAGGCAAACACGCCACATCCCACCGGTGAGATGCCGATGGTCTTCTCTTCCATACCCATGTCTTCGATGACTTCCGCGATGAGCTTATGCACCACACCATGTGAGCATCCAGGACAATAGTGCATGGGATTGTCGTTCAGGAGAGTCGGTTTCTTGTAAACCAGGTTCTCAGGACTGATTATATCGTTTGTTTCCATCACTTCATCAATTTAGTTTTCAATGCCTCTACTATCTCCTCCGGCTCCGGCACGATGCCGCCCAGACGACCGAAATGTTCCACAGGTACCTCGCCGTTGATGGCCAGACGCACGTCCTCCACCATCATACCAGCGTTGATCTCCACCACGAGCACGCCCTTCTTCCCTCTCGCAAGAGCGGCCACCTCCTTGGTGGGGAACGGCCACACGGTGATGGGGCGTAGCAGACCTACCTTCAGCCCTTCGGCACGGGCGATCTCTATGGCTTTCTCCGAGATGCGGGCGGCACTGCCAAACGACACAATCACAAAGTCGGCGTCTTCGCAGAGCATCGTCTCATAGCGCACCTCCTTATCCCTGATCTCCTGATATTTCTTCTGCAGGTGGATATTGCGCTCTTCCATGATCTCGGGCTTCAGCTCAAGAGAGGTGATGACATTGACACCGCGAGTGCGAGGTTTGCCCGTAGAGGCCCAGGGGCACTGACGGATCACCTCCTCGTCGGTACGACGAGGCTTATAGGGAGGCAGGACTATCTTCTCCATCATCTGTCCGATGACACCATCGCTCAGGATCATGGCTGGATTGCGGTACTTGAACGCCAACTCGAAAGCGAGGTCGACGAAGTCGGCCATCTCCTGCACTGACGACGGAGCCAGCGTGATGACATAGTAGTCGCCATTGCCGCCACCGCGGGTAGCCTGGAAATAGTCGCTCTGAGACGGCTGTATCGTACCCAGACCAGGACCGCCACGCTGCACATTGACAAACACACCGGGCAACTCCGCGCCGGCCATGTAGGCGATACCCTCCTGCATGAGGGCCACTCCCGGGCTCGACGATGAGGTGAGGGCGCGCTTGCCGGCACCAGCGGCTCCATACACCATATTGATAGACGCCACCTCACTCTCGGCCTGCACCACCACCATGCCGGTGGTCTCCCATGGCTTGAGAGCGCACAACGTCTCGATGACCTCACTCTGCGGAGTGATAGGATAGCCGAAATAGCCATCGGCTCCGCAACGTATAGCGGCATGGGCTATCGCCTCATTGCCTTTCATTAAGGTTACTTCCTGCTCTGCCATAACTAACCCTCCATTTTTTTACGGTAGACAGTGATACATCCGTCAGGACATACGATAGCGCATGACGCGCATCCGATGCAGTCGTCGGGATTGGCTGCCTCGACGTAGGGATAGCCCGACACGTTGACTTTCTTTGCGGCCAGGGAGATGACACCCTTGGGGCAAGCCACAACGCACAGCGAGCATCCTTTGCACCTGTTCGTGTTTACCAAGATTTGACCTTTGATTTTACTCATACTCATATTAGATTTAATAAGCGCCTTGACAGCGTTAGGGATTGTAATAATCTTTGTGATAGAAGCTCAGTATATCGTCGAGCATCTCCTTGGCCTGCACAGCAGGGCTGTCAGGATCCAGTGCGATGGCCTCCAGGTAGTTGTTGATGGCCATCTGCCAGTTGCCCTTCTGACGGTATTCGTTGCCCAGTCTGTAATACTCCTCTGCGGTCATTGGTAATACTCCTTTTTCGCGGCTGCGAGCGTATTGTTCATCAACGAGCAGATGGTCATCGGGCCGACGCCGCCGGGCACAGGGGTGATCATCGCACACTTCGGAGCCACCTCATCAAACTTCACATCGCCATTGAGGCGGTAGCCGCTCTTGCGCGTGGAGTCGGGCACACGTGTCGTGCCCACGTCGATCACGACAGCACCCTCACGCACCATGTCGGCAGTCACAAAGTCGGGCTGACCGATGGCAGCGATGATGATGTCTGCCTGCCGGCACTCGTCTTTGAGCGTGGCCGAATGACTATGACAAACGGTGACCGTGGCATCGCCATACTGCTTTTGCATCATGAGCTGGGCCATGGGTTTGCCCACGATATTGCTGCGACCCAGCACCACACATTTCTTGCCGCTGGTCTGCACACCATAGCGGCGCAGGAGCGTCATTATGCCAAGCGGAGTGGCCGAAACGAAACAGGGCAAGCCGATAGCCATGCGACCCACATTGACCGGGTGGAACCCGTCTACATCTTTGCGGTAGTCGATGGCCATGATCACTTTCTGCTCGTCGATATGCCGGGGCAGAGGAAGCTGCACAATGAATCCGTCGACATCGTCGTCAGCATTGAGCTCAGCCACCTTTCCGAGTAGTTCTTCCTCGGTAACGTCATCCTCAAAACGGATGAGGGTCGACTTGAATCCACAAGCCTCACAGGCGATGACCTTGTTTTTCACATACGTCTCCGACCCACCGTCGTGACCTACCAGTATGGCGGCCAGATGGGGCTGTTTGCCACCAGCGGCCATGATTGTCTTCACTTCTTCGGCTATTTCCTGCTTGATGGCAGCAGCCGTTGCTTTACCGTCTATCAGTGTCATTATTTCACGTCGTTTATGTTTGGCATTCCTGGCATGTTGGGCATCTTGCCCCTCATGGCACCCATCATCATATTCATCTTCGAGGTGTTGGTCACCATCTTCATCATCTTGCGTGTCTGGTCAAACTGCTTGAGCAGCCTGTTCACCTCTTGTATGCTGGTGCCCGATCCCTTGGCGATGCGCATACGCCGGCTCTGATTGAGAATCTCGGGATTGGTACGCTCCTTGGGGGTCATGCTCTGGATGATGGCCTCGATACCCTTGAAAGCATCGTCGTCGATGTCGATATCCTTGATGGCCTTTCCGACACCGGGAATCATCGAGGCGAGCTCCTTGAGATTGCCCATCTTCTTGATCTGCTGAATCTGATTCATGAAATCGTTGAAATCAAACTTGTTTTTCTGAATCTTCTTCTGCAGCCGGCGGGCTTCCTCCTCGTCAAACTGCTCCTGGGCACGCTCCACAAGACTCACCACATCACCCATGCCGAGGATGCGGTCGGCCATACGGGAGGGATGGAACGCATCGATGGCCTCCATCTTCTCACCCGTACCTATGAATTTGATGGGCTTGGTGACCACCGTACGGATGGACAGTGCGGCACCGCCACGGGTGTCGCCGTCGAGCTTGGTGAGCACCACGCCGTCGAAATCTAGACGCTCATTGAAGGTCTTGGCGGTATTGACGGCGTCCTGACCCGTCATCGAGTCGACCACAAATAGGGTCTCATCGGGCTGAACGGCATTTTTCAGGGTCTCTATCTCACGCATCATGTCTTCGTCGACAGCGAGACGTCCGGCGGTATCGATAATGACCACGTCGTGACCTTTTGATTTGGCCTCCTGAAGGGCGTGGTGGGCTATCTCGACCACATTCTTGTTGTCGGGCTCTGAGTAGACAGGCACCTCGACCTGTGCAGCCACTACTTTCAACTGCTCAATGGCAGCAGGACGATACACGTCGCAAGCCACGAGCAGCGGGTTCTTACGCTGTTTCTTCTTCAGCATATTGGCCAGCTTGCCACTGAATGTGGTCTTACCAGAGCCTTGAAGACCCGACATCAGGATAATGGCGGGCTTGCTTTTGAGATTCAGACCTACGGTCTCACCACCCATCAGCTCTGCCAGCTCGTCATGCACCAGTTTCACCATGAGCTGCCCGGGCTTCACAGCCGTCAGCACATTCATACCCATTGCCTTCTTCTTCACCGTGTCGGTGAAAGACTTGGCAACATTATAGTTGACATCGGCGTCAAGCAATGCACGGCGCACGTCTTTCAGCGTAGCCGCCACATTGATCTCAGTGATCTTCCCCTCACCCTTGAGGATTTTAAACGAACGTTCTAATCTGTCGCTAAGATTTTCAAACATGATTTATTTCTGTATATTTACTGTATTTACTTTCAATATCGACTTCGATTTGAATTGCAAATATAGTATTTTTTTCAGAATAACACACCAACTTAGCCAAGTTTTTTGTCTATGCCGCCACAAAAACTGCTCAATGTCACATAATATGTGCAAAAAAACACTATCTTTGCAAAGGTAATAGACACCTTATGATCAATTTACGCACTTTCAAATACTGGCTTACAGGTCTTTGCTGCATCTGGAGCCTCACTGCGGCCGCAGGCGAACTGGTATGGTTCGATGGTCGTAGCCCCGTCACCTATACCCTGGACAGAAAAGCAGACGTGGTGGTGAAAACGGCACTCAGTCTCTTCAGCGAAGACATGCGCCAAGTGACGGGCATGCCTGCCATGCCCTCACGCAAGGGCAAGATCAGGATTGTGCAGCGTCGAGGCAGCGACGATGGCTTCAGGATATACGTCAGGAAAAATCAGATAGTCGTAGAGGGCCACAACGCACGGGGCACTGCCTACGGCATACTCGAGCTCTCTCGCATGGCCGGCGTCTCACCCTGGGTGTGGTGGGGAGATGTAGTGCCTGAGCGCAAAGACAGGCTTGCGATCGACAGCGACTTCAAGAGCGAGCATGTGCCAAGCGTGGCCTATCGCGGCATCTTCATCAACGACGAAGACTGGAGCACCCGGCCATGGAGCCAGGCACAGAAGGCCGGCTCACAGCAGGGCAGTATCACCACCGAAACATATAAGAGGATCTTCCAACTCTTGATGCGGCTGCGTGCCAATGCCATCTGGCCGGGGATGCACCCCGGCACCACAGCCTTCTTCAGGATTCCCGGTGCCAAGGCCACAGCCGACTCTTTCGGCATCGTCATCGGGTCGTCTCACTGCGAGCCCCTGCTGCGCAACAATGTGGACGAGTGGGATGCCAACGTGCGTGGCCGCTTCAACTACCGCACCAACCGCCAGGCTGTCACCAACTACTGGACAGAGCGGCTGATTGAAGTCAGCGCCTCATCCAACAACATGTTCACCATCGGCATGCGAGGCATACACGACAGTTCGATGGAAGGGTACAACACGGAGCAGGAGAAATTCGATGCCCTGCAACAGGTCATCGACGACCAACAACGATTGCTGCGCCAGTACATCGGCGACCCTGAGAGGCAGACGCAAGTGTTCGTGCCTTACAAAGAGGTGCTACAGCTATATGAGAAAGGACTCAAGGTGCCCGGATATGTCACGCTGATGTGGTGTGACGACAATTATGGCTATATGACCCGCCTCTCGGACACCAGAGAGCAGCAGCGACCCGGTGGCGGAGGGGTGTATTATCACCTGAGCTACTGGGGGCGCCCGCACGACTATCTGTGGCTCACCACCACACAGCCCGGACTCATCTACCACCAGATGCGCCAGGCATACGACCACCATGTGCGCAAGATATGGATAGCCAATGTGCACGACCCCAAGGTGGCGGGGTATGACCTCGAACTATTTCTCGACATGGCCTGGGACATCCAGTGCGTCAGCGGCGATACCCTCGGCCGACACTATCTGAAGTGGCTCTGCCGGCAGTTTGGCCAGTCTGCCGGCGAGAAGCTCTATCCTGCCATGACGGCTTTCTACCGACTCTGCGGCGAACGCAAACCCGAATTCATGGGATGGAACCAGGTGGAGCTGGACAAAAAGAAATATACCAGGGGGATTAGTCCCGTGACAGACACCGAATTCAGCACCGGGGCTTTCGGAGGCGAACTGGACCGCTACCTGGAACAATATGGTGACATCGTAGCCACGGTAGAGGAAGCCGGGGAGATGATACGCCCAGAACTGGCCGATGCCTATTTCGCTGCCATCATATATCCAGTAATGGCCGCCGCGAGCCATGCCACCAGACTGCTTGAAGCACAGAAAGCCAGGCAGACCGGCGACAGTCTGTCCGTAGCGCTGAGCCTCACGGCCAATGAGGAGGTGAGACAGCTGACAGCATATTACAACGACACGCTGGCCGGGGGCAAATGGAGAGGATTGATGAGCTGCCGGCCTCGAGAGCTGCCGGTTTTTGACGAGCCGCCCCTGCCCTACCTGCTGACAAAAGCCGAGACCGAAGAAGTCTTCAGCAGGCCGCGACTGATTCATCCACCCCATACCATAGTGACAGACAGTGGTGTGATAGCGCGCAATGCCTCACGGTACGACCACAGCAGCGGACAGCCACGCATCATACAGATGCTGGGGCATAGCATGAGTGCCGTGGCTCTCTCAAGAGGAGAATCGCTGACTTACCGTTTCGAGGCCTTTGCCGACGGCGATTATGTGCTGACCACCGCCCTGATACCCACTCAGCCCAATGACAACGGCGACCTGCGCTACAGCGTGAGCATCGACCAGCAAGAGCCTGTCGTGTATTCACTCAAAGAGCCTTTCCGGTCAGAGCAATGGAAACTGAACGTACTGCGCGGGCAAGCCCGGCGGACTCTTGACACCCATCTGAGCAAGGGAAGCCACACACTCACCATCAAGGCCATCGACGACAACATCGTTGTTGACCAATGGATGGTCGACCCACAAAAAGACCGACATTTTTACTTAATACCCACCGAATAATGGCACAAAAAAAAATGAAAACCGGATGTCTCATCGGCATCATCATCCTGGCCGTCATCGCCATCGCCCTCGCCGTTGCCTGCCCTGACAAGCAGCAGCATAAGACAGCACTCTCTACCGTGCTGAGCAACGCCGTGAAAAAAGAAGCAGCCACGATCAAGGGTGGCAAATACGCTTCTATCAGCGATGCCATGATCAATGCCAGTATGGTAGAGAAGGTGTTCGACCGCTTTTTCACCTATCATGACTATGTGTTTTACTCTACCTGCAGATACCAACATGGCGACAAAGACCAACTCGTGTCGTTAGGCGTCATGGCGCATGTATTCACGCCAAGCGAACAAGACCTTGACGAATTGATCCAAAAGAAGAAGAAAGAATACGGACTCAGTCGCTGAGCCGGAAACGGGCCACCAGCGGCAGATGGTCGCTGTAGCCGTCATGATAGCGCATGCCCACATAAGTGCGATGAGGCTGCTTGCCGCCATAGTGTTCGTCATCCTCCAGGAGGAACTCTTCGTCATGGATACGACACTCCACGAGACGGTCATAGAGCGGACGGCTGACAAAGATATGGTCCAAGCTACCCCATCGACCCTTATACTTATAAGTGCCCTTGGCACCATGTCGGCCCCCTGCGTCATGCGACACTTCTATCATGTCGTGGCGGGCTATTCTCACCAAAGCACTGTCGCCGGCATAATCGTTGAAATCTCCCGCCACGACGACATGCGCGCCACCATCAACCCGGCGTATGGAGTCGATGGCTCCACACAGGCTGTCGGCCACCCTCAGCCGGTATGGGCGGGTGGCTTTCTCGCCGTCGACACGACTCGGTGCGTGCACCACAAAGACATGGAGCGTATCGTCGCTGATGACCTGCCCCTTGACATAGAGGATGTCGCGCGTAGCGTGTCTTCCTTCCGGCGGTTCCACACGCAAGGCATAGTGATCCAGCATGCGGAAGGAGAAGGGCGAATAGAGCAACGCCACGTCGATGCCACGCTCATCACGCGAGTCGGTCATGACATATTCATAGCCGGCATTGCGCAGCAGCGAACGCCTCACTATATCGTGCAGCACCGTGTCGTTTTCGACCTCACAGAGTGCCACCATGTCTGGCAGTTGCCAGTTGTCGTCGTCTCCCCCACATGAGAGGATGGTCTTGGAGATGCGGTTCACTTTTTTCCAGTACTTTCCCCTATCCCATTTCCTCTTCGACGTGGGCAGATACTCATAGTCATTCTTCCCCTCGTCATGCATACAGTCGAAGAGATTCTCGCAGTTGAGCTCTACGAAAGTAAACCAGGAGGTAAGCAGAAGGGCAATGAGCATGGAATGATGGTATATTGAAAAAATGAATTGAATACGACAGACGCGCGAGACGGTCAGGAGTTGACGTTATGGCGTATCTTTTTCAGATAGGCTTTCATGCCGTCAGCGTCCTTGGTGTCGATGATGTGCAGAAGTTCTTTCAGCTCAGTGCGTATCTGTGCCACCTGATCCAGCGTGTAAGGATTGAACAGCACCTCCTGCAAGAGATAGTCATCCTCGCCGAGCACACCCTTGGCAATGCGCATGTGACGCTTGAAGGTGGTGCCGGGCGCATCCTGATGTTTCATCACGGCAGCGAAGACAAATGTGCTGACAAAAGGTATACTCAGCGAATAGGCCACCGTGCGGTCGTGCTCCTCAAAAGAATACTCATAGATATTCAGGTCGAGCCGCTGGTATAGATCTTTGAAGAAGATGCGGCCCATATAGTCGCCCTCATTGATGATAATAGCATTCTCCTCGCTGAGCTGCTGCAGATTGGCAAAAGTAGGGCCGAACATCGGATGCGTGGACACATAGCGATGCCCACACTGCTCATAATACTCCTTCAGGCCGGTCTTCACCGAAGCGATATCGCTGACGATACAATCATCCGGCAGATAGGGCATCACCTCGTCGAAGGCCTTCAAGGTATATTTCACCGTCACGGCATTGATCACCAGTTCTGGCTTGAAATCCCTGATTTCCTCCAACGTCGTGAAGCGTCGCGTATTGTAGGTGAAACGCATCCGCATGGGGTCTTTCTCATAAACGGCAGTCTCATGGTCGAAACTGAGCAGGTCGAGGAAGAAACTGCCCATCTTGCCTGCTCCAAGCACCAAAATTCTCATAATACGCTGATTTAATCTCTGTTGATAATATCCATCTGCTGGCGTACACTCTCTTGATGCACGCTCTCAAACACTTTCTTGACAAACTCGCCATCCATACCGCAAAGCGAACCTTGCGCCCCACGCTTGTCGAGGATTTCTCCGTAGCGAGCGGGCTGCAGCACCGTCATGTTGTGCTCTTTCTTATACTGACCAATCTCACGGCACACACGCATCCGCTTGGCCAGCAAGTCCATCAGCTGGTTGTCCAACTCGTCAATCTGCTTACGCAACTCGTTGATGCCCTCGGTAGTCACCTTCTCATCTCGGATGACCAACAGCGAGAGGATGTAGTCGAGCACATCAGGGGTCACCTGCTGCTTGGCGTCGCTCCAGGCATTGTCGGGATCGCAGTGCGACTCCACGATCAGACCGTCAAACCCTAAGTCCATCGACTGTTGGCACAAAGGTGCGATCAGTTCGCGCCGTCCGCCGATATGACTGGGGTCGCAGATGATGGGCAGGCTGGGGATACGGCGGCGCAACTCTATGGGTATCTGCCACATCGGCAGGTTGCGGTATATTTTCTTGTCATAGCTGGAGAATCCCCTGTGGATGGCAGCCAGACGTTTGATGCCTGCCTGATTGATACGCTCCAAGGCACCAATCCACAACTCCAGGTCGGGATTGACCGGGTTTTTCACCAACACGGGCACATCGACTCCTTTCAGGGCATCGGCCAAAGCCTGCATGGCGAATGGATTGGCCGACGTACGCGCACCTATCCACAGAATATCGATATCATATTTCAGAGCCAGCTCCACATGCTGCGGAGTGGCCACCTCCGTGGTGACCATCATCTTGGTCTCTTCTTTCACCCGCTTCATCCAAGGCAGCGCTTTCTCGCCGTTTCCTTCGAAACCGCCTGGCTTAGTGCGTGGTTTCCACACTCCGGCCCTGAAGATATGACAACCCTTGGTGGCCAGTTGCAGGGCTGTGGTCATCACCTGTTCTTCTGTCTCGGCCGAACAAGGTCCTGCGATGACGATGGGGCGCTCGTTGTCACTCGGTAGTTTGAGTGGTTGTAATTCTAATTCCATAAAAATATAATAATGAGATGAATAATACTGAAATGATAAATATTTGATTTCACTTGAAAAATGCAAGTGCCCTATCAAGTCCGTCGCAGCTCCACTCACAATGAAAGTTGCCGGATTCTCTCCAAGGCTTCCTTGATCTTCTCGTCTTTGGCACAGAGGGAGATACGGATATACCGCTGGCCATTTGAGCCGAATATGAAGCCGGGCGTGATAAACACCCTCGCCTCGTGAAGCACCCGCTCGGTCAGTTGCTCCGCATCGGTGTAAGTGTCAGGAATCCTGCCCCACAGGAACATACCCACCTGACCGGGATCGTAGGTGCAACCCAACTGTCTCATGATCTGTTCGGCCAGGTCGCGCCGACGACGGTAGGTGTCATAGTTGGCCGTGTCGTGCCACCCGGTGTCATTGTCATAGGCCTGGGCTGCTGCGAGCTGTATGCCACGGAACGTGCCACTGTCGATATTGCTTTTCACCTTGAGTATCCAAGAGATGAAAGTGGCGTTGGTGGCACACAGCCCCACACGCCAGCCGGGCATGTTGTGACTTTTGCTCATCGAGTTAAATTCGATGCAACAGTCCTTGGCACCCTCCACCTGCAACAGCGACTTGGGATGGCGGTTGAGGATAAAGGAATAGGGATTGTCATTGACCACGACAATGCCATGCCGCCGGGCGAAATCCACCAAGCGACGGTAAGTGTCGATGCGGGCATCGCCGCCTGTAGGCATGTTGGGATAATTGGTCCACATCAGCTTCACACCTGTCAGGTCCATACGCTCCAGTTCGTCAAAGTCGGGCTGCCAGCCGTTGTCCTCACGCAGGTTGTAATTGACGATTCTCGCCCCCAGCAGTCGGCTGAGCGAAGTATAGGTGGGATAGCCAGGGTTGGGCACCAGTACCCCGTCGCCCGGATTGACAAAGGCGAGGGTGACATGCAGAATGCCCTCCTTGCTGCCGATGAGGGGCAGGATCTCACTGGCGGGATCCAGCGTCACGTCATACCACCTCTTGTAAAACCGAGCCATGGCCTGTCGCAGTTCCGGGGTGCCCATAGTGGGCTGATAGCCATGGGCATCGTCACGCTGCGCCACCTCGCACAGGCGGTCGACGGTGGCTTTCGATGGCGGCATGTCAGGACTGCCTATGGCCAGGCTGATGATATCACGCCCCTCGGCATTGAGGCGTGCCACTTCTTTCAGCTTCCGGCTGAAATAATACTCTTGCACCAGGCTGAGCCTGTCTGCCGGCTGTATGTCAATTGGTCTATCTTCCATTCTGATATTCTCCTAATATTTTGAGTTCTTTTGTCAAGGGTATGATGGCGTCTATGCTCTGACGATAACGAGTCAGGTTGTCGTAGGTCACGTCGACATAAAACATATATTCCCACTCATGTCCGATGATGGGCAGTGACTGTATCTTGGTGAGATTGATGTTGTAGAACGAGAGGATGGTGAGCACTTTGGAAAGCGACCCCTCCTCATGAGGCAATGAAAAGACGAGACTGGCTTTGTCTGACTTCTCCAGGGGGCGCATGAAGTCAGCTTTGCGTGGGTCGCATACCACGAGAAAGCGGGTGAAGTTGTGCTTGTTGTCCTCTATAGAGTCTTCCAGCACCTTCATGCCATTCAACAGGGCGGCCGAAGCATGGCAGATAGCGGCCTTGCCTCTGAGATGGCGGGCCATGATATTCTCGGCAGCGCCGGCCGTGTCGTCGGTCTCCACGGCCTTGAGCGCGGGGTGAGCACTCAGAAACTGCCTGCACTGCATCAACGCCACTGGGTGGGAATGCACCTCGTCGATGGTTTCCCAAGTGTCCTCGGGCATACAGCACAGACAATGCCGGATGTGCAGTTTGTGTTCTCCCACGACCGTAGTGCCCGAATCGCGCAAGAGCTCATAATTATGGAGCAGACTCCCGGCAATGGTGTTCTCGATGGCTGTCATACCCACGATGGTGGGATCGCATTTGATTTGCGTAAAGACATCCTCGAATGTGTTACAGCAGATAACCTGCACCTGCTCGTGCTCAAAATATTGACGGGCGGCGATGTCGTGAAACGACCCGTTTTGTCCTTGTATCGCGATTCTTTTCATAATTGGTTCCAAAAAAAATCCCGCCTCCTTAATGAAGCGGGAACCTTATTGTCTGTCTCTTTTGCTTGATGTCGTCTTGAGTTGAGACCTATACACAAACTCCCGCTTCACAATGGCTTGCAAAGTAAAAATAAAAATAGAAGTATGCATTCAGTCCGTTCATTTTCATTTTTCGTTGATTATCGGCTGCAAATTTATAACTATTCAGCGAAACAGACAAACAATTTGAAAGAAAAATTGTCTTTTTCGTAAAAAAAAGATTGCAAATGCAACTTCCAATCGTCCCGCGCTGCCGCCACACAAGCGTAGCAGACTTGCAGGAGTGAAATTATTCCGATAAAAACAATGGTGTTTCAAAAAATATCCGTAACTTTGCCACTTCCAAGAAAGGCTCTGTCCTATAGTGTCTTGATGGAAGTATTATTTCAGGAAAGTTAGACGACCAATGAAAATAGTAAATATCATAGGCGGGCTTGGGAACCAGATGTTTCAATATGCTTTCGCCATTGCATTGAAGCACAAGTTTCCGAGTGAAGAAGTTCTTATTGACACGAGCCACTTCCACTATCTCTTCATCAATAAGACCAAAGGATATAGCCTTCACAACGGTTATGAAATAGACAAGGTATTTCCACATGCCTGCCTACGACGAGCATCCGCGCTACAGATCATGAAAGTGTCCTGGTACGTGCCCAACTATGTCATGAGCAGGATAGCCCGTCGCTTCTTGCCTGTCAGGAATAAAGAATACATACAGAATCGCAAAGACATCTTTGCTTTTCAAAAAGACGTTTTTGAGAGAAAAGGCAGCTGCTACTATGAAGGCAACTGGGAATCGTCGCAATACTTTGTCGACTGCCGGGATCAAGTGCAGGAGGTTTTTACTCATGGAGAGCCCAATGAAATCAACAAGAAGTACATCCAAGACATGGAAAATGAGAACAGCGTGGCCATCCATGTCAGAAGAGGAGACTATCTGTCAGGCTCAAAATGGACTGGGATATGCACCTTGGATTATTACAGGAAGGGAATTGAAACCATTCTGTCTGATGGGCAAAAACATGTATTTTATTTTTTTTCCAACGATATTCCGTGGTGCGAAGAGGCCATCAGCCCACTTCTCAAAGGCCACGAATTGAAAATAGTGACAGAAAACAAAGGCAAAGATTCTTGCTGGGACATGTTCCTGATGACCCACTGCAAAGACCTTATAATAGCCAACTCTTCGTTCTCCTGGTGGGGAGCTTTTCTCAACAAAAGGCACGGGAGGGTGATCGCTCCAAGCAAATGGCTGAATGAGGACCGCCAGGTAGAAATATGGCTGGATGAATGGATAAAAATATAAAGGATAAATGATTATCTGCATTTTTCCAATGGAAAATTTGACTTATTCCCACAAAACAACTACCTTTGCATGAAATGAAACAATCCATGAACAAGAAGAAGCCAAAAGTATTGTTCATCAATGGCCTAGTATATCTTCCTGGTGAAGGTGGATATAAGCGTACGCTGTATCTCTTCAACATGATGAGAAGAATGGGGTATCAGGTGACACTACTTACAAGTGATTTCAATCACTATGCCAAGAAAGTGCGAGACGTGGAAAAATTTCGCAAGGAATATCCTGATTTCGATGATATAGAAATTATCCATATGCCACCTTATAAAAAGAATGTCTCCTTTGGCCGATGGAGATCTGGTGAGGTATGGGCGAAGAATGTGAAAGTATGGTTGGAGGGTCATTACAAAGGATATGACATCGTATACGCTGGCATGCCCGATATCCCGACCATACTGAAGATCAAAGACCTCTGCCATACTCAGGGATTGAAACTGATCATCGATGTCAGGGACTTGTGGCCGGAAGTATTCAGAGTGCTGCTGAAAAAAGAATGGATGTACCGGCTGTTTACAGCCCCCATCAAGAAGAGGGCCGACCGGTGCTATGCCGCTGCGGATGAGCTGATGGCCGTGTCGAATGAATATCTCCAGCGCGGACTGAGCGTGAACAATAAAGCTAAAAACCGTGAAGCCGTATACATCGGAGCCACATTCGACCGGTTCTACTCCGGCATCAAGAAATACGCTTCGACCATCGCCAAAAAGGAGGGTGAGATATGGGTCACTTACGCCGGCACTCTTGGCAGCACTTATGATCTTTATACGTTGCTGGACGCCGCCATGGTCTTGCAGTCCAAGGGTTATAATAATATAATAGTAAAGATCCTTGGTCAAGGCCCGGAAGAAGCCCACCTGAAGAAATATGCAGAAGAGAGGCATATCAGGAATGTGGATTTTGTGGGATTCGTAGACTATGAGATAATGGCTGCTTATCTGAGCAAGTCGGATATGACCATCAACTCCGTCAAGCGCAGGGCCTCACAGAGTATCATCAATAAGGTGGCAGATTATTTTGCGGCCGGCATACCCTGCCTGAACGGTTCTCTATGCCAAGAGATGCGAGACTTGATCGTAGATTACAAAGCAGGATTGAACTTTGAGCCAGAGGATGTCGCCAGCCTTGTAGAGGCGATTCTTGAGATTGCGGGTGACAAAGAAAGATCAAGAGAATATGGCGAAAACGCGAAGAAATTGGCAGAAGAGAGATTTGACAGGGAAAAAACTTACCCTCAGATCATCCATCTTATCGATTCGGTAATGGATGAGTCCCCTAACATTGAAACGGATTGATGTGACAACAAAAACAAGAATGAGTGAAATTAGATTTAGGCTGGCAAAGCCGAGTGATGCTAAGCAGATTGCGAACTGTCATTGGCACGTGAGAGACAGATACACAGAAGGAATATTTCTATTATTAGGAAAGGCCTTTCTACGTGCCTATTATAAAGTGATACTTGATGATCCCAATGAGATAATCGTCTGTGCGGAAAATAAAAATGGCATCATAGTTGGCTTCAGTAGTGGTTCTTTAGATGCAGAATCACAAGCCAAGACCATCCGTAAACATAAAACAAGGCTTGGATTTGCGGCATTACAAGGAATTATCAGACATCCTTCATATATGAGGGGTGTTTGGCAGAGATTCAAATCGCTCAATCCTGAGACAGGGAAGGAGTTTATACACATGAAAGGAGCAAGATCGGAATACCTATGCTGGAATAAGGATGAGCCAGGAAGTATCAGTATGATGTTGCTTGATAAGATAAAGTTCAAGATGATGCATGCTCTTGGTATTAAAGAAGTGTATTTCGAGATTGACCGTCAGAACGAACGAATCTTTAATGCACAGCTAAGAATGAAAAATACAGAACTGGTAAATGAGTATCAATTACCAGATGGAAGAACAAGAGGATTATTCAAAAAAATATTAAGTTAATTTGTAGCATTATGACAAATTTAGCAAAGTACAATGCTCTATTTTGCGATACATTGAATGTGAAAGAAGAGCAGCTCTCGGAGCTGAAGTATCAGGGTGTCCCAGAATGGGATTCAGTAGGCCACATGTCATTGGTTGCCGCCATAGAGGATGCCTTTGATATTATGATGGAGATGGACGACATTATCGACCTCTCCTCATACGAAAAGGGAAAGGAACTGTTGAAGAAATACGACATAGAGATCTGATGCTCACAGGTAAGAACGCCATCATCACTGGAGCCAGAAGCGGCATAGGTTTGGCTACCTTGAAGTTGTTCGCAAAGAACGGTTGCAACTGCTGGGCTGTGGTACACCGAGAGGACGAGGATTTCTTGCAGAAAATCCAGACATGGGAAAATAAAAACCACGTCTGGATAAAGCCAGTCTATATTGACCTCAGTGACAGTGAAAGTATCAAGAGCGGCATTAGGGCCATCCTTTGTGAAAAGCTTTCAGTGGATATTCTAGTCAATGCGGCAGGAATAGTAAGTCCTAATCGCCTGTTCTCCATGACCAAGATGGAAGACATCAGAAAGGTGATGGAGGTGAATTTCTTCAGTGCCATTGAACTAATACAACTGGTATCTCGTCCTATGCTACGCCAGAGGAGGGGTAGTATCGTCAATATTGCCAGCATATCAGCTTGGGGTGAGGATACCTCACAGATGGAGTATGCAGCAAGCAAGTCAGCGATGGTTATTGCCACTAAGAAGCTTGCCCGTGAATTGGGAAGTGCAGGTATTAGGGTAAATGCTGTAGCACCGGGGCTTATCCAGACCAAGATGTTAGACATACTTGATAAAGAAGCCGTTGAGCAGATAAAAAAAAGCCTTGCACTTCATCGTTTCGGAACTCCCGAAGAAATTGCAGAGGTATGCCTCTTCCTGGCTTCTGACAAGTCCTCCTATATAACAGGAGAGTCTATAAAGGTAGATGGGGGGGGGTAACGATTTACGTCTTGCGATTTCCAAAAGCTCAAGAAAATCACATGCTCTTTTATGACTAATAATTATGTAGAGTCATTTTTCAAGAGGCTGATTTCCAACCTATTAGAGAAAAAGCACAGAACCACTACTCATAACGATATATTTGTCATAAAAGTTAAACTCAAAACAATCCCGATGACAAAAGATTTAGTTCAATTTTCTAAAGATCTCAGACTGTCAGCATTGAAGATGGCCTTAGATTGTGGCAAGAATGGTTCTCACGTAGGGCCGGGACTGTCATCCATCGAAATCATGGCCACCTTGTATGGCGATGTGCTGCGATTTGATGTCAACAATCCAGAGGACGAAAATCGTGACCGGCTGGTAGTCAGCAAGGGACATTGTGTGTTGGCATACTACTCTGCTCTCAACAAGGTTGGATTTCTGACAGATGAAGATATAGCCAGTTTTGAGACCGATGGTTCTCATTTTCATGGTCACGCTATGCGTGACTTGAAGAATGGAATCGAGTTTTCTGGCGGCAGTCTAAGCATGGGAATGACCTTTGCCGTGGGTTTGGCACTTTCTTGTAAAAGGAAAGGCAATACAAACCGTGTGTTTGCTCTGGTTGGTGACGGAGAATGTGATGAAGGCCTGATTTGGGAGGCCGCTATGTCTGCTGCACATTACAGGTTGAATAATTTCACTGTGATAGTTGACAAGAACAAGTTGCAGTATGACGGTCTTACAACAACCGTGATGAACCAGATTGACTTGAGCAAGAAGTTCGAGGCATTTGGTTTTGACGTGTTGGAGGTGGACGGCCACGATTGTGATGTCCTGTCGAAAGCACTAAAGTACACATCAGACAAACCAACATGTGTGATAGCCAACACCATAAAGGGCAAAGGCGTATCGTTCATTGAGGGAGTCAAGGAATGGCATCACCACACCCTGAGTCAGGAAGAGTATGAACAAGCCAGAAAGGAGGTAGAAAATGTTTGAGATTACCAAGAGGAGTGCCCGTACATGTTCGATGTTGGGGCAGAGAGGTTCTATCTTCGGACAGGCTGTGCTGTCTGCTGCCGAAGAAGATGAGAAGTTTGTCCTCTTGACGGCAGACTTAGCTACCCTGTCGGGAATGACCAAGTTTATTTATAAATATCCCAATCAGTTCTACAATATCGGTATTGCAGAACAGAATATGATTGGTATTGCAGCAGGTCTGGCAGCAGAAGGATTTCATCCTTGTGCCACCACCTACGCCACATTTATCACGATGCGCAGTTGTGAACAGGTGCGCCATTTCTGCGGCTACATGAAAGAAAAGATTATAGTTGTGGGGTCTGGCGCAGGTTTAAGTCAAGGCTTTGCAGGAAACACTCATTATTCTATTGAGGACTTGGCCGTGATGCGGTCTATACCCAATATTACCATTCTTTCTCCCGCTGATGCAGCATCTGCAATAAAGCTGTTTGAACAGGCAAGAAAGGCAGAAGGGGCGGTTTATATGCGACTGACAGGTAACCTGAACTGCCCGATGGTTTATAAAGAAGAAACTTCCTTTGAGATTGGCAAAGCCAAACAGCTCAAAGAGGGTAGTGATGTTGTTATCTATGCTGTGGGTACGATGGTGAGTGCGGCTTTGAAAGCAACAGCCAAGTTGGAAGAAAAGGGTATTACGGCTACTGTCTATGACATGTTCTCTGTGAAACCTATCGACAAGGTGGCTGTGCAGACGTCCAAACAATATGAGCTGGCTGTGACTATTGAAGAACATAACAAAATGGGAGGTCTTGGCGCTGCCGTTGCCGAGGTGATGACCGAGAAAGCAGGAATGCCCAGACTGCTGCGTTGTGGCATCCACGACAGTTTTGACCTGGCTTGTAACTATGACGGGCTGTTGGCTCAAAACAGGCTAACAACTGAACTGATAGCAGAAGATATACTCGCTGCACTGTAGGATATGAATCATCATACAATTTCTGTAGGGCATGTACAATATGATGTTTATCTGTTCGTCTATGAACCGGTTGCATCAAATATGTATTTCATCCCTGTAGGTGAAACAGGCATCGTGTTTGACCCTAACATTAACGAGGGACTCCTTCCATTGTTCGAACAATATGGAATCAAGCGGTTACAGATTATCCTGACGCATGAACACTATGACCATACAACAGGTGTAGAATGGCTGCAACAGCGAATGGAAACATCAGTATTCTGTCATCAAGACTGTGCCAAGTACATATCCTCTGAAAACGGGAATACCCCGAGGTTGGTGGCAATGGCATTGAGAACAAAAGATCTTGCAGACGGAGGACATCGATGTGAAGATTTTATGGCAAAATACAAACCATACGTATTGAAGGCTGACAATGTTTTTACATATCAAGAGAAGCTGACGATAGAAAAATTAACATTTGAGTGCTATTCTACACCTGGTCATAGCCCCGGAAGCGCTTGCTATATAATTGATGGGAAATATATTTTCACGGGTGATTCGCTGATACAGAACGCCCCAACCATAACACGTTTCAGGACAAGTAATAACGAAACGTATGAGAATGTGACCAGACCTTTTTTGAGGTCGCTCGATAAAGAAATGATTGTGCTCCCTGGTCACGGTGAACCATTTAAGATAAAAGAAGCAAAATACCTGTAAATGTTCAATTTTAAAAGTTATAAAACAAACATTGCAGTCATTACAGACAGAGGTGAGAGGCTGACATACGGAGAACTGGCTGCTGAAGCTGACTCGTTTGCTAAAGCAACCACGCAAAAGGGTTTATTATTCTGTCTTTGCGAGAACCGTCTTGGCTCATTGGTGGGCTATGTGGGATGTCTGGAGCATCAGACCCCCATTGTACTGCTTGACGGAGGCAAGGAATCTTCCACCATCAAGAATTTGGTTGAGATTTACCAACCTGAATATCTGTGGATGAACACAGAGAAGGCAGGCGATTACAATGGAGAGAAGGTGTATGAATACGCATCGTTTGTGTTATTGAAGATGCAGTATGAAAACAAGATTGAAAAGTCAGAGATCAATCCCGAACTGGCACTTTGCCTGACTACCTCTGGAAGTACAGGGTCTCCGAAGTTTGTGCGGCTGTCGTTGGCTAACGTTAAAGCCAATGCAGAGCAGATTGCGGAATATTTGGAGATTGACGAGAACGAGCGGCCAGTGACCGTGTTGCCCTCGTACTATAGCTATGGTGTGTCAGTTATCAATAGCCATCTGATAAGAGGAGCAACGCTGTTGATGACTGAAGGCACCATTGCGCAAAGGGAGTTCTGGAGTTTTATGAAGGAGAATCAGGCCACTTCTATTTCAGGTGTACCTTATACCTACGAGATGTTGAAGAAGCTGCGGTTCTTTCGGATGGATTTGCCGTATCTAAAAACTATGACACAGGCAGGCGGAAAGTTGAATAAGGATATTGCGAAGGAATATATTGAGTTTGCGAGGTGCAAAGGCAAGCGATTCTTCGTGATGTATGGCCAGACGGAGGCTACTGCTCGTATGAGTTACCTTCCATTGGAGCACGCACTTGACAAGTGTGCCAGCATAGGTATAGCTATTCCAAGAGGAAAGTTCTCACTAATTGACGTGAATGGTAATGCCATTGAAGAGGCTGATGTGGACGGAGAATTAGTTTATGAAGGACCGAATGTAAGTCTTGGCTATGCGGAATGTCGTGCGGACTTGGCAAAAGGTGATGAAAATCACGGAGTGCTTCACACAGGCGATGTTGCGCGCAGGGATACAGATGACTATTACTACATTACAGGACGCATGAAGCGTTTCGTAAAGGTGTGGGGTAATCGCTGCAACCTTGATGCCACAGAGCAAATCTTGAAGAGTATTTCCACCAGTTGTGCTTGCGTGGGAGTGGATGATAAGATTACCATCTTTGTGACGCAAGAAGGTCTTGAAGAGGCCATTGTGAAACTGCTTGTTGAAAAAACAGGGTTCAACAACAGAGCTTTCGCTGTGAAGGTTATTCCAAAGATACCTGTGAAATCGTCAGGAAAAATCGACTATCAGAAGATGCAGAGTATGATTTAGTTTTAGAGATTCCTCGGCTTCACCAGGAATGATAAAGCGAACACGAATCACACGAGTGACACAAATAATAAGAGTACGAATAAAGAACTGACAATATGACATTAGAAGAATTATTGGAGATTAATCCGTATTCCCTTGGCAAAGAGGATAAGCGCATGGTTTTGGATGAGTATCTGCTTAATCTGAGCAAGTATCATTACGATCATTGCGAAGAGTACAGGAAAATGCTGGATGCGACGGGGGTTGACCTGAACAAGATTCATCATTATGAGGATTTGCCTTATCTGCCGGTGAGCCTGTTTAAGGACATGACCCTTCGGAGTGTGGCAGAGGATGAAGTCATAAAGACCATGACCTCATCAGGAACCACTGGGCAGAAGACATCAAAAATCTATTTAGACAGAGAGACCTCAGCCAACCAAACCAAGACTCTGGCGAAGATTATTGCTTCGCTGCTGGGCAACAAACGTGTTCCGATGATTATCCTGGACTCGTCGAATGTGGTGAAGGATAGAAATATGTTCAGTGCCAGAGGCGCCGGCATCCTTGGTTTTTCGATGTTTGGCAGCAAGCGTATGTATGCACTGGATGAGAGAATGGAGCTGGATATTGAGGGGATGAAAGCCTTTTTAGAGGAGCATAAGGACGAGACCATCTTCCTGTTTGGCTTTACTTTTATGATATGGCAACACTTCTACAAGAAATTGAAGGAGAGCGGTTATAGCCCCGACCTGTCGAAAGGTGTGCTGATACACGGAGGCGGTTGGAAAAAATTGGTAGCGGAGAGCGTCTCGCCGGCACAGTTTAAGCAGTGCCTGAATGATGTCTGCGGTATTAAGGTGGAGAATGTTCACGATTACTATGGTATGGTGGAACAGACAGGATCCATATATATTGAGTGCGAACACGGACACCTGCATGCCTCCAACTTCTCCGATATCATCATCCGTAATTCCAAAGACTTCTCCGTAGCCAAGAATGGTGAGACGGGTATCATTGAGGTGGTAAGCATTTTGCCTAAGAGTTATCCTGGACACATGCTTTTGACGGAAGACGAAGGCGTTGTGCTGGGTGAGGATGACTGTCCTTGTGGACGTAAAGGAAAGTATTTCCATATCCACGGACGTATCAAGCATGCAGAGATACGTGGCTGTTCAGACACGTATGCTGCCAAGTTCGGTAAGTTGAGCGGATTGGAGTTTGTTATTGGTGAAGACAAAACCATTGAACAGATGCCCAGTGTTTCTGCCTTGCCTCCATTTGCAGAGCCAGTCATTTCGTTCTTCAATGATCTGTCTAAACTGGTGATGCAGAGAGGTAAGCAGTATTCGGATGTGATGACCTTTGGTTTCTGGTGTCGCAAGGGTGCTCTGCTGAAAGAGAAAGATCACTATCACGATATTGAGCGCAGATTAGGACGCGGTATCGTGTTCCATAGCACACCGAGTAACGTGCCTGTGAACTTTGCATTCAGTTTTGCAGCTGGACTGTTGGCCGGTAATGCCAACATTGTTCGTCTGCCTGCTAAGGACTTTCCGCAAGTGCAGATTATTTCCGACTGTATTCGTGAGCTCTTAGAGACCACTCACAAAGATATGGCTCCGTATATCTGCTTTGTGAAATACCCGCCTATCAAGGAGATTACCGACTTGTTCTCTGGTATGTGCCAGAGTCGTATAGTTTGGGGTGGTGATGCCACTATTGCTGAAATCCGCCAAAGTCCACTGCAGCCCAGAGCCAATGAGGTGAACTTTGCAGACCGTTATTCGTTTGCTTTGCTGAATGCAGATGCATTCTTGGAGGCAGAGGATCAGGATAAGGTTGTTAAGAACTTCTATAATGACACCTATTTCTCTGACCAAAACGCTTGTACTGCTCCACGAATCATCGTGTGGGTAGGCCACAAGAAAGAAGAGGGTAAGGAGCTGTTTTGGAAGAAGGTGGTGGAGTATGCCTCGGAGCACTATCACATTACACCAGTGCAGACCATTGGAAAGATGAATGCCCTGTATAAAGCCGCTGCCAATATGAAATTGGGCAAAGTGACGGTAGAACAGCCGCTACTGACGAGGATTCAGATGGATAACCTATTTCCCGAAATGATGGACTATCGTTTCAATAGCGGGTTCTTTTATGAGTATGATGCCAAGTCGCTGACCGACCTGTTGCCTATTGCTACCATCAAGAGCCAAACAGTGACTTATTATGGATTGACTCGTGAGGAGATAGTTAAGTTTGTGAATGAAAACCATCCAAAGGGAGTGGATCGGTTTGTGCCGCTGGGCAAGTCGATGGACTTTACGCTGGTTTGGGATGGATATGATTTGATTACGACGCTAAGTAGGATTGTGAATGTAATCTGAAGAGAAAACTATCTGGGCTGATTGATTTCGGCCATCCACAGCGGCAGCGGATATGACCGCCTCATCATCAAGACCGGTGCCATGCGCCAGTTTCGTCCACTGGGTGGAAAGATGGTCGCCTGCATGGGAATATTGTCCTGGCCGGATTTGGCGTCGGACTTTCCTATGGGGCGACGATGCTGAAGTGCGACTAAAGGACTATACTAAAGAGCTTTTAAGAGAACACCCCAAAGACGTCGTTGTTCTTATATATCTGGCGCACTTTCTCCTCCACGCCCTTGGCAGAATAAGTGCCGCTGACGTCTGACAATTCTCCAGGATTCAGTTCGAGCAACTTACGCATGTCGGCCTCTGCCGCGTCTTTGTCGCCCTGAGCCATATAGGCGGCACCGCGCTCCTTGAAGGCATCCACACAGAATGGATTGCCGTCGATCACATGGCTGTACACCTCCACGGCCTCGGCATATTGTTTCCCTGCCATGAGCACCCGGGCCTTGAGCAGCAGCACATCCTCATGATCTGGTGCCATCTGCAGCAAGTGGTCGGCATCCTCACCGGCACTCTCCGTATCGCCCATCTTGAGCAGGGTCTCACCGCGCTGCAGGTAAGCGTCGCCATAATTCTCGTCGAGCATGATGGCACGCGTGAACATCGCCACGGCATTGACCAGGTCTTGCTGCCCCAGCGAGGCCCTGCCATAAAGAAATGCCACCTCAGCGTTGTCACTGTCGAGCAGAGTGGCTTTCTCGCAGGCCTCATTCATCAGATGATAGTCTTCGAGCATATACGCCACCCGGGCCATCGTGAGGAAGATCTGTATATTGTCGGGCGCAGCCTCCGACAGTAAGCGGAGCTCCTGTACAGCCGGGCGCAACTCATCACTGCGTATCAGGGCCTGAGAGAGATAGTCGTGTATCTGCAATTCATCTTTAATTTCCAGAGCCTTGCGGAAACACTTCACGGCATACGCCGCCTGTCCGGAGCGCAAAGCACGCACACCGTCGTCGCGCAGCACCTCAAAGTCGCGCGCGTCGTCTCTTTTCTTCTTCTCTTCGGGATTATCTTCTTTTCCCCCAAACAATGTTTTAAAAAAGCCCATATTTTTTTAGTTGACAAGTTGACGAGTTGACAAGTTGACAAGTTGACAAGTTGACGAGTTGTTAGTTGACGAGTTGACAAGTTGACGAGTTGTTAGTTGACGAGTTGACGAGTTGATAGTGACGAGTTGTGAGTAATCTGTACAATTAGTCGTTGACCATCAATTTTGTATATACCTCATTGGTCAGCACATCGGTGCGTATCCACAGCGGCCATTTCACCTTGCTGTGCACGGTGTCGCCCACTTTCTTCTGTCGTTCAAACACAAACTTGGCATTGATAAAGCCCTCACTGCCGTCACGCCCTACGATATAGCAGTAGAGGGTCTGGCTATAAGCCGATACCTGATTGTCTTTTTTCACCACTTCCGTCTCCCAGTCGGTCTGGGGGATGGCACAGGAGCGGATATCCACATTGGGGTATTTGGCAGCGAACTCCTTCCGGCAGAGACGGCACAGTTCATCCACGTCACTACCTTTATATATATTGGTGTCGTAGATATTCATGTAATATTGTCCGTTGATCTTGCGCAGTCCGCTGTTTTCAGTCTCAAACTCCTTTCTCACCTGGTCGGCAGCGTTGTCCAAGGTCTTCTTCGTCTTCTTCCAGAACTTGGAGACCCTCTCGCTCAAAGGACCGTTACCCGTATCTTTTTTCGTCATTTGTGCGCTCGACGGCATGGCTATCGCCAGTGCGGTCAGCATGATAATCATTATCCTTTTCATCATCTTTTTGTCTTAAAAAAATTCACTGTGCAAATATATGGCAAAAAGCTGACAGTCGCCGACATTTTAAAGTTAAAAATCATTGAATTGATGGAAACAAGTTTAAAAACAAGGGACGAAAACGAGAAAAAGCATATAATAAGCGACGCAGAGACCTCACATTTTTTGCCATGTGGATAATTATTTATAATTTTGCCAACAGAAATCCTGCCTCCAGCAGGTCTGGCAGGACTCACATTACTAACGATACGATACGACCATGAATATAGCAGTCATTTTAGCCGGTGGAAGCGGCAGCAGGCTGGGCGGCGACCTGCCCAAGCAGTTTCTCAAAGTAGCGGGCAAGAAGATCATCGAGCATACCATCGATGTGTTTGAGAACAATGAGCTGATCGATGAGATAGCCATTGTGAGCAAGGAGGAATACATCACCGACGTTGAGCAAATCGTCGTCAACAACCGGTATAAGAAGGTGAAGAAAATACTGGCAGGCGGCAAAGAGCGCTACGACTCCAGCCTGTCGGCCATCGCCGCCTACGACAACGACGACGACAACCTACTGCTGCACGACGCCGTGCGCCCACTGGTCAACGACCGCATCATCAACGACTGCATCAAAGCCCTGGAGACCTACCGTGCCGTCGACGTGGCCATCAAGACCACCGACACCATCATCCAGGTAGACGGCCATGACACCATCAGCCATATACCGCCACGCAAGGAACTCCGCAACGGACAGACGCCACAGTGCTTCAAGCGCGGTGTCATCCGCAGGGCCTACGAGCTGGCCCTGCAAGATCCTCAATTCGTCACCACCGACGACTGTGGTGTGGTACACAAATACCTGCCACAGGAGCCGGTATACGTTGTCGAGGGAGAGGTGTTTAATATGAAAGTCACTTACATGGAAGACCTCTTCCTGCTCGACAAGCTCTACCAGCTGCGTAGCGTCAGCGGTTCCAAAGAGCTGCTCGCCGCTGCCCGCCACGATATGCCCAACAAGGTGATGGTGGTCTTCGGAGGCAGCATGGGCATCGGCGAGGAGACCGTGCGGCTGGGCCGCGACCTGGGTGCCGTGGTCTATTCCTACAGCCGCTCTCAAAACGGGGTCGACATCACCCACGTCGATCAGGTGCGGCAGGTGCTCAAAGAGGTCAAGGAGCGCAATGGGCGCATCGACTACGTCGTCTGCACACCAGGTGTCCTCGTCAAGCAGCCGTTGTCGTCGATGAGCCAGGATGATATCGTCACAAGCTTGCAAGTCAATTACTTGGGCGCCGTCAATGTCGCCAAGGAGGCTTTTGAATACCTACGCGACACAAAGGGTTCGCTCATCTTCTATACCAGCAGCAGCTACACCCGCGGCCGCATGCTCTATAGCATCTACTCGTCGACCAAGGCTGCCATCGTCAACCTCGTGCAGGCGCTCTCAGAGGAGTGGTTTGGCTTCAACATACGTGTCAACTGCATCAATCCCGAGCGCACTCACACCCCCATGCGCACCCGCAGCTTCGGCAACGAGCCGGCCGACACCCTGCTCGACCCCAAATTTGTGGCCATCGCCACCATCAACACCCTCGTGTCTCACTACAGCGGGCAGGTGATCGATGTGAAGAGGTAGGAGGTGATAAATCGTGTATAATACCTACAATACATACCCCCAAAACAATCGATATAATTTTTTTGGGGGATTTTTTACACCATTTCATTTTTTTTATATACCTTTGCAGACTGAAAGCAAATAAATAGTTGATGATTCCAAAAACTGCGAGAAAGTTAGAGCGCATTTTATAGTACTCATGTTGGGATATAATTGGTATTAATTATATTCTTGACAAGATGTTTTGTGTGTTTTCCATTTCTCTAATGTGGTCAATGGTTTCACTTTTTCGTCAAATAGCCTGCTTTTCCTACAGAGAAGCAGGGTGGAGGAAGTATGCAAACACGAATAAAGAAACCACAACAAGTCATCAACTAATTATTTACCTCATTCTCAACTATTTACATTTGCTTATTTCATTATTTATACTTACGAAGAGAACAAAACATTGAGCGAAACAAACATTAACATTGTCACTTTAGCATTACTTTTCAATGGCTAATGTCTCCGACAATCATAAAAGGATAGCAAAAAACACGGTATTCTTATACCTGCGAATGCTGTTCATTATGATTATCACCTTGTATACCTCACGGGTGATCTTATATTCGTTGGGCGTTGTGGACTATGGTGTACACAATGCCGTGGCTGGTTTTGTATCCATGTTTCAGATGGTTTCCCACACGATGTCGGGTGGCATCAGCCGTTTTATCACATTCTCTTTAGGCTTGGGCGACAGAGAGCGAACGAAAAGAGTGTTCTCCAATGCTTTCTTCATCCAGACTGGGCTGAGCATCCTTCTGTTTATCGTGTGTGAGATCTTCTTTGTATGGTTTGTCAACAACAAGATGACCATCCCACCCGAGCGACTGCACGCGGCCAATATTGTGCTACACATCTCCATGATCAATTTCATCCTGAGCCTGTTTCGCACTCCCTACGACGCCTGCATCGTGGCTCATGAGAAAATGTCCACATACGCCTATCTTGGTATTTTCGAGGGACTTGCGGGTTTGGTCACGGCCACGGTGGTAAAATACGCCACCAGCGACAGGCTGATTGTTTATTCTGTGATGCACCTGATCATCGCCGTACTCATCCTTGCGATGTATGCCACCTATTGCCGCCGGCATTTCTACGAAAGCCATTTCACTTGGTCGCCCGACAAGAAACTCATCGGCGAGATGCTGGGCTTTTCCGGGTGGAACTTTTTCGGTGCGATGACAGGAGTGATGAGAGGTCAAGGCATCAACATGCTCCTCAATGTTTATTGCGGCCCCGCCGTCAATGCTGCACGTGGACTTGCCCTCCAGGTGGATAAGGCTGTCACCAAATTTGCTTCCAACTTCATGACAGCGGTACGCCCGCAGATCACCAAGAATTATGCCATAGGCAACAAGGCTGAATATGAACGTCTGACCATGACCAGTTCCAAGTTGTCCTTTCTACTCCTCATGCTATTCAACATACCCATCATCTCCAACACACAATACATCCTCGACTTATGGCTTGTCAAAGTGCCTGCACACACCTGTCTGTTCTGTCAGCTGATTCTTGTGTCGGCCATGGTCAATACACTTTCGACACCTCTTGTCACGTTATTGCTTGCCACAGGCAAGATACGCAAATACCAGTTAGTCGTCGGGACTTGTACGCTGCTGAATTTCCCCATCGCATGGATACTGCTTTACTTAGGCTATCCACCCGAGTCTACAGTCTATACGATCATTCTGATTTCTTTTATCAGCCTGATGCTTAGGGTGTATTTCCTGCATGAGATGCTGCGCTTTCCGGTGATGAAATACCTGCGCAATGTCGTCTTGCTATGTTTTGTCTCATGGGGTATTGCCACCATCGTTCCTGTGTTGCTAAATATGTGGACTGAGACAAACAGCATACTCATACTGATCATGAAAGTGATTATCATAGAGATATCATCACTTGTCATTATCTATTTTATTGGTCTGACCAAAGCCGAACGCAATTTTACAACAAGCATGGTCAAAAGTAAACTGAGATGAGCTGGAAAAAAATAAATCATGGAATAAAAGAGGCACTTTATCTGTTGAAGTTCCTTTTTCCATCCCTGTTTTTCAACTTCTACTATTTGCCTTTCAAACAGGCCATACACCTTCCTATTTGGATCAGGAAGCCCCATTTTCACAAATTAGGAGGAAGCATAGAGATACACAGCCGGCACCTTCGCCCGGGAATGATACGCCTTGGAATGTTTGGAGGGCACATGTATCCCAACAATGGCATCCACTGGACTCACCGCGGCAAAATCATTTTCAAGGGGTCATGCATCATAGGCAATAATTCTTTTATCGTCACCGGGAAAGACTCCGTAGTAGTGCTTGGTGATGACTTCATGGCCACGACCTCCATCAAACTGATCAGTTTTATCGGGGTCACCTTTGGTGAGCACGCCCGTGTGGGATATGAGACCATCATCATGGACACCAATTTCCATCCCATCTATGACATGGAGAAGAAGCGGTTTAAGAAGGCTTACGGCCCCATTGTCGTTGGCGACAACTGTTGGTTTGGATTACAATGTGTCATTATGCACTCTGTCAACGTGCCTCATCACTGCATCTTTGGCATGAGAAGCACCGTGACCAGAGGAGGCCAGTATGAGTCCTACTGCGTACATGGAGGATCGCCCATCAGGGTTCTCAGCCGCAATATGGAGCGTATTATCGGTCAGGATAAAATACATAAATATATCCGAGAAGACACCAAATGAGCATCTTCCGTCTCGAGCCGCAAAAGTGTTTAGGTTGCTCTGCCTGCGTAGCGATATGTGGACACGATGCCATATACATGGCTGCTGATGACGAAGGCTTCGCTCACCCGGTGGTCGTAGCCGAAAGATGTACGGAATGTGGACTCTGCGAAAAGATCTGTCCTGCCCTGAACGCTACAAGTACATCAAAGGATGACTCACAGCACATTTATGCGGCATACAGCAAAGACTCAGAAGTAGTAGGAAGAAGTACATCGGGTGGAGTATTCTACCACCTGGCCGAGGCCGTCATCCAACGAGGTGGCGCTGTTTACGGGGCTGTTTACGACAAAGACTTCCATGTGATCCACACCTGCGCCACCGACCTGTCCGGCGTAAGAGCCATGCACGGTGCCAAATATGTGCAAAGTCATGTAGCCGCGGATATATATCATGACATCCGCATGAGGCTGCAAAGCGGACAATGGATACTATTTAGCGGGACACCGTGCCAGACAGACGCTGTAAGATCCTTTCTGAGAAAAGACTATGAGCGGCTCATCCTCTGCGACTTGGTATGCAGGAGTGTGTCAAGCCCCATGATATACAATGACTACTTGTCATTTGCCCAGCGCAAGAAGCATCTCAAATCCATCAACATGCGCTGGAAAGGCAACGGATGGGCTGACACGAAATTTCAACTGGCATACAGCGACGGCAGCGAGATGACAGGCAAAGGAATGGCCCAGTTATGGCACGACATCCATTTTTCAGGGCTCGTCACAAGACCCTCTTGCCATCAATGTCCATACACCAGCATGCAAAGGGCCGGTGACATCACACTTGGAGACTTCTGGGGCATACGCAAGAGCCATGGCAGTTTCTACAATCATCAAGGTGTCTCCTTGATCATGACCAACACAGCAAAAGGAACTGGGCTGTTCAGAGAGATTTCACATCATCTCAACACCCTGCCCGTCACAGCGAAAGAATGCTCACAGCCGGCACTACGCACGCCTGTTGCTGCCCATCCTAAAAGAGCCGACTTTTGGAGAGATTATCCCCAGACTTCTTTCTATACGCTTTCAAAGAAATATTTCAGATATGGCTGGCTGAATCAAGAAATATACCGGCTGCGGCGTAAAATATCCACCTTACTTAGGCTATCTACCACTCATTAGCATGATCTTTACTACATGAATGTAGCACTGCTTACCATCTGGCATGAGCATAATTTTGGAGCTTTTCTCCAGACTTACGCCACAGTGAGGACACTTCAGGAATTGGGACATGAAGTCAGACTGATAGATTATCGTCTGAATGACCTGCCAACCCATCCAAGCATACGAACCAGACTGCTCAACGCCTTGGATCAAGCAAGCCCAGAGACCAAGAGCTTTGAGCATTTCTGGAGACTGCTGCCACGCACCAGATACTATCGCAGCCTTCAGGAGCTGAAAGAAGACCCACCCTCTGCCGAACTGTACCTTGTAGGCAGTGACCAAGTGTGGAATCCAAGGATCACACGCGCCAAGGCCAAGACCTTTTTCCTTCCCTTTGGCAATCAACAAACAACCAAAGCCGCCTATGCATCCAGCATGGGGTCGGACCAATGGAGTGGCAATCAGGAGCTGACGGCATTTGCGGAGCAGCAATTTCAGAAATTCAAAGCTATCAGTTGCCGGGAGAAAGAAGGGGCAGAGTCTCTGTCACAGCTGTTCCACCGACATGTAGAACATGTGCTCGACCCTTCGCTCCTTCGCCAAGACTATCGAGAACTGACCGGTGAAATCTCTGCAGAAGAAACGCTGGCTTATTATGCGCTTTACCCCACCCCACGCCTGGAGCAGATGGCCAGGGAAATAGCCAGGAAGATGGAGCTGAGATTTACAGATGCCAACAAGAAGTGGAGGCTGTTTGGCAGGATTCCATGGCAACGGACTACCATCGACGCCTGGATCAGGACCATCGCACAGTCGCGTTTTGTCATTACACATTCCTTTCATGGATTGGCACTCAGCCTGACATACCAACGACCTTTTATGGTCATATACCCTAAGGGAGACAAACGATCCACACGTATCACCAGCCTGCTGGATGCACTGGGGCTCTCTGAAAGATTCTTTGCATCTTACGAAGAAGCCCTTCATTCACATATTTGGGAAAAAGAAATCGACTACACCCAAGTATCTCAAAAGCTCCAGGCGTTAAGAGACTCCTCCATGATTTATCTCCAATCACTCTGATTATGAGATTATTATTTTTAAGCTTTATCCCCATCATCAGATATATCGGTGGCATGCAAAAAGTCACCGACAGCATTATTACTGAATTTAAAAACAGAGGTCATGAGTCTTTGGTCGTCTATTACGAGAAAAGAGCAATCCCGTCAGACTATCAGTTTACATGCCCTCATCACTATATCAAAACTGTCAGGCGGCCATGGGATGAGATACTGTCTGAATGGAGAAACGTGATAGAGGAAACACGCCCAGACATCATCATCAGTCTGAATCACAACGAAAAAGCCCTCCAGTTTCTAAAAAACACGCCTTCTGCAATCAAGCGTGTCACGTTCAACCACTTACAGCCTTTCCCTGGACTGGATCACTTACGTTCTGCCTCCAAGGTGATACGCGCCAGACGACTTAGCCATCGTATTCTCAAATGGACGGGAATCATCTTTCCACAACTCCTGAGCAAATACTATGTGTGGCATGAAAAGGGCATCATCAGTAAGACCATAGAGTGTTGCGACTTGTATGGTGTGCTGACAGACGGCTATATAGACAGAATAGCCAGATATTACCCACATGTGCCAAAAGAAAAGCTATTTAGCATACCCAATCCGAATCCTTTTTGGGATGAAGAATATCAGATAGCACCCAAAGAGAATATCATTCTTTTTCTTGGCCGCCTGTCAAATATGCCCAAAAACCTGATCTCATTCGCAAGAGTTTGGAAACGTCTGGAAAGTAATAATCCAGACTGGAAAGCACTCGTTGTCGGACAAGGGTCGGCAGCAGAACCCGTGAAAAGGTTTTGCAAAGAACAAAAGTTGTCCAATATCTTCTTTGAAGGACATCATCAAGACGTCGCCACCTACTATAAGCGGGCGAAAGTGGTTTGTGTAACCAGTTTCTTTGAGTCATGGAACATGTCTATCATAGAAGGCATGAACTACGGCTGTGTTCCTGTAGCCTATCACTCCTACGAAGGGACTGAAGAACTCATCAAAGATGGTGTGAACGGATTTCTTATAACCCCTTTTGACGAAAAGGAAATGGCTGATAAAATACAGCGATTGATAGACGATGAAAAAATGATGTCCGCTCTCAGCAGAAATGCCATTGAGAAAACAAAAGGATATGCACTTCCCCTCATCGTAGACCAATGGGAGAAAATATTCGAAAATCTTTCTACAAATAATTCGCTTTTGGCATAAAATACCGCCAACAGCTTTACCATTCATCACTCACTTACATTAACAACAAGAAACAGCGATGCCTCGATATATAATGTCTTCCAAAGACCACATCATCATCTTCCTGACATATGTAATATATACTGCGAGCAATTTGGCAGGTTCTACTCCCTACGAAGCATCTATCGTGATGGGGCTGACGGCCATGATTTTTCTGCTCAACAGTTTCAGGATGAGTTTTGGAGTATACCATATTGCCACTTTACAGTTTTGCATCTTTTGTCTGGCTTCCATATTCTGGGCACGCAACTATTATATGGCTATGGTGAAAGGCTATACCATTTTTCAGAATATTGTGCTGATGACAGTGCTCTATTCCTATTACAACAAGCTGAAAACGATTGACCCGCTGCTGAAAGTATACATGTGGACAGGATATACCGTGCTGGCTTATTGTATCATACTCTATGGCCCGGCAAGAGCCTTAGGATTAGGTGGATTTGGGCGGTTGGGCTCTACTTTTGCCAACATCAACTCTGTAGGCATGCTGGTTGCCAACACCATTATCATCCATTTCTTTTTTCACCTCTTCAGGAAAAAAACTGCATCCATCTTGATGGTCATACCTGCGATACTGTTGGTCACATCCACACAGAGTCGCAAGGCTCTCGTTGCATTAATACTTGGCGTTACCATGCTCTACATACTCAAGAACTCCAAGAACATCAAGACCAACCTACTCCCCATCCTGCGTATCTTGATTATCATCGTCGCTGTGGTTGCCATATTGGTTGTAGCATCACAACTCGAAATATTCTCTGGTTTGACAAACCGCATGAACGGTATGATTGCAGCTTACACCGGAGAGGGAAAAGCCGACTACTCATCATCTATACGAGCAGCCATGAGAGAGTTGGGCTGGCAGCAATTTCGTGAGACGCCGTATCTGGGTATTGGGATGGGAAATGCGCGTCTACTTGTTGTTGAACATTTCAGCGGAGACAGTTATCTACATTGCAATTATGCTGAATTGGCGGCCAATGGTGGCATTATAGGATTGGCATCTTATTATGGTATTTTTGTCTATCTGCTCTGGAAAACCTTTAAATATATCAAAGTCGAGACATCTTGTTTTATAGTCATTACCATCATGATTACTCGATTAATCAACGAATGGGGTATGGTGAGTTATTATTCCAAGACGACTTATTTCCTGTTGATGGTTTTCTTCATACATTTAGAGATTTGCAAAAAAAGGCATCCTGAAATCAAATGACCTGCTATTTTCTGCTCCCCAATCTCAGTGCAGGTGGTGCCGAGCGCGTCAGCATCACGTTTGCCCGTCTGCTCAAGCGGCAGGGCGTCAGCGTCGTCTTTGTCGACTTCGGCAATGGCAGGGGGGAGATGACCCGATGGATTGGCGAGGAGTTTCAGATTGTCTCTCTCGGATGCAAAAGGGCGATGGCCGGCATTTCCCGGCTCACGGCATTCATCAAGGCGCATCCCGGAGGCATCATGTTCTCAAGCCGTGAGCATGTCTCCATCGCCGGCATCATCGCCGGCCAGCGCACCAAGACGCCCATCATCGTGAGGGTGCCCAATATGCCCAGCAATGTCTTGCACCGGGGACTGGCCGGTATGAAGTGGAAAGTCATCAAGTTGGTCAACCGCCTCCTCCTGAGAAAGGCACGTTATATCATAGGTCAGTCTGAGGCGATGCGCGACGAGCTCATCAGCTTCTATCATCTCCCGCCGGAGAAAGTCATCGCCATCAACAATCCTGTAGACAAAGAGTTTGTCGTGTCTTCAGCCGACGGGGCTGTCAATCCCTACGAGCCGGGACACGTCCATTTCCTCACGGTCTGCAATGTGGCCTATTCCAAGGGCATAGACATCCTGCTGGAGGCCTTTGCCATCGTCAGGAAAAATATTCCCCAGGCACGTCTCACCATCCTCGGCCGCCACAACACCGACTATGCCCGGAATATCGTCGCGCGTGTGAGGCCTGAAGACGAGGTCCAATTCCTGGGATTCAAGGACAATCCCTACCCATATATGCGCTATTGTGACGTGTTTGTGCTTCCATCGCGCATGGAGGGATTCCCCAACGTGCTTTTAGAGGCGATGTGTTTCGACCGTCCCGCCGTTGCCACCACCTGCGTGCCGGTGATACGCCAGCTCATCACGCCGGGGCAAAACGGCTTTCACTGCGAAGTGGGAGATGTCAATGCACTGGCAGAATGCATGACCAAGGCCGTATCGCTTCATGACATCAACAATCACTACGGCCTGTTCGACCAGCAGCGCCTTCTGAGCTTGTTCCAATGAGTCTCACCGTCGGGAATATCAAGAAATGGCATCGTATGCTGACAGGCAAAAGCACCCTGCATGTCAATCAGGACATCGGCAAGTGCTTTTCCACCACCGAGGTCAGGGGATATTATAACAACCTGACGGAGAAAGTCACGATGCAGCCGCGCTTGCTCGAGTCCGACCAGCTGCCCGTCCTTGTCACGCACGACAGACAGCGTGTCGACTTCCCTGTTGCCATTTTCCAATACGGACTGGGAGCATACGACCTGTATCTCATGACAGGCAAGGACATCTATAAGAAGAAATTCACACAATCCGCACAATGGGCCGTCTCTCATCAGGAGTCGTCCGGCGCCTGGGACAATTTCTCTTTCATCTACCCCTCCCACCCCTACGGGGCGATGGCACAGGGCGAGGGTGCATCACTGCTCCTGCGCTATTATAGCCTCACCAAAGACCCACAGCACCTGGATGCCGCCCGCCGGGCGCTCGATTTCATGCTCCTGCCGACTACGCAAGGCGGCACCACACAGAACATCGACGGCCAGGTGATATTACTGGAGTACGCCAACCGAAAAGCCGTGATGAACGGCTGGATCTTCGCCCTTTTCGGGCTTTTCGACTATACCATCATGGCCAAGGATGAAGGTAAATACAAGACGACGCTCGACCAGTCTTTACAGTCACTGGAGACGCTACTACCTAAATTTTCCAGGAGTTTTTGGAGCATGTACGACTTAGAGGGCAGGATAGCCAGCCCCTTTTACCACCATCTGCATATCGCACAGATGCAGGCGTTGTATCAACTCACAGGGCATGACATCTTCGGGCAATACGCCGACAAGTGGAGCAACGACGAGCGGCATCCGCTGAAGAAGACCGCCGCCTTCGTATACAAAGCCTGCCAGAAAATAAGCGAGAAAGACTAAAAATGAAGATTTTGCTCATTTCCAACCAGAGCGGCACAGTGCGCGTCATCGGCAACCCCATCTTGTCGCGTATGCTCACCTCTCTGCGCAAAGACCCACGGGTAGAGCAGGCTGATTTCGCACCGTTCCGCAAGCGGCATCGCCTGCAGTCGCTGAGAGACATGCGCCGTGCAGCCCGTCATTGCGACATCGTGCATGTGCATTTTGGCGGCATGTATGCCATCCTCGTTTGGTTGGCTCTTTGCGGACTGAAATGTCGCAAGTTCATCACTTTTCACGGTACAGATATCCACGCCAAGAGTATCAAGACGACAAAAAGCCCGCTGTCACGTCTGCGTATCCGTCTCAACCAATGGGCGTCGTTCATATGTATCCTGCTCTATGAGCAGATAGGTTTTGTGGCCCAGGAGATGACCGACTATCTTCCCGAAACACTACGCAAAAAACTGGCTGGACGTCACTTTATCCAGGGTCTGGGTGTCGACTATACCCTGTTTCACCCCACACCACAGGCCGATGCCAAGGCTCAGTTGGGACTCGGCGAAGGCATACAGGTGCTCTTCTCCGATGTACACAACAACCGTCTGAAGCGCCGCGACATCGCTGAGCGCATCGTCCAACAACTGGGCAACGACTATCACATGCTCGTCATGTGCCAGGTGCAGGCCGACGAAGTGCCTGTCTATATCAACGCCTGCGACTTCCTGCTGCTCACCTCCGACGAAGAGGGGTCGCCCAACATCATCCGAGAGGCACTGGCCCTCGACAAGCGCGTCTACAGCGTGGAGGTGGGTGATGCCGCCAAACAGCTCCAGGGCCTGAGCAACTCTCAGATCATCAGCCGCGACCCGCAGCAGGCCGCCCGGCAGATCCTGCAGTCTTTAAAGCAACCCTATACGGACCATAGCCGCGAGACTATTCGCGGCCGTCTGGATTTCGATATCATCAACAAAGGCATTGTCGACCTTTATGTCAGAATGCTGTCAACGTAACACCAAAACAATGGAAATAAAAGAATTTATCGAGAAACTGGCCGAGGCCATAGAGATTGAAGATGTGGAGGCGCTGACTCCCGACACCGAGTTCAAGGAACTGGACGAGTGGAGTTCGCTGTCTGTCATGCTCATCATCGCTTTCTTTGACGAGGAGTTTGAGAAGCAGATTGAAGAGAAAGACATCCACACGGCACAGACCATCAACGACCTCTATCTCCTGGCAACAGCTTGACGCTATGGCTTTGATTTCTTTCGAGGGGGTAGGCATCCGTGCCATGGCAGGATGCGTGCCCCGGCACATCATTCACAATTACGAGTACACCGACTATTTCCCTGCCGACCAGGTGAAGGAGGTGGTCGACAAAATCGGGGTATACGAGCGTCGGTTTGCCGATGCCGGCACCTGCTCGTCCGACTTATGCTATGCGGCTGCCGAACAGCTGTTCAAGGACAACGACGTCGACCGTACAGAAATCGACCTGCTGGTCTTTCTCTCGCAGACACCCGACTATCGCATGCCTGCCACATCTATCATCTTGCAGCACAGGCTGGGCCTGCCCAACAGTTGTGTCGCCTTCGACATACAGTTAGGCTGTGCCGGATTCAGCTATGCCCTGTCTGTGGTCTACAGCATGATGCAGGGAGGTCATTTCCGCAAGGCTCTGATACTCGACGGTGAGACGCGCTCCAAAGTTTATTCACCCAAAGACCGCCGCAGTGCTTTCATTTTTGGCGACGGGGCCGTGGCTGCGCTCATCGAGCGAGACGAGCGATACGGCAAGAGCTGGTTTTCACTCAATTCCGACGGTTCCCGCCACGACCTCATCATGATCAAGGGTGGTGGTTATCGCTATCCCAGCAGTGAGGAGACACTGCGTGAGCGTGTGGTCGACGAATATGGCAATATACGCAGTGACGAGCAGGGATATATGCGCGGTGGTGACGTCTTCACCTTTGTGATTAGAGAAATCCCACGTGACATCAAAAAGACACTGGAGTATGCGGGGATGGACAAAGACCAGATCGACTTTTTCGTCTTCCATCAAGCCAACAACTATATCAATAGTTATATCGCCAAGAAGATGAAACTTGACACAGCCAAGATACCCCACACCATTGAGAAGTTTGGCAACACCTCATCGGTGTCCGTGCCGCTCACCATAGTCAGCGAACTGAAAGACAGTCTCGACGAGCGCAAGACCGTGCTGCTGAGTGCTTTCGGAGTAGGCATGTCGTGGTCTACGGCCATCCTTTCTCTCGACCACTGCCATATCAGCGATATCGTAGAGATATAAAATGGAGTCACCATTTTCACTCCAGGGCAAGACCATCGTCATCACAGGTGCCTCTTCTGGCATCGGGCGCCAGTGTGCCATCCAGTGCAGCAGGATGGGAGCAAGGATCGTGGCCATCGCACGCGATCAGGCAAGGCTGGCAGAGGTCATCAGCGCCCTTGAGGGCACTGGCCACGAGGCCATCTCCCTCGACCTGAGCAACCTTGAAGACATCCCCGGAGTGGTGAACCTCATCCTCCTGCATCATGGCAAGGCCGACGGTTTCATACATTCAGCGGGCATAGAGAAAACCGCACCGTCGAAACTCCTCACACCATCCGATTATGAGACGTTGCTGCGGGTGAACACCCTCAGCGGGTTTGAAATGGCCAGGCACCTCTGCCAGATCAAGCATTTCAACAACGGGGGAAGTGTTGTCTTCATCGCTTCTATCACCAGTCTCATCGCGCGGAGTGGCCTTGCGGCCTACTCCACCTCAAAAGGTGCGTTGGTAAGCGGGGCACGTGTGCTCGCACTTGAGTACGCCAAGCGACGCATCCGGGTCAACAGCATCTCTCCCGGCACTATCAAGACCCCCTTGATGGAGAATTATCTCTCCACACTGTCGGCCGAAGACTACAGAAAACGCACTGACGGCTTCCCTCTCGGTCTGGGCGAACCCTCGGATATTGCCAACGCTTGCGTCTATCTGCTGAGCGACGCCTCCAGATGGGTCACCGGCCAGAATCTGGTCGTCGACGGAGGATACACCATCAGGTAAGACCGAGTATTGATCTTTCAAGCTATGCTTTTCAAAATAAAATATGCGCTCCATGCGCTCAAGCTCTCGTTTTCGTCATTCTTGACGAGATATATCTCACGGCCTGCCCGATGGGGTGCGTTTGGCCCGGGGGCACATGTCCACAAACCATCCATCGTCAGCGGCAGAAACCACATTTATTTAGGACGCAATGTCAACATCGACTGGAACAATGTGCTCTATGCCACCAAGGGCCGGTTCGTCATGGGCGACGACTCAGGAGCAGCAGGTGGACTGACAGTTGTCACCGACAACCATGTCGTGGAGATAGGGCGTGAGATACATGAGCAAGGCAACGACAACCTGCAGGCCGGTGAAGTCATCGTCGAGGAGAGTGTATGGCTGGCCGCTAATGTCACCCTGCTCTCTGGCACGCATATCGGACGCGGAGCCATCATCGGAGCCGGCACGGTGCTCAGAAGCTGCAAAGTGCCACCCTATGCCATCGTGGTGGGCAACCCCGGCAAGGTGATCGGATTCAGGTATACCCCTGAAAACATCATCGCACACGAAATGAAGCTATACCCCGAGGAGAAGCGTCTGAGCCGTGAGCTTCTGGAGAAGAACTACCAGAAGTATTTCAGGTCAAGGGTAAAGGAAATCGCATCGTTCGTGAAGTTAGTCAATTAGCAGGACAATAATAGTCACATCAACCCGATAAATATAAAAATATACACTATATGAAAATACCTTTTTCGCCCCCCTATGTAGACGACTCCGTCGTTAACGAGGTAGTCGACTCTCTGCGGTCCGGATGGATCACCACAGGACCGAAGGTGAAAGCGCTGGAGCAGGAATTTGTCAAGCTGACAGGCACACAGGCTGCCCTCGGTGTCAACTCCTGGAGCTCCGGAGCATTGATGATCCTCAGATGGTTTGGCGTGCAGCCAGGCGATGAAGTCATCATCCCAGCCTACACCTACTGCGCTACGGCCATGGCTCCGCTATGGACCGGGGCAAAGGTCGTGATGGCCGACTCAGGAACCGACTTCAATATCTCTGTCGATGCCATCCGCAGAGCCATCACACCTAAGACCAAGGCCATCATCCCCGTGGATATCGCAGGATTCCCTTGCGACTACGATGCCATCATGGACCTCGTCAAGGAGCCACAGATCAGGGAGTTGTTCCAGCCCGCAACGGATATACAGAAAAAGTTGGGCAGGATCCTGGTACTGAGCGACTCGGCCCACTCCGTGGGCGCACGCTACAATGGCAAAAACAACGGCACGGAGACAGACATCGCGGTATACTCACTGCATGCCGTGAAAAATGTGACCACTGCCGAGGGGGGCATGATCTGCTTCAACATGCCGCTGCCATTCGACAACGAACAACTCTACAAGGATTTGCGACTGATGTCTCTCAACTGCCAGACCAAAGACGCATTCACCAAGAGCCAGGCGGGAGGATGGCGCTACGACATCGTAGGGCAAGGCATGAAAGTCAACATGGCCGACATCAATGCAGCCATCGGACTGGCGCAAATACGCCAATATCCCAAACTGCTCCGAGAGCGAATGCGGGTGTATGAGGCATACAACGCCGCTTTCTCGGCATGCGACTGGGCCATACTGCCACCCTGCCGCGAAAACGGCAAAGAGACATCATATCATGTCTATGCGCTCCGTGTCAAGGGATTCACTGAGTCGCAACGCGATGCCATGATAGCAGAGATCGCCAGGCACGACGTGGCGGTGAATGTACATTTCGTGCCGCTGCCCATGCTCACATACTATAAAAACCTGGGCTTCGACATCAAAGACTACCCCCAGGCCTATCTCGACTACGAGAATGAGATCTCACTGCCTGTCTATCCGCAACTTGACGACGAGAAAGTGGCCTTCGTCATCAAAACTGTAACCGACGCCTACCATCTCGTCAAGAGTCAGCCGACGGCCGAATGATACGATTCGTAGACATACTGCTCTCTGCGATCGGGTTGATCCTGATATCGCCTTTATTGCTGCTGATCTACATCCTCATACGCATCAGCAGCAAAGGACCGGGATTTTACTCACAGAAACGCATCGGGAAAAACGGCATACCCTTCAGGCTCTTCAAATTCCGCACCATGCGCGTCGGTTCCGACAAGGGTACTCTCATCACCATAGGCGGGCACGACTCACGCATCACCAAGATGGGATTTATCCTGAGGAAATACAAACTGGACGAACTGCCCCAGCTCTGGAATGTGCTGATCGGAGACATGAGCCTGGTAGGGCCCAGACCGGAGGTGGAACGCTATGTCAGACTTTACACACCCGAGCAGCGTGTGGTGCTCAGTGTCCAACCTGGTATCACCGACTATGCTTCTATCGCTTTCTCCGAAGAGAACATCATCCTCGGCATGGCCGACAACCCTGAGAAAATGTATATCGAGCAGATAATGCCTAAGAAGATAGAATACAACCTTCAGTATATCAACAACCAGACTCTTAAGGAATATTTCAAGATTATATTCCTCACATTCGCCAAAATCATCAAGCACTAAAATGGATCCAACCAATAATTACCTCGCACTTCTGAGGTTTTGCCTCAACGAAGACCAGCCCGTACCTGAATGTATTAAAGACATCAACTGGCACGAATTGCTCATCTTCGCTACTAAACATGCAATCATCGGAATGTACCTTCCCACTATCCTCATGGAGAACGGCAGGCTCAAAAAAGACGACTTCATGGGCAATAAGCCAAGTGATGAGGACGTGATGGAATGGGTCTTTGAGGGGCATCGGCTGAGGAAGAACAACACCACACTCTTCGGTCGCACACAAAAGGCGTCGGAATGGTTCCTGGAAAATGGATTTCGCAACTGTATCCTCAAAGGTCAGGGCAACGCACTCATGTATCCCGATCCATATATGCGCACCTGTGGCGACATAGACATCTGGCTGGAGGGCGGACGTGAGAAAATCCTCCAGTTCACCACCAAGTATTATAGCAGCAAGGATGCCACCCGCATACATGTCGACTTCCCCATGTTCAGCGACGCAGAGGTAGAAGTGCATTTCACACCGTCTACACTGAAGAATCCATTCACTAACAAAAAGCTGCAGAAATATTTCAAAGAGAAGGAGTCCACTGAATTCGGGCGAAAAGTCACTTCGGCAGATGGGAGATACTCCTTTTTCGTCCCAAGCAATGAGTTCAACACGCTCTACCAGCTGATACACATGTACCGCCACCTCATCAAGAGAGGGGTGGGACTCCGTCAGGTCATCGACTATTTTTACCTGCTGAAGAAACGCAAGCACGACGGGATCAGCCCTGATGCCAACAAGCAACTCATTGCCACGCTCAAGAGATTCCATCTTTACAAATTCGCACGGGCCATGGCATACATCCTGCATGAGATGCTCGGACTCAGTGAGGAATACTTATATGTCTCACCCGACAAGAAAGAAGGACTCTTTATCATCAACGAGATACTTGAGGGGGGCAACTTCGGCAAATTCGAGACACGTCTGAACGGAATGTCCAAGGCACACAACCACTTCAAGCGATTCTGGATCCTCGAGTCCTTCAACCTTCGCCTGCTGTCTCATTACCCAAGCGAGACCATCTGGATGCCCTACATGGACCTCAGACGTAGCATACAATTGCACTTCAATGGCGTAGCCGACGAAGACGACGATTGACACTGCCACATGTCCTCTTACAGAACCTTTTTACTGACCATCCTCATCCTGGCCCTGAGCGCATTCAGGGCCGGTGCGCAAGGCAACGTGCATGAACGCTCTGACACTTATCAGTGGCCTGCCGACGCGCAAGTCGTGGAGCGTCTGCATCATTGGCAGGACCAAAAGTTCGGGGTGCTGATACACTGGGGACTGTATGCCGTGCCGGGCATCGTGGAGTCATGGTCGATCTGCGACGAGGACTGGATCACACGCGACACCACCATGACCTATCAGCAGTACAAAGACTGGTACTGGGGGCATGCCGAACAGTTCAATCCCGTCGATTTCGACCCTGAGCAATGGGCTTCGGTCTTGCACGATGCAGGGATGAAGTATGTCATCTTCACCACCAAGCACCACGACGGGTTCTGCATGTACGACAGCCGGCAGACCGACTTCACCATCGCAAGGCATGCCTTCGCCGGTCATCCCCGACGGGATGTGCTCAGACATGTGCTCGAGGCTTTCCGCGCGAAGGGTTTCATGGCAGGCACTTACTTCTCAAAGCCCGACTGGCACTCGCAGTACTATTGGTGGGACGTATACCCCACAAAAGGGAGGAATGTCAACTACCCCATCAAGAAATACCCCTGGCGATGGCAGCAATTCAAAGACTTCACCTACAACCAGATTGAGGAAATCATGAGTCGGTACGGACAGGTAGACATCCTCTGGCTCGACGGTGGATGGGTGTGCGCGGAAAACCACCAGGACATCGACATGGACCGCATCGCACGCATGGCACGCAACCATCAACCGGGTCTGATCATCGTAGACCGCACCATCCACGGACCCTATGAAAACTACCAGACTCCCGAGCGAACCGTACCCGACACCCAGCTCGACTATCCCTGGGAGAGTTGTATACCACTGAGCGACGACTGGGGATATGTCCGGAATCCCAGGTGGAAGACTTCACAACAGGTCATCAACACGCTCATCGAGATCGTGGCCAAGGGAGGGAATATGGTGCTGGGCGTAGGACCCACACCCGAAGGCATCATCCAGCCTGAGGTCGTACAACGGCTCAGTGAGATCGGACGATGGATGCGCGCCAACGGAAAGGCTATCTACAACACGGTGCCGACCGCCCATTATCACGACGGCGACATCTGGTTTACAGCTTCCAAGGATGGCAAGAAGTTATACGCCATCTACAGGCATCAGGACGGGAGCCCTTTCCCCACACAGATCTCATGGAAGAACAACAAGCCGCGCAACAGCAGAAGCGTCAGACTGCTGCAGGACGGCAGGCGACTGAAATGCCATGTCCAAGGAGACATGGTGACCGTCACTATGCCCCAGGGCATGAAGCCGGGTTCAGTGGCCATAGAGATTATCCGATAAACTGACACCTTAATAAAAAAACCAGACATGGCAGCAACTAACAATCATCTTGTGATCATGGCCGGAGGTATAGGAAGCCGATTCTGGCCGATGAGCACCACAGAGCGTCCCAAGCAATTCATCGACGTACTGGGTGTAGGCCGGTCGCTCCTGCAACTGACTTACGACCGGTTTGAAGGCATCTGCAAGACAGAAAACACATGGGTGGTCACCAATGCCAAATACGCACAGCTGGTGCACGAACAATTGCCTGAGATACCGGTAGAGAACATCTTGTGCGAGCCCTGCCGACGCAACACTGCGCCTTGTATCGCATACGTCAGCTGGCGTATCAAGAAGAAGGATCCCAAGGCCAATGTTGTGGTCACCCCAAGCGACCATATCGTGACCAACGGCAGCGAATTCCGACGCGTGATCAAAATGTGCCTGAGATTCACTGGCGAGACCGACGCCATCGTCACGCTCGGCATGAAACCCACCCGACCTGAGACGGGATACGGCTACATACAGGCCGACCTGACAACGAGCAGCGCACGCAACAATGAGATCTTCCGGGTCGACTCCTTCCGCGAGAAACCCGACGCGGAGACAGCACTCAAGTATATCCGCAACAAGAGTTATTTCTGGAATGCTGGTATCTTCATATGGAATGTCAGCACCATCGTCAATGCCTTCCGCATCTACATGCCTGCCATGTCGAAGATATTCGAAAACATGATGCCCATTTACGGCACGCCCGAGGAGCAAGCGCAGATCGACCTCAGATATCCTGAGTGTGAGAGCATCTCCGTCGACTATGCCATCATGGAGAAGGCTTCGGAGATCTTCGTATGCCCGGCCGATTTCGGATGGAGCGACCTGGGCACTTGGGGGTCGCTGCTCATCCAGAGTCAGAAAGACCTTTATGGCAACAGCAAGATCGGTGCCAACATCAAGGTGTTCGACACACACAACTGCATCATCCATACCTTAGAGGAGAAAAAAGTGGTGGTGCAGGGACTCGACGGATACATCATCGCAGAGAAAGACGACACTCTGCTCATCTGTAAATTAAGCGAAGAACAACGTATTTCACAATTTTCTGAAGAATAAGACACTATGGACAAAAAGATAGCACTCATCACAGGCATTACAGGTCAGGACGGCTCTTTCCTCGCCGAATTCCTGATCGAAAAAGGATATGAGGTGCACGGACTGCTCCGACGCTCCTCATCGTTCAACACAGGTCGCATTGAGCACCTCTATCTCGATGAATGGGTGAGAGACATGAAAAAACAAAGACTGGTCAACCTCCACTGGGCCGACATGACCGACTCTTCGTCGCTGATACGAATCATCGGAGAGGTGCAGCCCACTGAGATCTACAACCTGGCCGCACAGAGCCATGTCAAGGTGTCGTTCGACGTACCGGAATACACCGCCGACACCGACGCCGTAGGCGTGCTCCGGCTGCTCGAAGCCGTCAGGATCTGCGGACTGGAGAAGAAATGCCGCATCTACCAGGCATCTACCTCCGAACTCTTCGGACTGGTGCAGGAGGTGCCTCAGAGAGAGACTACGCCTTTCTATCCGAGGTCTCCATACGGTGTAGCCAAACTCTATGGATACTGGATCATCAAAAACTACCGCGAGAGCTATGGCATGTTTTGCTGCAACGGCATCCTGTTCAATCATGAGAGCGAACGGCGTGGTGAGACTTTCGTCACACGCAAGATCACACTCGCTGCCGCACGCATCGCACAGGGATTTCAAGACAAACTCTACCTGGGCAATATGAACGCACTGCGCGACTGGGGCTATGCACGTGACTATGTGGAGTGTATGTGGCTCATGCTGCAACAGCCACAGCCCGACGACTTCGTCATCGCCACCGGTGAGTATCACAGCGTGAGGGAGTTCGCCACCCTGGCTTTCGAGGCCGTGGGTATCCATCTCGAATGGCATGGCGAGGGTGTCAACGAGAAAGGCATCGACAAGGCCACGGGGCGTACACTCGTGGAGGTCGACCCCAAGTATTTCCGGCCGGCAGAGGTGGAACAACTGCTCGGTGACCCCACTAAAGCCCGCGAGCGCCTGGGATGGAATCCGCGCAAGACCTCATTTGCCGATCTCATCCGCATCATGGTGGAGCACGACATGAAATTCGTGAAAAAACTATACCTCAAAGCTCAGATGCCTGAATAACATACCCAAAAATCGACATACGATGACTTTAGACAAAAACGCCAAGATATACGTAGCCGGCCACCGCGGACTTGTGGGGTCGGCTATTTGGAATAATCTCCTCAGCAGGGGATACAACCGCCTGGTGGGCAGGACTCATCAGCAGCTCGACTTGCTCGACCCAGTGGCCGTCAGGCAGTTCTTCGACCAGGAGCAGCCCGATGCTGTCGTGCTCGCGGCAGCCCACGTGGGAGGCATCATGGCCAACCTGCGCTATCGTGCCGACTTCATTTACCAAAATCTGCAGATACAGCAGAATGTCATAGGCGAGAGCTACCGTCATGGGGTCAAGAAACTCCTCTTCTTAGGCAGCACCTGTATCTATCCGCGCATGGCTCAGCAGCCGATGCGCGAGGATGCACTGCTCACCTCCCCCCTGGAATACACCAACGAGCCGTATGCCATCGCCAAGATTGCAGGACTGAAGATGTGCGAGAGCTTCAGCCTGCAATACGGCTGCAACTACATCGCTGTCATGCCCACCAACCTCTATGGACCCAACGACAACTTCCATCTCGAGAACAGCCATGTGCTGCCGGCCATGATACGCAAAGTGTATCTCGCCAAATGCCTCAATGAGCAAGACTGGACGGCTGTGCGCAAAGACCTCGACCTGAGACCTGTGGAAGGGGTCTGCGGCAGCAACTCCGACGACGAGATACTCACAGTGCTGGCCAAATACGGCATCACACCCGAAGCGGTGACGCTCTGGGGCACAGGATCGCCACTGCGCGAGTTCTTGTGGAGCGAGGACATGGCCGACGCCAGCGTGCATGTACTGCTGAATGTGGACTTCAAGGACACTTACGATCCTGCCAACCCAGAGGTGCGCAACTGCCACATCAATGTGGGCACAGGCAAGGAACTCACCATCCGCTCACTGGCCGAGAAAGTGGTGGCTGAGATCGGATTCAAAGGCAAATTGCAATGGGACGCTTCCAAACCCGACGGCACGCCGCGCAAACTCATCGACGTGAGCAAGCTCCACCAGCTCGGATGGCATCACCAGGTGGAAATCGACGAGGGCATACACCGCCTCTATCAATGGTATCAGCAGGGCATCTGTATCAACCATCATACAGCATAGGAAGAAAAAGGGAGAACCTCAATGTAGTGTTCTCTTTTTTCTTTTTATAAAATGAAAAGACTTCTATACATTCTCTTTATCATTTTTGTCCCATTGAAGACATGGTGTCAGCAATCTGACCCCATAAAGTCTCTTTTAAGTCAATCGGAGACGGTTGTCCATATAAATGAATCTATAGACTTGCAGAATCGCACCCTCTATCTTCCTGTAAATAAGAAAATCATTTTTTCAGGAGGACTGATCAATAATGGCATCATCATCGGCCAGAACACATACATCCAAGCAGGTGAAAAAGAACAAATATTTGGAGACCAACTAAAAGTAAAAGGCTCATGGACCATGGCAGCTCGCCCAGAATGGTTTGGCGCCAAAGGCAACGGTGTCAATTATTACGACAAACCTCTGAGATGTTATAACGACACCATTAGCGACATAACCATACAACCAAACCAGCCCCCAATAAAAATAGCATATCCATCATCACACATTGTTAATCAGACTCTCTGGACTTTTACGCCAAAGCATACTACCAACGATGTGTTTTATGATGTAAAAAGACGCTGCTTTGTCATCTGTGTGAATGGATTATATTTCAATAAATGGAAGAACGTTGATCAATGGAACGACCCAAAGACGGACAAAGCCCGTACAGATGTCCTCTTCTCCAATCTTCAGACCCGCAGCACCACGTTCTTTAAGGACGGGCAGATGATAGATATCGACTCTACGATGACGGATGATGGTATGGCCATCTCGAAAGCCATCCAGATGGGCCAGGGCAACGTGAAACTGCGCAATACGGTTTATTATATGAAAGGGATGCCCACCAACGGCATCAGCAAAACATACTGGAGAGGACTTCACGATTTTCAGTTCGACGGCAATCATGCCACCATTTTCGTACGTAGCCACAGCAAAGGATCACCTGTGAATTTCTCTCAGACATGTTGGGCATGGATGTACCAATGCGCCAACGGCACAATAAAGGACTTAAACTTTAAAGCTCTGAGAGACAGGGATGACGGTGCCCCTAAAGGACATTTCAGATTTGACAGTTCTGATTCACGTTTTGTAGCTTTCGGCATTTATAATTGCAAAAACATTTCTTTTCAGAACTTGTCTTTCAAAGGACTCTCTCACGATTTTATCATCAAGTCTAAAGGAATGGACGACATCAGCAGTAACATCCGGATTGACGGATGGAAGTCAACTGATTTCACACAGAATGTACTGGCCGGAGTTCATGGATGTCATATCAACCATGCCGACCTGACCCAGGCTGACTTGATTGGCGGTGGGATGCATATATTTTACGGGCAGAGCCGACTGAGAGGATTATTCGTCACCAACAGCCGTTTCAGGCAGGGTGGCCCGTACACCTCTGTCATGCTGACACATCATGGCGGATCTCAAAACAGCAGCACCTGCCCCGACAGTATATTTTATGACAATTGTATTATAGAAGGAGCACGTATGGTACAGGGTGCCGGAGGCCAGCACCAGCATTTCCGCAACTGCACTTTCAGGCAGATCTACGATAAGACATTGACAAACAATGGGAAACTTACCACTAACAACTATATTATTATCGGTTCGGGGGTGAATTTGTCTTTCGACCATTGTAAGTTCCATGTCACATCATCCGGCATCATCAACACTGAGATGACAAGGAGCAAACACATGAAACTCACATTAAGCCATTGTATCATTGACGCAAAAACTGTATCTCGCTCACTCTTTGTGCATCCAGGACAGGTGACCCTGACCGACAATGTCATCAACTCCAAGGGACCCATATTCTCTAAAAACTCGACCAAACAAATTATATCAAAACGAAACAAATTGCACTATTATGAATTATGAACAAAATTATGGCAGTGAAACTACACCTAAGGTGCGTGATGAGCGGATTGACTCCGTTAAATATTGGTTAATTGTATTGGTTATTGCTGGACATGTATTTATACGGGATGAGTTTTCTCATCATTCTAAGGCTTGCGTTGTAGCGTGGCAATGGATATATATATTCCATATGCCATTGTTTATCTTTATTTCTGGCTATTTCTCCAGAAAAAAAGATTGGAAAGACTTTTGGCCAACTATTTGGCAACTCTTAGAACCATTGATTGTATTTCAAACATTATTTTTAATACCAAGATTGATTTCAAAAGGTACGGATAATATATTTGTAACAGTCTTAACTCCTAGGTACATTTTATGGTATCTGCTTAGCCTTATCTATTGGAGACTAATGATACAGATAATTCCAGATAGAATATTGAATAATACAAAATTAGTTCTTATATGCACAATTTGTATTAGCATATTAGCTGGTTTTCTTTCATTTGGTAAATTTCTATCTATACAAAAAACTTTATCATTCATGCCATTCTTCTTTCTGGGATATTTTATGAGAGGAAAGAATATCTATCTACCAAATAAATACAAGCCTTTTGGTTTCTTATTTCTTGCTTTGACAATTACTATTCCATTATTCTTTCCTCAGTATTTAGGCAACCTTACGCACACAGCCCATTACGGCAGTATCTATAGTGCAACGAGACGTATGTTTGTATTCGGTCTTGCTACACTGATGTCAATAGCATTTATAAACACATGTCCTAATAAGCCATGGGTTGCACGACAAGGTAGATTTACAATGCAATATTATATATACCACGCTATGGTGATAACGCCGCTAATGATAATAGCAAGTAAACTAAACATTACAGCGTCTTTCGTCTCTGCTATTATCTATACAGCAGTAATGACCATAGGAATAGGAATTGCATCACGATTGCCAAACTTCACCAAGTTTACTAATCCTTCGTCATTTTTAAAGAATTAGACGCAAAAGAATAATTGTAACATTCAGAATATCACTTAATGAATTGAATTTGTACTAATCATTATAATTCTGCATTTTACACAGCAACAGACAAAAAACTATCTCTTTCCATGTGCCATTGCACCATTCAGGCTAAGATCGTTTCACGGACTCTGTTTGTCCATCCTGGACAGGTGACAATGACTGATTGTGTCATCGACTCCAAGGGACTCATATTCTCAAAAAACTCAACCAAACAAATCATATCAAAACGAAACAAGATAAATGGCCGTACAGCTATAAAATGAAGCGTTTCAGAATATCAACTATTTGAAATCATTATACCCACAATGAAAAAAAACAAAATTTTCAGAAACACGACACAAGCTTTTTTTGCTTTTGACGAAAAAACAAGAAAACTATTGGGTAAAAGCCGCTTGACATTGCCTTTATACACAAATGTGATTCTTCCCTTAGAAACGGCAATCTACGGGCTTGGTGACTATAAATTTTCACCGGCTTTCAAGAAAGGTTTCGAAGAGTCAAAAAAATTATACCTGAAAGGTATCAAGGATCCCGTCCTCCTGAAAAAAATAGAGAAAAACCTACTTAAAGCGCATATTACTCTTCGTTTAAATAATGATGAGTATTTCATTTATGATCTTTACCATCAGAATTATGAACAATGGCAGGAATGGCTTACTGACAGGGAACGCTACAACGCTATGATGGAAAAATATGGTGAAGCCGTTTTTGACGAACTTAGAAACAAGGAGTTTTTTTATAATATCACCAAGCGGTTTTTTCATAGGGACGTCTGTTTCATCGGCAACTCATATTCTGAGGACCTATTCATACAGTTCACCAAAGCTCACCCACGATTCATCGTGAAACCCATCAAAGGGAGCCTGGGGGCTGATACATTCATCACATCTGTCAAAGATGAGACAGAAGCGAAAAAAATATATCATGAGTTGCAGACGAAAGGGGTATGGATAGCGGAGGAGCTCATCAAGCAACATGAGTCTACCGCGGCATGGAATGAGTCAAGTGTAAACACCGTGAGAATCCCATCATTCAGACTGAAAGACGGATGCCATATCCTCCAGCCTTTCTTCCGGACAGGCAGAAAAGGATCGGTAGTAGACAATGCCGGACATGGTGGGATCTTTGCCGTTTTCGATGCGGAGAGTGGCATCATCACCACTGACGGGGTGGATGAACATGGAGGCCGTTTTGAACGTCATCCCGATTCCGGACTGAAATTCAAAGGGTGGCAAGTACCATATTATGAGGAACTGAAAAAGCTGGTCAGCGAGGTGCACCAATCGCTGCCCTCACACCATCGCTACGTCGGCTTTGATTTTGCATTGACCGATAAAGGATGGGTGCTCGTGGAAGGCAACTGGGGGCAAATGGTGGGACAAATGGCCGAACTCAAAGGTATCCGTAGAAAGTTCATCGAATATATCTCATAACCCGCCTCATTCCTGGGAGAAAAAAAAGACTATCACTCAAACAAGGAAAGGGCCGGAAGCAAATGCTTCCGGCCCTTCTCTTTTATATGCTGCTATCAGTCGCTCACCATGGTCTTGATATGACCATCTTCGTCTATCTCCAGCGGGATGACTTTCAGGCTGCGGAGCCAGGTCGTATCGTTAGAGGGCACGCAGTCGTGATGGAAAAGATACCACTTGCCTTTATACTCCACGATGCTGTGATGGGTGGTCCAGCCTACGACAGGCTCTAAGATGACGCCCTTATAGGTGAACGGTCCATAGGGATTGTCGCCCACGGCGTAGCACAGATAGTGGGTGTCGCCCGTGCTATACGAGAAATAATACTTACCGTTCATCTTGTGCATCCAGGAAGCCTCAAAGAAACGATGCGGGTCATTTGCCTTCAAAGGCTTTCCATCCTCACCAAGAATCACGACGGGGCGAGGCTCCTCGGCAAACTGCAACACATCGTCGGTCATGCGGGCCACTCTGGATGGCAGGGAATCCTCATCACCCTCGGGCAACATGGACGCACGGAAGCTGGCCTCCTGCCCTACCGATGCAGCCGGCTTGAGTTTGTTGTCACGATACCACTGCAACTGTCCGCCCCAGATGCCGCCGAAGTAGACATAAATCTGCCCGTCATCGTCCTTGAAGACACAGGGGTCGATACTATAACTGCCGCGAATGGGATTGTCCTGAGGCACAAAAGGCCCTTCGGGACGGTCGGCCACAGCCACACCGAGATGGAACACGCCGTTGTAGTCCTTGGCAGAGAAAATGAGATAATACTTGCCGTCCTTCTCCACCACGTCATTGTCCCACATCTGCTTCTCAGCCCAGGGCACCTGATCGACATCAAGTATCACGCCGTGGTCGGTCACTTCGCCGTTCATCACATCGTCCATAGAGAGCACATGATAGTCGCGCATCTGGAAATGCCCGCCATCATCATCAAAACACTCGCCGCTGTCCCAGTCATGGGAAGGATAGACATACAGACGGCCGTTGAACACGTTAGCTGAGGGGTCAGCCATATAGTCTTTGGGAAACAAATACCTTGATTTTGACATATTTAATTGGAATTAATAAGATTAATCTTTGTTATAGAAACGAGTATGCTGCTGTTTCAATGCTTCATCTGATACTGCAGATAATGAAGGAGGCGTTCACGGTGGCTATCACATTCTATTCTGTCGAACAACAACATCTTCTTGCGCTTGGAGCAGAATGACGGAAGCCATCCTCGCCCAAACAGAGAAATAGCCCATTTTGAAGTATAGGGAGAAAGTAAGATCCTATTGATGTCCATGGTCTTCGACAAATATTGTTCAAACGTCTCTTGCAATCTCTTATCATCGGCTATCACTTCATTCAGACGGGCCAGACGGTCAAAAAAAGAATCCTTTTTTTCTCCCGTCAGCATTTTCACACCTATCTCATGATTGCACTGTACGAAAGGATGAACATCGAAAAGCGTACCATGATTCTCATCAAACGACAAAGTCACCATATAGCCGTAATTCCAAAAAGAATCTCTCTTCCGCCGATGGTCGAAACAGAAGTTGCCCAGTCCATAAAAGACGGGCTTATCCTTATAAACCTCATACCCACAATGGAAATGCTGGTGATGGCTTACCACGGCATCAGCACCAGCGTCTATCAAGAAACGATAAGTCTTTTTCATCGTGGGAGTAGGATAAGGATACTGTTCCACACCGCCATGCACGATGGCGATGACGAAATCCGCATTTTTCCGGGCCTCCTGTATGGCATAGTATTGAGTGATAGGGTCTAATGGGTTGGCACCACCTGACTGCTGTGTGGCAGTAGCAAACTCTCGCTCAGAACAATTGATGAAAGCGAATCTCTTGTCTTTGATGGTCTTGAAGAGTGTCTTGGATGCCTCATCAAGATTTCTCCCTCCGCCCAGATGTTCTATCCCGTTACGGTCCAAAGTGTCGATGGTATCCCGCACACCCGCCTCGCCATAATCACAAAAATGATTGTTGGACAGGGTGACACATGACATCTTCGCCGCATGGAGCATCTTCACGGCTTTTTCATCCGTCTTGAATTTGGGACCGACTTTTTCAATAGGTCTCACGTCATCAGACAGGACGATGGGGCATTCCAGATTGACAATACTGTAATCACACGATCGATTGATCTCTGCCACGTCAGAAAAGGCAGTCTGGATGCTTTCCTCATCCAGACTTGCCATTCTGTTGATCGGAACGAAATCGCCCGCTATGGATATTTTTATCATGCCGGTTATCTGTTCCTTTCCTCTATAGCCTTATTAATCTCGTCGATGCGCTCGTCGCTCAACTCATACTTGGAGATGATAAACATGGCCAGTACCAGCAGGATGGCGGGGATGACACATACCAGCCAGCGGATACCCTCCTGAGCCAAAGCGGGCAGGGTCTCCATGTTGTTCATGAAATAGGCACCGGCGGCATTGCCCACAGACATCATAGCGAATGCGGTGATGAAGAAAAGGGCGATGACACGCAGGGGGCGGTTGCGCAGAAACTCGGTCCAGAGGTCGCTCACCTTCACGTTCTTGGTCTCCTTCTCGTCCATCACGACACGCTCCTTGGTCTGCGTGAAGCAGAAGATGAGCAGGGCCAGACCCACCAGCGAATAGATGAGCATCGTGAGGAACCAGGCATGGGAGTCGTTGGGCAGATTGCTCGACTCTGACGACACCGGCTCATAATTGACCAGCCACAGCACAAAGCCCGGCACCACGCCGCCCAATGCCATACCGGCCTTGAAGAAGATACCGGTGAGGGCATTGACGATGCCCGAGATACGGCGGCCCGTGGTATACTCACCATAGGAGATCACCTCGGGGATCAGTGCCCACATATAACCGGTGGCCACGATCACACCCGTCGACTTGATAAACTGGGCGATATACACCCATACGATATTCTCCTGCACCGTGCCGATACGGCTGATGATATAAAGCATCGCCATGCCGAGGATGGCCACGGAGAGGAAGATATAAAACATGTTTTTCTTGCCCACTTTCTTCTTGATGGCAGGCACCAGAGGCATGAAGATGAAGGAAGGCAGAGAGCCGAGACCCATAAACAGCGCCATCTGGATAGGCAGTTCGGCACCTGCGAGCGTGGCCACGAGGATAGGCACGCCGGCGGATACACACAAGCCACCCACATTGGCCATAAACATACGTACAGAGGTGAGGATGGTGATCTCGTCGGTGTCGCGCGTGAGCGAGGAGTTCAGCGCACCGTATGGCACATTGATGAGCGTGTAGAGCATCGACATGCCCACATAGGTGATATAAGCATAGAGCACCGAAGGCTTAAAACCGTCCCAGAAGCAGAGGATGGCCATGATGGTCAGAGGGATGCCACCGGTCACCAGATAGGAGCGGTATTTGCCCAGCTTCGGGTTGTGCTTGTCGACGAAGGTGCCTACAAGAGGATCCCACAGCACATCCACCAGACGCACCACGAGAAACATGGTGCCGGCCAGACCGGCCGACTTGGCTGCGTCGCCACCGAGCACATAGACATCGGTGTAGAAGAAGAGTAGATACATGCAGATGGTCTGATAAATCAGATTCTGCGCCAAGTCACCGGCTCCGAAGCCGATACGCTGCAACCAGTTCAGTTTGTAGAAGCCTTTGGCTTCCTGTGATGATAAGTTTGCCATATTGTTGTATTATTTGATTTTCATAATCACTTCCGCGGCATGATTGCCCATGGCGCGATAACCCTCGGGGTTGAGGTGCAGCCAGTCGTCGGAATATTTCTGTAGGATGCGTTCGTGGTCAGCAGGGTCGCGCACCAGTTGGTCGAAATCTATCACGGCGTCAAAAAGTTCCGACTTCCTGATCCACTCATTCACCACCTGGCGGGCTGTCTCATGGAATGGACTGTACCATCCGTTGCCCTTAAACGGGGTGATGGTCGCACCCACCACATACTTGATGCCTGCCTCACGGGCCTTGTTCGCAAGGGTCTTGTAGGCTTCCGTCAGCTTCAATACCGTCTGCTCGGCATGCCTCGACGTGCCGATATCGTTGGTGCCCTGGAAGATGATCAGGGTCTCCACCCCACTCTGCCCCAGGATATCACGGTCGAAACGCACCAAGGCAGGCTGTGAGAGACCGCCCTCCACCACACAGTTGCCACCGATGCCCAGGTTGAGTACGCCATACTGACTCTGGCTCAGTGCCGTGGCCATGATGTCGGGCCAGCGGTTCTGCAGGTTGGTGGTAGTGCCTCGGCCGTCGGTAATGCTGTTGCCCAGTACGGCGATGGCTTTCCTTCCCTCTGAAGGCACATTGATCTTGGTGATGTTATACCAGTGATCCAGACGTTCAAAAGTCTGGAAGGGCTTGCCGGGCTTGGCCTCGCCTTTACAAATATAAGATGTGGTGCGACTGCCTCTGTGCGAAGTGGCGTTGACAGGCACCCCGTCGCCATAACACACCGTGATCGAAAGGCGCTGCAGGGGCTGGAGATTGTATTTCACCACATCGCTCCACACCGTCTGGCCCGGCTGGATGGTGACACCCCGCTTGCCCGAGAATTTCAGATAGGCCACCGTCTTGCGGTCGATGTCACAGGAGTCTTTCGCATCGGCGATATACACGGCCTTGATGTCTACAGGCTGCGCACTGAACTCATTCGACAACTGCAGGCGCAGAGACTTCGAGCCGATGCTCACACGCACGATCTGGCGCACGGAGGTGTTGGCCAGACTGGTGGTCTTGGGCATGTCGCCAGGACCTGTAAACTCAGCTGCCGTGGCCCATGTGCCGGTCCATGTGCCGGAGTCCTGGGCAGAGACAGTCATACAAAACTCACCTAAGAGGAAAAGAAACAAAAATTTAATGAAATTCATAATATAAAAATATACTGCAAAAATAGTACATTATTTTCACAAAACATGAAAAAATAGTATCCTTTATTTTCCTTCTTGTTTCATTTTTTTACAATTCTTGCCATTTTGATTTGGCAAGTCGGATTTTTTGCTTTATTTTTGTAAAAAGGATATTGAAAAACAAAAAAAAACGACATGATGAGCATTTTCTCAAGATTACACCTCGTATGTGCGCTCCTTTCTTTTTGCACGACAGGCATACAGGCTGGAGACTCCTTCAGCACGTGCACCCCTTCTAAGGCCGACACCTCCCAGCCCCGACTGGTGAGATCGGGTGCCTCGGCCAGGATCTCCGTCAACGGCGAAAAAATGCTCATACTCGGAGGCGAACTGAGCAACTCTGCCGCCACATGTATCGGCGACATCGACGAAGTGATGCCCCGCATGGCAAGGATGGGGCTCAACACCGTGCTGGTGCCCGCCCAGTGGGATCTGATAGAGCCTGTAGAGGGGCAGTATGATTTCACGCTCATCGACCGCACGATTGCTCAGGCCAGGGCCAACCACCTGAAAGTGATCTTCCTATGGTTCGGGGCATGGAAGAACTCCATGAGCTGCTATGCGCCGGAATGGCTGAAAGTCAACACCAGGAAATATCCACGCGCGCAGACTCGCAACGGCAAACCGCTCGAGATCGCCAGCGTCTTCAGCGAGAATGTGTTCCAGGCCGACTGCAGGGCTTTCTCCAGGCTCATGGAGCATATCGCCCAGACCGACAAGGGATTCAATACCGTCATTATGATACAGGTGGAGAATGAGATAGGCATGCTCGAAGATGCACGCGACCACTCAGCAGAGGCCGACAAATGGTTTTACGGCAAAGTACCCGACGAACTGATCCGCTATCTCAAGTCTCATCAAAGCACCCTCCATCCCACCATGGCCGGCAAATTCTCCGGACGAAGCGGCACCTGGCAGGAGGTCTTCGGCGACGACATCTACACCGACGAGATCTTCATGGCCTATCATTACGCCAGATACGTCAACCGCCTGGCACTGAAAGCACGGACTATCTACGACATTCCCCTCTTTGTCAATGCGGCCATGAACAGCCGTGGACGACTGCCCGGACAATACCCTTCGGCCGGCCCGCTGGCTCATCTGAAAGACATCTGGCACTGTGCGGCACCCGAGATCGACCTCCTCGCCCCCGATATCTACGACACGGGATTCAAAGGATGGGCCGCACAGTATGCGCTGCCCGACAACCCGCTCTTCATACCTGAGTCGCGCTGCTGCGCCAACAGCGGCGTGCGCGCCCTGTATGCCATCGGCGAGCACGACGCCGTGGGATTCAGCGCCTTTGCCATCGACCAGGCTCCCGAGGCCGACACCCGACATATCACCGAGAGCTACGGTTTGCTGCGGCAGGTGGCTCCCGTGCTCGACCGGCTCAAAGACAAGAAAGCGCAATGGGGCATACTCTTCGACCAGCAAGACCAGGAGCGCGTGATCACCGACGGGGCGTTGTCGCTGACTTGCCGCCATTTTTTCACACTCCCATGGGATGCCCGTGCCACCGACGGCAGCGTGTGGCCCGAGGGGGGTGCCGTCATCGCCCGCCTGGCACCCAACGACTATCTGATAGCCGGCAGTGGCGTGGTGGTCACCTTTCAGACCACCACGGAGAAACAGCAGACAGAAGCCAAGTCGCTGGGTGAGGATGGATTTGCCGACAACGGCGAGCAGCAAGGCAGGGCGACGGCCAAGCCTTTTACGGGCAAGCGGATGGGCATCAGCTATGTCGACGAGGTGCGCATCGATGCAAACGGACAGATGCAGTATCTCAGACGCGAAAATGGCGACCAGGATCACCAAGGCCGCCATGCGCGCATCTCCGTAGGAGATTATAAAATATTACATGTGAAACTGTATGAGTATTGACCTCCCCTATCCTTCCGGGCATGCGGGATGATCTGCATCCCGGTGAGGGGAAGGGAAGCTACTCTTGTCAGCAACCAGAGCTGAAGAAGATAAGCTCGTTGTCTTTGGGCTTCTGATCCTGTGGCAAGATGATTTCTTTCATCCACGACGGTTTGCCCGTATCCGGGGCTGTCTTCAGTGTCTCCTGCCACTCCTCGTCATTCATACGGGGGGCGTTGACGTCGAGCTTGAACTCACGGTAGGAGAACACGCCGCCGCGCATCAGATAGAGCAGGCCGTCTACTTCCACCACCACGTAGATCTGGTTCACAGGGCCTACAGCCTCGTAGAGCACCGAAGGCTCAGGGTTGTTGACCCCATTCGACGTAAGCACATCGGCCACTACGGCGATATGCTTGTCGGTGCCTTGCACGTCACTCCAGCCCATCAGCGTCTGGTCGGGCTCTTTGATCAAATCAAGGGAGAGATTCTCATACGTGGCACCGATATATCTGAGGCGGTTGTACTCTTCATCCGTAATCTTTGCACCCGACAGCTCCTTACGGCTGAGACCAAGCAGGAACTCGGCCTCATCACGCAAAGCGGCATTCTGATCGGTGATCTCGTCAGTCGTCAGATGAAAGCGGCTCAGCGTCGAGAGGGTGGCGTCAAGCAGCTCTATCGCCTTCTCCCAGAAGGCCACATTGGGCTCGACATAGCCTTTGACCACAGGGGCCGGCAGACTGCCGTCGCCGCATTCGGCCATCATCGGCTGCTTGGCATAGAGGATGGCGTCGTGCTTCAGCTCCGCCCATGAGGCAAGGGTGGCGTTCAGGTTTTTCTTGTCCCACTGGCTGGTCTTCATGAAATAGGGCACCCTGCTGTCATTGAACGTATTGAGTGCATGAAGCGACTGCAGCCATTTATTGGTCACACTGGCGTTCCAGTCGGTCTGCGACATCTCCTTCTTCATCTTCGAGAGCGCCGGCACAAATCCTGGCCACTGCTTGTCCTGCTTCAGTTCGTTGAGCAGGATACGCTCTGCGGCTCCACATCCCATGGCAGCCATCACATCCAGCCCCATCGGCACGTCACGCATCGTGGGGTCGTTGTCGGCGTCGGTCATCTCCTGCAGCACCAAGCCATCGGGCTGATAGCGCTGGGGCATCAGGTTGATCTTATTGCGCGAGGTCGCATCAAACTTCGGACGGATGCGGGTCTGTTGCTCAGCCACCTCGTCGATCCTCTTCCCAAATTGTTCCAGCACCTTGCTGTTCTTGGCCAGTTGCTCGACATCTGTTTTCAATTCATCCATCACGTCCTTCACTTGCAGGATAGTGATGTTGTCGGGACTGCCCATCAGGAAGGTGATGGGGTCGGCCACGCTGTCGTAGGTCTTCTTCAGGCTCAGTTCGCTGCCTATCGTCTCTGCCTGAAGGGCGGCACGGCACAGCTGGTCGCCATTGTCGGTGCCGAAGGGCACGGTCTGCAGCCACATCATAGCCCTGAAATAGCGGCTGCTCTGCTCACTGCGGGTGTAATGGCCACGCGGACGGAACAAGGCATAGGCAAACTGTACATCGCGGTATCCCAGAAACTCTGAGTAGGCATTCTCTGCGTCCTTGCACTTCTGCAACTCCTCCTGGGCCATACCGGCATAGCTGGCGGGCACAGGGAGCAACTTGCCACCGGTGATCAGCGCATAGGCCACAGAGTAGTAGGCCTGGTTCCACTCAGCGGCGTCTTTCACGGCTGCATTTCCCTTGGCAGCCGATGCCCTGACCACCATCCGGTCGTACATCGACTTGCAGAAATCCGTCATCGCCACACTCAGCTTGCCCTCTTCCACCTTACGCATCATGGTGTCGAAATAAAGATGGAACAGTTGCAGGTAGAGGTCGGTGGTCACGAAATTGGGAAACATCGTATAGTCGTTGCGCTCATAAACCTGGAATATCTGTTCGTCGTCGTTCTCTACGATGCAGAAACCCTGACGCTCCAGGGCCGTGCGGAGCGCGCCGGGGAAGGATTCCAGCTGATAGGGATTGACCAGGTTGGACACATTGACCACGCCGTCAGGCGATTGCATATTGCCCTTCTTGAGTTCCTCCTCACGGGCCTTGATCTTGTTGATAAACGCGGTCTCAGCAGCTGAATATTTGATGGGGGGCATCTTCTTGTCCTCGTCTACGCGTTGCCAGCAGAGGTCCTCATACCAGGTAGTGGAGTTGAAGACACTTCGCAGGTCACTGCTGCTGAAGAGATAGCCCTGCCGGGCAGCGAAGGCGTTGCGCAGCACTCTCAACTCACTCAGCGACAGTTTGGAGATGTCCATCTTGAGGTCGATCTTCTTCTTCAGGTTCTCCACATTGATATGCCCATTGCCTGGCAGTATCATGGGTTTACGGGCATCCTGCGCCATGACAGCACACGTCGCCATCATGACCAACAATGATAACACGACTTTTTTCATAAGATTCTCTTTTTATGGGTGTTCAAATACAGCCAGAGCGGCTTGCTTATCCACATTAGTGATGAGAAGGCTGTCTACCCCAAGGCCAAACTTGCGCCAGCGGTGCCTCACCACGGCATAACGGCCGTCAGAAGTAGACTGAAGGGTGATCAGATGACCGTCGGCATACCTGAAATCTTCCAGTATGCCGCCGAAGCGCGACCCCATCCACAAGGGGCGCACACAGCCCTGATAGTTCTTAAACAAGAATATCCTGCGGGCCACCACGGGGTCAAAGCGGGTGCTCTTCACCACACCCACCATGGCATCGGCCACGCCGTCACCGTCGACATCACCCTCACAAAACCGGTAGACCGGAAAAGTGAGTCGCCACCGGTCGGTGCCGGCCTCTGTGCGGAGCACAAGATATGAGAGCGAGTCATGCTGTGTCTCGACACTGAAATGCTGGGCCTCGGTGGCCGTGGCCAGCATCATCACGGCGGCTGTCATCAAGTAGCGTATCATCGGCATTCAGCTTTTTCAGAGCTCTCAGAGTTTTTCAGAGTTTTTCAGAGTACTCAGAGTTCTCAGAGTTTTCGGAGTTCTCAGAGTTTTCAGAGTTCTCAGAGCCTCCTACAAATACTTCGCCAGATCAGATTCAAGGTCCTTGATTTGCTGCGGACCGAGCACCACCTGATTGTCACGGTTGATGATATAGTCTACAGGCAGGCCTTGCACCTGATAGAGATAGGGCGACGAGCTACTGCCCGTCTCTCTGACCGAGATCCAGGGCAGGGCTGCAGTCTGTGTCTTCCAGAAGTGTTCATCCTCGTCGAGCGACACCTGGAAGATTTCCAGACCACGGTCGTGGTATTTGTTATACAATTCGCGCAGCGCCAGGATCCTGGCCGTGCTGCCCTCTGCGGCGAAGACATGGAAGTCGAGCAACACCACCTTGCCCTGCAGATCGGTGAGACGGCGTGTCACACCCTTGTTGTCAGGGAGCACGATGTCTATCAGATTGGCCTCGCTCACCTTGTCGGCATCGATGGTGAGTCCGGAGTTCTCGGCGTCAATGATTTTCTTCGTGCGCATGGCCTCGATGGCGATATTGTGCAGGTTCTCGCCGCGCAGCGAGTGAGGATACAACACATCCCAACTGGTAGCGACAGCCGAATAGGGCTTCACATCGTCCATGTCACGTCTTGGATTGAAGATCATCATATAGCCGTTGCCCACCACGATGCCCTGGAAGAGCGCGAAATAGGCGTATGCCTTCATCGGCTCCTTGTAGATGTAATTATTCATCACATATTGCTTGTAATGGGCCACCACGCGCATGATGCTGTCTTCCACGCCCTTGGCGCTCAGGTCGGGAGAGCGGAGTATGTTCTGGGCCTGTGCCTGGAGGTTCATCTGCATCGAGCTCAGTTCTTTGATTTTGCTGCAGTTTTCGCTGCCTTCAACCTCATACTGGGCAGCCATCGTGGGATAGGACGCACGCACCGTCACGGTCTCTGTCGAGTCGACAGAGAGGCTCACAATCTGCTGGGCAATACGCAGACGGTAGAACTCTGGAGCATCGGCAGGAGCTTCGCCCGTGAACGTGAAGGCACCGTCGGCGTCAAGCACGACGGAGTCTACTTTCTGCGGACCGTCGAGGGCCATATTCTCAAAATAGAGCACCGAGTCCTTGGCTTCGGAGATGGAGCCCGTCACTGTAAATTTCTTTTGGGTGCAAGAAGCCAGACACACAACGGCCACCACAGCCGCAAGGGTCATGAGTCGTGATTGAAATTTATTCATCTTCAGATAGTAATATTTGACTGCAAAAATAAAGATTTTTTTTGAACTGACAAAAGAATAAGAAACCTTTTCAGAACCCTCGGAGTTTTCAGAGCCCTCGGAGTACTCAGAGTACTCAGAGTCCTCGGAGTTTTCAGAGCCCTCGGAGCCCCCTGCCTTCCAACAACAAGGGCCGGCTTTCCGGCCGGCCCTTGCTATATATAATCTGAATGATATCAGTTGCTCACGCTGATGAAGTAGGCGTTCATCACCTCTATCTTGCCATTGTAGGAGCCACGGGTGCCCACGATGGTCAGCGTGCTGCCCTCCTTGATGCCCTTCTCGGCGGCGAGGGTCTGGAACTCTTTCTTGGCACCGCCCTTGGTCGAGAGCACACCATACACATAGACTGAGCCGGTGGAGTCTACCAGGTCGAAGTTGCCATACTGGTCGTTGTCCTTCAAGTTCTTCACAGTGCCTGTGAGCTGATACCACACGTCGCTGCTCTCAGGAGCGGCGTTAAACTCAGCCACTGTGACAATCGTAGAGCCGTCGGCACCCACCTTCGACTCGCCACCCTCAGAGGTCTTGCCGTTGAGAGAGACAAGCCAACTCTTCTTGCTGGCAAACTCGGGGGTGTTGCCGCCATAGTAGATCACCTTGCCGCAAACCACCACGTCGTCGCCGACGCTGATCTGGGTCTGGCCGTCCTGCCATGGCTCATTGTTGAAGAAGTAGCTGCTGTAGACCACAAACACGTTGTCTTCCTGACCGTCGTCAGAGATGTTGTAGGTGGCTGTTCCATACTGTGCACTATAGGTATATTTGATGCTCGAAATCTTACCCTTCACATAGATGTCATTCTCTGAGGTGACATCAGCTCCCAGGCTCTTGGTATAAGCCAGGATACCGGCCACGTTGTAAGGATCGGCTTTAGTGCCGCTACCTGACGGGGGATTGGCGATGCCTTCCTGGGTGACAGTATAGGTGACAGAGGAATTCTTCTTTCCGTCATACGACTTCAGCTCGAGCGCGGCCTTACGGGTGTCGCCCGTGTTGGGAGCGACAGACAACTGGAACACGGCGGTGTCGGCGGGATTGCTCTCAGTCATGGTAGCCTCGCCGGCAATGAACTTGGTATCCTTGTACTGTATCCAGTCTTTGGCCTCGTCGGGGATGGTGAGGTAAGCGCCATTGCCTTTGTAGGCTACCTTCACCTCGAAGTTGCCACCGGCAGTGGGCAGGGTCTCTTCGGCGGAGACCACCTTGATGAGCGACTTCACAATCTTGATCACGGTCACGTCCACCAGCTCTACCGTACCGTTGTAGGTGGTCTTCGGACCTTCCACGGTCACGACGTCGCCCACCTCGATGCCGAGGCTGAGGAAGTTCTTGGCGGCACCGTTCTTGTCGAGCGTACCATAAATATACACCTCGCCTGTAGCATCCTGCAGATACCAGTTGCCATAAGTGGTGTTGGCAATAGCGGTGACGGTACCCGTCACACGGTAGGTCTTGCTGTCAGGACCGGCTATCACCTCGGCACAAGTGGCGTCGGAAGCCTCCATCGAGCCCTGACGCACGTTGACAAACTGCTTCCTGTCACCAGCAGTGATGCTCAGGTTGGCCTCACGGCCGCCGTTGGTGGCGTCGGCATGGAAGGTCACCTTGGTCTCACCGGCGGCGCCACTCACCACATTGGCGGTAAGCCATGTGGGCAGTGGATGATGTAAGGTGTCGCGTGTGCCATCACTGTTTTTGACGATGGTGGTGAAATTGTTGTCAAAGCTCCAGCTGTCCTTCGCAGTGATAGTGACCGTGGCGTCGCCACCCTTCTCAGGGATGGAGAGATAAGTCTGGTCGAGGCTGATGCTTTTGAATCCGCCTATCATTTCGTCATCGTCTGAACATCCCGCAAAGAGGCAGGCAGACAAGACTACGCCTAAAATATATCTGAGTTTCATATATTTGTTGTTGTTTTTGGGTTAGAAAATATATCTCACGCCGACAGAAGCATACCAGCACTGGCCGATAGCATGGTTGGGCACGAAGGTCTTCACGTCGCCTTTAACGGCACTGGGAGTGGAGAACACAGGATAACCCTCAGCGTCGGTATTCTCATATTTGAGGATACGGCCTTCGTTGAGTGTCGGGTTCATGTATTTGCTCACGCCCCAGCTGGAGTTGAAGAAGTTGAGCACATTCTTCACGTCAAGGCTCAACTGCAGCGTATGCAGCGTGTTGGCGATGTCGAGTTTGAAGTCGTGCTTGTAGCTGAAGTCGATGCGGTGCACCCAGGGGGAGTAGACACTGTAGCCCTCGGCATACTCTCCCTGATGATTCTTCAGGTAGTCGTTGTTGTGCACATAGTTCATAAAGCGCACCTTGTCGTCGTCGGAGACGAAGCGGAAGGCTCCTGTGCCCACTTCCTGGTCGGTGGGGATATACAGGGCGTCGTAGCTGTAGCCGTCGCCGTTCATGTCGTTGGCCAGCATGTACGAGTAGTTGTAGCCGCCGCGCCAGGTCTCATAGATGAAGCTGTAGTGGTTGTTGCTCTTGTCGTGGATGGTGGCAGAGGCCACGATACGGTCGGGAGTGACATACTGCGAGTTGTGCAGCTTGATGTTGTTCGGACCGGCGTTGGTGGGCACATAGGTGAAGGCCGACTCGGCGGCACTACCTGGCAGACCGGTGATCTCCTTCGACACGGTGTGAGTGTAGGCGGCCATCAGGCTGATCCACTCGGCGGGCTGGGCACTCAGTGTCACGTTGGCCGACCATCCATAACCCTTGCTGGTATTCTCCAGCACGAATGCCTTGGTGCCGGAACGGAAGCCGGTGGGATAGATCGGACGGTTGTCAGCACCGTTCCAGCGGGCGAATCCCTCGGCGGGCAGCATGCTCCAGTCGGAGATAGACACAGCGTTGACGGTCTTGTTGAAGATACCTTCCACAGTGATGGAGAAGGGGAACGAGGTGGGCAGCTGATAGTCGATGGCCAGGGAGCTCTTCCACACCTGAGGCATCTTGAAGTCGGGGTCGACAGCCGAGATCGACGAGGGCACGGTGCCGTCATCGGGGGTCACGGTCTGGGGATAGCCCATGCCGAAGAGTTTCTCCTGAAGGGCGGCGATGGTAGCGCGGCCTTCACTGTCAGTGACAAGGCCTCCGGCAAACTGGCTCATGTCGGTGTTTTTGGAGTTGAGCTGTGCCTGATACTGCACCATACCGCCGTTGGTAGGCATGTTGGTGAAGAACACGAGGGGCAGACGGCCTGAGAAGAGGCCCGAGCCGCCACGTATCTTGAGGCTCTTGTCGCCGAAGACATCATAGGTGAAACCTACACGCGGCGAGATGGTCAGGCTGTTGGATGGCCACTTGCCGGTGTCGATATGGCGCACGCCGCCGTTCTTGGTATAGTAGTTGAGCTTCAGGATGGCGTTGTTGGTCATCAGGTCGCCATTGTCGAAGAAGAGACCGTCAAAGCGAACGCCGTAGGAAAGCTTGAAGTTCTTGGTCACGTTCCAGTCGTCCTGGGCATAGATGCCCAGCTTGTTGAACTGCACACGGGCAGCCGGACTGGTCTCGCCGTCGTAGCCGTAAGTAAGACAGACCACAGAGGGTGCGGCGCCGTTGATGAAGTCGTCGACACTCTCATAGCGGTAGTAGCCCGTACCATTACGCATATACTGGTTGTCGGCCATCTGGTGCTCGTAGCTGATACCGCCGGTGATCTTGTGGTTGCCGGCATAATAGGTAAGGTCGTCTTTCACGTTCCATATCGTGTTGTGCACGGCATTGTTCCAGGTAAACAGCTCATAGCCCAGGGCCATGTAGTTGCCGTTGGTACCGGTGCCGTCGAGGATGTCGATGAAGGGGAACATGCTGGAATTGCTGTCGCGCACGTCGTCGAGTTTAGAGTAGGTGGCCAGGAACTGGTTGGAGAGCTTCTCCGACAGACGGCTGTTGAGGTCGAGCGAGAAGGAGTGCACCAGGTTGTCCATGGCATACATCGAGTTGGCAAACGACATGGAGTACTGCGACATACGGGCGAAAGCCGAACGGGTGCCGCCGTCCATCGACGAGGCGTTGGGGTTGCTCCAGTAGCGGTTCTTGGTGTAGTTGTAGCGCAGGGCCAGGTGGTGCATCGTGTTGATGTTCCAGTCGAGACGGGCCAGCAGCTTGTAGTTGTTCTCATCGGCGGGGAAGCTGGTATACGAACCAGTGTTGTAGCCATATCTGTCTCTCACGAAGTTAGACACGCGCTCCATGTCGCTGATGGTGGTGCGCGACAGATAGTTGTCAGCGTCGGCCACACCGTCGGCGGAGGCACGCCAGCGGTTCACTACGGTCGGGGTCTTCACCATCTCGCCATTGACGAAGAAGAAGAGCTTGTCCTTCAGGATCGGGCCGCCTAAGGTGAAGCCATAGGTGGTGTTCTGGTCCTTGGCACGCGCACCGGCGATCTGCTCACGCTCGATGGCGTCGCCGCGCATGTTCTCATTGCGGTGATACACGTATGCACTGCCCTTGAAACGGTTGGTACCCGACTTGGTGATGGCGTTGACACCACCACCGATGAAGTTGGTCTGGCGCACGTCGTAGGGCGAGATGACCACCTGCAGCTCCTCAATGGCATCAAGCGAGATGGGGTTGCCGCCACCAGGGAGATTGTCGCTCAGACCGAAGTTGTTGTTGAAGTTGGCACCGTCGACCGTGAAGTTGGCGGTACGTCCGTCGCTACCTGCAAAACTCATGCCGTTGCCGCCATAGGGAGACAGACGGGTCACGTCGGTGATGCTGCGGCTGATGGTCGGCAGGTTGGTGATCTGGGCATTGGTGATGTTGGTCGAAGCACCGGTCTTCTCAACGGCAAACTTGGAAGCACGGCCGCTGATGACCACCTCGGCCAATTCGTTGGCATCCTCTGAGAGCCACACTCTCAGGTCGTAGGTCTCACCGAGCTGGAGCTGAATGCCCTTGACCACTTTCGTCTGGTAACCGATATAGCTCACGGTCACAGCGTACGGGCCACCCGTACGCATACCCTGAATCGTGAATCGGCCGTCCACATTGGTCACTGCAGCATAGCGGGTGCCTGAGGGCTCGTGCACGGCCTGCACCGTGGCACCGATCACCGTCTCACCGTTGGCATCGCCAATGGTGACCAGTCCGCTCATGCTTGATGTAGTAACTTGTGCTATCATCGTTGATGAAAGCATCAACGTCATAGCAATCAGAAAGAAAAATCTTTTCTGCATGATTTTTGTAAAATTTAATTAAAAAAATAGGTTCTTTTACCTGTTTTTGGCTTTGTGGCTGCAAAATTACGTAAAAAGCAGCATATAATTTATGATAAAATGTTAAAAGTTGCATTTTTGAGGAATTATGCGCCAATCATTCGTTTATTCACGATAAAATGCGTACCTTTGCCAGACTTTTTGAGATGTAACAACAAAGTATTTAGATTTTTAGATGAACGTAATTACGAAAACAGTATCATTGCCTGATGGAAGAACCATCAGCATTGAAACCGGGAAAGTGGCAAAGCAGACCGACGGCAGTGTGGTGCTCCGTATGGGCAACACCGTTCTTTTAGCCACTGTTTGTGCCGCAAAAGATGCAGTTCCCGGTACAGATTTTATGCCTTTGCAGGTTGACTACAGAGAATTCTACTCAGCAGCAGGACGTTTCCCAGGTGGATTTACCAAGCGCGAGGGCAAAGCCAGCGACAATGAGATCCTCACATCGCGTCTCGTAGACCGTGTGCTCAGACCATTGTTCCCGTCCAACTATCACGCCGAGGTGTTCGTCAATGTGATGCTCCTCTCCGCCGACGGAGTAGACCAGCCCGACGCACTGGCTGGATTCGCAGCCTCTGCGGCTCTCGCATGTTCTGACATACCTTTCGAGTGCCCCATCTCCGAGGTGCGCGTGGCACGTGTCAACGGCGAGTATGTCATCGACCCGACTTTCGAGCAGATGAAGCAGGCCGACATGGACATCATGGTGGGCGCCTCTGCCGACAACATCATGATGGTGGAGGGCGAGATGAAAGAAGTGAGCGAGCAAGACTTGCTCGGAGCCCTCAAGGCTGCCATGGAGGCCATACGCCCGATGTGCGAGCTGCAGAGCGAGCTGTCCAAAGAACTGGGCAAGGACGTGAAGCGCGAGTACAACCACGAGGTCAACGACGAGGCCCTGCGCGAGCAGATGAACAAGGAGCTCTATCAGCCCGCATACGACGTGACCAAGCAGGCGCTCGACAAGCAGGCTCGCGCCGAGGCATTCGACAAGATACTGGCCGACTTCAAAGAGAAATATTTCGCCGAGCACCCAGAGGACGCTGAAGGCACCGCCAAAGCAGAAGATGCTGAGGAGGCTCTCTCACGTGAGGACATCGAGGCCCTGATGGATCGCTACTATCACGACGTGATGCGCGATGCCATGCGCCGCTGCATCCTCGACGAGGGCATACGCCTCGACGGGCGCAAGACCAACGAGATACGCCCCATCTGGTGCGAGGTGTCGCCCCTGCCCATGCCTCACGGAAGCAGCATCTTCACACGTGGCGAGACGCAGTCGCTCACCACTTGTACACTCGGCACCAAGCTCGATGAGAAACTGGTCGACGACGTGCTGGAGAAGAGCTACATGCGATTCCTGCTCCACTACAACTTCCCACCGTTCTGCACCGGCGAGGCCAAGGCACAGCGTGGCGTGGGACGCCGCGAGATCGGACACGGACACCTGGCATGGCGTGCTCTCAAGGACATGATTCCTGAGGACTTCCCCTACACCGTGCGACTGATGAGCGAGATCCTCGAGAGCAACGGTTCGTCGTCAATGGCCACCGTATGTGCCGGAACACTGGCACTCATGGACGCCGGCGTGCCAATGAAGAAGCCGGTGAGCGGTATCGCCATGGGACTGATCAAGAATCCCGGCGAGGACAAATATGCCGTGCTGAGCGACATCCTCGGCGATGAGGACCACCTGGGCGACATGGACTTCAAGACCACCGGCACCAAGGACGGACTCACAGCCACACAGATGGACATCAAGTGCGACGGCCTGAGCTTCGACATCCTCGAGAAAGCCCTCATGCAAGCCAAGGAGGGACGTGAGTATATCCTCGGCAAACTGACCGACACCATCAGCGAGCCAAGACCTGAACTGAAACCGCATGTGCCGCGCATCGTGGCATTCGAGATACCCAAAGAGTTTATCGGCGCCGTGATAGGCCCGGGCGGAAAGATCATACAGCAGATGCAGGAAGACACCGGCTCGACCATCACCATCGACGAGATCGACGGCGTGGGCAAGGTGCAGGTGAGCGCTCCCGACAAAGAGAGCATCGACGCTGCCATCGCCAAGATCAAGGCCATCGTGGCCATCCCCGAGGTGGGAGAGGTATACGAGGGCACCGTGCGCTCTATCATGCCTTACGGATGCTTCGTAGAGATCATGCCGGGCAAGGACGGACTGCTTCACATCTCTGAAATCGAGTGGAAGCGCCTCGAGACCGTCGAGGACGCCGGCATCAAAGAGGGTGACAAGATCAAGGTGAAACTCATGGAAATCGACCCCAAGACGGGCAAGTATAAGCTCTCGCACCGTGTCCTGGAGCCCAAACCAGAGGGATATGCTGAGCGCGAGCGCCGTCAGCGTCCGGAGCGCGGAGAGCGCGGAGAACGAGGCGGACGCCAGCAGGGCGGACGTCAGCAGGGTGGCAACCGTCAGGGCAACCGCCAGGGCGGCAACAACCACCAGAATGGCAGCCACCAGCGTCACAACGACTTCCACGATCCTCTGTCCGAGCATGAGCCACGCGACTTCAACGACAGTCTCGACCATGGCACCGACATCGACTGATAGCATCAAATCGAGATAACAACCGACCTGTAAGCACGGGCTTTCACACCCGCCTTACAGGTCTGTTTTTTCACTCCCTACAGCCCCCACCTCAGCCTTCTTGGTCCAGTTTGCTGCGATGCCATCGCAGCCTCCACCTCCTTTCCCACCACCCTCCTACTCTCTCGCCTCCCGATAAGAAGAAGACCGTGCTGTGAGATACATTCTCATACATCCAGGGAAAGGAATGAAAACACCAGATATTTTTTGCATATTCATTATTTTTTATGTATTTTTGCAAGCTATTAAAATGATAGATATATGAATATTAGAAAGATAAGGCGAAGCCTTTTCATGGAATACGCCAAGACGGTGCGGCGCATCCGAAATCCAAGGAAATATAAGTCTTTAGGGTTTCTTTTTCATTATTTGGACGATACAAGTGCCAGCCTCAATGCCAAAGCGCAGCAATTGGTCGATAAAACCATCTCTCAGGTCGGCGTGGTCAGCTCCTTGTATATGCCAAGAGACAGTGCCATGTTGGTCACTACGCAAGAAGAGGCCGACAAGGTGATGAACAAAGGTGCCGCAGTGCTCATTGCCGAAAAAGACTACCCAGAGTATCCATGCTTGATTTCCAACCAGCCCTACTTCGTACTGGCCAAGCTCTGCCGTTATTACCGTGATCTCCAGACGCGTGCTTGCGTCACCGCCATTACAGGAAGCATTGGCAAGACCACTACTAAAGATATGGTCAATGCGGTCTATTCCACCTATTACAAGACTTTCTGCTCCGTGTCAAGCAACAACAACACAGCTTCCGTTTCATATATCTCCCAGCATATACCAGCGTCTGCGCAAATGTATGTGCAAGAAGTCAGTGAGTCTGTGGTCTGTGGGACAGATACTCTTTCGTACATCCTGCGTCCAGACTTGGCCATCCTGACGACGATAGACAAGTCTCACTTTGAACATTTCGGTAGTGAAGAAAAAATCGCGGAGCAAATTTGCCTCATCACAAAGCACATGCCACAGACGGGTAAGGTGATTGTCAATATAGATGAGTTCAGCCATTTCGACATGCTTAGCGGGAGAAGCATAATCACGGTCAGCTCGCATGACCCCAAAGCTGATTTTTATGCCGAAAACATCCAGATAGACCACCAGGGACTGCTGTTCAATGTGGTGGCAAAAGACACACAGGCAAGTCATTCTGTTCGGCTCCATGATATTTTTGCCGTCCACAATGTGGTGAATGCTTTATATGCATTCGCCGCGGGGATGTGTCAGAACATACCTGTCGAATACATCGTCAAGGGATTGGCCAGCTACAAGACAATAGGAGTCCGGCAGAATGTGTTTCATACAGACGATGGCGTGCTCGTTTATGCCGATTGCTACAATGCTGTCGCACGCTCTATGAAGTCGGCCATAGAGGCCTGCGATATCATCCCTGTCAAGGGAAAGCGCATAGCCGTATTGGGCGACATCGAGGAGACTGGCCCGTTGTCGGCTTCTACCCATCGCGATGTCATCAAATACGCCGACCAGTCCAAATTTGATATCCTCCTGGCTTTCGGTAGCAAAATGCAGGACGCCGTCTCTAAGTCTGATGTCAGGAAGTCTCTTCAGGTAGAGAAATACAGTGATCTCGATGTGCTGTCTGAAAGATTGAGGGGATTGGTCCATGATGGCGACTTAGTACTCTTCAAAGGCAGCAACGCCAACCATCTTGAAAATTGCATAGAGTCTTTATGGCCCAAAGAATATGCTGAAAGATGCCAGCCTCTGAAGGACGGTGAGATCAGTTTCTTGCGCAAGATATTGTTTTGGTGACAAAGGTTGGGCTATTCTATCGCAAAAAAAAACAATGGAAGAGGTGGGCACATACAATCATCAAAAAAAACACGGAAATGAACATCAAGAAACGCATATCAAATTTCATAAAATATATCAGGACGAAAAATCTGATGGTCGAGCGTCGCAAACATGCGCTGCCTATTCTCACTGGGTACAAGTCACTCAAACCGCTGACCAGTCAGCAAAAGAAAGAGATAAAAGACTATTGGCATGACATCTCAGGGTCTGACAAGCTATGGTTCGACATGCGTTATTATGAAATGTTCAACGACCTGTGCGACGATCCGTCTCAGCTGAAATATTATATCCCCGACGATTTCTACTACTGCTACATCGACTTGTTTTTGGCCGACGACCACTACGGTCGAAAATTCGACGACAAGACTTTATACGAACTGTATTTCCCCGAGGTGAAGCATCCCATGACCATTGTCAGACGGTCGAGAGAGTGCCTGCTGGGGCATGACTATCAGATCATCGATATCGAGCAGGCAGTAAAGCTTTGTCATGAGGCAGGCTCCATTATTTTTAAGCCTTCACTTGTGGAGTGCGGGGGGAAGAGCATCAGATTCTGGGAAGTAAAGGATGGCGATGACAGACTGCGACAACTCCTCAACAACCGACATTATGTCATCCAGACTCTGATAGAGCAACATGAGCAACTGGCAAAAATTCATCAGGACAGCGTCAACACGATACGAGTACTCACATTGCTCTTCGAGGGGAGAGTGCATGTCATATCCACTATATTGAGGATGGGGGCAAATGGCAGCAAGGTGGATAATGGCTCATCGGGGGGTATCTGCTGTGGCATACTGCCCGACGGACATTTGCGCCCCTATGCCCGCACCCTCAACGGGCAAATATTCGACCAGCATCCTCAAGGATTAAAATTCGACGGGTTCGCTATACCTGAATATGAGAAAATCTGTCAGCTCGCATGCCAGATGGCACCACGAATGCAGGAAATCTCACGTCTTATATCATGGGATTTCACTGTCGACAGCAGTGGTGACCCTGTCCTCATAGAAGCCAACCTCTATTATGGAGGATGCAACATACATCAATTCTGCAATGGGCCTATTTTTGGCAACATGACAGACAGCGTGTTGAGATATGTGTTTAAGCACAATCCCATGTTAGCGAAAAGGTGAAATGAAAAATTGACGCCAGCGAATGATTGATGGATTTAAAACAGCCAAAAGATGAGGGATTGACAGACCACCTGAAAAGGAAATACATGACAAGTCGTTATTTATCACCACTTAGTGAGATATACTCGAAAAACTTTCTCCTTACACCTTTCTGCTCTGCCATCTGACCGACAAACTGACCATTATAATTACCCTCCACAAGCACCCATCCCGTGTCTGTCAACGCAAAGTCAAAACCCACATATCTGGGCTGAGACGGAAGAATATGGATGATTTCCGCTGCCAGCTTCTTCATCTCGTCATACCGGGGTATCTGCCATCCTTTAAACCTGATACCAGAGTCGGGGTGAGTCTCATACCTGCCGCCATACTCGTCTACGCCATCAGTAGTGATTACGCCAGAGTCGGGGTCAAACACGGCAAACACGCCGCCCTGACCTGCATTGTCTACCACTGAGCCTTTACGTCCCGTGCGAAAAAAAGGCTGCAATATACGACATCCGTCTGAGGTGCGAAACGTAGGCACCCTGAGCGTATTCACACTTGTCTCATTCCACCGGGCCATTGCAGGATGTTGCCGTATCAGTTCTTCTGCCACCCAAGCCCCGCTGGTAATCAGCTGCCGGAAGACGGTCTTGGCCTCATCCACACTCTTCACAGCCACGATCCTCGCATCATGCCCAGTCATTCCATCTATGGGCTTCACAATAAATCTTTGGTGACGCGAGACGAACGACAGAAAATCCTCTATCGCATGGCCGGCAGACAAAACACACATTTCACGGTGAAAATATTTTTTGGCTGCCGCGTAAAGTTGAGACTTGTCTGTTAGTTCCTCAAACGCTTTCTTGTTGCCCAAGCCATCAATGACAGACGTACGCTCATAGTCGGAAAGCCAATCCCACCGTTGCCAATAATCTTGATGCTCAAAGTCGTAAAGGAAATATTCCTCTGCAGACATACGGTTGCAGATATGTACTTTCACCATATCTTTCTCCAGTCGACTGAGATACTGGGGCGATTCCTGCATCCAGTCGGGCTTGTAGCGATTCAACACGTCATCGACTTCCCTCTTGAAAGCGGGGATAATCTTGTAATTGCCCATTTGATAGACCATGACCTCAAAAGGCAGAATGACCTTCTCGTAAAGAGGATGTGTGAGGCGACTTCTATCCAAAAGCCGCCTGCTGTTTTCGTCTATAACGACAAACAGTTTTTTCAAAGATTTTTTATATGAATTCCTCATAACATAACAGCATGAATCCAGACGTGTGCCTGACTCCTGTTTTATTCATTTCATTTATGTTAAAATTTGAATATGTAGTGACAACATAATATATCCACTTTTTCCGGAAGAATAACATTCGCATATTCGACGGGAAGAGGGCATCCGGCAACAGTGCCAAACTACGATGCAAAATTATAGATAATCAGCCAAATATCAAAAATTTGGTGGTTATAAAAGCATTCCCCATCGCTTTTTTTGCAGAATAGCGTTTTTATGTATAAATTTGCATTCGGCTTTTCTGTTAGTTTCCAACATTCTCAACCATTTCGATGAAACCAGATATAAGTAAACAAAAACAATATGTACAGCCATTTGAAAATTCAGAAGGGCGTTGATGAGAATTGAGTGCACAAATATGATTATAGACTACAGGATGGTGAGACCTGTCCTTTAGCGTAAGAAAAAAAACATGTTCAAAAAATTAACCACTATCACTGAAACGACAGACAAAAGGTATGGCACATGGCTGTTCTATACGGCCCTGTGCTTGTTCTTGCTATCCTTTTCATGGCTTTGGCCGTTCAATCTGCCTTTCGCCGTCACACCACTTACAGGCTGGCTGGTGACCATAGCACAGGCGCTTTGCTGCCTCCGCATCGCACTCTTCGGATGGAAACATCCACGGTATGTGCTCGTCTGTGCGGTGGTCATCCTGTTCCTGCAATGCTCATCACATCTCAGTCATGAGAAGAATATCCTGTACACCTTCATGGTGGTGGCGGCATCAAGAGGCGTAAGCTCCACTTCGGCACCGCCTCTTATCATCCCGGCGAACTGAGATATTTCGACAACTGAAAGGTCACATTTACTCCTCTCACTAAAGCACAGCCCTGCACGATTGACTGTCGCTCACTTCGCCGCTCTTTTATTTCTCCACCTCGCCCATTGCTGATGCCTCGGCGTCTTTGTCGTCGAGCTTGAAGATCATCAGTTGTGGCTTTTCGGCGGTGCAGGGTGTCCAGGAGCCGTCTTCAGCACCATTGGGATTGCCGTACTTGGCGAAGTTTGTCCAGGCAGTGAGCATCTTCTCGGAGAGGTCCCAGTCGCCCTGTGTCCAGGGGCGCCAGCAGTGCTTAAGCGACTTGAACACAAACCACAGGTCGCTGGAGTGGAATGCGCCCTTCAGCCGCTCGGTCACCTCAGGATGCTTACCGTCGTCAGGCAGCGGACGGGCAAACTGATATGCCCAAGCCTTGGCACCCTGACTCTCACGCACCTTGCAGAACTCCACGATACCAGGACCCATCTTGCCCATATCGTCGAGTGTATAGCCGATCATATAGGGAACGTTGGCGATGGCGCCGCTACGGGTGGCTTCGTCGAAATTTTTCTTGGTCACATAGCCGTCCACAATGGGCCGCTGCATGAGAAACACGTCGCTCTTGGTCACCATGTTGTACATCTGACTGACGGTGTAGAGAATCTCGGTCGAGGCACCGCGAAGTTTCTCCAAGTCGGTCAGCCCGGCCCAGTCCATCACCTTCTTGGTCTGTGCCTCTGACTCCTGCAGCGAGGGGTTGTACGTAAAGAAACGGTTGACGGGCACGGCCGGCTTGGCCTCCTCGCCATCCTTGGCCGGCACGTTGATGCCGCCGCCGCTCATGATGATGGCCTTGTGGAACAAACCGCGGGCCAGTGGCGACTCGCACAGCGTGCGCACACTGCCTGCGCCGGCACTTTGTCCGAAGATGGTCACGTTGTCGGGGTCGCCTCCAAACTGTGCGATGTTTTCCTTGATCCATTTGAGCGACTGTATCTGGTCGAGTATGCCATAGTTGCCCGACACGTGGTTGGGGCTCTCTTCCGAGAGTGCGGGGTGAGTCATGAAGCCGAAGATGCCGAGACGGTAGTTGATCGACACCAGTACGACATCCTTCGATGCCCATTCCTGCCCGTCAAACTCCGGTTCCGACCCCCAGCCCTCACGGTATCCGCCGCCATGTATCCACAGTGCCACAGGCAGTTTCTTGCCGACATTGCCCGGGGCTTTCGTCCATACGTTGAGGTAGAGGCAGTCTTCACTGTAGGGAGCCTCGGCACCATAGCCCCATTCCGTGGCGTAGCCTCCGGGATAGTGCACGGCCTGGTATCCGGGGTGGCCGAAGCGGTCGCACTGACGCACGCCCTCCCATGCCTTCACGGGCTGCGGCTCACGCCAGCGCAGCTCGCCGATGGGTGGTGCGGCGTAGGGGATACCCCTGTATACATACACTCCGGCATTCTCTGCCGCAACACCCTGTATCTGACCGCCCTCGACGGTCAGCACCGGGCACACCTCCTGGGATGCGTTGCATCCCAGCAATGCCAAAACCGACATTATACATATTAGCTTTCTCATGATAGATATAGTTGGTTGAAGATAAAAGTTCTCCGGCATTTTCCACCGCTACAAAAATACAAGAAAAAACCGGAGAACAAATTGCAAAACCTTTCACAGACTTTACTGTTTGTAACAAAAAAATGACCAGCTACTTCGTAGTATAAGTATTAATGGATTAGTCCACTCTAACCTGCGTATGGAAAGATTCTACAGAGATAGTGAGGGATCATCAGGTTTGTAGGTAATCAGGTGTGAGGTAATCAGGTGTGCAGGTAATCAGGTGTGCAGGTAATCAGGTGTGCAGGTAATCAGGTGTGCAGGTAAT
>CAMIYC010000011.1 GCA_946402905.1 uncultured Prevotellaceae bacterium | reverse complement strand
AATCCGATCAAGCGCATTGCAAATGCTTATACTCAATACGGGCGGATTGCAAATCCGCCCGAGCGCAAAATCCGCCCGAGCGCAAAATTGAGTGATGCTCGTCGGGATTTGTAATCCCGACGCCCTGAATATCAGGATTTGCAATCCGATCAAGCGCATTGCAATCCAATCAAGCGCATTGCAATCCGATCAAACGCATTGTAATCCGATCAAGCGCATTGCAAATGCTTATACTCAATACGGGCGGATTGCAAATCCGCCCGAGCGCAAAATCCGCCCGAGCGCATGTGGGATTTCGATCAGTCGGTATTAACGGTCTTCCGCTCTCCCTGAATATCGAAGGAGAGAGTGGCTCCGTCGGCACGCACTTCGATGGTGACGGGTGCTCCCATGATGAGCGGCAGGTTGACGTCGCCGTGTCCGGCAGGGAATCCACAGAGCACCGGGATGTGATAAGGCAACAGATACTGGCGATACATCGCCTCGGCGCTCTCATAGTCAAGGTCGGCCCTGCACCCGGTAAACTCTCCCAGGACGACCCCCCTGCAGCGGTCTAACACCCCTTGTAGACGAAGCACATTGATCAGACGGTCGAGGTTGTGCAGCGACTCCTCCACTTCCTCTATAAATAAGATGATACCATCATGTGACGTAGCGTCGGCCCAGGTGTTGACCATGGGCACAAAAGTACAGATGTTGCCCCCTACCAGTACGCCGCTGGCCTTACCTAAAATGTTGGAGGGATGTGCCGGCACCTCATAGCTGGGTATCTCGCCCGTGAGGATGCCACGCATCAGGGTGCTGGACCTGTCGGTGGCGCCTTTGGCGAGAAAAGAGCTCATCGTGCCATGGATGCTCATCACCCCAGCACAGGTCTCCATGCCATGCAGCGTGGTGATGTCGCTGAAGCCGACGAGCCACTTGGGGTGGGCGGTCCACTCCTCCGGCCTGATCTGGTCGACCAGATGCAGGGCTCCATAGCCTCCACGATTGCAGATGACGGCCTTGACAGACGGGTCTTGCAAAGCCCATCTGAGATCAGAAAGGCGCTCTTCGAGTGTTCCGGCATATTTTCCTGCGTGGGTCTTTCCCACATTCGGTCCTATGACCGGCACAAATCCCCACCCTTTGAGTACCTTAGCCGTCTTGCTGACATTCTCCATCGGTGTGAAATAGGAGGGTGATATCAAGGCTATTTTATCACCCGGACGGAGATAAGGTGGTGTGACGCAACGGAGGGCATCAGACGAGCGAGCGGTGGTATTCTGCCCCCGGACGCGATACTGATCGTTTGGAATCAAGGCCATCAGGCCAAAAGAGAAAACGAGTATGGCTAAGCATCTAAATGATTTCATTGACTAATAATTAACTTCGTTGGTTGTGAGGTTGTGAGGTTTTTAGGTTGTGAGGTTGTGAGCCGGTTAAATCTGCCTCACGGGGAAGGTGAAATAGGTGTCGGGGAAAGGTTCGTCACGCAAGGTGAAATGCCACCACTCGGAGTCTAAAGGTTTGAATCCATGACGCAACATGGCACGGCGTAGTATCATACGGTGGGCGAACTGCTCTGTGGTGATGGTCCGTCCGACGGGACTTTCATGATTGTCGCCCGTATACTCTCCTGTGTCGGGACGACCACAGAAATCGGGATGACTCTCCGGGCCAAACCAGTCGAAAGTGCCTCCCATATCGAGTTCTTTCTCGGTCTGCATGTCGAAAAGGGTGAGATCGACGGTGGAGCCGCGGGTGTGTCCGCTCTTCTCCATAATATATTCCTGTTCGAAGAGCACCGACTTGTCAAGGTCGGGATAGAAATAGGGTTTCATGCGGGTGTCGCTGAGGTCGGATGCCCATCGCACGAAATGGTCAACGGCCTTTTGGGGGCGATAAGCATCAAAGATTTTCAACCGGTATCCTTGTGCGCTTACATCGTCGCTGACTGCACGCAGGCTGTCGGCTGCCCGTTTCGTCAGAAGAGCGGTAGGCTGTAAATAGCCATCAATACGTTCACCCACAAAATTATAGGAACTGTAATAACGAATCTCGAGGATGGCGTCGGGCACGACATCGGTAAGGGTGACAAACTGGCTGGAGTCTTCAGTGGGCGACACCACCGGTGTGTCGTCGTCATGACAACAGGTCAAAAACACGACGGTGCTTACAATCAGGACAGCAGCCAGCGTAGCGAATAATAATTTCTTCATAGATATTTCTAAATAAGTTGGCATTTTCAATCGACAAAGATAGCTCTTTTTTAGGAAATCGACAAAACTTATCGTAACTTTGCCACTTTGTGGCGAAGTTACTCCGTCTCGGGATAAAAAATGAATAAATTCATTTTGTTCTCCTCTCGACTTTTCGTAACTTTACCATGACATGGTGAAGTTACTCCGTCTCGGAAAAGCTCAAACAAGTTTGGTTTTTCGCTCGACTTTTCGTAAACTTTGCCACTTCGTGGCGAAGTTACTTCGTCTCGGAAAAACTCAAACAAGTTTGGTTTTTCGCTCGACTTTTCGTAACTTTGCCCACACAAAAAAAGCTTATTATGCTACAAATCCGCTGCAAGAACAACAATGTGACCAAGAGCTTCCCAGAAGGGTGCTCACTGCTTGACGTCTATCAGGAGTTTGCCGAGGATATCCACCTCCCCTACCCCGTCGTCTCAGCAAAAGTCAACAACGCCTCACAAGGCTTGAAATTCAGACTCTTCCAAAACCGTGACGTGGAATTTCTCGATGCCCGCGAAGGGTCCGGGCACCGTGTGTATGTACGCTCACTGTGCTTTGTGCTCTATAAAGCCGTTTGCGACGTATTCCCTGGAAGTAAACTCTTCATCGAGCACCCGCTCTCTCGCGGCTACTACTGCAACCTGAAGCGACGCGGCAATGACGCTTTCACCGACAGCGACATCGACCGCATCAAAGAGCGTATGCAACAGATCATCAACCTCGACATGCCCTTCCGCCGCTTTGAAGCCACCACGGAGGAGGCGCTGCGCATCTTCTCTGAGCGCGGTTTCAGCGACAAGGTGAAACTGACGGAGACCAGCGGACAGATCTACACCGACTACTACATGCTGGGTGACACGGTAGACTATTACTACGGTCCGCTCGTGCCTTCTGCGGGCTATCTGAAAGTGTGGGGGCTGGAGCGCTTCGGCGACGGTCTGCTGCTGCGTGTTCCCGACAAGAAAGACCCGCTGCGCCTGGCCGAAAAGATCGACCAGCCCAAGACCTATGAGATGTTTGCCGAGAAGGTGCATTGGGATGTGATCATGCGTCTGTCCAACGCCGGCGACGTGAACAAGGCGGTGCTGCGCGGCCAGGCCTCCAAACTGATACAGGTGAGCGAGGCACTGCAGGAGAAGAAGATCGTGAAGATAGCCGAAGACATCGATGCCCGTTTCCGTGCGGAAAAAGACCCGATACGCATCGTGCTCATCACGGGTCCGTCGAGTTCGGGTAAGACGACGTTTTGCAAGCGTCTCTCTGTACAGCTGATGGCCTGCGGCCTTCACCCCATCTCTTTCTCCACCGACGACTACTTTGTGAACCGTGTGGACACGCCCCTGCTTCCCAACGGCCAGTATGACTTCGACAACATCAAAACGGTAGACTGCGCCCTGCTTGAGAACCACCTGCAACGACTGATGAACGGCGAGCGAGTGGAGGTGCCGGAATACAATTTCGTGACCGGCAAACGTGAGTACAACGGCAAGAAGCTCAAGTTGCAGAATGACTGCGTGCTAATCATTGAGGGCATCCACGCCCTGAATCCCGAGTTGACAAAAGAAATCTCCGACACGCTGAAATACAAGATTTTCGTCTCTGCCCTGACGAGCATTTCACTCGACGACCACAACTGGATCCCGACCCATGACAACCGCCTGCTGCGTCGCATCATCCGCGACTACAACAAGGGAGCCTACACGGCGCAAGAGACCATCAGGATGTGGCCCAACGTATGTGAAGCCGAGGAGCAATGGATCCTACCGTTCCAGGAGAATGCCGATGCCATGTTCAACTCTGCGCTCAACATCGAGTTTGCCGTTCTGCGCACACACGCCGAAATCATCCTTGCGTCGGTGCCCAAGAACTGTCCTGAATACTCGGAGGCCCACCGTCTGCTGAAGTTCATCCACTATTTCATCCCCGTGAGCGACAAGGAGATTCCTCCCACAAGCATCATGAGAGAGTTCGTAGGAGGCTCCAGCTTTACGTATCGGTGATAAGCAGGGTTCATTATCTTTTTATCAAGAATTATAGAATTTAAGAATTTTAGTTACTAAAGTGGCTGCTCTCAAGGAGAATTCTTTTTATCAAGAATTATAGAATTGTAGTTACCTAAGTGGATACTTGTAAGGAGAATTCTTTAATTCTATAATTCGTGATAAGACTGTCAAATATCTTTTTATCAAGAATTAAAGAATTTAAGAATTGTAGTTACCTAAGTAGTTGCTTGTAAGGAGAATTCTATAATTCTATAATTCTTGATAAGACTGTCAAATATCTTTTATCAAGAATTATAGAATTAAAGAATTTTAGTTACCTAAGAGTTGCTTGTAAAGAGAATTCTATAATTCTATAATTCTTGATAAGACTGACAAATATCTTTTTATCAAGAATTAAAGAATTAAAGAATTGTAGTTACTAAAGTGGCTGCTCTCAAGGAGAATCCTTTAATTCTATAATTCTTGATAAGACTGTCAAATATCTTTTTATCAAGAATTATAGAATTTAAGAATTTTAGTTACCTAAGTAGCTGCTTGAAAAGAGAATTCTTTAATTCTATAATTCATGATAAGACTGTCAAATATCTTTTTATCAAGAATTATAGAATTAAAGAATTATAGTTACCTAAGGAATTGCTTGTAAAGAGAATTCTTTAATTCTATAATTCGTGATAAGACTGTCAAATATCTTTTTATCAAGAATTAAAGAATTAAAGAATTGTAGTTACCTAAGTAGTTGCTTGTAAGGAGAATTCTTTAATTCTTTAATTCTTGATAAAAAGCCCTTGGGTCCTTCGCAATGACACTATTGCTCAGTTGACCAAGAAGATCTTGTCCTGCCCCCTGTAGGTGCATTTTACGGAGGCACGTCCTGCCACTATGGGGCTGACCTCTATAGAGACAGAAGGATCGGACGCACTGGCCTTGATGAGAGACCTTGAAGAGAGGGGTGCGTAGACCTGATAATGAGACAAGTCGGTATATCCATTGGCATTGGTGGCATAGACAGGAGAGGTGGGGATGCGCAATTCTTGTCCATCGACGGTGATGGTCACTTTGGGAACGGCCGGCCACTCACAGGTTGTGCTCTGCCGAGCAAAGCCAATGCCATGGAGATCGAAGAGTCCCTGTGGCCGCTGCGGTTGCCGGGAGAAGCCTCCGAATCGCGGACGGTCGTTTTGAGGTTGCTCTATTTCGGGACCTTCGACGACGAGATAGATGGCATGCTTGCCTTTCAGCCCCTCAACCGCCGGCACGGCCACCTGATAGTCGGAAGCCACCCCTGGTGCATTCTCCGGCACCTCGATAACACCTATCTCCCGACCTTTCCATACCTCATTGGCATAGGGGCCGTCGAGCATCACATGTATTTTGAAAGCCCCTTTGCCGCCTGGCGTCAGACGTAGATGAAGCATAGGCGCATCGCCCTTCCTGACACCCGCAAAGGCTTTCACGCCCTTAGTATCCTTGGTCAGGCCTCCAAAACCGAAATATTTGAACCCCACGATGCCATGATTGGTCAGTCCGGCGAGGTCCATGCTGTTGTTCCATACGTCGTGATTGTCTTGCATCCAGTTGTTGTCAGACAAATAGCAGGCGATGCCGGCAGAATAATATTGATAAGGTGGAAGTCCGAAAATCTGGAAGCCCTCTGACGTGACCTCCGCACCGGTGTAGGTCATCCCGTCGGCTGCGGATGCAGTCCATTCGTTGTTTTTGGCATAAGGGTCGTAGGCAGTGATACGCACCTGTCCACCCTCTGCGACCGGCTTTTTGTCACACACGATCTTGACCGGAGCCACCATGGCCTGTCTCGCATTGCCGAAGCCGCGGGGTGGACGATGGTAGAAGACATACCACTGTCCGTTGATCTCCTGTAGCGACCCGTGCGTGTTGTGCGCCGCGTTGGTGGTGGTGAGATGCGATCCGTCCTCATTGAGCACGACACCGCGAGAGTCGACCAGCACGCCTCCCGAACGCCATGGCCCCAAGGGAGAGTCGCCATAGGCATATCGCAGCGCGGAGTTGGTGGAACCCAGTCCGTAGTCGGGTCCGGAATAACCCGAGAACACCATCACATACTTATTGCCCACCTGACGTATGGACGACGCCTCGAAAAAGTTGAAGTCGCCGGGATTCTGTCCCTTGTAGAGAGCGGGATACTGCGTGCCTTCAGGGTCGCGCACCACACCGTAACGGGAGCTGGCCGGTATGAAATAGTCGTGGAGCTGTGTGCCCGGTCGCATGGCATACATATTGTCGGGATCCAGCTCGCAAGCGGTGGAATGCTGGAAGCCATAGAACACATAAGCCCGGTATCCACGGCTGTAATCAGGATCCTTAGGATCAGTGACTTGCTCAACAAACACCGAGGGGTCGAAGTCGATGAGCGACCCTGGCAGGCATCGGCGCCGGTCGGGAGTGAGATTGACGGGAGTGAAGGGTCCGTCGGGGCGATCGCCCTTGCAGACCATGGCCACCCTGCCCCATCCACGCGAGTGAGGATAGAGGTAATAGGTCTTCTTGCCGGTAGACTTATCCCTGACCTCTACCAGGTCGGGGGCGTACATGGTGTCCCACTGTCCGTCGACATAATGCGTGAAGAGCGGCCCTTCGTCGCGCCACTGGCTCAGGTCTTCCACCGGCGCCGACCACATGCGCACGTCGTTGCCACAATAGGCAGTATAAGTAAGGTCGTGCGAACCGATGATATATGCCCTGAACTTCCCGGGATGATCGGGGTCTTCAAACACGCGCGGCTCACCGTCGGGCAGATGTTCCCAGAGAGGCAGATATGGATTCTGAGCACCAGCCGCCATCACGGCAAACAGGAAGAGGAACTGTGATAAGATTTTTTTCATAACAGATATGTTTGGTTTTTACTGACACTTGACACGCATCACGAAACCGCCACGGGGCTGGCAGGTAATGGTAGATGGAAGCACGGATGTGGTAGTGATGAGCCATGGCGAGTCTTTCTGCCGGCTATCGGCAAAAGTCTGCACCGAGACAGACTTGCCGTCGAGGAAAGGCATCGGAAGAGACAACTCTCGCTCCTCGTCGTTGCCATTGACCCCTGCTACATACCAGGTGTCGCCACTGCGCCGGGCCAGCACGGCCACGTCGCCAGGATAGCCGCAGACAAGACGTGTCTCGTCCCATGCCACGGGCAGTGCCGACAGCAACTGCCTCACCTGGGCGGGTTGTGCGAGGAAACTTTCCGGACGGTCGGCCAGATGTTGCAGGCCCGACTCAAACAGCACGGTCAGTGCCAGTTCGTGGGCGTGGGTGGTGATATGTGGGTGCTGCGAATCGCTGAAAGCACACGGGGTGTAGTCCATCGGGCCGATCACATTGCGCGTGAAGGGAAGCGTGGCGTTATGGGCTGCTGCCCTGTCGGTGAACGTCGGCACATTGTTATACCACTCGGCACCATACACCGCCTCCGTGGTGAGCAGATGAGGATAAGTGCGCTGCCATCCACGCGGGATGGTGGCACCATGGAAATTGACCAGCAGATGATGCTTCGCGGCACTCTCCATCAAGTCGATACAGTATTCCATGTTCATCTGGTTGTCGCCAGAGAAGAAGTCGATCTTCACTCCCGCCACGCCGATACGCTCACACCAAGCAAACTCCCGCTCACGGTCCTCAGGCTGGTTGAGACGGAACTTCGGCCCCGGTGCGCCGTTGATCCAACCCACCGACGAGTTGTACCAGATCATCGGCTTTACACCATGCTCCAGGGCGTATCTCACCGCATCCTCCACGGTCTTGCCGTCTTTCATCTCATCCCACTCGGCATCGATAAGCACGTAGGGCAGATGCAGGGCCACGGCGAGGTCGACATAACGGCAGATGATATCGTAGTCGTTGGACCCATGATTGTAAGCCCAATAGACCCATGACACGACGCCGGGGTGTATCCAACTGACATCCTTGAGCCGGCAAGGCTCTGAGAGGTCGGTGACGAGCGTCGACTCCACCACATCAGACAGATGGCCGATGATGGCCACCCGCCACGGGGTATGCCACTCTCCCTGCAGTGAGACACTGTCAGCGTCGGGGCACACTCTGTAGGAATCGTCCCGACGGTCGTTGTAGAGACAGGAGGCACTCTGGCGACGCTCTATGTTGGCCTCGGTGAGCAAGGCAAACACACCCTCCGACGGTTCAAGCAGTGCCGGATACCCCCACCGGTGGTTGTTTCCACCGCCGGTCGTCGTCAGAGGGAAGAATCCCTCATACGCATCCGACCACCGTTGCATCCAGCGACGCGTACCCTCGGCGATGTGCCAGGTGGTCAGTTCTTCCTTAAAGGTCTCTCCACGCAAGCCGTCCAACTCGTATCGGAAGGCGATGCCATCGTCGAAGAGGCGGAACACAAGACACTGGCGACGCCCCTGGGCATCCCGGGCCTCACAACAATACTCATTGGCGCGGTTGGTACAATGCAGCCGCTTGCCACTCAGCATGTGATAGTCGACATTCACCCGTCCATTCTTGCGCATCTTGCCAAAAGAGGGCCGGCCGCTGCTGCCAGAGGTTAGTACACCAACCTCAGACAACCTAAGTACAGGCTGTCCGTCATAAGCGATGGCATATCCACTGCCCTCCGTCCTGATGGAGATTTTGCCATCAGGAGAAGAGACTTGTCGCGACATGGCCGAAAGAGCCAGTGCCGTCAATATCCATGTCAAAACCGTTTTCCGCATACTCTAACATTATTATTCAACAAGTGACCCGTCATCTCACCACCACTTTTCTTCCATCCTGAATATAGATACCAGGAATAGCCGGGCATCCGCTCAGTCGCCGTCCGAAAAGGTCGTAGTATGAACGGTCGGCAGGATAGGATGCCGAAACCGGTGGGTCGACGCTCTCTTTCTCCGCCTGCAGCACCCGGTGTCGCAACGCGGAGCGCACGGCAAAGTAGGCCGGTTTCTTGCCCAGCCCGGAGTTGTATAGCAACGGACTGGAGTCGCTGCGCCAACTATCGTTGTCTTTCAGCCCCCAAATGACGAAGTGCGGACAATGGTCGTTGTTGAGCACGATATCGGTGATGACGCGGTAGTTGCGCGCCTGTTCCTCCAGATTCTCTGCCGTGGTGGAAGAGATGCCCATGTCGAGCTCGGTAATGATACATTTCAGCCCCACCTCACCAAACCGACGGATGGTGTTCTCCAACTTCACCGAGTCGACATCGCCGATGGAGAAATGGCACTGCAAGCCCACGCCATGGATGGGGATGCCGCTGTTTTTCAGACGCACGGCCAGGTTGTAAAAGGCGGTGGTCTTCGCCTTGCCCTGCAGTTCCACGCCGTAGTCGTTGAGATAGAGCAGGGCTTCGGGATCAGCCCGATGGGCATAGACGAAGGCAGAGTCGATGAAATCCTCGCCGATGGCACGAGTCCACACGGTAGTGCGCAGGTCGTAGCCATCGGGGTTGGAGCGGATAGATGTCTGATCGTCGTCAAGGCATTCGTTGACGACATCCCACTCCGTCACTTTCCCCTTGTAGTGTCTCACCACCTGCGTGATATGGTTCTTGAGAATGTCAAGGGCCTCGTCACGAGTCCAGTTCTTGTCATTTTTCTTTCCGTCTGAAGACACCCACTCCGGCAGTTGCGAATGCCAGGCCAGACAATGTCCTCGCAACGTCATATCGTGACGGCGCGCGAAATTGACCAGACGGTCGGCAGCGCCATAGGAGAACTGGTTGCGGCTGGGCTCCAGAGCGTCGAATTTCATTTCGTTCTCCGCCACCAGCATGTTGAACTGGCGGCCTATCTCCTTGGTCTCAGCGAGGCTCTCGTTGCTCACGTCGTTTTTCCAGGTGGAGATGGCCGTGCCGATCTTTTTCCCATTCCGGTCGGCATAGTCGCGCAGCGGTGTAGTGTCCGCCTGGTCGTCGATGCCATCATCGTAATAGGCCCCCATGTGCTCCGTGGGATCTTCAGGGTCGTCGCCGGGATGAGGGTCGTCGCCCGGCTGGGCATCGTCGAGGGAGACGAGGCGCACCAACACCTCATAAGCATCGTCGGTCTCGCGCTCCACCAACTGCCATGTATAGCGGTCGGGCATCTTGGCACGAAAGCTCCACGCTCCCGCCTGTGAGGTCTTGCCTTTGGCATGGAGCAGCCGGAATTCATCGCCGACTTGCAACCGGGCATCCTCTGCCAGGCACAGCTCCACCACCGGCATCTCGTCGCTCTGCGAGAAGTCCTGGCACAGGTCGTAGTATTTCACGTGGCCATCCACCTCCAACTGGGTGTAATCGGTCGCTGAGCCAATATGAAAGCGCAACACCGAGCGCGGCCTGACATAGAGATGGGCATCGCGGCTGGCCGCATAGTTTTTCAGGTACAATGTACCGGAGCCATCCTCGCCCGGCTCGATGACACCGTAATTGTCTACCGTGCCGGCCACATTGCCAGTACCGCCGAGAACACCCTGCTCAAAGACGTAGGCCACAGCCTCCTGACTGCCGGCCATGGCACCCGTGGCGCCACGCCAATGATTGGATTCAGCCTCCTGGCGGTCGTTCATCACCATCACACGCCCGTCCATGACGCGCAGGGCACCGCTGATATAATTGTTATTGCCGGTAATACGGTAAGTGCCAGTACCTTCCTTGATGATACCGATGCGATGCTGGTCGCTGAAATCGGGGGGTGCAATCTCGCCCGCCAACGTGGCATCCGTATTGAGGCAACCCAGGAGGAAATAAGAATTGTAGGAACCTTTCTTCATATATCCCTGTATGACCGACCCCGGCTCGGTGTCCAACTGTCCGAAACGGAAGCCCCTTGTGCCCGACTCGCAGGCCAGCGTGGCACCTTCATGCAGGATGACGCGGTTGTTCTCCATCATGATGTTCACCTTGCCCGACTTGAGACTGCCCTCGACGTCTTCTGCCGAGAAAGTCTTTCCGCCATGCGCCATGATGATGCCATAATAGCCCGCGGAGGGTGAGTTGGTCTTCAGCGGATAGACGTGGACCTCGCCTGTGAAGCTTTTCCAGTCGGGATATTTCGCACCCTTGGCTGTGCCAAGATAGCACCGCTCACCACCGGCATACAGGCAGAGGGTGCCGCCGCCGGAGATTCTGGAGTTGAAATAGACATATCGCGCCATCAGTACGTCGAGCGTCTTGCCGGCGGGCAAGGAAATGCTCTGCTCGTAGCTAACGTAGCTCGACGAAGTATTGTTGCCGCTGATGTCCAAAGTGTCATGGACACCATCGGCCGACAACACAAGAGCACGACTCTCTGCGCATACAAGGCATACCGCCAAAAGAATAGTCAAAGATCTTATGTTCTTCATTATTATTCTCTGTCTTTATTTCTTAAACATCCAGTAGTCAAGCCGCACGTCTCCCTTCGACCGGTCAAAGCAAAGATACAAATCGTGCACGCCCTGCGCCTGGTTGACCTTGGCTGAGAGGAGTTTGTATTTCTCCACCGAACCAGTGGGGCTGATGGTCATCATACCGACGGCAGGACCGTCGACGGCGTCAAGACGAAGTGTCACCACGCAGGAGCCTTCGGCAGCAGCACACAACAGGAATTTCTTGGCTCCGCTGTCGCCGAAGTCGACACCGCGCAGGCGGATGTACTCGCCATCGTCGATATCAGTGACATACATATTGCGACGGCCCGTGGAATACGGCATATCGGCCACAACCCCCGTATTGGGTATGCCCATCTTGGCCGACTTCAGTCCCTTGCCCCAAGCCATGGTTTCAGCCTCGACCCGCCGATAGGGATTGAGAGCGTGCAACTGTCGTATCGGCTCCTGGTCGAGCCAGTAGGGCACTTCAGCGATGGTGCCGTCGGGCAGGTAGGTCATCTCGGTGGCCGACACGGAGCGTCGCTCGTGGTGTACGAAGGTGTCGAGGTGCATGAGGTCGTAGTTCTGTCCGAAGATATAGGAATGTCCCTTGTAGTCGACGATGCCGGGATGGTTGCCACGGTCGCGCTCGGTGGGCCGCATGATATACCCCTGGCTCTTCCACGGCCCGGTGGGACTGTCGCTCATCGCATAGCCTAACGCCTCGGGACAGCAGGTGGTGGCATAACCCAGATAATACTTGCCATTACGTTTATAGAACCACGGACCTTCCTGATAGTGGTCAATATGATAGTCGAGCTTCACGATGTCGCTCTTGAGCGAGATCATGTCGTCGTTGAGAAGGGCATAGTAAGTATTGGGGTTGCCCCAGTACATGTAAGCCTGTCCGTCGTCGTCGGTGTATACCGTGGGGTCGATGTCATCCCAGTGCTCCTTCTGCCACACCAGCGGCTTGCCCAACGGATCTTTGAAAGGTCCGTAGGGGGAGTCGGCCACGAGCACGCCGATGCCATGGCCATGGAGTGGTGCGTAGAGATAGTACTTGCCATTACGCTCCACACACTGTATGGCCCATCCCCCATTCTCACGGCTGCGCCAGGAGAAGTCTTTGAGCGATGCCACGGCGCCGTGCTCCGTCCAGTTGACCATATCGGTAGTCGACCACAGGAGCCAGTCATACATGAAGAATCCCGCGGAGCTTTTCTCATTGGGATCGGGAATATCCTCAGGCGACGCGTCGTGAGAAGTATATAAAAATAAGGTGTCGCCCACCACCAGAGGTGAAGGGTCGGCGGTGTATTTGGTCTGGAAGAGCGGCATGTTGCACTGCTCCAAGCCTCGCATCTCCCACCAGTCGAGATTGAACAACTTGGGTCCCTTCCTGCCAGTGAACACGAGATAGAGATCGTGCACGCCGGTGGTGTAGGCGGTGAGGTCGGCAGTGAGGGTCTGCCACTGCTCCCAGCCATCGGTGCCGGGCACCTGCAGGCGCACCAGCTGTTGTCCGGCCAGACTATCGATACGCACCTCAATGATTCCGCCCCGCAGAGCACTGGCCACGCGGGCTGTGAAGGTGCGAGGTATGCGCTGCGAGAAGTCGACGGCCTGGAGCTTGATATAGTCGCCGTTGTGGATGTCGGAGACATATACACCCGTCTCAGCGTTTTGCTCGGTCTTCACCCCTTTGGAGAAAGCCATGGTCTCGGCCTCTACACGGCGGTAGGGGCAGAGCGTACCCACGGGCTGCACGCCCTGGTCGGTGGGCATGATGGTGGGGAAAGAGCCGTCGCTGTTGTACTTGAATTCCTCTACCGCCACGCTTCTGCCGAATCCTCCCCCACCCGGCAACTTACCTGTATGGTAGAAGAAGTAGCTGTGACCTTTGTAGTCGGCAACGCCACAATGGTTGGTGAATGACCCGGTGTCACAGAGCGGCATGATGGGACCGGCATAACGCCATGGGCCGGTGGGGGCAGGTGCCGTGCTGTAAGATATATGTTCGGGCACACCACCCGCTGCATAGAGCAGCTGATACTGCCCGCCGCGCTTGGTAAGCCACGGTCCCTCGACATAACTGTCCTTGTAGTCCTTGCCCTGCTCGCGCTCGCTCATCACCGGGCCTCCGAAGGCCTCCTCGGTCATGGGCAGCATGCCCACCTCGCCCTCATAAGAGGCCATGTCGCGATTGAGCTTGAGGTAATAGACACGCGGATTGCCCCACATCAGCCACGCCTGTCCGTCGTCGTCGATGAAGACGGTGGGGTCGATATGATCCCAGCTGCCATTCTCGAAGAGCGGCTTGCCGATGGCGTCGCGAAAAGGTCCTGTTGGTGAGTCGCTTACTGCCACGCCGATGGCCATGCCTTTCGACAACCGTGAGTGGGCGCAGACGTACCAGAAGAATTGGCCGTCGCGCTCGATGCACTGGCTCGCCCATGCTCTGTCGTCGGCCCAGGAGAAGTTCTCCAGCGCCAAGGGCGATCCATGGTCGGTCCAGTTGACCATATCGGTGGTGGAATAGACGCGCCACTCCTGCATCCAGAAGAAGTCGGCACCATCCTCGTCATGACCGGTATAGACATACATGGTGCCGTCGTGCACCATCGGTGCCGGGTCACTCGTGTACCAGGTCTGCACAAAGGGATTCTGTGCCTTTAAGGAGAGGAACGGGAGCATCATGCCCACGGCAGCTCCCACAGTCATGCGTAAAAAATGCTTCATCATTAATGTATTATTATTGTTTGTGCAAAAATACATAAAAAAGACAAGATGCTTCATGTGGTATGTCTCAAATAGTTTTTGTGATGTATCACAGTAGGACATCCTTGGCAGGCGCTGATACGATAACACCTGCCAGCATCCTATTATATTTTGTTGCGAAACGACACATGATTGCAAAACTTTTTGTATCTTTGTCACGGATATTAAACGATATAATTATGAGTTGCGCTGAAATGGCACAACTGGAACTGATGAACGCACTGAACACCATACAATCCGAAGCCGAGTTGAACGAGTTCAAGGACCTTTTGAGAGAATCTCAATGAGAATGTGGCGGACCTTATAGGGAGTGTGGGTGTCGTGTATGAAGCAGAAAACTGGGAGGCAAGGGCCAGGTGCTCCTCCTGCCGAAGCAACAGCAGGCCGCTATGCAAGGAAAGACTCACAGCACCGATTAATGCCTCAATACTGAATATTATTATGGCTGAAGAGTGAAATTTTTCTGATTTTTCTTGGAAGCAAACTGAAAATTGACTATTTTTGTACTTGCAAGTTTATTTGACACCGCAAATTAACATTTATCTCTGATTACCAAATGGTTAGCGTTAAAAAACCTCACATTTTTCATTTTATATGAATTATTCAGGCTAAAACAATTACATTTTCATCTATAATACGACTTAACAATCCATGAGACCAATATTATTCGTTACGCTCTTCTTTGTGATGATATTGACAAGTCTTGATATGTCTGCTCAGACCCACACTGTCAGGCGAAATGCCGCATCTTCTCAAACAAGAACGAATGCTGAAAAGAATAGTATGCCAAGAAAAAATATTTTAACAAATCATCATCTTCTGAAAGGTTCATTTTACAACAACAAACATTCATGGCCTGTTGAATTCTCTATACAGATTGAAAACGATGGTGGTATTAATGGTGTTTATAAAAACATCAGTCAAAAAGTAAGTCTGGAAATTGTAGGAACGTATCATTCTAACGGTTCTATTGAGTTGTATGACCCAGGTCGAACGTTGTATTTGTCGTTATCTCGCACATCATCTAAGGAATGGAGAGGTTCTGCCACTTCTGGTGCCACCACTCTTAAAGTCGTTTTATCAGAGTAAATTATTTAATTTCCAACAAATAAAGTAAGATGGTGCGTTATACAAAAAAGACTGGCCCCAAAATGATGACCTTTCAGCAGAATTCACATAGGAAATACTAAATCAAGAAACTTGTATGAACGAACATCATGTAAATAGAGGAGTTATGCTTCCTGTAGGATGTATCTTGAGGAATGTATACCGCATAGATAGCTATCTCTCTTCGGGTGGTTTTGGCAACACATATTTAGCCACAAATATCGAGTTTGATGAGGTAGTGGCCATCAAAGAGTTTTTCATCCGTGGAGTGACACAACGCGATGCCAACAATACCACCGTGAGTGTTAGTAACATTGAGAACAAGGACCTCTTTAATGAACAATTGCAGAAATTCAAAAAAGAGGCACGACGGCTTCGCAAACTAAAGAATGAGCATATCGTTCGAGTTCACGACCTTTTTGAGGAGAATGGCACGGCATATTATGTGATGGACTATATTGATGGTGAGAACCTGTCAGATAAGTTGAAACGTTTACGAAAACCGTTTTCTGAGAAAGAGGTGATGAAATACTTGCCCCAGATACTTGATGCATTGGCATGTGTGCACCAAGAGAATCTATGGCACCTTGACTTGAAGCCCGCCAATATTATGGTCGACAGACAGGGGAATATCACGCTCATCGACTTCGGCGCAAGCAAACAGCGCAGTGCAACTGGAGGCGCAACCACCTCCACATCAGTTGGTTACACCAATGGTTTTGCTCCACGCGAACAGATGGAGCAGAACTTAGAGAAGTTCGGGCCATGGACTGATATTTATGCGCTCGGCGCGACCATTTATAATCTATTGACGAACAAAAAACCGCCGTTACCATCTGATATCGACGATGACCGCTCAGCAGACAAGCACATTGCTTTGCCGATGTCTTTTGTCAGTTATGAGATGAAGAAACTCATTCTTTGGTTGATGAAGACTGATAGGATGGACAGACCACAAAACATTCATGCACTTATAGAGCAACAAAATCTTCTTTTTGCAAAATGCAGCCCCGAGGAGAGTGACAGTAACGATTTTGAGAATGAAGAGATATATGAAAAAACTCAAATTTTTAATGTACAGGATCAGGAACAAAATACACATGATTCCCAAAAAGAAGTTGCATCTAGTAAGAGGCGCTTATTTAGCATTACTAAGATTCTGATGATAATAAATATTCTGGCTTTTCTGACATATTATGTGCTCATAATGAGAGGCATCGACCTGAACGATATTTTCGGATTGCATTTTTTCCTGGCTTCCGATTTCAAGTTGTATCAGTTGTTTACCTACATGTTCATGCATGGTGGATGGGATCATCTTTTCTTCAATATGTTCGCACTGTGGATGTTCGGGTGCATAGTAGAGAGAGTATGGGGACCCAAAAAATTCCTTTTTTATTACATTTTGTGCAGTGTGGGGGCAGGAGTCATCCAAGAAATATTTCAATACTGCTCCCTTTTCTATATCATGTCAGGACAATTGCCTGATATCGGTTTCTTCACTCCCTTTAGACAGGCCATGCACGACATCTCGCTGGCCAATACACTCAACTCATGGACCACCGTAGGAGCATCTGGGGCAATCTATGCTATAATACTAGCTTTCTTACTGTCGTTCCCTAAAGAAAAAATTTGGAATTTCAAAATAAAGTGGTTAGCTCCATTAATAATATTATTATTATTTATCTCTGCATTAGGAAACTCGATAGTTACCGTCATTGAACTTGGAGGAATGTGTGTTGGTTATTTTATTTTTTTATATTGGAAAAGAAATAGACAGTTGATCTATAATTCTGACACAAACATTTGGACGACAAAAGAGTATGCTTTTCAAATATATGATTCAAAATTTCAACAAATCAAGTTAAGAACTTTGAAATTGTTTCTATTCTATATCATATTATGGATATTTTTATTGGGAGTAGGTTTTACCAGCATGTTTATCAATAATAACTAAGTGGGCTTAGGGCATACTACATGATAGGGGATTGGCTGGAAAAAAGCATTAATTACTGGAGACGGGGCGTACGCTCTGACCAAGGTAGCAGCTGATTCCGTACCAGTCCACGTTGGCCGAATTGAAGTCCAAGTAGTAGGCGTAGTGCGAGTATGACGGATTCTGCGTCGACGACCAGTAAAATCCGTAAGAGCCGACATAGTCGAGGCCGGAATCGTCACGATAGCCCGCTGCAGGCAAGAAGATGCTCGCACCGTTCCTCTTACTGGTGAACTTTTCTCCCGCGACACCATTCATGGTCATCCATTTACAAGTGCAATTATTCATCAATTCTTCCTGTTGATCATGTAACGGTAGCACCCATCTATCGCCCCATTTCACATGAGCAACGTCGTAACTCGTATCAGCGATATCCCATCCAAGGCTCTTACAGTTAGATGTTCCGTCACAATATTTGTAAGTTTTCCAACTATATTCGTATTTCGTCTCGGTCTCACCCCAAGCGTAATAACCGCCATAGGCTTCTGGTTTGTCGGCTCCGACGTTGCAGCAGGCCCACTTTGTGCCAGAGGGAAGGCCAAGATCAATCATGTGAGGATGGTGGTTGTCGGGACAGAGGGGCACATTTGATGGTTGAGACGACCTGGCTTTCGAAACTGGTCGGGATGAGGGTTTGGTGACTGGCTTTGATTGAGGCTTGGCGACAGGCTTCGTTTTTGTCTGCTGCACAGACTTCGGCTGCCGGCGGACGTGGTGATCCTGCGCCGGGACAGTCGTCGTCATGAGCAAATAGGCGAGGAAGATGATCAGTCTTTTCATATTCATGGAATGGATGATTTGATTATTGAAATGAGAGACATGACTTTGAGGTCATTCTTCTAGCAAAGGTAATACTTTAGAATGGATATTGCAAAAAAGAAATCAAATTTTTTCTCATTTCCTCTTACGCGAAATATCAGAAACGCTTCGGACAGCCAGCCTTGCTGATATAATTGGGAAGAATGGTAGAGGCCTTGATACCAAAGCTGCCACAAAAACAGGCCATAGTATGAGAATTATTGAACGCAACCATCTTCATGCCGTCAATCTCGATGTGGCGATAATAATAATTATTGAATTATACATTATTTTTTAGAACTATTCTAAAAAGAAGCATTGTTTTTTCTACTTTTTTCCTATTTTTGCAAAGTGTATCAGATGCTACACTGTTATGGACTTTACAGCCAAACATATTTTAGGTTAGCTTAAAAACTGACATATGAACTACATCATCATTAACTCCCGCGACCGGCTGCTTCGATTCGAAATCAATAAGATTGTGTATTTTGAGGCGGATGGCAATTATACGAAAGTAGTTATGGCCAACAAACTAAAGGCTTTGGTGGCACTCAGTCTTGGGCAAGTGGAGAATGCCCTTGCCGTCCAAATGAAAGAACAAGCGACCATATTCATGAGGGTGGGTAAACGATTCATCATCAATCGGAAATACATTTACGAAGTAAGCCTCGCCAAACAATGTGTGATCCTATCCGACTTTTCACTCTTTGCCTATCAGCTGCCCATATCAAAGGCAGCTGTCAAAAGTGTTAAGGAATTTATGACATATTCAAAAGAATAAAAACGCAAGGATATGGAAATCATTATAGGACGTGATGCAACAACTTCTTGGCTTTATGTGATGGTTGACAACACCCCACATATAGTCAGTTCGCTTAGCACAGTACCAAAGAGTATCAGCCGACAACACTGTAAGCTAATGATAGAGGATGACGGAACGATGCGCATCAATAACCTCAATCCTCAAAACAAAACGTATGTCAACGGTGTAGCGGTGATGAGCAAAATCGTGACGCACGGTGACAAAGTGGAACTCGGTGGCAACCACTATCTACTAAAATGGGAAGTGATAGACAAATTTATGCCCAAAGAAGTCGACATTCGCCCCTTAAAGGACGTTTGGGAAACATACAACAGAGACACCAAAGCGGTAACACAGAGAAAACAACGATTCCAAGCCATCAGAGGTATTACGCCCGCCATCACGATGAGTGGTGTTCTCATAAGCTACTTTTCAGGTGGAAGAGGTTTAACATTCATTCTCGCCTATGCACTAATCATCGTTCTCACCATTTTCTTTGTATTAAAGACATGGAAGGATATCCGGAAGGATGACGACTACTTGAAGACTATCAAGTATCGTTTCATCAAGGATTACAGTTGTCCATGTCCGGAATGTGGGTATTTCTTCGGATTTACCGATTACGCCATTTTGACTAAAAACTTGGATAGTTGTCCTAAATGTAAATCCAAATTGAAAAAATGACATTTTTTCACGAAAAAAAGGTATTTCATCATCAAACTCCACTATTTCATGGAAAATGTCCTTAGAAGAAAGGAAAAAAACTATAAATTGAGCTAACTTTGCCTTAAAAGTTTGTAAAATTAAGAATCACAATTATGAATGACGAAAACACCTTACAATTCAGCAAGTCCTCAAACGTAGGGCAACAGAAAGGCAATGGCAATCTTTGGAAGAAAGTAACTTTCGGCTCGACTACAGGCATTTTACTCGGTGCGATGGGAATGCATGCTGTCAATCATTTCAATGAAAGTCGCCACGAAGAAGGCATGAGTGAAAACGCCATTACGGATACTAATGAAAAGGGTAATGTCCCTGTCTATAGTGATGCCCCTATGGCTCATGTAGATAATGGGATGTCGTTCGATGAGGCTTTCGCCGCTGCACGGGCACAAGTCGGTCCTGGCGGAGTGTTTGCTTGGCATGGTGGAATCTATGGCACCTACTATGAAACTGAATGGGATGCAATGAGTGATGTCCAGAAAATGGATTATGCACAATCCGTGCATGCCCCAGTGGCTCCGGAACATGTTGAAGTCAGCATGATCAACGAGGCACATCCAGAGGTAGTCGTGGAAGCCTGGGAGGTTAACAAGCCCGACGTACAACCCCATACTGATAGGCAAAGCTCCGAGATTGCCAACGACACATATCCTACAGAGGATGAAGATGTTCATCTCGTGGGACAAGGAACAGTGCAAGGGCACAATGCTATCGCCCTTGACATGACTGGAAATGACCAAGCTGATGTTGTGATTATCGACGTAGACGATTCGCAATCACTCACGGATCCTGACGTGGTTGTATTCCGTGAAGGAATGGCTACCACCATCGGCGATATCGCGGAAGGCAATCCACCTGTATCACTTGTAGAGGATGAATATCAAGCAGGAATGGGGGATCCTGATGCCGCAACAGATATGCCGGATTACATAGACGATGGTTCTGTTTTTTTATAAATAAAAAAAGATGCAAACCAAGACAGTGAAATGCCCGTCGTGTGGCGTGGTGCTCGAAGTGAGAAACTCCCAAAACGAGGAGGTGAAAATCATTAATTGCCCCCAGTGTGGCATGGGGTTGAGGGTAAGATTTCAACAGCAAGGCAAAGAGATGATGGATGCAGACACGTTTATCCCTGGATATGGCGATGGTAATGATACAGAGATAGCTGGATTAGCCAATAAGGCGGACAAAGTCTTCATTGTTTGCGAGGGTAGAAGATATGAATTGCAAGAAGGGATTAACATTGTTGGGCGCAAGTCAAATCAATCGTCGGCAGATGTCCAGCTTGAAGTGACTGACCGTTATATCAGTCGACAAAACGCCATCGTCAAGGTGAAGAAAACAGATGGTCATTTGTTGGTCACCATAGCCAACTACAAAAATCCCAATCCCATAAAAATACGTTCTTTGACTTTGCTTAACAATGATGAAGTGATGCTTGAAAACGGCGATATAATAACCATGGGACTGACGAAAATGACTCTTAAGAAAGAATGATATGGAAATCAAGATAGAGTTGCCACAAGGCATATATGAAATAGGAAATCGCGACAAACAGGAAGACACGATATATCCTGCCATGGGAAAAGCCACTACGGATGACAGGGTGTTCATTCTTTGCGACGGAATGGGGGGGCACGAAAATGGGGAGTTAGCCAGCCAAACCGTGTGCCGAGCAATCTCTACTTATATGAAGAACCATTGGCCTGCTGATGACAGAGTAAGTGACTCGTTCATTCTTGATACCATTGAAGTAGCTTTTAGGTCTCTCGATGTCTTGGACGACGATTCTAACAAAAAAATGGGCACCACACTTGCATTGGTGGTATTTCACAAAGGTGGATGTGTAGCCGCCCATATTGGTGATAGCCGAATCTATCATATTCGGACATCCGAACGCCAATTGCTCTATCGAAGCCGTGACCACTCATTGGTGGCTGATTTATACCAAGCGGGAGAAATCTCATACGAAGAGATGCGCACATCGCCTCAGAAGAACATTATCACAAAGGCGATACAGCCTGGTAAGGACAATCGTGTGAAACCAGACATTGTGCATATCGGAGACCTACGAGCAGGTGATTATTTGTATATGTGCAGTGACGGGATGATGGAGCAGATGGATGACAGGCAGTTGATAGACATCCTTTACGATAAGGTCAGTGATGAAGACAAGAAGCTACAGCTTATAGAAGCAACTGCCCATAATAACGACAACCACTCTGCACAACTGATACACATTAAGAAAGTGATGAGAGATAAGAGCGAGATGATTATTGACGATGAAGGTATATCGCGCTGCAACTTGCTCAATATCCGACCCAAGGTGGTAGATGCTGTGGAAATGGACATCCGATCAAATATACCTGAGCATCAATCTGCCGTCATTCCTCCGATCACCAAAGGTGGTCGCCAATGGATTTGGCTGATTCCGCTTGCTTTAACAGCATTTGCCATCATTTTTTGGATGAGCTTGAATAAGGGCGAAAATGAAGCTAAACAGCAAGACTCAACACAACAGAGCATTGAAATTAAACCGATTAGACGATGAGCGAACATAGTATCAATCAAAGCTCTATGCTTAAAGTTGGCGCCATCCTTCATGGTGTTTATCGTATCGAACGTTACCTCTCTTCTGGTGGCTTCGGCAATACCTATGTAGCTACCAATGTAGAATTTGATGAGGTGGTGGCCATCAAGGAGTTTTTCATCAAAGGGGTGACTCAGCGTAATGCCAACAACACCACGGTGAGCGTGAGCAATGCAGAGAACGAAGTCTTCTTTCAAGGACAAATGCAAAAGTTCAAGAAAGAGGCACGGCGACTACGTAGGTTAAGGAATTCGCATATTGTGTCGGTACATGACCTCTTTGAGGAAAACGGCACAGCATATTACGTGATGGACTATATTGATGGCGAGAACCTCTCCGTCAGGCTCCGACGTATACAGCGAGCACTCAGTGAGAAAGAAGTGAAAGTATATCTGCCACAAATACTTGACGCTTTGAAATGTGTTCATAATGAAGGGCTGTGGCATCTTGACTTGAAACCAGCAAACATCATGGTAGACAGGCAGGGGAATGTCACTCTCATTGATTTTGGAGCCAGCAAACAACGAGATAACAGAGGTGGGGCTACCACATCCACAGCAGTGAGTTTCACCAATGGTTTTGCGCCACGCGAGCAAATGGAGCAAAATCTTGAGAAATTTGGGCCATGGACAGATTTATATGCTCTTGGGGCTACCCTCTACAACCTGTTAGCCAACCAGAGGCCACCTCTGCCTTCGGATATCGACGATGATCGCTCAGTGGACAAACATCTCGCTCTGCCTCTACCTGCCAATGTGTCGCAATCAACAAGACATCTTATCCTGTGGCTGATGAAGACAAACCGATTTGAGAGGCCACAATCTGTGGAGGATGTTAGTAAAATGATGAAAAAAAGTGATGTTGTAACAGCAACGCCTATAATTAGAGAGGCTGAAGAGGAAGATGATCATACTTTGGTGTTTGGGAAAGACCCCCAAAAAGAGGTTCATTCTTTTGAGAAAAAGACTAAGATTGAAAATTCTCAGGGCACCGGTTTTCATTCACAAAATAAAACGAGCAAACCTCTGTGGAAGAAGAAAATGATTTTTACAGTCTTAGGATCTCTCCTTTTTGTAATAATTATGATAACTGCCGCCTATATTAGCCATATTGGCAATTCGGAAACAACTGTTACAACTGACACTATTGAGGCTGTCGTCGACTCTGTAGCGGAAGTAGTCGACTCGTTTAGAGTAGACGTTTCAGCCATGCCCTTCCACAACGCTCTTGGTGATTTCACTTATACGGGTGAAGTCAATGAGGATCAGATACCTCAAGGTAAAGGTATGGCTTCTTTCAAAAATGGCAACTACTATGAAGGACTATTCAAAAATGGTAACTTAGACGGCAAAGACGGCTCCTTCACATTCGACAATGGTGACATTTTCGTTGGTTCGTTTAAAAACAACTATTTCAGCGAGGGTACCTACTATGTAAAGGAAACGGGTGAATTTTTCAAAGGCACTTTCAAAAACGGCAATCCTGCAGACGGCACTTGGTATGACAAGTATGGTAAGATCTTGGAGGAAATATAGAATTCCATCTATTCTAAACAGCTACCCACTCCTTGATATAAGTCCAACGACTATATCTATCCGGTTAAAAACGCCAATCAGAAAGACATCATTCACTGACATGAACATCCGAATATGGCTGATTGGGATTTGCCTATTGACACTTATCCCTGCCAAGGCACAAAACGACACGACAGCCACGAAGAAGAAAGAGCGTAAGATAGACCTATACGGAGAGGTATACGACTCTTTTACGAAAGCCAAGATCAAGGCCTTCATGACACTGATGCACACAGACTCGACGACGGTAGATACCACGACATGCATGACCTGGGGCACGTCGTCGTATTATAGTTTCAAAGTGGCAGCCCAACCTACCGACTTCATCATCAAAGCCACCGCCGACGGCTACGAAGACACCTACATGAACTATCCACTCCGCCATATCGCGCGCAACTCGTATTTTGAGTTGCCCCGCCTGCTGATGAAGAAAAAGCAAGACGACATCTGGCGCGAGAACGACCTGGAGGGCGTGACGGTGACGGGCACGCGTGTGAAAATCGCCTACCGTGGCGACACCATTGTATACAACGCCTCGGCCTTCAACCTGCCCGAAGGCTCGATGCTCGACGGCCTGATCCGGCAGATGCCCGGCGCGGAGCTGAAAGACAACGGCGACATCTACATCAACGGCAAGAAAGTGGACTATCTGACCCTCAACGGCAAGGACTTCTTCAAGGGTCAGAACAAAGTGATGCTCGACAACCTGCCCTACTTCACCGTGCGCGACATCAAAGTGTACAACAAGACGACCAAGCAGAGCGAGCTGGCCGGGCATGACGTGGAGAAGAAAGACTATGTGATGGACGTACAGCTCAAGCGCGAATACAACAGGGGCTACATGGGCAACGTCGAAGCCGGCGCAGGCACCGACGACCGCTACATGGCCCGCCTCTTCGGCCTGTACTACAGTGACCACTCACGCATCTCCGTCTTCGGCAACACCAACAACATCAACGAGAACCGCAAGCCCGGCAGTGAGGGAGAATGGCGCCCCTCGGACATGCCACAGGGTCTGAGAGCCACCAAACAAGCGGGCATCCACATCAGCACGGAAGACCAGGACAAAAACTGGGAAGAGGAGCTTGACGCCACCATCGGCTGGAACGACGCCGACGACTGGACCCGCCACTCGACCGAGCGTTTTTCCTCCGACGGAAACATCCTCGGCGGCACCGAGTCGTGGAGCCGCCAGAAAGACTTCAGCCTCAGCATGAGCAACCAGTTCACCGCCAAGAAGCCCATAACGATGTACGGCTATGTGACCCTGAACTACAGCAACGGCGACCGCAACACCCACAGCCAGGACTCCACCTGGCGCGAGCGCATCATCAACCGCACGCTCAGCAGCGGCCTGAACCACTACCGCAGCCTCAACCTTTCGGGGCATCTCGTGACCTACAAGAAATTTGACTGGGGCGACAATATCTCCCTCTCCTGCTCTTACGGCTACAACCAGATGAAGCCCAGCGACAATTTCTCTCTGGACGACACCTACTTTGCGCAAGGCGGAGCCAACGACCTGCGCAACAACTATACCGACACGCGGCAGCGCGGTTACAATTACAGCATCGAAGGTAGGTATTCCCTACAAATGCTCCACGACTGGAGACTGGAGCCGTTTGTCGGCTATACACAGACATGGAACGGCAGCCACAACGACCACTACCGCCTGGACTGGCTGGAAAGCGCCGCTGAGGACCGCCACGAGATTGGATGGCTGCCCAGCAGCCGTGACCTGATGGCACAAGCCCTCGACGCATCCAACAGCAGCAGCGAGAGTCAGCTGGCCCGCTCCTACGCAGGCGGTCTGAGCATACAACGCTCCAACGACAACGGATATATGGAGCTGACCCTGCCCTTCAGCCACCACCGCGAGCGCATGCACTACACCGCCCTGCCTCTCGACACGATGGCCCACCGGCACTATAACACCTTCTCACCCCGCATCTACCTCTATCGATGGGGAGTGAAGAAAGGATTGCAATATGCCTACTACACCATGAACATGAGTGAGCCGGGATTTTCGTCGCTAATGCCCCACCTCAACACCACCAGTACGCTGGCCACCTGGGTGAACAATCCACGTCTGAAATCACGCATCACACACTCGGCGGCCCTCTCTTTCGTTTTCAACAACGACAGCACGAAACGATATGCCAGCATCTGGACCAACGGCAACCTGACCCAACGCTCATGGGGCACCCGCACCACCTACAACAGCACGACCGGTGCCTACACCTACGAGAACGACAACATCAACGGCAACTGGCAGTGGGCCGTGGGCAGCAGTTATCAGCAGCCCATCGACCATAAGAAACGGCTGACGCTCAAACAGCGTGCCGACGCAGACTACACCCACTCGGTAGATTTCCCCATCCAGTATATCCGTGCTGAGAGCGACACCAAGGGAGCCGCCAAGAGCACGGTGAACAACTGGATGCTGCACGAGAAGCTTGAACTGGAATATCAGAAAGACAAGCTGACCGCCTCGGTGTCGGGGGAGGTGAGCTGGCGCAGTGCCACCAGCGACCGCACGGACTTCGAGCGCATCAGCGCTTTCGACTACAACTATGGTGCGCGCCTGATGTATTTCATTCCATGGGTGAAAGTCTCACTGGGCACCGACATCAAGATGTTCAGCCGCCGCGGATACGACAGCAGCATGATGAACACCGACGACCTGGTGTGGAACGCCGAACTCTCACGCACGCTCTGTAAAGAGAAGATGACGCTGAAAATCACGGCATTCGACCTGCTGCACCAGCTCTCCAACAAGCGATATAACGTGAACGCCCAAGGCAGGACTGAGACATGGACCAACTGTATCCCCCGCTACATCATGCTCAGCTGTGCCTATAAACTGGCCAGGGCACCGAAGAAATAAGCTGGAGGTGAAAAGGTGGTGAGGTGATAAGGTGAAAAGGTGGTAAGGTGACTTCGCACTCCACCATGCCACCCATGCCCGGTTTGAACTCAAGAGCCCAAAGACAGCATAGCGGAAGCTGAAGACATGGAGATATGCACTAAGCCGTGACAAACTTCTCCGGGTCGTAACATTTATTTGCAATTTTTCTTGTCTTTTAAAGAAAAAACCATTATCTTTGCTGAATTCAGCATGTAAGCCCTTATTTTGGGTGAATGGAAGGACAAAAAAGCAAAAAACAATATCAAAAAATCAAAAAAATTATACCCAATGAAAACGAAGCGACTTCTCACGGCGGCGGCAGGAATCCTGCTGATGACCGGCACCACCATGGCCCAGACGTCTGGCTGGAAATCCTACTCCTACCTTGAAGCACAAGGCGGTGTGCAACTGACCACCACCAATGCGCCCAAAGACCAACTGATCACCCCCACCGCAGCCCTTTCTTTCGGCCATTACTTCTCGCCCGTGGTGGGTGCGCGTCTGCATGTGAACGGATGGCAGTCGAAGAGCGGCTTCAGCGCTACAGACCAGTATTACAAGTGGAACTACATCACTCCGAATGTAGACCTGCTGCTCAACCTGAGCAACATCTTCGGCACGAACACCAACCGCGCCCTCAATCTCATCCTGCTGGGTGGTGTGGGTCTCAACTACGCCTGGGACAGCGACGAGTTCACCGCGCTCAACCTGCCTGTCACCTCCGCTCCCCTGGCCTGGAAAGACAATCGCCTGAGCCATAACATCCGCGCCGGCCTTCGCCTGGAGACCAACATGAGCAAGCCGCTCGGCATCAGCCTTGAAGTGAACGCCAACTCCCTGGACGACCGTTTCAACATGAAGACCAACGACAGCGACGACTGGATGTTCACCGCCATGCTGGGTGTGAGTTTCCGCTTCGGCCATCATGCACCCAAGAAAGCAGCGGTACTGCCCGTGGCACGCGAGATAGAGGAAGTGATCGAGGAAGAGGTGCCGGAGATGGTGACCGTGAAAGAAAAGCGCCCAGTGACTAAGACCGAGAAAGTGAACCTGCACAAAGAAGTGTTCTACGCTATCCGCGTGAGCGACAACGACAAGCCCAGTGCCATTATGGAGCAGGTGGCCAAATTCATGTCAGAAAATCCGGAGAGCAAAGTCTACGTGGTGGGCTATGCCGACAAAGGCACCGGCAATGCCCGTCTGAACGAGATGTATGCCAAGCGTCGTGCCGAGACTTTCAAGCGTGACCTTGTGAGCCGCCACCAGGTGGATGCCGACCGTGTGATCATCGACTCCAAGGGCGACACCGTGCAGCCTTTCGCTGAGAACGACAAGAACCGCTGTGTGATCATCGACTCCGAAGGTACCCGCACCTATACCGACTATGAGGAAGTGGAGGTACAGAAGCAAGTGATGAAGAAAGTGCAGCGCACCGTAAAACGCACCGTGACAGAATAACCGGCGATTCATTTTTTTACAGCGGGCCCGTCTGAATATCCAGACGGGCCCGCTGTGTATGGAGCAGAACCGAGGCAGCGAGGAATAATTGTGAACGCGAACAAATAAAGACGTTTTTGTAAATAAATGAAAGAAATATTGGGTAAAAACGAATAATTGAGTATATTTGCATCATATATTTCAATCATTCAAGTATTTCAAGTATATGCTTCGAAGCAAAAAGATTCAATTATTACATTACCCCATCCTGTTGTGGGCCATACTTCTCTCCACCCCTCTCTTCGGACAAGGTATCAAGCTCAAAGTGACTGCTGCAGAAAGTGCGATAGCCGCCCAGGGGACATCGTGTCCGGTCAAGGTGGCAGTGGTGAATGAGTCAGACGAGACCATCCACGCCATCAGTTACACTGTCATCACCAACAAAGTGAGGTCGGAGGAGACCTCTGTCGACCTCGACGGCGACGGCCTCGGTGCCAGACAGACAGGTGTCATCACACTTCCCATAGCCGCTGACGAAGAGACCGGCAGTCTGACCAAACGACTCACCATCACCAAGGTGAACGGCGCAGCCAACCTCTCCACAGAGAATACTGCCGACTTCACGTTTATGACCGTGACCCGTCTGGAAGACCGTAAAGCAGTGATGGAAGAATACACAGGCCTTTGGTGCGGTTTTTGTCCCCGCGGAGAGGCTGCCCTCAACCGTCTGGAAGATGAATACGGAGGCAGGGTTATCGGCATCTCCATCCACGGTGACGACGTGTTGGAATGCAGCGACTACCGCTCGGCACAGTTGATACCCAACTCATTTCCCAAATCCTCTCTCAACCGGGAAATAAAGGGCATTGACCCCTATATCGGTTCTGAAGAGATTTATTACAAAATCTGCCCGGTGAGAAACGACCTGGATCGTATCATCTCCCGCCCTGTGGAGGCAGCCATCGAATTGTCTCCAGAATGGACAGACGAAAGCCGGCAAAAGATCAGCACCCACACACGGGTGACATTCCGTCTGAACAGTTCCAAGGCCCGCTATGCCATCGCCTACGTGCTTTTGGCCGACAGCGTCATCGGAGGCAGCGGCAAGAGCGGAGCGCAAAGCAACTACTACTACCACAACGACAACTGGCGTTCCTTGCTGGCCAATGACCCCTATATGGATGAGTATTTCGACTCAGAAAACATTGTGAAATACGGCGACGACTACTATCTCCCCTCCTACCCCTGCATGCGTGTGGCCCTGGCCGCCTATGGCATAGCACATGGTGTCAACAACTCGCTGCCCCAGACCATCCATGCCGACGAGGAGATCACCCACGACTACGAAATCAGCATCGGCAACATCAGCAATGCCCATAGGCGGTTGCGTGTCGCCGCCCTGCTGCTCAACTACAACACCGGCGTGATCGTCAATGCCGCCATGGCCGAAGTCGGCACCGACTCGACCACTCCCGCGCAGCCGACGACAATGCATGCCACATCAGGCGGCACAGAGATATACACCACCCATGGCATGAAGATCAACACATTGCGGCGCGGGCTGAACATCATCCGCACCAGCGACGGCAAGTGGAAAAAAGTATTAAAAACCAGGAAATGACATACACATTCCGAAGAAACAATAACAATATATTTAGAATTATGAGAAAAAGGACCACTCACTTACTCAGCATGATCCTGCTGATGGCATGCGCTTTGCCCGGCTGGGCACAACTGCCTTTAGGACTCATGCACCAGCGCTCTACAGACGCTGTGACGGCAGGCCAGACGTTGCTCCAACAACGTGAAAGCCATGCCCGACAACTTCAGACACGCCTTATGGGCCAGGGCATCCAGAGCCCGATATCCCGTTTGTCAGCCCGGCCGAAACACATCGCCGGAGCCTCGACGGGTGCCACGCTCCGAGGCAGCATACTGTCCAACACCAGTTGGGCAGCCGGCAGTCCGCAGTACGGTCTCTACACCATCCAGACCACGTCTCCAGAACTGACCAAGGTGTATAGCGACTCGGAGGGCATCATGTATGCCCAGTATGGCGGTGCAGTGATCGACCATCTCTACTACCTCGTCATCGGTTATGATTTTGGTGGCTTTGGCACCATCTTCATCAAATATGTTTTCAACCTTGAGACCATGTCATGGGAAGCCGGGCTCTCTGAGATAGTGCCCAACCAAAGCGTCACCTACCTGGCCTGGACCAACACTCCCTATGACAAGGAGACCCAACTTTCCTACGGCTGTTTCTTCGACTCCAAGGCCGAGAAGACCGAGTTCTGCTCCATGGACTATAAGACTTTTCAACGGAAGAAAATATCTAATCCCAGCGCACTATTCATGGTCATGGCCATCGACGAGAGCGACGGACAGTTGTATGCCATCAACCAGGACGGCCTTCTCTACAAGATCGACAAGACCGACGGCACCGAGACCTACGTGGGCGACACGGGGCTGCCAGTGAGTATCAACCACCAGGCCGCCGCTATTGACAGCAAGAACAAAAAGCTCTACTGGAACTTCATCGAAGAAGACCAGACGGCCGGTTTTGCCGAAGTAGACCTGCAGACCGCCGAGACCAGGAGATGTTTTGAGTTTGACGGTGTCGTGCAGTTCGGCGACCTCCACCTGCTCTCTTCCGGTGTCACATCCGGCGCGCCCGGCGAAGTGGCCGACATCGTGTGGCATCCCAGCGCAAGCAACAACGACGACATCGACATCACATTCACCATGCCGTCTGCCACCGACGACGGTGAGACGACCCTCAGCGGCCAGCTCCGCTATGTCATCACCCTCGACGACGACGACATCTCTACGGGCGAAGCCATGCCCGGCGAGCGTGTCACAGTCACTCTGAGTGGCCTTTCCACCGGGAAGTACCTGCATATCGGCGTCTGCGCCGAGAATGAAACCGGGCGCGGCAACGTCACATTTATCGAAACCTGGGCCGGGCAAGACACTCCTGCCGCGCCTGAAAACGTAGGTCTGAACGTAGACGGGAACGGCCAAGTGACCCTCGCTTGGGACGCCTGCCGTGGCGGCACGCACGGAGGTTATGTAGACCTGAACGACATCGAATACCGTGTGTACCTGGAACCCGAGAAGACACTGGTGGCCACCGTCGACGGCACCACCTGCACCACCCAGTTGGACCCCGCCCGACTGAGATATGCGCTCTATGCCGTCACCGCTCACGAGAAGACCACCGGTCTGGAGTCGGAAAAATCCTATTCCAACACGGTGAAGGTGGGCGAATATCTGGTACCCAAATACGAAGTGGTGTTTGATGATATCAACAAGTTCAACAACTACTGGTCTGTCATCAATGCCAACCATGACCAGGACACCTGGACGTACAACGACATCTACCACCTGCTGCGCCTGCCCATCAACCCCGACAACGGCAGCAACGACTGGCTGGTCTCCTCGCCCGTCTACCTGGAGAAAGGCAAACTATACACCCTGCAGTTTGATGCCTACACCTCCATGGGCGGCAAGTTGGAGCTGGCCTATGCCCCTGCCGCCGTGGATGACGTGTCGTCGTTTACCACCCTCCTCCAGGAGAGTCAGCTCCAACAAGACATCCCTATGACCTATGAGACCACGCTGACTGTCGAGGAGACAGGCACCTACCACTTCGGTCTGCACGAATACGCCACCGGCGGTATCTATACCGACCTGACCCGCTTCTGCATACAAGAAGGCGTGAACCTCTCGGCACCTGTCGCCCCCTCCAACCTGCGTGTCACGCCTGCTGAGCAAGGTGCGCTGAAGGCCACCATCACCTGCAAGCTTCCCACCGCCACCGTAGACGACCACCCCATTTCCACGCTGAACGCCGTCAACTTCTACCGCGACGATCTGCTCATCGGCACGCTGACCAGCGGCCTCACACCCGGTGGCACGGTGACCTACAACGACGACCAAGTGCCTGCGGACGGCTCCCACACCTATAGCGTGAGGGTATCCAACGAGAGTGGTCTTGGCATGCCCGCCACCAAGGTGGCCTACATCGGTATCGACGACCCCGACGCGCCCAATTATGCCATGATGACCGACAATGGCGACGGCACAGTGACCGTGAACTGGGAGAACTCCCTGACCGGCCAGCACGGCGGTTATGTGGACCTTTCACGCGTAGGCAACGCACTCTATGAGGTACGCGACAACAGCCTGGGCAATGAGATAGCCCGCGTATCGGGAACCACCACACACACCAGTTCCGCCGACTTGACCGGCGATCCAGGATGGTATTACCGTGCCGTCACCGCCTATGACGACGACAGCGAGAGCGAGGCTGTCACCGCCCATCTCATCAAAGGCACTCCTGTCGCACTGCCACTGACGGAATCGTTTGCCAACCGCATGATTCATGAGTCAAGATTCTGGTGGGCGACACCCGCCGTGGGCAACACCAACTGGGGTTTCAGCTCCAAGAGCGCCGACGGTGACAACGGCTGCGTGACCTTCACCAGCCAGAGGAGCACCGACGAGGGCTATTTCGGCTCGCGCAAACTGACCCTGGCCGGCTCACCCCATCCCTACCTCAGCTTCCAATATAGCAGCAACGCCGGCAGCAAAGCCAGACTGAAGGTCCAGGTAGACCGTGGTCAGCGCGGTCAGGTCGACACCGTAGCCGACTACGACATGGCCTCCGCCACCTCCGACGGAGACTGGAAGAAAGTGTCGATCGACCTCTCCGCCTACCTTGACGAGCCTTATATCATCGTCCGCTTCCTGGCCTCCAACGGTATGGCCAACACCTCTATCAGCATTGACAACATCAAGATACAGAACATGGAGGCCAACGACCTGGCTGTCAACATATCAGCCCCATCGAACCTTCAGACCGGCCAGCAAGGCGAAATCGTACTGACCGTGGTCAACCAGAGCAATGAGGTTTCTGGAGCCTACAAAGTGAAATTGGATGCCATCGTCGACGGCCAGTCGCTGCTGAGCCATGAGGTGGAAGATGAGGCTTTGGCAGCCGACGGCGGGCAAAGAAGCTATCCCTTCACGTTTGACGCCACCCCATTCTTCTCCGGCGACATCACGTTGAAAGCAGAAGTGCTGAACGACGACGACCACGACACCTCCAACAACACGGCACAGACGACCCTGTCCGTCTATGGCAATCTCGTACCTTCCATTACCGACCTCACCGCCAACACTGAGAACGGTCCGTTTGTAAAACTGCAGTGGAGTCAGCCGGAAGGCGACGCCATGCGCCTGGAACACGTGACCGACGACTTTGAGCGCTACGCTCCCTGGTCGGTGGACTTCGGCGAGTGGGAGACCTACGACGGTGACATGGGTGAGACGGGAGGCATCTTCGACGGCATCAATTATCCCAACCAGGGCTTGCCGTTCGCCTATATCATCTTCAACCCCAACAACATCGTGAGCAACGCCACCCAACAGGTGCCCACTCTCAAGCCACGCTCCGGCAATCAGTATGCCGCCACTCTGTATTCCATCAACGACACTCAGACCGACGCGCTCGACCAGGACAACTGGCTCATCTCGCCCGAATTGCCAGGTCTGCCGCAGACGATTACCTTCTATATTAAGACGATGAGCGAAGGTTATCCCCATGCCGCTGTGGAGGTGCTCTACTCCACCACTGACAGTTCGACAGACAGTTTCACAAGACTCGGCGACATCCACCACATCTACGACTATACCAACTGGACCCCCATCACAGTCAACCTGCCTGCGGGCACCACCCACTTTGCCATCCGCGACATCACGCCCAAAGACGACACCTTCATGATGATGATAGACGACGTGTCGTATACCGCGGTGACAGAGATCGGCCTGGCAGTCACAGGCTATAACATCTACGTCGACGGCCAGTTATACCAGACAGTCGAAGGCGACCTGCGCCAATGCGAGATCGGCCCGCTGAGCGACGGTGCGCACACCATCTACGTGACAGCCCTCTACAGCACAGACCAGATAGAATCTGCACTTAGCAATCCAGCCTCCGTCACGACAGGCATCCAGACCATTACGGCCCAGGAGCTCGACGGCATGTCAGTCACGGTATACAGTCCCAGTGGAGCCGTCATAGCCGAGGGCGCCCATGCTATCGGTCAGCTGCAGAAAGGCGTCTACCTTGTGAAAGTAAAAGAGACTGGGCAAGTACGCTCTGTGATAATCAAATAGCAAGATGGCCAAGAGACAATTTCTTACCTGGATGGCGATTATCCTCTGGAGCGTCCAGATGGTGTCGGCCCAGCGCCACATCACCCTTCTGGTGCGCACCACTGGCCCCAAGAGCAGCATCGTGGAGGCGGCCCGCCGCCATGGTGGCCGTTGGCTCGACCAGGTGGGCACGATAGCCATCGTGAGGATGCCCGCCGACCGGGTATCGAACCTGGCGAGGGAGTCCTCGGTGCTCCACATCGAGGCCAACCCCCTGCCCCGCCCCGTCATGGACACCACCCCCGGTGCCATCCATGCCGACCAGGTCTATGGCGGCATGCAGCTGCCCCAGGCCTACACTGGCGAAGGGGTGGTCTCCGGCGTACTCGACCTGGGGTATCTTTTCAGCCATCCGGCCTTTGTGATGAACGACGGCACGTTACGGGTGAAATATTACTACGATCTGGTCAACGACGTGGTATACGACACCGCGGAATCCATCCGCGAGGCCAACCACTCATCCTTGGCCACGGGCTATTCACATGGCACCCATGTGATGGGCATCATGGCTGGTAAAAGCGAAGACGTCAGCTACCCCGGCATTGCCTACGGGAGCGATATCTGTGCTGTGGAATACTCGGCAGAGCTGAAAGACTTCACCGACCCCGACGGGCTGACCACCGGCGATGTGGTGCTGGGTGTGAAGCGTATCTTCGACTATGCAGACGCCCAGGGCAAGCCCTGTGTGATCAACTTCAGCAGCAAGGGTCCGTCGTCACTATTCAAGCCCTATCATCTCGACAGCGAAGCCCTCAACCTGTTGCTCGGTCCGGGTCATATCCTGTGTGCCGGTAGCGGCAACGACGGGCGTGACTACAACTACATTCTGAAAGCCGCCGGCAAGAGTCGCGCCGGAGCCGTCCTGGCCACTACGCCGTCTCTCTGCGAGGAGACTCACTTCGACGTACGAGCCCTTGGCAGCATCGGTGTGAAACTGTCGGTGCTCACCTCCAACAAGGCCTTTGCCGCGGAGGTGAACATCAGCACCGATACCCTCGACACCCTTGATGGGCAGGAATACGTCGACACCGTCACCACCACCAGCTCACGCACAGAGATCAGGGCGTGGCGCTTTACGGATCCCGAGTCGACCGTGCCTGGCAACACCTACCACTTCATGATGAAACGCCTGAACAAAGGAGTCTATTCAGAGATATACAATGCCGTGCAGGTGTCGGGTGATGCCGAAGCCGAGGTTTTCGGCGATCAGCAGGGCACGGTCTTCACCAATGTGTCGTCGCCATTCGGCTATACCCATGCCCAGCAACGATATACGGTGGGATGGCCTGCCTGTATGGAAAGAGTGGTGGGTGTGGGCGCCATTGGCCTGACGGCCCAGTTTGTCAATGTCGACGGCGAATACCGCAATTATCAGAATTACCTGCCCGGCGGCATCGGCAGCAAGGCTGACTTTTCTTCCGTCGGTCCCTCCATCTACCGTACGCCCAAGCCCGATGTCGTGGCTCCGGGCGTCGCCATCAAGTCAGCTTTCAATCACTTGACAAAGGATTTCAGCATCGAGAAAAAAGATGTCGTGGCCACGACCTCCACTGCCGACAGCACCTACTACTGGATAGCCATGTCGGGCACCTCGATGGCCACCCCTGTGGTATCTGGGGTGATTGCCCTGTGGTTAGAGGCCAAGCCCGACCTCACCCCAGAGGACGTGGTCGACATACTCCGTCACACCTCATCGTCAGTAGGCAAAGAGCCCCTTCCCAACGATGAATACGGCAATGGGCTGATTGACGCCTATGAAGGTCTGCTCTATATCCATGGTGTCCTGGGTATTGAAGGGATTTCTTCCCACCAACCAGCAGACAGCAGGATGGCCTACGACGGCCATGGGAAGCTGGAGGTGAGTTTTGAGGGTACGCCACCTCCCCGTTATACCGTCACCGTCTATACGACCGACGGCAGGCTGATACGCCAGCACATCATGACACCGGGCACGGACCATGTCTCACTCAGCGATTTGAGCCGGGGAGTGTACATTGTCCAGCTCAACACCGGCGACCGCCGCACGACAGGTTCTACAATGATCAGGGTGAGATGAAATCCATCTCACCCTGACCATCCCATTTCTTTTGTCTTATCACAACTCCAATCCTGGATATTTTTCCGCTAATCGTCTTGCCTCTTGCATCGTGCGTTGAAGGAAGCGCTGATATTCCTCCGACTCAGGATGGAACGGACGATGTGCGAGAGCCTCCTTGACGGGGCGCCACAACTTGAGGAACTGCAGGGTCTCTGTACTGAAATAAGCCTCGGAAAACCGTTGCCAGATATATTCAACGGCCTGGTCGGAGGGGTGAATCATATCAGGCTGATAAAAACGATAGTCACGTAATTCGTCGAGCACGATTTCATACGCCGGGAAATAGCCTGCCACGTCAGGATATTTCCTGCAGATTTCGTCGGCAGCGAGCAAGAGTACCGCTTTGGAGAGTGCGCTGCCATGAAATCCATATTTGGCATAGCGAATAGGGCTGACCGTGATGACGACCTTTGTCTTACGATCCCTGTCCAATAAAGTCTCCACCACCTGAGACAGGAAATCCACGCACTCTTCAAGAGTGAGTTGTCGCTCCTCGAAAAGGCATTGCGGCATTTTCCGGCAGTTGTCAACGATCTCTCCTGTCTCCCTGAGGATATATACATGGTTGGTGCCCAGAGTGAGGAATGCAACCCGCGGGACGACCTCGACCTTTTCTACCGTATGCAGGATACTGGCGGGGTTGTACATCACTCCATAGGGATTGACCACAGCCCGGAATTTCTCCTGCTGTGCCCTGTGCCCGATGCGGTCGGCAAAACAAGACCCCACGAAAAGCATCCGTTCACAAGGTGCGATGGCAAACGACGGTTGTGGTATATCTATGATTGTACGGAATTGCATATCAGCTTCTGCTTACCTGAAGTCCCTTGGCACTGAGAGACATGTTGACGAAACGTGCGTTGGCATTGACCCTGTTGACCGTGAGCACCTGGCGTATTCTTGCGGCGGCCTCCGGGTCTTTGGCCACCATATAGAGGTAACCGCCTCCACCTGCCCCCGGCAACTTATATCCCAGGCACAAGTCATCGACCATATCGGTAAGCCTCTTCACCTCTGGAGGATTGGTGCCACTGTCGAGCAGCTGGTTCTGCTGCCATGTCTTCCTGATGAGTTGCCCCATCTTGACAAAGTCGTTGCGCTGTATTGCCTCATACAAGTCCATCGCATGACCTTTCATCATGCGTAGGAGCTGCAGTTGTTCATGGTGGTTGAGAAACATCTTCCTGACGATTTCAGAGAGGATGTTCTTGGCCGTACGGGTGATGCCGGTATAATACAACAGATGACAAGCGGCATAGTCGGGCTGGGTATACAGTTCGGAAGGCAACCAGCGGATAACGGGATTTTGCGCAAATCCCTTTTCGGTCTGCAACAGTTTCGCCCCCTGCAGCAATCCTCCAAACTGATCCTGCCATCCGCCTCCGGAAGTGAGCAACTGTTCAAGGACCAGCGTACGGTGCCCTATCTCATTACGGTCCCATGCGAGGCTGCAGAAGTCGTTGACCGCGCCCAGCACCGTAGCTGCGAGAATGCTGCTGGTGCCCAGTCCGCTGCCTGCCGGAATAGCAGACAGGAGGGTCAGTTCGATGCCACATCCGAAATCCTGCAACTGACTGCGCAACGAGTCATATTGCGTGGCCGAGAAGCCAGGTAAGAATCCAGCCAGCGCCAGTGCGGCCTTTGGAATGGAGAACGGGCTCCCCACGTGATGGAAGTCAGCCAGTTGTTCAAACGTCTCCACTTGTTCCGATGCCCCCAGATCGATGCTTCTGAGTATGATATGCGGCTGCCGGCACGGCCTGATATACGCCTGTATGGGCGGCTGGCCATTGAGTTCGATAGCGATGTTTACCACATTTCCGCCCTCCATCAGACAATAAGGCGGCGTGTCGGTCCATCCTCCCGCAAGGTCGATGCGCACCGGGCTCCTTCCCCATACGATCTGGTCGCTATAAACCGACATCAACGGCTGTTGCCTTGCGGAGAGTGCGCTCTCGGTGAGCCCCTCCCTGAGCAGGCTGAACGCCCTTGCCTCCTGGTCGCTGCCGTCGAGGCCTTTCAGCGTGCGGAGCCTGGCCCTGAACATCGCATCATGTATCCGTGTGAGCAGTGGTTCCTCCTCGGACAGGGGATGTGGCTCTGCGATATGAAACCTTGCAAACTCAGCTGCCGCATGGTCGAGGTCGACCTGATAGAAAATGCTATGCTGATAATTGGCCGACAGGAAAGGCCAGTTTCTTTTCCTGAAATCCTCCCGCTGTCCAACCAGCCGACTGAGATTGGCCTCAGCCGAAATTTCGTCGGCGCTCATCCGCCTCGCCTGTCTCCATACGATACGTCCTCCATCCTTGTCCGGTTCATTGAGCATCCATCTCAAGACGAGCCCCATATCGTCGATATTGGAGACCACGGGGAATATCCTGGCCGACTGCAGATCCTCCAGCCCTTCTATCTCCTCCATGGACAGGCATCTTTCCTGTGACCACGAAGCAAACGTCTTGCCGAGAAACGTTGTAGAGGGTTGTCTCAGGTCGCCCCTGAAAGCGTCCTGATATCCATAGGGTCTGACCACCCATTGTGTCTCGCCAATGGGTACGATATCGACACATTGCCCTTGCCGCAGTGTGATCTGCCAGTTATTGTCGGGCACACCCGTTATGACATTCTCCGAAGAGAGCAACCATTTTTCACTGATACAACTGTTTTCTATCCACAGGTTCTTGTTATACTCGGTGACCTTCACCCACGTTTCAGAGTTCTGTATAAACATCGAAGGGTGGGGTTTGCGCGAATGGTGCATAATCTCACGCTGGTCATTGACTACATTCTGGATAGCGAGTGTGGAGGATATGAGTTCAGGAGTGGTGCCATAGTGATAGAATTCTCCACCTGGAAGGGGCAATACCACCACCGACAGTCTGCTCACCTCATCATCGGGCATCGTCGGGCAAGAGCCCAACGCACATCCGAACTCGCCGTAGAGGTCGTAGCAGTCTACATTCCCGTCGTGAACGCATCGCCTCATGAGTGTCTCTACGGCCCTGTCGCTAAGCAGCCATATACCTATATCCGTCAGATAGAAATGATCCTTGCGCAAGTCGGTAAGGGTGGACACCGAAGGCTTCTGCAGCATACATTTCAGCTGTGAGGGAGTCTTCCTGTCAGCCACGAACACTCCATGAGTAGATGCGGTCTGGTCGTCGAGCCACAGGCCATAACACACCACATCAGCCTCAGGTATGGGCTGCAGAGGCTTGGCGGAACGTATCATCACGTCGCCGCTCACGATCATGGTGTGCATGTTGTCCGGGGCACTTTGCATCATCTGCTCATAAAGCGGCATTTGCAGAGAGAGCAGATCCTGCGAGAGTCTCTGGCCACGTTCCCACCTGAACACGGGCAGGGGTGTGAGCACTTTGCCCGACGGCGCATAAGACGGCAGACGCCTGCCCTGTCCTCCGGCATGGAGCAGGATGCGCTTTTCGTCGGCGAGCCACTCATCGAATGTCCTGCCGGTCTGTTCCTGACGATGGCATTCCGTCAGGAGCCAAGCAGTGCCACCCCCACTGCCCAGTTTACGGTCTACCGGGTCATTGGTGCAGAACCATTCGTCATGGCTATATCCAGTGATATGATGAAAACACCCCACCAGATTGGGAGGTAGAGAGAGTAGTTTTTTCATAATGATGATTTGCTTTTCCTGAAACTGAACACCACTCCACCAATAACGGAGAGCAGGAGCAGCGCCAAGGCGATATATGCCACGGTCTCAGTGGTGGCCACAGACTTAGGATGGAAGTCAAGCACGATCTCATGCTTGCCAGGAGCCACCCGGAGCGCTCGGAGGATATAATTCACCCGGCCTATCTCCGCCGGCTGTCCGTCGACAGTGGCGGTCCAACCGGGATAATAAATCTCAGAGAAGACGATGACACCGCCCTTTCCCGACTCCGCCGTATAGACGAGATGATTGGGCTGATAAGCAGTCATTTTCACCTGTGCCGTGCTGTCCTGTGCCGTGCCGTCGCCCAAGGTCTCACGGAATTTGGAGTCAGCTACAGCTTCCCGACGCAGGTTGGCCTTCCCCACCCCGTCGATTTCAGCATTGGCATTGTCGGCATACGTCACCTTGTCTACATACCATGCGTTACCCTGGGCGAAAGGATTCTCCAGCGGTGTCGTGGCTCCTCCCTGCAAAGGCAAGATAAAATATTTGGTGTTGAGCATATTGATGACAGGGAAGATGCTGTCGCCGTTGATCTGGCTGAAATCGCCATTGGCGCTGACCACGGCTTGCATAGCCTTTTGCATCTCCGGAGCGATATATGCTTCTATCATTTCCTGATAGCGGCGCAGTTTGGCAGCATGATATCCTCCGATGCTCTTATGATAGAACGATGTTTCGTTTTCATTGAACGTATTCGACGCGAAATTGAGCACACGGTAGTCAAGCGTCTTGTCCTGTAAGATGGCCTCATCCGTAGCCGTTTTCTCCTGCGGCAGTTCCTTCACGGTACTGGAGACGAACATCTCGTCATTGAGATAGCGTTTGTTGACCATCCACATGTCGGTGAGGCACAGGAGCGTGACTCCCGCTATCATATACGAGGCTTTCATCTTCTTGGTGAGGAAGAGCACCAACAGCACCGTACCGATAAGAATGACCAGGAAGGAGCGCCAGGCGTCGGCTGTGAGGATAGACTCTCTCACGGCGCGCAGGTTGGAGAGGAACGGCCCCAGTTGGTCGGCGGGGAACTGGCTGAGGGCCTGCATCTCGGAAGAGGACACATAGTCGCTGAAGAAGACACCCGGCATCACGGCGAAGAGCAAGGCCACCAGTCCTGTGAGGCACCATGAGAGAACGAGAGGATTCAGGGGCAGCTTCAGCTTACCCACGCTGACCTTCTCGAGAGCCACCTTAGGATTGTCCATCACCTCTTTCAGTCCCATCAGGGCAAGCAGAGGTATGGTAAATTCAGCGATGACCAAGATAGAAGCCACCGTGCGGAACTTCGAGTACATGGGGAAGTGGTCGATAAAGAAATCTGTAAACCCCATGAAGTTGCGCCCCCATGACAAGAGTACGGACAATATAGTGACCGCCAGCAATGCCCACTTCATGGGTCCTTTGACGACGAAGAGCGCCAGCACAAAAAGCATGAGCACGAAAGCCCCCACATAAACCGGTCCGCTGGTGCCTGGTTGCTCACCCCAATACTGTCCTATCTGTCCATAGAGCTGATAGTAGTTAGGGTCGGCTTTCTGCATCGCACTCTGATTGGCCGCCAGGGGCACGGAAGCACCACCTTTCACATTGGGCACGAGCAGTGTCCATGTCTCTCCGATGCCATAGCTCCATTGTGTGATATAGTCGCGCTCCAGTCCACTGTCGGTCTGATTGGCACTGTCGGCCTTGACCAGTTCGCTTTTTCCCCTCATCGACTCTTTCTGATACTGCCATGTATGAAACAGATTGGAGAGGTTGGCACAGATGCCTATCGCCGCTGCGACAGCACACACTGCCGAAGCCTTGAGAAACCTGGACATCTGGTGCTCGCGTATGGCCTCGACAAGGAAAGCCACAATCATGAAGAAGATGATGAAAAGATAATAGTAAGTCATCTGCACATGGTTGGCATTCACCTCGAATGCGGCGAAGACGGCAGTGACGACAAATCCCCAAAAATACTTACCCCTGTAGGCCAGCACGACACCAGCTATCATAGGAGGCAGGTAGGCCAGTGCCCACACCTTCCAGATATGTCCTGCACCTATGATAATAAAGAAATAGCTGGAAAACGCCCATGCTATAGCTCCGAGCACGGCGAGAGTCTGTCTGAAATTGAAAGCCCTGAGCAAGACATAAAAGCCGAGCAGATAGGCAAAGACATACCACACATTGTCGGGCAGCCAGAGATGCCATGCGTCGACGGCCTGGCTGAGTATATCCGTACTGTCGTACGAGGGAGCGGTCTGATAAGTAGGCATCCCGCTGAATGTCGAGTTGGTCCATCTGGTGCGCTCTCCGGTGCTCTGGTAATACTCCAGGGCCTCCTGTCCTGCCCCGCGGCCGGCAGAAGTGTCGTGCTGATAGAGGATCCTCCCCTCAAAATCAGCCGGGAAGAAATATGCGAACGCAATGACTGCAAACAATACCACTGCCAACAAATCGGGCAGACATTTTTTCAGTTTTTCCATTGATAATAGTTGTTTTGTCTTTCTGGCAGACAAAATTAATACTTTTTTATGTAATCCGGACAAAATTCCATGTCCTTTTCGAAAATTAATCCGTATTTTTGCAGACAGAGTGTACATCAACGAATCAACCAATCTACTATACAATGAAAAGAAACTGCTTCATTCTTTTGCTGACCATCGTCACACTGACCTTGAGCGCCCAGACACGGATGGTGAAAAGCCTCAATTTCGGCTGGAAGTTCCACGAAGGCGACGTGGCCGGTGCCGCACAACCCGCTTTTGACGACAGTCAGTGGCGGCAAGTGGACCTGCCCCACGACTTCCAGATCGAGCAGCCATGGGTAGCCCCCTCTGCCGACGAGAAAGCCGACAACAGCGACGTCGGCGCCAACATCAAGAGCCGCCTGTCGTCAAGAGGCTTCAAGGAGATGGGCAAAGGCTGGTACCGCCGCGAGCTGAACATCAGCGATGACCTACGCGGCCGGCGCCTACTGCTCGATTTTGAGGGCATCATGTATGTGGGCGACGTCTATCTTAACGGGCAGCGTATAGGAGGCACCGACTACGGCTATGTAGGATTTGACATCGACATCACCAAACTGGTGAAATGGGGTGAGAGGAATGTGATCGCCGTGATGGCAGACACCCGTGAACCCGGCAACTCAAGGTGGTATACCGGCGGCGGCCTGTTCAGAGACGTGAAGCTCATCGTGACCGACCCGGTGCTCTACTTCACCCGTCACCCGCTATACATCACCACCGAAGTGAGTGGCATCACCTCTCCCACTTCCGCCGCCTCGGCCACGGTCAATATCCAGGCAGAGCATGCCTGCTTCCTGAAAGACAACCCCGAGACCGTATGCATCGGCCTTCGTGTGAGCGACATGAACGGCCAGACCATCATCGACCAGAAGCAAGACGTGCGCCGTAACCGCAAGCTGCGTGTGCAGGAAGTCGACCTCACCCCCATCACCATCAGCACACCTACACTCTGGGACTGCGAGGCAGCCCGCCCTGCCCTGTATACCCTGGAGCTGACCCTGTATGACAAAGACGGCCAGGCCAGTGACTGCGTGCGTCAGCGCTTCGGCATCCGGCAGGTGGAGTTTGACCCTGCTTTCGGAATGAAGCTGAATGGCCGCAAGATGCTGCTCAAGGGCATCGCCAACCACCACACCCTCGGTGCACTGGGCGCCGCTGCCTATCCCCGGGCTATCGAGAAGCGCATCCAGCTCCTCAGAGACTATGGTTTCAACCACATCCGCACTTCACACAATCCCTACAGCGAGTCGATGCTCGACCTCTGCGACGAATACGGCATCCTGGTGGTCGACGAGCTATATGACAAGTGGCTCGACCAGTACTGCGGCGGCCGCGAGAAATGGGTAAATCTCTGGCAGCAAGACATTCCCGAGTTTATCAAGCGCGACCGCAATCATCCCTCCGTGGTGCTCTGGAGCCTTGGAAATGAGCTGCAGACCTACACCAACCTGCCTTTTAACGATTGGGGTGTGACCCCCTACAAGATGCAGAAAGAGCTTCTCCTGCGATACGACACGACGCGTCTGGTGACCGTAGCCATGCACCCGCGCGGCCGTGACCATCAGACCGACTCTCTGCCGGCACCGCTGGCCAAGGTGACCGACATCCAGGCCTACAACTACCGGTACATGTACTTCCCTGGCGACGGCCGTCGATTCCCATGGATGAACTTCTATCAGAGTGAGGCCTCTATCTCCGCGATGGGTCCCAACTATTTCGAGATGGATCTTGACAAAGTGATCGGCCTGGCCTATTGGGGTGCCATCGACTATCTGGGCGAGAGTCAGGGTTGGCCAGCCAAAGGCTGGGCACAAGGCGTGTTTGACATCACGCTCGCCCCCAAGCCCAAAGCCTACTTCCTGAGAAGCTTCTTCAAGCCGGAAGAGCCCCTGGTGCACATCGCCGTGATCGACAGCAAAGGCGACATGATGTGGAACGGCATCCAGACCGGCAACGACGGCATGAGCGACCACTGGAACCGCAAGCCCGGCGAGAAGTTGTCGCTCTACACCTACACTAATGCAGACGAAGTGGCCCTCTACGTCAACCGCCAACTCATCGGACGGCAAAAGAACCCCACCGACGACCCGAAACGGCGCAACCAGATCAAATGGGACGGCGTAGTGTATGAGCCTGGATATATCGAGGCCGTGGGCTACAACTCCGGCAAGGAAGTGTGCCGTCACCGCATTGAGACCACGGGCGACGCCGTGAAACTGACAGCCACCCCCGACAATGCTACATGGAAAGCCGACGGCACCGACCTGCAACACATCCGCATAGAAGCCGTGGACAAGAAAGGCCGCCTGGCACGCAATGCCCAGGACGAGCTGCTCTTCAGCGTCGAGGGCGATGCCCGTATCGTGGCTGTGAGCAACGGCAACCACAACAGCGACGAGCTCAACGTGACCGACCACCGCCATCTCTACAACGGCAGTGCCCTGGTAATCCTGCGCGCTGGCCAGACAGGCGGCAACGTGGTACTGAAAGTGACGAGCAAGGACTCCAACCGACTGAAAACGACCCTCAAACTCAAATTACAATAGCCAATCACGCAAACAATGAGAACGATTATCATCAGCCTCGCCTTGATGGCCTGCGGCCTGACCGCCGAGGCACAGACATGGCCCCAAGTGACACAAGAAGCCAAAGCCGGCACCCGCTGGTGGTGGCTGGGCTCCGCCGTAGACAAGGACAACCTGAAATGGAATCTCGACGAATATGCCCGTGCCGGCATCGGCGCGGTAGAAATCACCCCACTCTATGGCGTGCAGGGCAATGAGCGCAACGAGATCCCCTTCCTCTCACCTCAGTGGATGCAAGCCCTGCGCGACGTAGAGCAGATAGCTGCCGCTGACGGCATCGAAGTAGACATGAACAACGGCACCGGCTGGCCCTTCGGCGGTCCGGAGGTGCCGGTAGAAGAGGCCGCATGCAAAGCCGTGTTTGTCGACACCATCATCCACGGCAAGAAAATAGACGTCAGCAAGATAGACCTTCCTGCTCCGGAGAAAGAGCGTAAATATGCCCGCCTGCAATGCGTGAAAGCTTTTGCCACGGGCGAACCTGACACCTGGCGCGTGATTGCCGTCTATGCCAGCCGCACACGCCAGCAAGTGAAGCGTGCCGCCCCCGGCGGCGAGGGCTACGTGATCGACCATTTCGACCGCGATGCGGTGCGCCACTACCTGGAGCGTTTTGACAAAGCCTTTGCCCAGAGCGGAGTGCCCTACCCTCACACCTTCTTCAATGACAGCTATGAGGTATATGGTGCCAACTGGACCCCCACCATCTTTGAGGAGTTCAAGTCACGCCGCGGTTACGCCCTTGAAGACCATCTGCCTGAACTGCTTGGCTATGTGGACGACGGCAACAAGGTGTTGTCCGACTATCGCGAGACGCTGAGCGACCTGCTCTACGAGAACTTCACCCAGCAATGGGTGTCATGGGCTCACTCCCACGGTGTGGAAGTGCGCAACCAGGCCCATGGTTCGCCTGCCAACCTGCTCGACCTCTATGCCACCGTCGACATCCCTGAGATAGAAGGCTTCGGCCTGTCGGAGTTCGGCATCAAAGGGCTGCGCACCGACGCCGGTTTCACCCGCAAGAATTTCAGCGACGTGTCGATGCTGAAATATGCCTCTTCGGCCGCCCATGTAACAGGCAAGAAATACACTTCGAGCGAGACGTTCACCTGGCTGACAGAGCATTTCCGCACCTCCCTCTCCCAGATGAAGCCCGATCTTGACCTGATGTTCACCTGCGGTGTGAACCATGCCTTCTTCCATGGTTCCTGCTACTCTCCCAAGGACGACCCCTGGCCCGGATGGCGCTTCTACGCCTCGGTCGACATGACTCCCAACAACAGCATCTGGCGTGACGCGCCCTACCTGATGAAATATATCGAGCGCTGCCAAAGTTTCCTGCAGATGGGACAGCCCGACAACGACTTCCTGGTCTATCTGCCTGTGCGCGACATGTGGTCGAAGCGTCACTCCGAGGGCGACAAGGGCCTGCTGATGCAATTTGACATCCATGCCATGGACAAGAAAGCCCCGGAATTCATCCGCAGCATACTGACAATTGACTCTCTGGGATACGACTGCGACTACATCTCCGACCGACAGCTGGCAAAAGTGAAGGTGAGCGGCGGTATGCTGGTGACCGAAGGCGGCACACGCTACAAGGGGCTTATCATCCCCACCGGTGCCTCTCTGACCCCGGAGCTGAAAGCCATGTTCGCCCAATGGGGCCAGCTGGTGGTCTACGGCGAAGATGACGGACAGCTGTCGCGCCTGGCCCAGGCCGAGCCGATGAAAAGCCAGTTGGGCCTGCGTGCCATCCGCCGCAGCAACGCCACCGGGCATCATTATTTCATCGCCAACCTGACCCCCAACGACATCGACGACACCGTGCCGCTGATCGTGCCCTGCCGCCGGGCCTATTGGTTCAACCCGCTCAACGGCGATATCCGTCTGGCAGAGACCGAAGGACACCGACTGAAGATCAGCCTGCGCTCGGGAGAGTCGATGATCCTGCAGACCTATGCCGACGGCGAAGAACTCAGCCAGCCACAGCCTGTCAAGACATGCCTGCACCAGGCTCAGCCCCATGAGAAAGAGGTCATCGATCTGACCCACCTGCCGTGGACGCTGTCGTTTACAGAAGAAGCTCCCGACGTAGCCGAGACCTTCAACCTGAAGAGCCTCCAGACCTGGGAGACCCTGAGCGATGCAGCCCGTGTGACTATGGGCACCGGCGTATATACGACCACCGTCAAGCTCAGCAAGCGCCAGGCATCCAAGCGATGGGCCATCGACCTCGGCGACGTACGTGAGAGTGCCCGCGTGTATATCAACGGCCAGTTTGCAGGCTGCGCCTGGAGCGTACCCTTCACACTCGACTGCGGCAGCATGCTCCGTAAAGGCAAGAACGAGATACGTATAGAAGTGACCAACCTGCCTGCCAACCGCATCGCCGAACTCGACCGCCAAGGCGTAAAGTGGCGCAAGATGAAGGAAATCAATGTCGTAGACATCAACTACAAACGCACCACCTACGAGGCATGGGAACCTGTGAAGAGCGGTCTCGCCTCGACGGTGAAGCTGATAGAACAAAAAACATTCTAAAATTTACCACAACGAATCATCATCAACTCATGAGAATAGGTATCATAGTAGCAATGGAGAAAGAGCTGCGGCAGTTGAAAACGCTGCTCAGCAGCCCTGTCACAGAACGACAGCATGGCAAGGAGTTTTACAAAGGTCGCATACATGAGCATGAGGTCATCCTGCAGCAGTGTGGCATCGGCAAAGTGAATGCCACCATCGGTGCGGTGGAGATGATCAACGCCTACCACCCCGACCTGGTGGTTTCGAGCGGTTGTGCCGGCGGTGCCAGTACCCGGCTTCGCGTCACCGATGTTGTGGTGGGCACGCAGTATGCCTACCATGACGTATATTGCGGCAAAGACGTGGCATATGGCCAGCTGCTGGGGTTGCCGGCCATCTATTCGGCTCCTGGCTCTCTTGTAGAAAAGGCCCTCTCGCTCGACTGCGGCGTGTCGGTGCACAGCGGTCTGATTGTGAGCGGCGACTGGTTTGTCACCAGCAAGGAGAAGATGGGCGAGATTCTCAGCCATTTCCCCGATGCGCTGGCGGTAGACATGGAGAGCTGTGCCATCGCCCAGACCTGTCACCTGTACGGGGTGCCCTTTGTGTCATTCCGCATCATCAGCGACATCCCCCTACTCGACACCGACGCGTCGCAGTATTACGATTTCTGGGACCGCATGGCCGACGGCTCATTTCAAGTCACACAATCATTTATCTCACAGCTATGAAGAAGATACCAAGTTTCACCATCGACCACGAGCGCCTGAAAAGAGGCATCTACGTATCGCGCAAAGACACCATCGGCGGTGCTGTGGTCACGACCTTCGACATCCGGATGAAAGAGCCCAACCGTGAGCCTGCCCTTCATCCGGGTGCCCTTCACAGCATAGAGCACCTGGCCGCCACCTACTTGCGCAACGACCCTGTATGGGGCAGCCGCATCGTCTACTGGGGACCGATGGGCTGCCTGACGGGCAACTACCTGTTGCTCTCTGGCGACTGGACCCCGGCGGATATTGTCGACCTGATGAGGTGCACCTTCCGTTTCATCTCCGACTTTGAGGGAGAGATACCCGGCGCAGCCCCTAAAGACTGCGGCAACTGGCTGCTCCATGACCTGCCCATGGCCCGCTACGAGGCTAAAAAATTCCTCACCGAGGTGCTTGAAAACATCGGTGAGGAAAATATGGTGTATCCGGGGTGATGAGTGCCGAGACACTGTCTCGGCACAGATGAGCCGGACTCAGTCTTTGTTCAATCGCTTGCGCTCCAGATGGTCGAGCACCGCCTTGCGCATGCGCATGCTCTTGGGAGTCACCTCCACCAGTTCGTCGGCTTTGATATATTCCAGGCATTCCTCGAGGCTCATGACGACTTTGGGGATGATGCGTGCTTTCTCGTCGCTGCCGCTGGCACGTACGTTGGTGAGCTGCTTGGCCTTGGTGACATTGACCACCAAGTCATTGTCGTGCACATGCTCGCCTACGACCTGTCCGGCGTAGACCTCCTCACCCGGATCGATGAAGAACTTGCCACGGTCTTGCAGTTTGTCGATGGAGTAAGCGAATGCCGTGCCTGTCTCCATGGCCACCATAGAGCCGTTGACACGCCGTGAGATCTCGCCTTTGAATGGCTGATATTCCTTATAGCGATGCGCCATGATGGCCTCTCCCTGGCTGGCTGTGAGCACGTTGGTGCGCAATCCGATGATGCCCCTTGACGGGATGTCGAACTCGATATTCACGCGGTCGGCCTGGCTTTCCATGGAGACCATTTCTCCCTTGCGCCTGGTCACCATATCAATCATCTTGCTGGCAAACTCCTCGGGCACATTGATGGTCAGTTCTTCGACAGGCTCACACTTCATGCCGTCAATCTCCTTGTAGATTACCTGTGGTTGTCCCACCTGCAGCTCGTATCCCTCGCGGCGCATGGTCTCTATGAGCACCGAGAGATGAAGCACTCCGCGCCCGCTGACAATCCAGCGGTCTGTATATCCCTCCATCTCCTCCACACGGAGGGCGAGGTTTTTCTCCAGTTCCTTACGCAGCCGCTCATAAATATGCCTTGATGTGCACCACTTGCCCTCGCGACCGAAGAAGGGCGAGTCGTTGATGGTGAACAGCATACTCATCGTAGGCTCGTCGATAGAGATGGGCGGCAACGGTTCGGGGTTCTCTGCATCGCATATCGTGTCGCCGATCTCAAAGTGGTCGAGACCGATGATGGCACAGATATCTCCACTTCCCACCTCATGGGTGCGCACATGCCCCATGCCTTCAAAGGTATGCAGTTCCTTGATTTTGGTCTTTTCCAGGCTACCGTCGCGATGTGAGATGGTGACACCCATACCCTCAGTGAGAGTGCCACGATGCACACGCCCCACTGCTATACGTCCCGTATAACTGGAATAGTCGAGCGAGGTGATAAGCATCTGAGGGGTACCCTCCAACACCTTCGGTGCCGGTATTACCTCCACGATCTTGTCGAGGAGGTAAGTGATGTCTGTAGTAGGAGTCTTATAGTCTTCGCCCATCCATCCATTCTTGGCGCTGCCATATACAACGGGGAAATCCAGTTGGTCTTCGGTGGCATTGAGCGAGAACATCAGGTCGAATACCATCTCGTATACTTCTTCCGGACGGCAGTTGGGCTTATCCACCTTATTGACTACTACGATAGGTTTCAGTCCGATCTGAAGTGCTTTCTGGAGCACGAACCTGGTTTGCGGCATGGGACCTTCGAAGGCATCGACGAGCAGCAGGCAGCCGTCGGCCATATTGAGCACACGCTCCACCTCGCCACCAAAATCGGAGTGACCCGGAGTGTCGATGATATTGATTTTCGTGCCTTTATAATTGATGGATACATTCTTGGAGAGGATGGTGATACCTCTTTCCCTCTCCAGGTCATTGCTGTCGAGCACCTGTTGCCCCATATCTTTTCCCTCACGGAAAAGATTGCCTGCGAGCATCATCTTGTCGACCAAGGTGGTTTTTCCGTGGTCTACGTGTGCGATGATCGCGATGTTTCTGATGTCTTGCATATAATCTTTTTTACCTTATGGTGTATCCTGACAGACCACCCTGTTACAAAATCGCTGCAAAATTACAAATAATATGTGTAACAAACAAAAGAAAAGAAAAAAAAGGGTTTTAAAGTTTGTGGCATTGGTAAAAAAGCAGTACCTTTGCACCCGCATTTCAAATGCAGCATACTATATCATAACCATTTAACACTTTCAAGATGTATTTAGACAAGGCAAAAAAAGAAGAGATCTTTGGAAAATACGGAAAGTCCAACTCTGATACTGGTTCCGCTGAGAGCCAGATAGCATTGTTCTCCTACCGTATATCCCATTTGACGGAACATTTGAAAAAGAACCGTAAAGATTATACTACCGCACGGTCACTGACTCAGCTGGTAGGAAAACGCCGCGCCCTGCTCAACTATCTGTACGACCGCGACATCACTCGCTATCGTGCCATCATCAAGGCCCTTGGTCTGCGCAGATAATCAGAGAGGCAAAAAAGATCTTGAATCCCCGCTTCATACACCGGTATGAACGGGGATTTTTCATTTCAGGATAGAGCGCAGCGGTATCATGACAAAATCACGCTGCTCCATGAGGGGATGAGGTATGACGAGGTCGGGCTCGTCGACCGTCAGCTGGTCGTAGAGCAAGATATCGATGTCGATGATGCGGTCGTGATACCTCCCGTCGTGCGACTTTCGGGTGCGTCCCAGGTCACGTTCTATCTGCTGAGTGGCACGGAGCACCTCCCTGGGTGTCATCGTGGTCACACAGCACACGCATGCGTTGACGAAATGGTTGTGGGAAACGAATCCCCAAGGCTCAGAGACATAAAAAACTGACTGGCGCACGACGTCGCCAATCAGCAGGTTGATTATATCGATAGCTTTCAGGATATTCTCCTGCTTGTCGCCCAGGTTGGAGCCCAGGCCGAGATACACGGTATGTGTGTCAGTCATCGAGCATGAGCATTGCATCGCCATAGCATCCAAACCGATAGCCATTCTCCAGTGCCAGGTCATAAGCTTTCATGACAAGATCATAGCCGCCGAAAGCACATGCCGACATCATCAGCGTAGACTGAGGATGATAGAAATTGCACACCATAGAGTCGGCCAGTCCGAACTCGTATGGGGGGAAGATGAACTTATTGGTCCATCCCTCATACTCTTTGAGCAGACCGTCTGTGCCCACTGCTGTCTCCGTGGCTTTTGCCACGCTGGTGCCGACGGCACAGATATGCTTTCCCGACAATTTGGCCTTGTTGACCACATCACAAGCCTCCTTCTCGACAAACATCTGCTCTGAGTCCATTTTATGCTTGGTCAGGTCTTCCACCTCGATATTGTGGAAACAGCCAAGGGCACAGTGCAATGTGATGAAAGCAAACTCGATACCCTTGATTTCCATACGTTTCATCAGCTCTCGGCTGAAATGCAGTCCGGAGGCCGGTGCTGTGACGGCACCCTCGTTTTTGGCGAAGATGCACTGGAAATCGGTCATATCCTCCTCGGTGGCCGGCCTTTTGTCGACGATATAATGCGGCAGCGGCGAAGAACCAAGTTCGAAGAGCTCGCGCTTGAACTTGTCGTGAGGACAGTCGTAGAGGAAACGCAGGGTGCGTCCGCGGCTGGTGGTATTGTCTATGACCTCGGCCACCATGGTACCACTCTCGTCGAAAAACAGTTTATTGCCGATACGAATCTTGCGGGCAGGCTCTACGAGCACATCCCACAGGCGCATGGTCTCATTGAGCTCACGGAGCAAGAACACTTCTATCTTAGCATCGGTCTTCTCCTTGGTGCCATAGAGGCGTGCCGGAAAGACCTTGGTGTCATTAAAGATGAAGGCATCGCCCTCGTCGAAATAGTTGACGAGATGCCTAAACTCGATAAACTGAGGAGTGCCGTCTTCATTCTGCAGTACTTTCCCCTCCCCATCGGTGAGATGCATGTCGATGCGTCCCGACTTGCGGTGTATGACCATCAGCCGGCATTCGTCACGGTGGTAAGCAGGATAGAGTGCGATCTGCTCCTCAGGAAGTTTAAACTTAAATTGCGATAATTTCATATTTTGTTTTTATAGATGGTACCTAAACGTCGTTTTTGGAAGATGCTGTATTGTCATCCAGCCATTGTGGGAAATCGTCGAGCGTGAGACAGTCCTCTACCCTGACATCGCCCACCCTGGTGCGTCGCAATGCCGTAAGGAAAGCCCCGCTTCCGAGGGCCTCGCCGATATCACGTGCCAGAGCCCTGATATAGGTGCCTTTGCCACAGGCCACCCTGATGTCGGCTGTCATCCGCCGGCAGTCGAATCCGAGCAGCTCTATCTCATCAATTCTCAGGAGCTTGGCCTTCAGTTCCACCTCCTTGCCTTTACGCATGAGGCTGTAGGCTCTTTTTCCGTCGACCTTACAGGCCGAATAGGCTGGCGGCACCTGCATGACGTCGCCCAGGAATCGGGGGAGCGTCTTCTCCACCAGCTCACGCGTGATGTGCTTGGTGGGGTAAGTGAAATTGACCGTATGCTCCCGGTCGTAGCTGGGTGTGGTGGCTCCGAACTGCAGCGTGGCCAGGTATTCCTTGGAATGCGCCTGTAGCGACTCTATCTGCTTGGTGGCCCTTCCGGTGCAGATGATGAGCACCCCGGTGGCGAGCGGGTCGAGTGTGCCGGCATGCCCTGTCTTTATCCTTTTCACGCCCAGCTTTTGCGAGATGAGATAACGCAGATGCGCCAAAGCCCCGAAGCTTGACATGCGGTAGGGTTTATCTATTCCTATGACGACACCTTCCTGAAAGTCTACCATCAGTCGACCATGGCTAATGAATGCCCCGTGAGCAGCAGCACGATGATGATGCCCCCCACGATGATGCGATATATCCCGAAGGCCTTGAAGCCATATTTGGTGAGGAAGGCGACGAACCATTTCATGGCCAGCAATGCGACAATGAATGCCACGACGCATCCCAGCACCAGCATGGTGATATTGTGCGTGGTGGCCCACGCCGTCTCCTCCTTGAAGAGGTCGAGCAGGTCGAGCAAAGTGGCCCCGGCCATGGTGGGCACTGCAAGGAAGAATGAGAACTCTGCTGCCTTCTTGCGTGTGAGTCCCTGAGTCATTCCACCCACAATGGTAGCCATCGACCGTGACACTCCGGGTATGACCGAGATGCACTGATAGAGACCGATGTTGAACGCGCGCCGCTCTGTGACCAGGTTTTTGTCAGATCCTTTATTGAACAGTCTGTCGCAATAGAGCATGAAGACACCTCCAAGCACCAGCATGACAGCCACCACCTCCACACTGTCGAGGAGCCAGTCGAGCACTCCCGACTTCTTGGCAAGCAGTCCGATGACCACGGCAGGCACGACACCCACGAAGAGGATCCAATAGAAGTGATAGCGGTGCTTCAGCCGCTGAAACAGGTTGCTCCCCTCGGGCACCGGTGTATGATTGAGTTGGAAGAACTTTTTCCAATAGAGACAGACCACTGACAGGATAGCCCCGAACTGTATGATAAAAGTGAAGGCGTGCACGAAAGGATCTCCCTGAGGGATGCCCAGCAGATTCTGCGTGATGATCATGTGGCCCGTAGAGGATACGGGGAGAAACTCGGTCAGTCCCTCGACGATGGAAATGATGATAGTCTCTATCCAGGTCATTTCTTATCCTCCTCGTCCTTGGTCTTATGTACTACCGCATAAATCATCATCACAAATCCGATGAAACATACCACCGGTGCCACTTTGATGTGCATGGTGTTGAAGATTTCCGGATTGAAAGCGGTCTCGTCAGAGCCTTTGCTGCCCATCAGGATGAAGCCCACGATGATGATGATCATGCTCACGGCTAAAAGAATGAAATTGACACGGCCGAAGGCCAGGTTGCGTTTATCCATTTTTGTGTTTTGATTTCTGGGTTAATGAATGGATGAATTAAATCTTATACAACTCACCGGCTTTCATGCGGAGGAAGTTGTTGACAGAGAGCCATGAGCAGAAAGTGGTGATGATCACACCGAAAAGCAACACGGCCACGGCTGTGACTGCCAACACTTGCCATGTGATGACCGTCATGACATCTGGTTGATACTGATAGAGGGAATACATGCCGATGGCGAGCACGATATTGGCTATGATGCCCGCTACGAGACCAAGGACCACCGCCTGCCTGATGAAAGGCTTACGGATGAAATTCCAGGAAGCCCCTACCAACTTCATCGTATGTATATTGAAGCGCCGTGAGTAGATGCCGAGCTTGACCGTGTTGTTGATGAGTGCAAAAGAGACCACCAGCAAGAGGGCCGCCAACACCAGCAACACAAGACTCACTTTGCGCAGGGTCTTGTTCACGCTGTCAATCAAGTCTTCCGGATAAGTAATTTCTGCCACTTTCGGCAATTTGGTCAATTCGTCAGAGATCCATTTGAGCGAATCGTTATTGGCATAATCGGCATTGAGCTGAAACTCGATGGAAGAGAGGAACGGATTGGTACCTGCGAAATCTGCCGGGTTGGTGCCCAGCACCTTGGTTTGCTCTTTGAGCACCTCTTCTTTTCCGATGAACTCCAACTTATTGATATACGGCCTGTTGCCAAGATCGTTGCACAGTTGTTGAGCCTCGGAGTCTGTAATATCCTCGCTGAGCAGCATGGTGACAGTAAGTGTCTCCTTGACATACGAAGAAAGATTCCTGGCAGTGAATACCGTGAAAACAACCATTCCCAATAAGATAAGCACCATGGAGGTGCTGATGCATAACGTCACGACCTGCAAGCCTTGGCGGCTGCGGGCTTTACTCTTGTTTTTTCCCATTTTTTAGGCTATAATACACCAATTTTGGTACAAAAGTACAAATTTTTATTGGTCATAGCAACACTTTAACTACTATTAACGCATATTGACTGAAAAAATCGCTATCTTTGCATGAGTTATGACATCTGGATACTGACTTAAACATAAGAAAATAATGAGCACTATCATTTATCCATCACCCATATTCGGCCCGGTACACAGCCGCCGTCTGGGATTATCCCTTGGCATCAACCTGCAACCCGGAGACGGCAAGATGTGCACATTCGACTGTGTATACTGCGAATGCGGCTTCAACGCCGACCACCGTCCACATTCCCCCCGCCCCACCCGTGAAGAGGTGGCCACGAGTCTGGAGCAGACGCTCATCAAGATGGCTGAAGAGGGTCAGGTGCCCGATGTGCTGACTTTCGCCGGCAATGGCGAGCCCACCGGTCACCCCCACTTTGCCGAGATTATCGACGACACCCTACGCCTGCGCGACCGGTATGCTCCCACTGCCAAGGTTTCTGTGCTGAGCAATGCCACCTTCATCCATCACCCCTTGGTAAGAGCCGCCCTGATGAGAGTAGACAACAACATTCAGAAACTCGACACGGTGGACATCGACTACATCCGAAAGACAGACCGCCCCATAGGCAGGACCTACGACGTAGACGAGGTAATCGCCAACCTACAGCTTTTCCAAGGCCGCGTGATCATCCAGACTATGTTTATGAAAGGCGTGGCAGACGGCATCGACTACGACAACACGTCCGACCGATACGTGCAGCCGTGGCTTCATGCACTGCGCCTGATCACCCCGCGTGAGGTCATGATCTACACGATCGACCGCGAGACGCCCACCCGTGGTCTTGAGAAAGCCACCCGCCAGGAACTGGACGCCATCCGCGACAAGGTGATAGCCGAGGGCATCTCCTGTACTGCCTCTTATTAATAAATCCGAGTGCTCATAGCACTCGGATTACTCAGAATACTCAGAATACTCAGAATACTCAGAATACTCGGAACACTCGGAACAATAATCCTTCAAACACAAGCGATCATGAAAGAACAACTCACCGACAAGAACATCCGACTGGAATATCTGCCCTGTATCAACTATGCGATGTCGGTCAATGGCTCGAAATATTTAGGCACCTGCGAACTGACCAATGATGACGAGAGCGACTGGCGCGAACTGACCGTCAGTCTGTCGGGTGAGTTCTTAGAGACGAGTGAGTCGGTCATCGACCTCATTCCCCGGGGACAGACCGTGAGCGTCGGTGGTCTCAGCATCAAGCCCGATGTGGAAAAGCTGCGGCAGCTGACCGAAAGTGTCGACACCACATTCAGTCTGACTATCGCATCCGGCGACCATACGCTGTCGCGCACCACTCACCCCATCCGCCTGATGGCCATCGACGAGTGGCCCGGCATCAATGTCATGCCTGAGTTGCTGGCCACCTTTGTCACCCCCAATGCCCCCGAAGCCTCCCAAGTGAGGATCAACGCCGCCAAACAGCTGGAGCGTCTCACCGGTTCGTCGTCACTCGACGAGTATCAGACACAGGATCCCAACCGTGTGCGCGCCCAGGTGGCTTCTATCTACGAGGCCCTGCGCGGAGAGAGTCTGGTATATTGCGCCCCGCCCGCCAGTTTTGAGAAAAACGGCCAGCGCATCCGTCTGATCGGCCAGTTGCTCAGCCAGAAGCTCGGCACCTGCGCCGACCTCTCCCTCAGCTTTGCCACCTGTCTGGAATCAGTGGGCCTACACCCGCTGCTCATCATTCACGAGGGTCACATGTATGTGGGTTGCTGGCTGGTTGACAAATACTATCCGCAGATTATCTGCGATGACCTGAGTTTCCTGTCCAAGTCCATCGCCGACGGCATCAATGAGATTGTCGTGGTGGAGGCCACCTGCCTGACAGAGAAGAACGTACCTTTCGAAAAAGCCGTAAGCGAGGCCGAGAAGCACCTATATCAGTCGCCCGACCAGTTTATCATGGCCGTCGACATATACCGATGCCGCCTGGACGGCATCCGCCCCCTGCCGCTCAAGAGCAGCGGTCAGTCGGCGGAGGGTATTGCCCTCGATCACGCCACCGACAGCATCAAGGAGCAGAAGAGCTACGACCTGCAGACGGAGGACGGCCGCAAGCTGACACGCCAGCAGATCTGGGAGCGCAAGCTGCTTGACTTCTCGTTGCGCAACAACCTGCTCAACGCCCGTATCGGCAAGAAGCTCGTGCCTTTCATCTCCTTCGACATCGACCTGATGGAAGACCATCTTCAGGCAAAAGAAGACTTCCATATCCTACCCATGCCTTCGGACCAAAAGATACTGCCCGACGAGACCGGTATCTACAACTCAAAAGCCTACGCCGAGACACTGGAGCCCATCGTCAAGGAGGCGATGAAGCACAACCAGATATACTCCTACTGGGACAGCGACGACCTGCTCACCGCCCTGACGAGCTTCTTCCGCACCTCACGCACTGCCCTGGAGGAAAACGGAGCCAACACGCTCTTCCTCACACTTGGCATGCTGAAATGGTATGAGACCGAGAAGAGCGTGAAGCCACGCTATGCTCCGCTTCTCCTGGAGCCTGTAGACATCATCAAGAAGAGCGGCAAAAACTATGTACTGCGCGTGCGGGAGGAAGACCTCACCTTCAACACCACCCTTGTGGAGATGATGCAGCAACAATATGGCGTGACCATCAGCGGTGTGAACCCGCTGCCCCTCGACGACTCCGGTGCCGATGTGCGCCAGGTGTTCTCCATCGTGCGCGCCGCCGTCAAGGACCACCCCCGGTGGGATGTGGTCGAAGAGTGCATGCTTGGCATCTTCTCATTCAACAAGTTTGTGATGTGGAACGACATCCACAACAACTCGGACAAGATGCGGCAGAATCCCATCATTGAGAGTCTGATCCAGAAGCGGCTTGTAGACATCGCCGAGAGCGACGAGACCGACACCCGCGCCATCGACAGCACCATAGAGCCGGGCAGCTATGCCATCCCCGTGGACGTAGACTCTTCGCAGCTTGAGGCCGTCATTGAGTCGGGCGAGGGTCGCAGCTTCATCCTTTACGGCCCTCCGGGCACAGGCAAGAGCCAGACCATCACCAACATGATCGCCAATGCCCTCTACCACAACCGCCGTGTGCTTTTTGTGGCCGAGAAGATGGCTGCCCTGGAGGTGGTGCAACGCCGTCTGGCGAAGATCGGGCTGGAGCCATTCTGCCTGGAGATGCACTCCAACAAGATGACCAAGAGCCATCTGCTGCAACAACTGCAGAAAGCCCTCGACATCACCCGCATCAAGACACCCGAGGAATACGCCCAGGAATCGAAGACTCTCTTCGACCACCGGCAGAAGCTCATCCATCAGGTCGACCTGCTCCACCGGCCGCAGCCATCGGGCCTGTCGCTCTATGACTATATCACGCGCTATGTAGCCATCGACTACGACGAGTCGATAGCCCCCGACGCCGAGTTGGTCAAAGGCATCGACAGCGCCGGCATCTCCGCAGCGGAGAGTCAGGTGAAAGAGCTTGACGCCGTCTTCGGCATCACCGGCCATCCCAGTACGCACCCCCTCAACGGCCTGCGCATCACCAACCCTTCTTACGACACCCAACAGGTCATCGGCCAGACGCTGCAGAAAATGCCGGCACTGGTATCACAGGCCGCCGACACCATCAAACGGCTGGCCAATGCCAACGGGCTTTCGATAGCCTCCACGCTGCGTGGCGCGGCATGGGCTGAGCGTTTTGTCAACCTGGTGAGAGAGATTCCCCTGGTCAACGCCGACATGGTCAAGACCGCCTGCGACCCCGAGCAGCAGAAGAGGTGGCAGGCACTTATCGCCCTTGGCCGAGAGCGCGACCAGCTGAGTGCAGCCATCACCCAGTCGTATGCCCCTGAGATCCTGCAGGCCGACGTAATGAAACTCAAGGCCGACTGGACAGTAGCCTGCGAGAAATGGGCGTTGGCCAGGATCTTCGCCAAGAAAAAGGTGGTGAACAGCCTGAAGGGCTATCGCGCCGACATCAGTGAGGAACACATCGACCCACTGATCGCCCAGCTGCAGGATTACCACCGCAAAGCAGCCCAGGTGGCTGAGAGCAAAGACGAGACTCAGAGGCTATTCGGCTCGATGGGTGTGAGCGGCAAGGAGCAGTGGGCACAGATAGCGACCTATCTGGAGAAATCCCGCCAGTTGCAGGAGATGGTGCGCGACACGGGCACTCCGGCAGCCTACATTCCCGCCATCGACGCCAACGCCACTCTCAGCACCGACATGAGCGCAGTGAGCCAGCTGACCGCCCTGGTGCGCGAAGGCGCATCGGCCGTCATTTTCGACCCGTCACTTACACTCGAGTCCATCCAGGAGCGTCTGCCCGAATGGATCTCGCACATCGACAAGTCGAGAGACTGGGCCCAGTGGTGCATCCGCAAGCAACAGCTGCAAAAGTCTCACCTCGCCTCCGTGGTCGATTATATCGAGAGCGGTCATTCCGTGGGCGAGGCGCTCCAGGCCATGCAGCGAGGTCTTTATAAGAAATTGTCGATGGATGTGATCGACGGCCGTCAGGAGCTGCAGATGTTCAACGGCATGATCTTTGAGGACATGATAGAGAAGTACCGCGACATGGCACGGCAATTCCAGGAGCTGACCAAGAAAGCACTTTACTGCAAGCTGGCCTCCAGCATCCCCTCGCTCACCATTGAGGCCGCCAGCGGTTCCGAGGTGGGCATTCTGAAGCGCTATATCGCCTCGGGAGGCCGCGGAGCCACCATCCGCCATATCATAGACCAAATACCCACCCTGCTGCCCAAACTGTGTCCCTGCATGCTGATGAGTCCCATCTCCGTGGCACAATTTATCGACCTCAACCAGGAGAAGTTTGACCTGGTGGTCTTCGACGAAGCCTCGCAGATGCCTACGAGTGAAGCCGTGGGAGCCATTGCCCGCGGCAAGGCCCTCATCGTGGTGGGCGACCCGAAGCAGATGCCTCCCACGAGTTTCTTCACCAGCACACAGGTGGACGAGAATGAGGCCGACAACGACGACATGGAGAGCATCCTCGACGACTGCATCACCCTGTCGTTCCCCCACCACTATCTCACTTGGCACTACCGTTCCCGCCATGAGAGTCTGATTGCCTTCAGCAACTCTCAATATTACGACGGCAAGTTGTATACCTTCCCTTCTGTCGACGACCGGGCCTCGAAGGTGAGTTTCGTGCCTATCGACGGCACCTACGACATGGGTAAGACACGCAGCAACCGCGCCGAGGCAGAAGCCATCGTCAAAGAAGTGGTGCGCCGTCTGAGCGACGACCAACTGTCAAGACAAAGCATCGGCGTGGTATCTTTCAGCAAGGTGCAGCAAGACCTGATCGAGGATATCCTCGTAGACGAGCTGAGCAAGCATCCCGAACTGGAAAAACGCGCCTACGACTGCGAAGAGCCCATCTTCATCAAAAATCTGGAGAATGTGCAGGGCGACGAGCGCGACGTCATCCTCTTCTCCGTAGGCTACGGCCCCGACAAGAGTGGCAAGGTATCGATGAACTTCGGCCCGCTCAACAACCAGGGCGGAGAGCGGCGCCTGAACGTGGCCGTGAGCCGCGCCCGCTATGAGATGGTGGTGTTCTCCACCCTCCGCCCCGAGCAGATCGACCTGAACCGCAGCCGTGCGCGTGGCGTGGAAGGCCTGAAGCGCTTTCTGGAGTTTGCCAAGAACGGCCGGATGTCGATTGCGTCGAGCCAGGTAGAGGAACAGACAGAGACCGCCCTCATCGACTCGATAGCCACCGAGCTGCGCAGCCGTGGATTCCAGGTAGACACCCAGGTGGGGCGTTCACGCTTCAAGATCGACCTGGCCGTTGTCGACCCCGACGACCAGAATGGCTATCTGCTCGGCATCATCTGTGACGGCAAGAACTATTTCAACACCCGCACAGAGCGCGACCGCGAAATCTGTCAGCCTGGCGTACTCAAAGGGCTGGGATGGAACCTGATGCGTATATGGACCATCGACTGGTTTATGAACCGCGACACCGTGATGGAGCGCATCCTGCACCGCATAGAGGGCATTCAGAACGCACGCAAGAGCAAAGCGCAGGAAGAGAAAAAGCCCCAGTCCTCCCTGCTGAAAGGGGCACCCCGGGCCAAGGCCGCTGAACCGGCGAAGCCCTCCGAAGCGAAACTGCTGGCCGATGCCGTGCCCTTCGACGTGAAAGAAGACGAAATCATCATCGAGATGACCAACGACAACGAAGAGGAATACGTGGCCAAGCATTTCAGTCCCTGCTATGACTACTACTGGCCCCGCCTCTTCCAGACGGCGCGGCGCACCATGACCAACAGCATCAAGGCGGTGATCAAGCAGGAGCAACCCGTCACGCTCAACACGATATGCAAGCGCATCGCCGAGCTCTTCTCACAGAGCCGTGCACTCCACATCCAGCAGGAAGTGAAAGAGGTGGCCGACAGTGTCGCCTACCGCGACCCGTCATCGCCAGAAGCCAACCCCTACTACTGGGATACCGCTGACGCGGCCCGGGACTACGACAAATACCGCAAGGGCAGTGGACGCGACATCGACGAGATACCGATGATAGAGATCAAGAATGCCGTGCGCCTGGCCGTACGCCAGCAATTGTCTGTACCCACCGAGGATCTGAAGCGCCAGATCGTAAAAATATTGGGCTACAGCCGGCGTACGCCAAAACTCGACGAAGCTATCATGCGCGCCGTCAACAGCCTGGTGGAAGCCAAGACGCTCGTCATAGAAGACGGACAAGTAAAGAACGCCTGACACACGTAGGCCAAAATCGGACGTACCAAAATCACGGGGGCAGGTTTTAAACCTGCCCCCGTGATGATTTGTTGTCACCCAATCAAGAATCCTGGCTGTCGTGACAATCAATGGTTGATATCAGAACTTGCAGCGGATACCAGCCAAGATAATACCCTGCTCACCAAAGCCCAGCTCTGCAAATCCGCGTACTCTCTGCGAGCCAGCCTCCACACCGAGGACCGAGGCCTGGAAGTTGAAGAAAGTCTCGGTGTCTTTTGCCACCTCATGCTCCTTGCCATCACCTCCATCCACAGTCTGCTTATCGATGTTGAGCGTGATGCCGGCTGCTACTTTGGAGTAAAGGCCGAAATGTTTCTTCCGGAGCCAGTCAAACTTTGCGGCGGGCAAAATGGTGAGATTGATTCTTTTGCCTTCACCGATTTTTTCTTTTTTCTCGGTATCGTTGCCATAACGGATGTTTCCATACATATCGTCGATTCTTGCATTGAATCCCACGATACCGCCCAAGCTCACGACCTTGTTAATATGATAGAAATATTCTGCAGTGATAGTAGGTGTCTCCATCTTGATGTCGTAGGAGGTGTAACCTATAAGTTCTCCTCCCGAGAGGATGCCAGTGATCATCATCGAACCCATGACACTGGAAAAATCGGAGAGACCGTTGAAAATTTGTGAAGTAGTACCCGTACCTACCGTGATAGCCACGTCATGCTTTGTCTCGTAATAATCCTGTGCCTGTGCATTCACTCCGAAGCCGCAAACGAACAAAGCGGCGATCATGATTTTTTTCATTGTCTTCATCTTTCTAAGTTTTATAGATTTTTTATTTGATTTTTGTCTGGTGTCTGTCTCTTTGACATTGCAAAAGTAATAAAAAAAAGAATGGGATGAACGGTTTGTGAATTTTTTCGCACCGATGATTGCGACACGACCACCACTTTTGCGACAAAATGGAGAAAACGTGTCGTAGCTGTCGCATCACAGCACTGAGCGGGCTGAAACCTGGCTCTCATCAAGCGAAAAAGTCGGGGCGATTCACACCGCCCCGACTTCCAATAGAGATCTGTTAAAAAATTAAAAGGGATTTTATACAATTATGGTTCATTTTATTCGTCCCAAAGCGTACTGCCTTCCACGTCGGGAATGGTTTCTTCTTCTACGTCGAAAGTTGACTTATTAGAGAATTCCTCCTTAAATTTATGCAAGTAATGACATGGGCAGGTGTTTGATGTGAAGGACTTTCATCAAATACCTGCTTATGTCATTATCAGGCGAAGTAGAGACGCCGCAATGGGACGTCTCCTTGAGCGACACACTCCCCCTGGCCCCCTCTAACTTAGAGGGGGAATTGGCTACAACTGCAAATGGAGGTTGTAAAGATGACACACTCCCCCTGGCCCCTCTAACTTAGAGGGGGAGCCGCAGAATGAGAAGCCCCACCAGGCATCCTAAAGGAAGGAAGCCTGGTGGGGCGTGAAAGATGAGTATATCTATTATTGACTTATACCTAAGAACCGGAAACAGAAATCTCTAAACCGTGAACCGGAAACAGAAATCTCTAAACGGTGTACTGGAAACAGAAATCTCTAAACGGTGTACTGGAAACAGAGAATTACGAATTGTATTCCTGCCAGCTCTTGATCTGGATGTCTTCCATGCTCATGGCACAGAAAGCCTGTATGAAGGCCTTGGCCAGTCGCACGTTGGTCATGAGGGGTATGTTGTGGTCAATGGCAGCACGACGAATGCGGTAGCCATTGGTCAGCTCACGCTTGGTATGGTTTTTGGGCACATTGATGATCAACTCGATCTTGTGCGACGAGATGAGGTCCATCACGTTGTTGGGACCTTCCTCGTCGGGCCACACCACAGCCTGAGCCGGCACTCCATTATCACAGAAGAAGCGGGCGGTGCCCGGTGTGCCGTAAATCTCATATCCATTGCGCACCATCTCACGCGCCGGCTCCAGGAGGTCGACCTTCCCCTTGGCATCGCCGGAAGAGATGAGCACGCTCTTCTTAGGCAAGCGATAGCCCGTGGCGATAAGCGCATTGAGCAATGCCTCATTGAGGTCGTCGCCAAGACAACCCACCTCACCGGTGCTGCTCATGTCAACTCCCAGCACTGGGTCGGCATTCTGCAGACGTGCGAAGGAGAACTGCGATGCCTTGACACCGATGCGGTCGATGTCGAACTCGCTCTTCTCGGGTGTGGTGTAAGGCACGTCAAGCATGATGCGCGTGGCGGTCTCGATGAAGTTGGTCTTCAATATCTTGCTGACAAAGGGGAATGAGCGGCTGGCCCGGAGGTTGCACTCTATGACCTTCACCTCACGGTTCTTGGCCAGATACTGGATATTGAACGGCCCGCTGATATTCAGCTCTTTGGCTATCTTGCGCGAGATTTTCTTGATCTGGCGGATGGTGGAGAAGTAGATATGCTGAGCGGGGAACACCATGGTGGCATCGCCGGAGTGTACGCCGGCATACTCGATGTGCTCGCTGATGGCATATTCTACGATCTCACCCTTGTCGGCCACGGCATCAAACTCAATCTCCTTGGTGTCCTGCATAAACTTGGACACGACGACGGGATACTCCTTCGACACCTCGGTAGCCATGGCGAGGAAGCGCTCCAACTCTTCATTGTCGTAGCAGACATTCATGGCCGCACCCGAAAGCACGTAGCTGGGACGCACGAGCACAGGGAATCCCACCTCGTCGACAAACGCCTTGATGTCGTCGAGCGAAGTCAGTGCCCGCCATGCCGGCTGGTCTACGCCCAGCTTATCGAGCATGGCCGAGAATTTGTCGCGGTTTTCAGCCCGGTCGATGTCCACTGGCGACGTGCCGAGCACGGGTACGCCCTGCCTGTATAGCTTCATGGCCAGGTTGTTGGGTATCTGTCCACCCACCGACACGATGACTCCGCGTGGCTGCTCCAGGTCGATGACGTCGAGCACACGCTCGAGTGACAGCTCATCGAAATAGAGTCTGTCACACATGTCGTAGTCGGTCGACACTGTCTCCGGGTTGTAGTTGATCATGATGCTCTTGTAGCCCAGTTTGCGCGCCGTGTTGATGGCATTGACCGAGCACCAGTCAAACTCCACCGACGAGCCGATGCGATAGGCACCGCTGCCGAGCACCACCACGCTCTTCTCGTTTTTGTAGAAGCTGATGTCGTGGAATCCGTAGCTCGACGGCGACTTCACATAATGGTATGTGAAGTAAAGGTAATTGGTGAGTTCGGGATGCTCGCTGGCCACGGTGTTGATGCGCTTCACCTCGGGCACGATGCCACGCGACTTGCGATAGTCACGCACGCTGAGGTTCTCCTTGTACATATTAGTATCCGAAGGTTTGAGCACGAAGCGGGCAATCTGGAAGTCGGAGAATCCCGCAGCCTTGACCTCTATGAGGAATTCATCGGGTATATCCTCAAGGCGGTCGTAGGTCATGAGCTGATGCTTGAGGTCTACGATGCGCTTGAGACGCGAGATAAACCACGAGTCGATCTTAGTGAGTTCCTCTATCCTCTCCACGGTATATCCCTCCTCCAGGGCCTGTGCGATGGCGAAGATGCGCAGGTCGGTAGGATTGGCCAGCGCGTCGTCGAGGTTGTCGAAGCGCGTATGGTCATTGCCCACGAAGCCGTGCATGCCCTGCCCTATCATACGCAGTCCTTTCTGTATCATCTCCTCAAAACTACGTCCGATAGACATAATCTCTCCCACCGACTTCATCGAGCTACCTATCTTGCGGGAGACACCGGCAAACTTGGTGAGATCCCAACGTGGTATCTTGCAGATCATATAGTCGAGCTGTGGTGCCACATAGGCTGAGTTGGGTGTGCCCATCTCTCCGATCTGATCGAGCGTATAGCCAAGCGCTATCTTGGCAGCCACAAAGGCGAGTGGATATCCAGTGGCCTTGCTGGCGAGGGCCGACGAGCGCGACAGGCGTGCGTTGATCTCGATGATGCGATAGTCGTTGGTCTTGGCATTGAATGCGAACTGTATGTTGCACTCACCCACGATATTGAGATGCTTGACACACTTGATGGAAAGCTCCTGAAGCATGGCCACCTGCTCATCGGTGAGCGAACAAGTGGGCGCCACAACGATGCTTTCGCCGGTATGAATGCCGAGGGGGTCGAAATTTTCCATAGATGCCACGGTGAAACAGCGGTCGTTGGCATCGCGTATGACCTCAAACTCGATCTCCTTCCATCCTTTGAGGCTCTCCTCGACGAGGATCTGCGGAGCGAATGTAAAGGCACTCTCGGCCAGTTCGACGAAAGTGGCCTCGTCGGGGCAGATGCCCGACCCGAGTCCGCCGAGGGCGTATGCCGATCGTATCATGATGGGGAAGCCGATGCTGCGCGCAGCCTTGAGTGCGTCGTCCATATTCTCGACGGCATGGCTGACAGGCACCTTGAGACTGACCTCCCCCAGTTTTCTGACGAAGAGGTCGCGGTCTTCAGTATTCATGATGGCCTCTACGGATGTGCCGAGCACCTCTACCCCATACTCTTTGAGCGTGCCGTTGAGGTAGAGCTCCGTGCCGCAATTAAGTGCGGTCTGCCCTCCGAACGCCAAGAGTATGCCGTCAGGCCTTTCCTTTTTGATAATTTCGGTGACAAACCAGGGTGTGACGGGCTGGAAATAAACTTTATCGGCGATACCCTCCGAGGTCTGTATCGTAGCGATATTGGGATTGACGAGTACGCTTGCGATTCCCTCCTCACGCAAAGCCTTGAGGGCTTGCGACCCGGAATAGTCAAACTCTCCTGCCTGTCCGATTTTCAATGCTCCGCTGCCAAGCACGAGCACCTTGCTGATTTTTTTCTTCATGTTCACTCAGTAATTATTGTTTGTTTGTCATTCAAGCGGCAAAATTACATAAAATCTATGAATTTTTGTGCCGATTTTCTTTTATTTTTTGATTTTTGCCTACTAATTGTCATGGTTGTTCCATCCATCGTCAGAAGTGCAGTCCTCTTCATTGACGTCAAGGATACAAAAAAAGTCCGGCGAGACGCCGGACTTGCTGTTAAAGTTTGGAGATAATACCGCGCTTGGTATTCTCAATGAAATCGACGAGTGTACGTATCTCGACGCTGTCGGGCGCCTGCTCCTTGACCTGCAAGACTGCGTCGAAGACGCTGGTCTGCCCATGGAAGATGAGCCTGTAGGCATTAGCGATGTGTTTCTGCACCTTTTCGCTTATGCCTTTGAGAGTGAGCATAGTGGTGTTGACACCACCATACTTGACCGGTGTCCCCCCGGCGATGATATACGGCGGCACGTCTTTGGAGAATGTGGTGCCGGCCTGTATCATGCTGCCGTCTCCCACACGCGTGCCCGCATTCCCGATGACACTTGATGAGAAGATGACCCCGTTGCCTATCTCGCAGTCGCCCGCGATTTTGGTGCCGTATCCGAAGACACAGTGGTTGCCCACCTTGGTGTCGTGAGAGATATGTGCGCCCTCCATAAGGAAGTTGTTGTCGCCGATGACGGTCTGACACCCCTGGTGTGTGGCCCTGTTGATGACTACATTCTCGCGGATGATGTTATTGTTGCCGATGACACACTCGCTCTTCTCTCCCTTGAACTCGAAGTCCTGCGGCAGGGCAGCGATGACGGCTCCCTGGTGTATCTTGTTATCCTTTCCGATGCGCGATCCGTTGAGGATGCTTGTAAACGGGAAGATGATGCAATTGTCGCCGATGACGACATCGCCCTCAATATATGCGAAGGGGAATATCTTGCAATTGTCGCCGATTTTGGCCCTGGGGTCTATTTCCGCTCTTGGACTGATATCACTTGCCATAATACTCAATAAATTATGAATGGTGAATGGTGAATTATGAATTACTTACCTCCGCCGCCGAGTGCGTTGTAGAGGCTGACCACGGCCTGCATCTTATTGAACTCGTCGGAGATTTTAGACAGCTGCGAATTGAGCAGCGACTGCTGTGCGGAGATCACCTCCAGGTAGCTGCTGCCAGAGTTTTTGAAGAGCATCTTGGTATGCTCCACATTCTTCTCAAGCACCTCGAGGCGTTTGGCCTCCAGCCGGGCTTTCTCCTCGGAGGAGTTGTACTGCACCAGAGCGTCGCTCACCTCGCTGCCGGCTTTGAGCACGGTGTTCTGCCAGGTGTTGAAAGCTTGCTGCTGCTGTGCCTCAGCCACCCTGAGTCCGGCAGTGAGCTGCCCCTTCATAAAAATAGGCTGCACGAGACTTCCCACGGCAGAGAGGAGCCATTTGCCGGGATTGACCTCAACGCCTCCGGCGCTGTTGGTAAAGGTACCCGTCGGTGAGATCGTAAGACTGGGATAGAACCTGCTGCGTGCGGTCTCTACGTTGTAGTAGCACTGTGCGAGCTGCATCTCCGCGGCATGGACGTCAGCGCGGTTGGCGAGCAGCTGTATGCCGACGCCCGTGCTGAATTTTGCGGGCAGGCTCTGGTTTTCAAGCTTACCGCGCGGTATGGCGTGTGCAGCTTGTCCCAGGAGCAGCGAGAGCGAATTCTCGACTTCCCTTATCTGTCGCTTCATATCCACCGTCTGCGTCTGCACCGAGTAGTAATTGGCCTCGGCGCTCTGCACGCTCGTGGAACGGGCACGTCCAAGATCCATCTGCAGTTTCATCATGTCCCAGGTGTCCTTGGTCAGCGTAGTCATATCGCCGAGTATCTCGAGCTGTCTGTCGAGCATGAGCAGCGTATAGTACATATTGGCCACGGCAGCCACGATGTTGGTCTGCACCACCACCTGATAATCCTTGGTGGCGAGGAGTGCCACTTGGGCGCTGCGCTTCTGCGAGAGCAGGTTGCCGAAGAGGTCTACATTCCAGCTGGCTGAGATTGGCAGCTGGTAGGTTTTCGTGGCTGGATTGCCGTCCCATGAGGCAATGGTGCCCGATGGTGCGAAGGTGAACTGCGGCAGGAATGCGAGCCGTGCCATCTTGAGCTGCTGCTCAGCCATTTTCACATTGAGGGCCGCATTGAGCATGTCGACATTATTGTCGAGGGCCTGCTGTATGAGTGTCTGGAGCTGCGGGTCGGTAAACACGGTGCGCCAGGGCAGGCATCCGAAGGTGAGAGAGTCTGCGCTTGCCACAAGTGTATCGGTGAGCGAGACATTGTCTCGTATCAGCCCTGTGGTATTGACCTCAGGACGCTCATATTTCTGGTAGACGCCGCAACTGCTCACCAGCAGTGCGCCTGAGGCCAGGATCCATATACTGAGTTTCTTCATAATCTTATTCCTCCACTTTGTAGGTTGACGGATGATGCACATACTGCTTGAGTTCCGACGCCACATCCTCGTTGACGTCATCCTCGAACACGATGGGCTTGAACTTCTCTTGTAACGACTGGAAGATCACAAAGAGCGTGGGCACGACGAGGATCTGCAGCAACGTACCGATGAGCATACCACCGATGGCTGCGGCTCCCAGTGTCTGGTTGCCATTCTTGCCTACGCCCGATGCGAACATCATGGGCAGCAGACCGATGATCATGGCGAGCGAGGTCATGAGGATAGGACGCAGACGTGCTGCTGCTCCCAACACTGCCGACCAAGATATGGCCATACCTGTCTGTCGGCGCTCCAGTGCGAACTGCACGATGAGGATTGCGTTCTTGGCAAGCAGTCCGATCAACATGATGAGCGAGATCTGCATATAGATGTCGTTGGAGTGTCCGAAAAGCATCGTGAAAAGGAATGCGCCAGCCAGTCCGAACGGCACAGAGAGGATCACTGCCAACGGCAGCACATAGCTCTCATACTGTGCGGAGAGGATGAGGTAGATAAACACGATACAGAGCACGAAGATGAGCGCCGTGGAGTTGCTCGACTGAGCCTCCTGTCGTGTAAGACCGGAATAGTCGTAGGTGTAGCCAGTGGGCAGATGCTCCTCAGCCACTTCCTGCACCGCCTTGATGGCCTCGCCGGTGGAATAGCCGTCGGCCACGGTGGCCGTGACGTTGATGGCGGTGAAGAGGTTGAAGCGGTTGATATTAGACGGTCCGTAGACGCGCTCGAGCTTGCAGAACTCGTTGACGGGTGCCATGCCCGACGGAGTGCGCACATAGACACTTGCGAGGCTCTCGGGTGTCATACGAGCAGAGGGGTCGGCCTGCACCATCACGCGGTATAGTTTGCCGTAGGCATTGAAGTTGGACGCGTAGAGCCCGCCGTAGTATCCCTGCAGTGTATAGAGCACCGTCTGGGGTGAGATACCGGCCTGCTTACACTTGGCCACGTCCATGTGTATCATATACTGTGGATAGTTGGGGTTGTAGGAGGTCTGCGCCGTCTGTATCTCGGGGCGCTTGTTGAGTTCAGCCAGATAGTCCTTGACGACGCCGAAGAACTGGTTGAGGTCGCCACCTGTACGGTCTTGCATGACGAGCGACACACCACTGTTGGCCGAGAAGCCAGGGATCATAGGTGGTGCGAAAGCCAGGATCTGGGCGTCCTTGATGTTGGCCGTCTGCTTGTAGATCATACCCAGCACCGACATGGCGTCGTAGGGATTGACGAGGAATCGGTAGATACCGTCGCCCTGCCACAGTCCGGAGAGTTTCCACCAGAAGCCCTTCTGACGCTCGCCAAAAGGCTTAAGCTTAATGATAAACGTAGCCTGGTCGCTACCAGCACCGGCGATGAAGTTATAGCCCTGTATCTGCTCGCGGTTGAGAATGGCCGGGTTGGCAGCCAGGATGGAGTCGACCTGATTGATGACCTGTCGCGTGCGGGCCACAGAGGTGGCCGGCGGCATGGACACGGTGCAGAAGAGCGTGCCAGTGTCTTCGTCGGGCACCAGACCTGTCTTAGTGGTACTCATGGTGACGACCAGAGCCACGATGCCCACGACGACGGCGACGCCGATGACGATGGGTTTGCGTACGAGCCGCTCCATCTGTTTCTTATACTTGCCCAGGATTTTGTCGTAAGACGTGTTGAAGGCGGCGTGGAAGCGATCGATGCGCGACATCTTCACCGGTTTGCCATCCTTGTCATGAGGTTTGAGGAACATGGCACAGAGGGCTGGCGAGAGGGTCAAGGCATTGAGCGCGGAGATGAAGATAGACACCGCCATGGTGACACCGAACTCACGGTAGAACGTACCCGAAGTGCCGCCGATGAACGACACGGGGATGAACACCGACGCCATGACCAGGGTGATGGAGATGATGGCTCCAGAGATTTCGTTCATGGCGTCGATAGCTGCTGTGAGCGAACTCTTGTATCCCTGGTCGAGCTTAGCATGCACGGCCTCGACCACCACAATAGCATCGTCGACCACGATAGCAATGGCGAGGAGCAAAGCCGAGAGTGTGAGCAGGTTGATGGAGAATCCGAAGACCTTGAGGAAGAAGAACGTACCAATGAGCGACACCGGCACGGCAATCATCGGGATGAGGGTGGAGCGGAAGTCCTGCAAGAACACATATACGACGATAAACACGAGTATCAGCGTCATAATCAGGGTGAACACCACCTCTTCGATACTGGCATAGAGGAACTCGGTGACGTCGTAGTTGATCTTATACTTCATGCCCGGCGGGAAGAGCTTGGCCTGTTCTTCCAGCTCTTTCTTCACGTTCTTGGCTATCTCGTTGGCATTGGAGCCTGCTATCTGCTGCACCATACCCATGACTGATGCAACGTTGTTGTTTTTCATCGACACGGAATACTGGAGTCCGCCCAGCTCCACCTTGGCCACATCTTTCAATTTTAATGTGTTGCCACTGGCATCGCTTGAGATGATGATATTGCCAAACTCCTCCTCGCTCTTGAGTCGTCCGGTGTAGCGCATGGCGTACTCATAAGCCACGTCAGACCGCTCGCCGAAGGTACCAGGAGCCGCCTCGATGTTCTGCTCGGCGAGCACCGCAGTGATGTCGCTGGGCATGAGTCCATGCTGCTTCATCACCTCGGGGTCGAGCCAGATGCGCATAGAGTAGGTCTTCACACCCGGCGACTGCACATCGCCTACGCCCTCAATACGCTTGATGGCCGGCACGATGTTGATATTGTTGTAGTTGGTGAGGAATTCGTCGTCATAGCGTCCGTCGCTGGTGAGCGTGAACATCATCACCTGCGATGTCTGACGCTTCATGACAGTCACGCCGATCTGTGTGACCTCGGCAGGCAGCAATGCCTGTGCCTGCTGCACGCGGTTCTGCACATTGACGGCACACATGTCAGGGTTCATGCCCTGACGGAACAAGATGGAAAGGCTTGCCGACCCGCTGGAAGCCGACGAGCTGATATAGTCCATGCCTTCAACACCGTTGATACTCTCCTCGAGCGGCACGAGCACGGAGTTTTTCACCGTCTCGGCGTCGGCACCAGGATAGCTGGTGAAGACCACGACGGTAGGCGGTGCGATGTCGGGATACTGCTCGATGGGGAGCGTAGCCAGCCCGATGAAGCCCAGTAGTACGATGACGATGGAGATCACCGTAGAGAGCACCGGGCGCTTTATGAATGTTGTAAATGTCATATTGATCCTTATGAGTTAAGAGAAGTCGGTGTGGTTTATTTCTTTCCAGTCATGGCATCGACGAAACCTTTGGCAGAACCATCGGTGCCCAGTTTGCTCGACTCGTCGATTTTCTTCTGATACTGCTCTGGTGTGATGGGCACGATCTCCATGCCATCGCTCAACTTGGAGAGTCCGTTGGTGACATACTTGTCGCCGAGCTTGAGTCCGCTGGTCACGATGTAGTTGTTGCCATCATTTTGCGGGTCGACGGTGATCTCTGTATACTTCACTTTCTTGTCGGCTCCCATGACATAGACGAATTTCTTGTCCTGCACAGACATCACACACGACTGCGGGATGACGATGGCCGAGTTGTTGTCACGCTGCACGACAACTGAACCAGAGCCACCGCTCTTGAGCAGGCGCTCGGGGTTGGGGAACCGTGCGATCATAGACACCGTGCCGGAGGCCGGGTCGATGACGCCGCTCACCTTCACCACCTTGCCCTCATGGGGATAGATGGAGCCGTCGGCGAGTTTAAGCCTCAGAGAGGGATAGGCGCTGACAGCAGCGTTGAGCCCGCCGGCGTTTTTGGTCATCTGGAGGATATCCTTCTCTGTCATGGAGAAATAGACCTCCATGGCACTGATGTTGGACACGGTGGTGAGGGCCGGTGTGCTCTGCGAGCTGACCAGCGCACCTACTTTATAAGGCAAGCTGCCCACAACCCCACTGGCCGGACTCTTGACATAGCAGAAGCTGAGTGTCTCACGCGCCGAAGCCAGTCCGGCCTCGGCCTGTCCGAGTGCGGCCTTGGCCTGGTTGACCTGTGCCTGAGCACTATTGTAAGAATTTTTAGCAGCCTGCAGTTCGAAGTCGCCTATCACGCCGTTGGCGTGCAGCTGCTGGCTGTTGTCATACTGCAGTTTGGCAGTAGCCATAGCTGCCTCGGTAGTGGCAATGGTAGCCTTGCACTGGTTGACGGCAGCCTGTGCCTGTCTGACGGCGGCCTGATAGGTCTCATTGTCGATCACAAACAGCGTCTGTCCTGCCGCCACCGACTGACCTTCATGCACATTGACCCGGGTAAGGAAACCAGCCACCTTGGGCCGTATCTCCACGTCTTGCATACCCTTGATAGTCGCTGGATACGTAGTAAGCATCTCGGCTGTGGAGGTACCCACCGTAGCGATAGGATACTCATTGTCGCCAAAGTTCATACCACCCTTGCCACCTCCGCCGCATGCGACCAGGCAGGAGACAGCTGCTACAAACATTAAGAATTTGTTTCTTTTCATATTGTAATAAGAATAAAATTTACCTTAAGGAGAAAACTCAAAGAGCCTGTTAAAGTTTTCGACTTGCAAAGTTAACATCAAATCATTAATAAATGTCTATTTGAACAGAATATTTAACTTTTATTATTTGTTGCATTGTGAAAACATGAAAGTTTAACGTATGGATCCAACTCGTCTCATACGATGCCGGAGGCTTTCATCTCATCATATTTGCTGATGAGCAACCGACGCAGGGCCTCGGGCTCATTCTCGACTTGATTGTCGAGCACGGCTTCCTTGATATATGACTTGAGGATACCCACTTCCCTACCCTGCTTTAGATGAAACATCTCCATGATCTCGCGCCCGTCGACACAGGGCTGGAAGAGACGTTTGTAGTCTTTCTCCTTGAGGTCGGTGATTTTCTCCCTGACGATGCGGAAATTCTCGAGAAAATGTTTCTTCCTCACCTGGTTTTTGCTGGTGATGTCGGCCTCGCAGAGCATCATCAGGTCGTCGATGTCGTCTCCGGCATCGCTCAATAGCCGCCTGACAGCACTGTCGGTCACCTCCTCATCAGCGATCACAATAGGACGCATGTGCAGGTCGACGAGCTTCTGCACATATTTCATCTTCGCATCCATCGGCAATTTCATGCGTCTGAACATCTCCGGCACCATATTTGCCCCGATAAGATTATGATTGTGAAACGTCCATCCGGCGAGAGGATCCCACCGCTTGCTTTTGGGCTTGCCGATATCATGGAGCAAAGCGGCCCAGCGTAGCCACAGATTGTCGGATTTTTTGGCCACATTGTCAAGCACCTCGAGCGTGTGGTAGAAATTGTTTTTGTGGGCTTTTCCATTACGTGTCTCGACGATGTCAAGAGCCTGCAACTCAGGCATGACCAAAGAGAGGAGCCCGCAGCGCTGCAGTTCGACGAACCCATAGCTTGGTGCCTTGGCCAGGATGATCTTGTTGAGTTCGTCGGCGATACGCTCCTGACTGATGATGCGTATGCGCTCCGCATTGCGACCGAGAGCATCAAACGTCTCGTCGTCGATACGGAAATTGAGCTGAGTGGCAAATCTCACACACCTCATCATACGGAGCGGGTCGTCGGAGAATGTGATATCCGGGTCGAGCGGAGTGCGTATGTATCCATCGAGCAAATCACCGATACCGTCGAAAGGGTCGACGAGCTCGCCAAACCTGTCGCTGTTGAGGCATATCGCCATGGCATTGATGGTGAAGTCGCGGCGGTTTTGGTCATCCTCGAGCGTGCCGTCCTCTACCACGGGCTTGCGGCTCTCGCGGTGGTAGCTCTCACGCCTTGCACCGACAAACTCCACCTCGGTGGAACCATATTTCACCTGCGCCGTGCCGAAATTGCGGAACACCGACAGGTGAGCCTTTCGGCCAAGCCGCTGCTTGAGGGCCGTGGCCACCTCGATGCCACTGCCCACGACCACCACATCAATATCCTGCGAGGGGCGTTCCAGGAATATATCCCTCACGTATCCTCCCACGACGTAGCAGTCGACCCCCATCGCGTCGGCGGTCTCTGATATCTGCCTGAAAATACTTTTATCGATGATCTGTGCCAGTTCGGCATCCGAATAGAGTTTCATGAAATACCTTTTTTAGGGTGCAAAATTAAGCAAAAAGTTCGTATTTTCACAGGCTGTGGTCGCAAAACTTCAAATTTTAGCGTGTATGGCATCTTATAACACATATTAATAAATGAATCTTGCACATTTCGGCAAAATTCACTACTTTTGCACGCAATTACAGGCAGGGGTGCTGGCACCATGCCGCAAAAAGTGCTGACAATGAAGACAGAAAATCCAAATACGGAAGCACAAAGCCGGGCTGCCCTGGCGGAATGCAGAGAGATATTCGAGAGCAAGCTCAAAGACTATGGCGCCTCTTGGCGCATCCTGCGTCCCTCGTCTCTGACCGACCAGCTCTACATCAAAGCCAAGCGCATCCGTTCGCTTGAGACCAAGCAGGTGTCGTGGGTGGGCGAAGGCATCCGCCCAGAGTTTTGCGCCATCATCAATTACGGCATCGTAGGCCTCATCCAGCTCAGCCAGGGCTTCGCCGACCAGACCGACATGGACTGTCATCGCGCCTTGGAGCTCTACGACCGCTTCGCCGAGGAGACCCTGCAGCTGATGCTGCGCAAGAACCACGACTACGACGAGGCATGGCGCTCGATGCGTGTGAGCAGCTATACCGACTTCATACTGACCAAGCTCCAACGCATCAAGGAGATAGAAGACAACGACGGCCAGACCACCGTATCCGAAGGAGTGGACTCCAACTACATGGACATTATCAATTACGCGCTCTTCGCCCTCATCAAGCTCAGTGAACACCATTAAACATATCATTGTCAACGTGTGCCGGCTGCTACTGGCCGCCACTTTCATCCTCTCGGGGTATGTGAAAGCCGTAGACCCCCTGGGCACACAATACAAGCTGCAAGACTACGCCTCGGCCCTGTCGCTGAGCCACCTCCTGCCCGACTGGATGTCGCTGGGCATGTCGGTGGGTCTGTCGGCGGTGGAGTTCTGCCTGGGTGTCTTCCTGCTTTTCGCCATCCACCGCCGGCTGGTGTCACGACTGACGCTGGCGTTCATGGTGGTGATGACAGGGGTAACGCTGTGGATAGCCATCGCCGATCCTGTGAAAGACTGCGGCTGCTTCGGCGACGCTCTCATCCTGAGCAACACCCAGACGCTGCTCAAGAACATCGTACTGCTGGCCGCCGCAGTGGTCGTGAGCCGCAACCCGCTCAGGATGATGAGGTTTATCTCGAAGACCAACCAGTGGATCGTCATCAACTACACGATACTTTTCATCGTATTCACCAGCCTGCTGTGCCTGTATGACTTGCCGCTCTTCGACTTCCGCCCCTATCACGTCGGAGCCGACATCCGCAAGGGTATGGAGATACCCGATGGCGAGCAGCCCCCGCAGTTTGAGACCACCTTCATCCTGGAGAAAAACGGTGAGCGCAAAGAATTCACGCTGGAGAATTATCCCGACTCGACCTGGACTTTCGTCGACAGCAAGACCGTGATGACCGATGAGGGATACGTGCCGCCCATCCACGACTTTGTCATCGAGCGGGTGGACGACGGCGAAGACATCACCGAGGACGTGCTCAGCGACCCCGGATACACTTTCCTGCTGATATCCCCCCAGCTGGAGAAAGCCAGCGACAGCGATTTCGGCACCATCGACCAGATCTACGAATATTGTCAGGACCATGGATACCGCTTCTATTGCCTGACAGCCAGTGGCGATGAGGGCATAGCGCGGTGGAGCGACCTGACCGGCGCCGAGTATGAATACTGTCATACCGACCCCATCACGCTCAAGACCATCATTAGGAGCAACCCCGGACTGGTGCTACTGAAAAACGGCGTGGTGGTACGCAAATGGAGCCACAACAACCTGCCCGTCTTTGAGCCGTCACAGATGGGCTTGCCGCTCGACCAGCTCGAGGCAGGTCACCAACCGGAAGAGTCGGCCCCTCGAAAAATCCTTGAGATACTCCTGTGGTTTGTGCTACCTCTGCTGCTGCTCACATTCGCCGACAGGATATGGGAAACGAGAAGAAAATCAAAATCAAAAACAAAAAAATCAAGCTGAATGTATAAAAGATTCAAGTTCACTTGTTGGTTTTCAAGGTTATAAGGTTATAAAGTTATGAGGTTTAGAGGTTATGAGGTGAAATGACCAATGAATACGCCGAAGTCATGCACATCTCATCTAAATACCTCTAAGCGTAGCAACCTAACAACCTGAAAACCTGACAACCTAAGAATGTAGGGACGCGACGTGCCGCATGGCAAGCAACTTGTCAACTCGTCAACTTGTCAACTCGTCAACTCATCAACTTATAAACTTATAAACTTAAAAAAAAACATGAGAAAAAAAATCGTAGCAGGCAACTGGAAAATGAACATGAACCTGCAAGAAGGCATCGCACTGGCTAAAGAACTGAATGAGACTCTCGCCGCCGACAAACCCAACTGCGGCGTGGTGATCTGCACCCCGTTCATCCACCTGGCCAGCATCGCACAGTTCCTCGACCAAGACATCATCGGACTCGGAGCCGAGAATTGCGCTGACAAAGAGAAAGGCGCCTTTACCGGCGAAGTGTCGGCAGAGATGGTGAAGAGCACTGGCGCAAAATATGTGATCCTGGGCCACTCGGAGCGCCGGGAGTATTATGCCGAGACACCCGAGATCCTGAAGGAGAAAGTGCAGCTCGCCCTCAAAAACGGTCTGGAGGTGATCTTCTGCATCGGCGAGAGCCTGGCAGAGCGTGAGGCCAACAAGCAGAACGAAGTGGTGAAAGCCGAACTGGAAGGCAGCGTCTTCAACCTGACCGCCGAAGAATTCAAGCACATCGTCATCGCCTACGAGCCCATCTGGGCCATTGGCACCGGCAAGACCGCCACTGCCGAGCAGGCTGAAGAGATACACGCCTATATCCGCAGCGTGATCGCCGCCCAGTATGGCGAGGAGACAGCCAACGACACCACCATCCTCTACGGTGGCAGCTGCAAACCGAGCAATGCCAAGGAGCTTTTCGCCAAGCCCGACATCGACGGTGGCCTGATCGGTGGCGCATCACTCAAAGCAGGCGACTTCAAGGGAATCATTGACGCCTGGAAATAACATCTGACAACGACTCGTGGAGCATGGGAGCTAAGGAGTAAAACGTCACTCCGTGACTCCCCTACTCCACGACTCATAGAATGACCTGTCTGCGAGCTCACCAGCTCCAGAACCTCTCAACTCCTCCACTTCTTAAAAAAACATTAATTTTCCAGACAAAAAGATGAGAAAAATCATCATCACCCTGGCTGTCCTGTTCGGCGTCGCCGCAAGCGTGCCTGCGCAGACCTTTCTTGATCATCTCCAGAAAGACGACAAGGGCAACGGCAGCGTGTCAGTAAAACAGAGCGACGACATCAACAAGCTGGTAAACGGCTCAAATAAGAATAAGAACAACAACAGCACAAGCCAGCCACAAGACGCCAGCAAACCAAGCAAAGACAAGAACAAGACTGACAGCAAGACGGTGAAACCCGACGACCGAGCGGGCAATACGACAAGCACCCGCCGCGAAGAATATGAGCGCGAGGCGTCGGCAGTCAAAAAAGACAAGACGAGCGAGCGCAGCCCGTCGGAAGAGGCCCGCGAACGCGAGCGTCGCGAGAAAGAGCGCAAGGCACAGCGCGAGGCCGAGCGCCAACGCAAGATCAAAGAGATGGAAGCCAACGCCGTGCCGAGCGACAACAGCAAGAAGGTGATGGTCAACAGCAAGAAGGTGCCGGGCTACCGCATACAAGTGTTCGCCGGCAGCAACACCCGCAACGACCGCACCAAGGCGCAGGAGGTAGGCCAGAAACTGAAGAAGGAAGTACCCGGCCAGCCCATCTACGTACATTTCTACTCTCCGCGATGGGTATGCCGCTTCGGCAATTTCAAAAAGAAAGACGATGCAGAGAACATGCTCAAGAGAGTGAAAAAACTGGGCTACAAGACCGCCTGTGTGGTGAAATGCCCCATCTCCGTATCATTAAAGAACTCACGGCTATGAATCCCGAGACAGAATTTCGTGAGGGGCTGGACCAACTGGCCTCTCACTATCATGATATTTTGAGTCTGCTGGGAGAAGACCCGGAAAGAGAAGGTCTGCTCAAGACTCCTCTCCGCGTGGCCAAGGCGATGCAGATACTGACCCGCGGCTACACCCAAGACCCCCACAAAGTGCTCACCGATGCCCTCTTCGCCGAGGAATACGACCAAATGGTCATCGTCAAAGACATCGACTTCTTCTCGATGTGCGAGCACCATCTCCTCCCCTTCTACGGAAAAGCCCATGTGGCCTACATCCCCAATGGCTACATCACAGGACTGAGCAAAATAGCCAGGGTGGTAGACATCTACAGCCATCGCCTGCAGGTGCAGGAGCGTATGACTCAACAGATCAAAGAGTGTATCCAGTCTACGCTTCATCCGCTCGGCGTGATGGTCGTGGTGGAAGCCAAACACACCTGCATGCAAATGCGCGGCGTGGAGAAACAAAACGCCATCACCACGACCAGTGACTTCTGCGGTGCGTTCAACCAGGCGAAGACCCGCGAGGAGTTTATGAATCTGCTCCGCGGAGACTTCTAAGTGTTAATTTTTTGTTTTTTTCGGTGGCTGGATGCAAGATTTCAGCAAAATGGCATTTTAATAAGAGACATACACTAACAAAAAGCAGAAACAAAAATGAAAAACTTAAGAAGATTATTTCTTTTGACCGTATGCACCTTTGCATGGGGCATCACTCTCACCTCATGTCTCGGCGACGACGACAGTGAGGCCACCGTAGTGAAAACACTCACCGAACAGGAGAAAGCCGCTCAGCTCACCACGATGCGCGGAGCATACGACGGCTACATCCATTTCATCAACGACACCACCGCCAAGGAAGACTCCATCCAGACAGGTTGGTCGCTGACAGACTCCACCCTGAAGGTGAAGGTGCCTGTCAAGCTCTTTGCCAATGGTGTGAACAGCAATGCCGTGCGCCAGCTGCTCATGCCGTCAGAGGACGCAGTCGACGTCGTGGGATACATCTATCCGTACTACAACAATTACAACGACAATCCCGAACGCTATACGTTCTCCTACATCCCACTCAACAACAAGGTGACATTCACCGTCACACAGGACGACAAGGCTCATGAGGTGACGGCCACCTTCTCAGCCCAGTACTCCACCTACTTCGGCACATTCTACAGCTTAGGGCAGTATCTCAACAGGACTTTCATGAGCTATCTGCTGCTCTACTCCGTGAGCGTAGACGGCGCGACCTATACCTGTAGCAGCCCTATGTATGTCATCGGCAACAAAATTTAAAAAAAAGCATTGACAGCACATACCACATAGTGTATGAAATTCATTTCATGGAACGTAAACGGCCTGCGGGCCTGCGTCGGCAAGGGTTTTGAAGACATCTTCAAAGCCCTTGATGCCGACTTTTTCTGCCTGCAAGAGACCAAGATGCAGGAAGGCCAACTCGACATTGCCTTCGAAGGATACCAAGCCTACTGGAACTACGCCGAGAAAAAAGGCTACTCCGGCACAGCCGTCTTCACCCGCCACCAGCCGCTGAGCGTGAGCTACGGCATAGGTATCGAGGAGCACGACCACGAAGGTCGTGTGATCACACTGGAGATGGAAGGATTCTACCTGGTCACAGTATACACTCCCAACTCTCAGGACGGCCTCAGGAGGCTCGACTATCGCATGCACTGGGAGGACGACTTCCTCGCCTACCTGCAGCGTCTGGACAGCAAGAAGCCCGTCATCGTATGCGGAGACATGAACGTGGCCCATGAGGAAATAGACCTGAAAAATCCGAAGACCAACCGGCGTAACGCGGGCTTCACCGACGAAGAGCGTGAGAAATTCAGCCATCTGCTGGCATCTGGTTTCACCGACACCTTCCGCAAGATGTACCCCGAAGAGGTGACCTATTCATGGTGGTCGTACCGATTCAAGGCACGTGAGAAGAACGCAGGCTGGCGCATCGACTATTTCGTGGTGTCCGACCGGCTTTATGCGCAAGTGGCCGACGCCAAGATACACACAGAGATTATGGGCTCCGACCATTGTCCGGTGGAGCTGTCGCTCAGGAGCTAAGCAATGGCTTAATTGTAGGGGCGAGTCCTTACTTCAGTGAGAAGGTGAGTGGCAGTGTGACGCGAGTGTTGAGTGCTATGCCATTCTGAGAACCAGGGATCCACTTGGGCATGGCCATCAACGCCCTGGCCGCCTCACGGTCTATCCCCGGCGAGCACGGACTGACGACCGACGGCGAGCAGACAAAACCCTGACGGTCTACGACAAAAGAGACCACGACCTTTCCTTCCTTCTTTGTGATGTTTTCAAAATCAGGATAGTCGAGGTTGTCTGCGAAGTATTTCTTCATCGACAAGGAGCCGTCCTGAAATTGGGGAGCCTTTTCCACCACATCATACACGAGGGTCGTATCGACGACGCTTTCCTCCAAGGATACCCTAACCGACTGAGCTGAAGCGTGAAGATTCATGCCAGCCAGCTGCTGGTTGTTGAGTATTTTCCGTAAAGGCTTGGCCAGTGCACTCTTCACATAGTCGATGGGCACGGCATTCAGCACAGCCTCTCCGTCATCGGCATAGTCATCAGCCGGACAGATCACGATGCCGTAAGGAATCACACATGCTGTACAAGCTTTTTCCTCAACCATCCCATAAAAGGATTGTTCGACCAGCACCCTCTCCTCGCGCTTGGTCAGTAATGGCATGCCCGCCTCATGATACAGATGTATTCTCGAGGCATTATATTTTGGAGAGATCACATCAGAAAGGGAAAGGATTTTGTGTCCCACAAGATCATACGTGTAGACCTTATTACTGACCATGCTCTCCTTATCATACTTGCTGTCGCGCCGGGTCTTGTGTATGAGGAAGGAGATATACCTCCCCTCGTCATAGCCCAGGATTATCAGCTTGCAGATATAATAACCCACCGACAACGCGTCATCCGGCATTTTCTGTATCCGCTCGCCCAAGGTGCTGTAATAGTGTCGCATTCCTTTTTCACACGATATCTCACTGAAGCCGAAAACCTCATTACAAAGGAAATTCTGCAGCTCAGCCTGCGCGGAATAACACAGACAAGAAGGCCACTCGAGCTGAAAATGAGACACCGTCAGGGCCTGCCCTTTCCTGTAAAGAGTCTGCTCCTCGAGATAGTCTACCTTATATTTAAAGTTGGACTCTGCCGGCAGATCCTGTATCCCGGCGGCGATTACACATACATGGCAGAGCCACAAAACGGCTAAGGCTAAAAATTTTCTCATACATATAGTTATTTAGTACTGGTGATATGCAGGCATGTCTGGTTGGTCTCATAGCGCACGAGGCAAAGCCCGTCAGACCGCAACTCATCTACCGTCTCTCCCAACAGGTATTTCAGCTGCCGCGCACTGGCCTTCGGCCCACTTACATGCTGATATCGCCGATAAGTGATGTCGAAAGTGGTGGCATGGCAATGGGCAGAGTTGGGCACTGCGTTTTTGTTGGTCTTCATCAGTCTGCGCACATCGTCTTTCGTACGCAACACCGAGGTGACAATGATCTTATACTCGCCCATCTTGTGTTTGCGCAGCTTTTTCTGAAAGCCCTTTCCAATTTTCTTGAGCAGTTTCGCGGCATTGGGTGTGAGATAAGGCACGGAATGCGTGAGCGGGTCTATGGCATAATACTCACAATCCTCGATATGCCGTAGACGGCGTCTTACCTTCCGCAACTGCGAGCGGTCCTCCAATGGCTCTATACCATATTTACGGGCATTGGCCAGCTGGTGCGGATTATTGTCCCGAAACTGGAAGGGGAAATCCTCCGGCACAACAGACCGTTTACTGCCACATCCCGCGACGATGGCAGAGAAGCAGACAAAAATAATTATCCTTAAAAACTTCATCTTCTTTATCTATAAGATGATTGAGCCGTCAAGACGGCCCAATCATCATTATATGGCCAGAGCACAACATACTATGTCCGGTGACGACCTCCTCTACTGCACCTTGTGCAACACTATGGTGTCATTCTTTTCGACGAGCTTCAGCAATTCGCCTTCAAATATATAAGCCGTCGTGTCTGAGGACATTGACTCGTTCTTGATGCTACCACCAAAATTTTTCTCCACGTCTTTCAGCATCGATGTGACCACCTTATCAGCCAGCGCCTGCATAGTGGGATCATCAGAGGTAACCTTCACACTGTCTTTCTCCACCTTGAAACGGAACGAAGCACTGTCACCTGTGCAGATGATGTTCTTGCCATCAGCGGAGAACTTACTGTCGTAACCCACCTCAAACGGCATCATCAGTTTTGTGCCTTTATCTTCCAGGGTAAACGACATCTTCATGTCGCGTGCCAAAGTGCTGTCAGCACGGAAGTCTAAGGTGCAGACGGTAGTCAACACACCTTTATCCTCGTTTTTGACCAACGTGTCAGAAACCCATTTACCTATCAGTGAAGGCTCGCTGGCAGCCTTGTCGCCACATGCCACGAAAATGGCGGCACCCATCAAGGCTAAAACTCCAAAAAATAACTTTTTCATCTCTTTAAGAATTATAGATTAGTAAAACAAAATGTAAAATACTCTGCGAAGATAGGAATTTTTTCGATTATAACAAAAAAAAAGCCCATAAAATTTGGACATGTCACATAAAGTGCTTACCTTTGCATCGCGAAATCGGGATTTAGCGCAGTTGGTAGCGCACACGTCTGGGGGGCGCGAGGTCGCTGGTTCGAGTCCAGTAATCCCGACAAATGCAAATCGGAAGTGCTTGATTTTCAAGCACTTCCTTTTTTTTGACACCCGATTTGCACAACATTTGCACAACCGACCCTGTTTTTGGCGTGTTTTTTGCCCTTCGGTTGTGCAAGTTAACAGGATGAAACACGGGCGAAATATTCCGAACATTTTTAACATTTTGGGCACCCTGGCGGTTGTTAACCTTCCTGCCCCGTTTTCTTGCTGATAACTGTTTTGACTCTTCATTTTGATGCGCTTTTTGTTGTTTTACATTATTATATAGTTGTTTTTGGGGTCCTTTTCAAGGCTGCAGGGACTCGAACAACTTCGGATCCCTCTTCCTGTCTTTCTTGGGTGTCGGCGGCACGATGCTCCAGCCATAGTCCTTCAGGTTCTCCTTCAGCACGTAGTCGATGATGGCATTCCGCTTGTATTCCTTGGTGCCCTTCATGAACTTGCGCTGCTTCTCCTTCTCCTGAATCACCTGAATTACCTGTGTCCAGGAATCCTTGCACTGCTTGGCCTCCTTCCTGATTTGGGCCATGTAATAGGTCACTTCCCTCTTGGTGAGATACCGGGAGAGCAAGGTTTGGGTGATTATCTCCTGGTATTCAGAGTCGTAATACTCATTGGCATGGATTTTCTGTGCCGGCGTCCTTTTATCCTTCGGCTTGGTCTCTTCCTCGAAAGGAAACAAAGGCTCGTCGCCTTTAGTCCATGGCCGCTGCTCCCCTTGCTTCGGGTTATCCTTGGTGTATATGTAGATGATGAACGAGGAAACCTTCCCTCCCAGGCCACCGCTGCTGTATGTGTCGTACTCAAACCAAACTTTCGACGCGTTGCACTTGAACATGGTCAGCAATTCGTCTCTTGCCGAATTGAGAATGTATCGTTTGATATCTTTGGAATTTTCGTATATACTTGGCTGCAAGACCTTTCCTGTCTTGGGGTCACGTATCTCATTCAGATTGAAAAGCTGTCTGAAATCACTTATGCTGATAGGTATCACCCTCTTCTTGTAAATATTGCCCATGGCTTGCTGCTCCCCGTAGGACATTTCTTGCAAGTCGCTTGTCAGATTCACGGATATATCTGCGAGAAAGAACTAAAAGCCTTGCTGAATAATGCTATCAAAAAGTCATTTGAACATTATAAGGATTATCCTACATGGCCGGAAGATTAACAATTAAAACGTCACCAATCATGAATAAAGAAAAGGAAGAAATGACAAGAAACTTTTGGGAACAGTTTCCTAAAGGTACTGAACAGCATGCTACTGCAGTAGAAAAATATATATTGCAGACAATGTGGGAAATGGGAATGGAAAAAATTCCCCTTTTGGAATCACTTTGTGCCATTGGCATAGGGGTCGGCAAACTCTTACAAATCTTCTGCCAGCAGCAAGGGTATGTTGGAGAAGAAAAGATGAAAGCCATATTGTGCAATTCTCTAAAGATGTCGTTCGACTATTATAAGGAGAACCACTCTTCGGAGATTAATGACAGGCTCGACCAAACTTGTATTAGCGTCTACGTTGTGAAATCTCTCTTGGACAAATAGGCATATGCCTATTGGTCCATTTCCAGATAATATTATTCAAACAGACTCCTCTCCAACTCCAAAACACGGGTGATTTCAAAGTATATCATTTTTTGTGAGTAATATTTGCTCGTCTCTTTTAATTCAATAATGTCACAATTGGTTGTCGCATATTGTTTGGATATTTCCCAAAGGTCCAGATAATACCTCATAAACAAATATTCATCTGAGACAGCTGTCACATAGAATGGATGTTCTTGTGAGCCGTCTCCCGTGGTTGCTATGGTGTTGAATATTCTATTCATTCTATTGTAATAAACTTGCCCTTCCTCGATGGTCACATCATAATGGCGGGTTGAGTCTTTCACCATATATCCTATAGAAAACGCAGCATGATGAAGTGCTTTCAAGCTCACTGGGTTCTTTTTCAACACTTCCTTTGAGGCAGAAAGGCACTCCTCATATTTCTTTTCATTCATCAGCTTGTCCAAGTCCAATCCTTCCTTTACATCAGAAATGGGAGCAAGGTATGATTGCCCAAAGTATGCCAAGATGCGGTCCTGCCATGACATGGTGGCGTCCAACTTATCAGCAGACAACCTTGACACAAGATCCCTTATACGCTGTGGGTCTTGGATGGCCACTTTTTTCATTTCCTTCCAATCTACTGGTATAATCTCGCGCTTTTCCTGGGGAAGTACTGCTTGCGGCAAAAGAAGGAGCAATAAAAACAATACGATTTTCTGTTTCATGATATTAATGTTATTTGAAATAGTATTCCTTTATCTAAACGAGATTTCCTTCCTTTTATTATGAAATTTGACACTTTAATGATATTTAAGAAACTTTTAGATGTTGATATTAAAGTTATTTTGAAAAGTCTTGCCTTTATTTGATATTTTGAGAATCGAGACAAGGCAGGGTTCTGGAAATGCCCTTACCACAACTCACGCATGTGCCTGGAGA